>NZ_JAIAZY010000001.1 GCF_019459225.1 Bacillus sp. IITD106
TTCTAGTTCTGAAGCATTTTCTCCAATGTAGGGTGTCAAATCTTTTAAAGCACCCAATTGCATGTATGTTGCAAAGCCACTTTCTGCCTGATTCGGATTCCATACATCTGGTGGATTGCCACTTGAAATCATCGTAATTAATTTTTGGTCAAATGAATCATATGGATAATTTTCTATTTTAACTTTTATATCTGGATTTTTTTCTTCAAAAGAAGCGACAACTTCCTTTTGCCATTCCTCTTTATCCGGATCAGAAGCCATAGTCCAAATGATTTCTATTTGGTCTTTTTTGCTTCCACTCTTTTTTCCAATTGTTTTACTGCTTTTTCCACAAGCAGATAACAATAATGTGGTAATTAAGAGTAATATCATTGGTAATAAAAACTTTTTCCTTTTTAATAGACCACCCATCCTAATTCCTCCCAAGTGTTTAGATTAATGTAACGATAATGAAATCGTAAAAGATGACATTATCTCTTTTTTATTTCTTCCTTTCTATAATAATTTTCAAGTTAAGATTATCATTATAGTATAATGGGATTCTACACGTATATTCTCTCTTTTCTAATTCTTCTACATATTCTATTATTAGATTATTATTTATTGGGGGTATAAATTTGAGAACTAATTTTTATAAAACTACTCCTCTTGATATTAGTCGAGAAAAAAAAATTCACACTGAGATGCCAGATCATCATTATCATGATGGGTACGAAATCCTGTATCTAGTTTCAGGAAATGTTTATTATTTTATAGAAGGCAAAACATACCATGTAACGAATGGAACACTGTTAGTTATTAATAAAAATGCTGTACACAAATTAGTTAATTCAAGTAATACGACATTCGAAAGGGTCACATTACTCTTTAAAAGTGAATTTATTGAAGATATTTTAAATTCGAGTTGGAGCTATGATGTGTTCTCTATTTTTTCCTCTCGACAAAATATACTAAGATTGGAATCCAAAGATCAGAATCTTATCGAAACGCTATTTGATAAAATAATCAATGAGTTTAGTTTTCACCCACCTGGGTACGAAGATAGTTTAAAACTATTCCTTTTAGAAGTTCTTATATTTATTAAAAGACTAATGGATACAAAGTATAAATATAATGAAGTTGAAACTACCTTCACCCATAAAAAAGTCTTTGAAATAGTGAATTTTATCAATCAACATTATTATGAACAGCTAACAATAGAAAGCATTTCAAAAAAATTTTATATAAGTTCTTCCTATTTTTGCAAAGTATTCAAAGAAAATACGGGGTTTACATTTATTGAGTATCTTAATAACATTAGGATAAAAGAGGCAATCTCCCTATTAAAAGAGAATCGTTATAAAGTCGGAGAAATAGCAGAAAAAGTAGGGTTCGAAAGTTTGACACATTTTGGACGTGTTTTCAAGAAAATTACTGGGTACTCCCCTGTACAGTATCGTAACGTTCACATTCATGATTAATAACTTGACTCTTGCATTTTTTGAATGTGAAAAGGAGTTGTGCATGAAGTTCTGTCTGCAAGATTTATAGGGGTGCAAGGAATACCTGTTATCACGATAAAACAATCCAATTTGGGAAGCTGTTCCTTATCGTTTTATCCCTGGTGTTAGCTTAACGGCAAAATTTACCAAGGTGTACAAATTAATACAAGGGATAAATCTGTTTCCTGCGGAATTTGCGTTTGGAGTATTAAACTATAGAATTTACGCTGAAATGCTGTAAGGGAGGTAAAAAATTGAGCGATAAAGAAAAATCTGTTGACGAACTTTTACTTGAATTCGCCAAGCTTAACCGTAAATCCAATAAAAAGCCGAGGAAGTTAAAATCAGTTGGATTCGGAAATCTTCTACTAGATCCCGATAATCCCGACGAGTTGAGTGGTATGAAAACGATGAAGCATACGACATAATTGATTAATTTAGAAAATGAAAGCAAACAGGTGAAAAGCGAAGACCTTCTCCGTTTCCTCCTGTTAGTTTGATTATTTCCCGAACTCAAAACGCCCGAGTTCGGATTAGAAGTGACAAGTATATAAATATATTGGGGAATTTGCCTACCCCACAAGCATACTATTTATTCATCGCAGCAAGAAAATCACCTAACAGACTTTCTAAATCATCCTCCGCTCTATCATTTTCCTCTTCCGCTTTTGCGCTATTCCAGTTAAAAGATTGTAAATCATCAACATCATCTGTAAAAGTTGGTTCTCCAACAGAATGTAAATGATCATCCTCATGTGAGATTTCATGCGGCTCTTCTTCCATTTTTATATCCTCTTGAAGATACAAGGCCTCATCCAGATCCACAGAGTTACTATTTAACGAGGCTAGCAAGGAAGCCGTACGAACTGGGTCATTTAAAAGCTGGTAAATAATACTCCCGAGCAATGCCTCCGAATGTTCATGTTTAAGCCAATTTCGCTGTGATTTACTTAATTTTTTGGGGAGAGGAACAGTAATCGTTTCCCTTTCCCTAGAAAAAGACTGGCCGACTCCCTGCATTACAAACTCAGCAATTTTACTGGAAAAATTCCTTCGCTCTGTTTCCTTTAGCTTTTGTAGATGTTTTAATAAATAATCAGGTGTATCGGAGGGGACACGAAATGAAATCGCTTGGCCCCTCTTCACCTCGGGCGAGGCAGACTTTTTCATACAATCACCTTATCTTATTGTTTTGCTGGTTCCTTAGTTTCCTTCTGTGCCTTTTGCTTCTCTGACTTTCTTACAAAATCGGAAATAAGCTTATAATAAGCATTCGCCATCATCCAAATACTCTCATCTTCATCTTCAAAAAAATCAATATTATAACCATCTAGATTATTATTTAGCGTTTTTAAATATTCTTTTAAAACAATCGAGCCGCCGCCAACAAAATAGCAGATTTCTGTTTGCGAGTTTTTCTGCCAGACATTACGGAGCAATCGATATTGCTTTTTGGCTAATTCAAGCAAGATGCGATCTGTAATATCATGGACACTTGTCCGGCTCCCTTTTACCATAATATGATTGCGGTTATTCTTTCTTGTAATAATTTCAACGACATCACGGCGGCTGTCCAATTCAACTCCATGCTTGGATCTAATTTCTTCTCTGATTGCCTCTAATGATTCAGATACCCCAAGATTAAACCCTTGCGCTTTATCATCATCAACATTCCGGTTCCTAATAACCGCAATATCCGTAGATAGACCCCCAATATCTTGAATTAAAATTCTTTTATCGACTAAATCTTTATTGATGATTTTAAGATTATGATCCATTACAAGATTAATAAAGGCGGCAAAGCCTTCCGGATAGACCTTTACTTCATTAAACTTTATATTCACCTTTATTCCTTGGTATTTAGGTGTAACGAGAAATTCCACTTGATGAACCGAGCCTGTTAGTTTTGATCGGTATCCCAAGTCTTTTCCTTCCTTCACTTCACGAAGGGGGAGACCAGTTCCCAGCGTATAGTTGGCATCAATGACATTTTTTACTCGTGGGAACTTAGATGAATTTTCCTCTCTCGCCGCATCTAATGCCAACGCGGCAAAAAGCATAACTAATGTTTGATCTTCCTCTGATTTACTGCTTCCAGGGTCCAACTCGGCTGCATTGTTGCTCTTCGTTGCTAAATGACCTACACGATAAATAACGTTATTCTCTTTCAAAGCTGGGGAGTGGACCTTTATATGAATCCCCTCGACAGGATCCTTACTATTTAATTCTTCCATTCCAATTACAGGACGGTCTTCTGTATCTATTGCGACAATGTTAGGTATATTTAATTCGTGCTCTAGTTCTCCGAAAATCGCCTTTAACGAGTCATTACCAACATCTACTGCTGCAATTCTGGGCATAGTCATTCGAATCATTCCTTTTATATAAATTTGCTATGTACATCTGATGACTTCTATTAAAGGTTATAAAAGTTTACTAGATTCAACAATGACTCACGCTGAAAAAAAATGAAACTGTAAACCTGTAAACGGCTTGTAAACAAACCGATTTTTGTAAACATTTCTGTAAACTTCCATCACAAAATCGTATACATATTGTCACTTATAGATGTAAACGTGTTTGTGCACATGTACACGGGTTTGTATACATCTTGTTTACTTTTCGTAAACATGTAAACAAGTATTGTAAACACTAGGAACAAAAACAAACATATCTAAATGAGGAGTTTTTAAGTTTACTTTTAACTACACTAAAATCTATTCTCTATAATGAATTAGTGAATATTAGCTTATTAAAATACTAAAATTTTCTGACTACTAGTTAATATTCGAAACAATATTGCAATATAGATGCCATGGATGTAACAAAATTATCACTCCCCTGTTCTTTTTCTAAGAAAAATCTATGTTACGATAATAAAAAATTAACAACTTAGAACATGGAGGTAAAAGAATGCTTAAAAAAATATTATCTATTTTGGCAGTTACTCTACTGTCAGTAACAGTAGGCGCTAGTGTACAAGCTTCAACGATTACCGTAGAAAAAGGAGATACACTTTGGGATCTATCACAAGCAAAAAATACATCTGTAGAAAATATCAAAACATTAAACAATCTCAATACAGACCTCATTCGCCCTGGTGATGAACTTACAATTGCACCACAAAAACAATATACAGTTAAGGAAGGCGACACATTATGGGACATAGCCAAGGAGCATCAAGTAAACGTCTCACAAATTAAAGAATGGAACCAACTACATACAGATCTCATTCATCCTGGATTGAATCTATTAATCTTTGAAGGTGTAAAAACTACCAATACTGATATTGTAGAAAAACCGATACAGTCTGCTGAAGCAGCACCAAAGGAAAGTAAAAAGGTGGAACCAGCTACAGAAACACAAAATAAAAGTACATCCAATGTACCAGCTACATCCACAAATAATACAAGTTCAAAGGAAATTACAGTGAAAGCTACCGCTTATACCGCATCTTGTGAGGGTTGTTCCGGTATTACGGCAACTGGCATTAACCTTAAAGAAAACCCAAATGCAAAGGTGATCTCAGTTGACCCATCTGTTATTCCTCTTGGCAGTAAAGTTTATGTAGAAGGATATGGCGAGGCAATTGCCGGAGATACTGGTGGAGCCATTAAAGGAAATAAAATTGATGTGTTTATTCCTTCTAAACAAGATGCTATTAATTTTGGTGTAAAACAATTAAAGGTAACAATTTTAAACTAATTCAAAGCACAAAGAATATAAATTTCCACAAAACACTGCAAAATCTTGAAGTTCAAGATTTTGCAGTGTTTTTCTTATAAGTTAAAACATGCCATTCTCATTCAGGGAATTCGCAGGTATGGGTTGTCCCAAATCCAACACTTCTACTATTCGCTCTTCATTAAAGCCAAAAATTAAGAGAGATATAGCCCTTTGTTTTTTGTTCCATATTAATCATCCTTTCAGTTCACTGAAAATACACATTACATCGAAGCTGATGAAGAAGCAGCGGCATTATCAGCTTTTACACAATCAATTGCGATAACTAACGCAATCATGATGGTCTCCATCTCTTCATTCAATATCTGGACCTTATAGCTGTCACCCCAAGTAAACCACTTTTTGTTCACTCGACCGACGACCTCTCCATGCTGCAACACTTCAAAATCCATATCCCACCAGCTGCCTTGCACCTCAATACCTGCAGCATCAATCGTGTATCGTGCCTTTAGGAAGGAAAACTCCTTCTTTATTGTTAATACCTCTTGCCCATTCACCTCAACAAAAAACTTTGGTAAAAAGCTGAACATCTTTTTCGAAATGAGAGCGACTTCCTCTCCACTTTCATTCATAATGGAAAACGACTTTGGGATTTTCAAAAAGCTCCCTTCTACATAATAAACATCATTCTCCTGCTGATCCTTTACCGTAAATTTACCACTTAAACTAAATACCTTTTGCTTTACATATAGCTCTTTCATCCTAAACTCCCTTCAATGTAGCGTATTATTAAAAGTATAGTGAACTACATCGCCATTAAAATAGCGAGCTTCAAGTTCTACGCAACGAACTCTTGTCCATTGAACGTATACACTGTTGGCGTGTCCAACACCACTACTGATTGAGCATTTAACTCTTTCAGATACTTTTTTCCTATGTTAATAGCTCCATTGATATCGGCATTCATCACTGTTGTACATTCATCGCAAACATAGAGCCCTCTGTGTTTGCGATTCGTTTTTTTAGCATGTTCTTTGGAAGGGCCAGGCTTGCATGCAGAACAGGTTTGGGAAGTATATTCTTCCGTCACCATGTCAACGGAAATTCCTTTCTCCTCTGCCTTGTACGTGATCATTTGGACCATTTTACGGAAAGGAAGACTATGAAACTTTTGATTATTTACCTTTCCAAAGTCAGCACCTTCACGAATCCCGTTCATCTCTCCAATCACAATGGTCTCGACCCCTTGTTGAACAGCCAGATCAATGACTTTTCGCGTCATGCTATGCAGGATATGGAATGTTTGCGCTTTCTTTTTCTTGTAGAGTTGAAGAACTCTTTTGGATTTTTTGGGATATTCCACACCAGCGGTTGATTGCTGACCGTCAGAAATAGCTTGATAATGGGCTATTTTCTTATGGAAGTAACGTTCAACTGACAACCATTGGCGGCCAGAAATGATATGGGAGCGTCCTTGGTAATCATAACATGCCAAGCTATTGACAATTCCTATATCAATCGCCATGAATTTCTCACTCTTTTCATGGACAGTTACATCTGGATATTCTTGTGCCAATATGATTTTATATTCCCCGGCAACAAGTGGCTTCACTTCCACGGTTTTGACTACACCTAGATCGATATGATTGGGTACGGGGATATGGAGAAACTTCTTCTGTATACCATATTTCTCCCGCAAATAGGCCTTTTGTTTGGCCGGAATGGATAGCCGCAGGAAGTTTCCTTCTATGCGGAAGCCATTATTTAAAAACTTCACGTTGAAATTGGTTTGTTTAAAACGAGGAGGTTTGGGATTTAGTATCCCACCTGATTGCTTCAGTTCAAAGTACGATTCCCATGCTTCCTGAAGAACCTTTAAGACTTCCTGTGCTGATTGAGATGGTAGGTTCTTATACCAAAAGTGATCTTTTAATCTTTTTTTCTGTTCATACCAATCAGGAAAAGGTTCTCCACTTTCTTTATGCCAATTTCTTTTTTCGTAATTCGCCACATTCCATAATTTCCTCGCGGCATAGCCTAACCGGGATAAGATGATGTTGGCTTCATGAGTGGGTTTGTACACAAAATAAGAGGCGCGAATCATGTTATTCACCACCTTTCATTTGTTTGTCAATATACCTTTTGATGACTTCTTCATTGATGGATCCGGCGGTTTCGATATAGAAGCTGTTATTCCATAAACGCCCTTTCCATAGTTTTTCCTTGATTTCGGGATATCGCAACAATAATTTGCGCCCTGAAATCGCTTTTAACATTTTGACTATATACGAGGGTGCCACCTTGGGGTGTGCCGAAGCAAACACATGGATATGATCTTGTTCACCTACCTCCATCGTGATAACTTCAAATCCCTTTTCCTTTGCGATTTCTTCGAAGAGGTCTTTAAGATACTGCTCAATTTCATTTGTAAGTACTTTTCTCCGATATTTGACCGACCAAACGATATGATAATGGACATTATATACACAGGTTCTGGCATGTTTTAGATTAGATTTAGTTCCCATACATATAGTTTATATGAAACTTGATGTTTAATCAATAGTTTCAGCACATTACAAAAGTACATATAGTATTTAGACTTCACAAAGAAGGCGTTCATTCATCCCTTCATTGAAATGAGGAGGATTCTGACCGCTTTATACTAAAACTTATAAATAGTAGTTGTGATTTTTTCATAATTTCCTCAAAACCTTAATACTGGCTTTTCCAGTAAAAGAATAGACCCTGTTATAAAAACAAGGTCCTTCAATCATTTTTCTATATTTTATTTTTTAGAGTATTTAGCGGTACGTTGATCTTTTATCTTGCCATTCCAATTGAGTCCAAATGCAAAATCGTAAATATTTCCTTCTGTATCTACATGGCACTCCATGTCATGTGCCACATCCTCCCATTGTTCTTCGACAGTGTTCATGTTTGCCGGCATTTGGAAAGGCAAAAGTGCAGAAGGCTCCACAACACCGCTAATGATGTCAAAAATGGCCTGGTCCTGAACACCGAAATGTACAAAAATCCCATCAACTTCTTTTTCAAATTCTTCCACAACGGTCGGATTTGATGCTAATAATGAAACAATCACAGGCTTTCCGTTCATCTTCTCTTTTGTCTCTAAAATCATCGTTAAATCGGTTGTATTCTCCGGAGTGATTGTTTTCCCTTTGTAAGAACGATTTAACACATCCGTTGGTCTGCGGTCACCTGCCAAGCTCACTTCGCGGGCGAGACCTGCCGTATACGGTCTATATTGAAGGCTGATTGGTACATAGCCATTGCCGCCAGCCTCCAAGTCTTCGTTGGAATATCCTATTCCTGATCTTGGATTGGTGATAAATACAAGTGCAACATCCGCTTCATCCGGATTGTCCGTCACCTTGAAGTATTTTTTCACAATGTCCATATTAACTGGATACTCTAATCGTTCCGGAGTCGGATTGCCGAACCAATCATGGCTTGCCGCGATAAAGCGTTTAGGAATATAAACAGTCGTATCTTTCGCAAGCGGCAGAACTTGTTCTTTATTTTTCACCATTACGACCGATTTAAGCTGCGCCTCATATCCCTCCTTCATATAGGATGGATTCCCGACAATCTTGGCACTTTCTTCCGGCTGTAAATATGGATTTTCAAACAGCCCTAAGCGAAAGATATTTTTTAACAGACGGACTGCAGATTCTTCGAAACGCTTCCGCATAAATACTTCGCCATGCTCCGCTACACCCATTTCGTACGCTTCCAGAACTGGTCCAACTTCATTGTTGCCCCCGAATTGGTCCACGCCTGCCATCAATAGCTTATAATGGCGCTCGGCAACAGATAAATGTTCCACACCCCATGGCTTCCCGCTCAGAAATGAGCCCTTATCCTCGGATTCATCGGCTGTAATTAACCAGTCGGTACAAACAACCCCATCATAACCATATTTTTTACGTAATAAATCGTTAATCAAGTACTCATTATAGGAGTTTCCGACATTCTCCCCATTCTTCTTATCCTGATCAAGGGAGATCGTGTAGTACGGCATAACCGCAGAGGCTTTTCCCGTTTTACCGGAAAGTTTAAACGCCCCTTCCAAAAACGGTTTTAAATGTTCCTCAAAATTGTCGCCAGGATAAACGGCATATTTTCCGCTGCCATAATGGGCATCTCTTCCTGCCTCACCCGAGCCACCGCCAGGCCAGTGTTTCACCATCGCATTGACACTGTCATAGCCCCAGCCTTCACTAATTTCCTTATCTTCTTCCGAGTTTTGGAAGCCATCGATATATGCACGGGCCATATCTGTTGAAAGGTCGGAATCTTCACCAAACGTTCCATTGAAACGGAACCAGCGCGGATCAGTAGCAATATCGACTTGTGGCGATAGGGCCGTCGTAATTCCTAATGCACGATATTCCCTGGCTGCAATCTCGCCAAATTTCTCGACTACCTTTGGATCAAAGGATGCAGCTAGTCCAAGCGTTTCCGGCCACATCGAAATTTTTCCGCCTGAACCAGCATTGAATTCCGAGCTGGAATCAGAGCCATGTCTTGGGTCTGAGCTGTTGTTTGCCGGGATGCCAAGTCCGATGCTTTCAGCCAACGCCTGGACTTCGTTATTCCATTTTGCAGCGACTTCTGGACTTTCAACGGTCGTTACAAGAATATGTCTCAGATGATCTTTTATTAAAAATTCTTTTTGCTCGTCTGTTAGGTCCCAAGGATTTGCTCCACTCTCTTCATAAGGCATACCATTATAAGTGCTTGTCATCCAGCCCATGCTTCCAGCAGGGATTGATTGGTGTCTGCTGTAGAGCATTAACCCGGCGATTTGTTCAATGGTCATTTTGGAGGCAAGATCCTTTGCCCTCTCCTCCGGTGACAGACGCCAGTCTTCATAGTTATCGATTTTGCCGTCTTTATTTAAGTCTTTAAAGTAGAGGCCATCTTTTTCAATAATCTGTACACCCGACTTTGAAGAATATCCAAGTGTGGGTCCGCCATTATTTTTTACGTATTTGATTTCAGTGTTTTCTGTTGTTTGTGTTCCCATGATCCGATTCTCCAACTCCCTTTTTTTAGTTTAAAAAACAGCTGGGTAAGAAGTTCTTGCTGTCCTGCATAAACTTTTTCTTAATTTGCTTCAGGAAGGAGCTCTATTGTTTCCCCTTTATGTTCTCCAACCTCTGGCAGTGGTTTTAGTGCTAACATCGCTAATACGACAAATACAGCTAAAGCCAAGAAGAAGAAAGTCCAGCCGCCAATACCTAGCAAAAGCGGTGCAATAGCCGGCACGATTGATTGAGGCAGCGCATTGGCTACGTTCATTAATCCAAAGTCTTTCGCTGCATCTTCTTTATTCGGTAATATGCGGGATACGAGTGCCATATCTACGGATGTGAAACAGCCCAAACCGATTCCTAAAAAGACAGATGCAATGATTGCCCCCATGTAAGATGGAACAAACGTGAACGTCAACAAACCAACTAGAATGATAAACGCTGAACCATATAGGAAAGGTTTTTGCTTTTTAACTTTATCTGATAAAACCCCGCCTAAACTACTTGCGATTGCAGTAGCTGCCAAAGCAATAAGATTGATCGTTCCAACACTTGTTGTCGCCTTGGCTTCTGTAAAGCCCAATCGGTTCACAAGCATAACAGTAAGGTAAAGGCTTGCACAATATCCCATCATTAATAAAAACTTAGAAGCGATCGCCCATGAAAACTCTGGGAACTTCTTAGGGCTTGGATAAATTTTAGTGATTTTTTTACTAAGAGAAACATTTTCTTTTGCCGCTTTCTCCATTTGCACTTTACCGTCACGAATTATAAATAAACTAATCACTGGACCAATGACCCCGATAACAGTAATGAGCAGCCATTTCGTAAAGGTAGTAGCATGAGGCATACTCATCATGATTACCATACCTAGCCCTATACCAATCGGCATTCCCAATCCCATCAAACCGGAAATGGTTCCTTGTTTTTCTACTGCAACTTGGTCAGGTATTAATGCTGTATAAGCTGCCATTCCAAAGTTGAAGAAAAGCTGCGCAACACACCAGCCAATGATTACTTGCCAAATCTGGGTCGCCATTCCAATCCATAATAATGCAGCACAGCCAACTAATGGACCGATAAGAATCCAAGTACGGCGTCTGCCAAACGAAATATTTGTCCGGTCACTAACCGCCCCGCCTAATGGATTACCGATTAAAGCGAAGAAGGCCCCTATACCTGCCACCAAGCCGTAGGAAGCGGTGTATCCATTCGGGTCAATTTCCATCATTTTAAAAGTTAACAGCATAATTGCTGGTGTCATCAAACCTACCATCATACAGGCGTATCCGAACATAACCCCGAAGGTTAATCTGCCAAATGGCGTTTTCACTTGACCTTTCAATGTATTGCTAGCCATTATAATTCCTCCTATATCTATGGTGAATTCCATGATGAAAGTGATTACATGCTAATTATATAAAAACAGCCTGTCCTAAGACAGGCTGTGATTTAACTTCATTCATAGTCATATTTAATATTTTGGTAGGCGCTTTCACATTTTTACAAAATAGCATGTTAAATATGACCTATGTTTTTAAAATAACGGCCACAACTCGAGAAGAGCTACCTCATGTGATTCCAATGTGGATACGTACGTCCATTCACCATCAATTTGTTGATAATGAATCGATCTTTGCGGTTTGGAGACTGCTTTTAAATAGGCAATATCCTCTTCCGTTAAGGCTTTCGGCGCCCCCATTTCTACCCACTTGTCATAACTGCTCCCGTTTTGCCGGCTAATAACGGTTTTGACCATTTTGTATTTTCCACTAGGAATGTCCGTTAAACCAATTTCCATTTTTAATGTTTTATGATCCTTAAATCCATTATATCGGTTCGTCTCATTAATAAAAGATGTATCCCCCATCGCATATAGATCATCAAAATGACAATAATGATAGGTTAGAATTTGATAGCCACCACCACCTGATGTGACCACATAGCCTTTATCCTTCGTGATTAGCTCGTCTCCCAATTTCGCCAATAATTCATAAGCAAACATCCCTGCTTTCGGTATTCCATTTTGGGCGATGATTCCGAGGCCGCCGTGGAAAATGTCGGGAGAAGCTGCCGTTTCCTCAATATTATCGCTTAGAACCCAATAACCGAAACCGTCAATACGATCTAGGTTTTCCACTATATTTTTCACAATATAAGCAGCTTTATAAAGCGTATCATTTGTCAAATCACGATGATACGTTGTTGAATTCCATTCAGTAAGATAAATCTCCAATTCCCCTAACCCAGCTTCCGCGAGCATCTTCTTCTCATTTTCTAATGCATCCGCTAACAGGTCCGGGTTGGGAGAAATACCGATAAATTCAATTAATGCTTGATCATAAGCCTTTATAAGGAAGGCAGGAGCTTGATTTTCCTGATCCATTGTGTGACAAATGAGTTCATGTGGATAAAAATGAACGGGAATAAAATCCGGCAGACAATTGTGTTCCCTGCAATATGTAAAAAAATCCTCTTGATAAAGGGGTGAGGAAATCGTTATGATTCGTCCTGGTGCCCCAATTTGTAAATTTCGCGAAACCAACTTAATTGTTTCATAGGTCCTTCTGTAAAAATCAAGATACTCTGCAACAGTTCCAGACCAAAAAATATGAAGTTCCGGTTCATTCCAAAATTCAAATTTCCAGCTTTCCACTTCCCTCAGTCCATAGCGGTTTAGACAATGCCGAATAAAACGATCCACCAATTTACACCAGCGATCAAGGGATTTAGGTGGACTTATATAGCTTTTTTTATAAAACACTGTCTTACTTTTATCTGAAGCAAGATCAGATGGCATAAAGCCTAATTCGACAAAAGGTTTTAATCCGATGGATAGCAGAAAATCAAATAACTGATCGACTAAGCGAAAATTGAAGATCGGATTTTCCTCATCATCCTCATAATACACCATCATCGCATCATCAAAAATGCCGTGAAACCGCAAATAGCGGAAAGGGCATTTTTGTTGAAGGTAGCGTATTTGATCCTGCACGTCCCGGTGTAATCCTTCCTTTGCCTTGCCAATGGTAATCAGGTTTTTCCACGTGTGTTTGATTTTTTGGGTCTTACGGGCCATATCAACCATAACATTTTTCGTTTCAATACTTGGTACATCTGGAACCTCAAATAAAGTGCTTCGATTTAAATACTGACTTATGATTCCCAAGGCGCTGGATTGATTAAAGGCTAAATAATTGAATGATAATTTATCGGCGTTCTTCACGTTCACCTTTGGCTGGTATTGCTTCCGATATTCATTCGGAGTAACATGATATTTTTCTTTAAAGGCGGTGTAGAAGGATTTCATAGTAGAAAACCCATGAAAACTTGCAATCTCCGCAATTGGTTTTTCCCTATTATGTAAAAGATCTTCAACAGCATTTTTTAAGCGAATGCTGGTTACATAACTTGTGAAGTTTAATCCGATATTTTCCTTGAAAAATTTTGATAAATAAGGGAGAGACAAAAATTCTCTTTCAGCAATTGTCTGCAGTGTGATCGGTTCTTGGTAGTGCTCGTCAATATACGTTATGATTCTAAGCATCCGCTCCATATTCTTTTCATTAATGATGCCCTCAGGAGCGGATATTTTAAATTGTTTCAGCAAAATGGCAAATAACTTAAGCATCCTGGCGGCCATTTCCAGTTCATATGCTTCATCTTTTTTATATTTCACCTGTACCATTTCCGCCAAAAGTCTGCGAATAATGAATAAAATAGGTTTTTTTTCTTGGGGCAGAGGTCCTCCTGAAAACACATCAAAATTAACGTTTTCAATACCTTTTACATTCTCTTTCAAATACGCAATGGGGATCTGAAACGTAGCAATAATATTTTGATCGATGCCAATAACCTCATGAATATGTCCGAAATTGATTAGCAGAACATCCCCTTCAGAAATGGCATATTTATCATGGTTGATTGTCACTTCCAGATTACCTTTTAACACGAAGATGATCTCAATGCTGTTGTGCCAATGATTAGGAACATAATTAACATTATGGAGTGTAACATCAAAAGGCAAATTGGGATCCGTTTCCACTCGCTCGAAGACCGAATTTTTCACTTTCTCACCCTCCGGTTGTAATTGTGGCTCCATTTACCAATCCTACCACTTCTTTTATTATGTCACAAAATAACCTAGCAGGTGCAAATCACATGATTACTACCATCAACCTCATTAGTGCTATAATGCAATTACTTCAACATAGTTAGGCACAATGAAGAGAAGGAGTGGAAGATGATGCAACAAAATCAATTTGAGAGAATCAAAAATGGAAAAGGTTTTATTGCAGCACTTGACCAAAGTGGTGGAAGTACTCCTAAAGCACTGGCTGCTTATGGTATTTTAGACAATGAATATTCCAATGAGGATGAGATGTTCAAATTGGTACATGACATGCGGACAAGAATCATCACATCACCCGCCTTTGACTCAAGTAAAATTTTGGGTGCTATCCTATTTGAGGAAACGGTGAATCGCAAAATAGAAGGAAAGTATACAGGCGATTATCTAGCTGAAGTGAAAGGCATTGTACCTTTTTTAAAAGTGGATAAAGGACTTGCCGAGGAAGAAAATGGCGTGCAAATGATGAAACCAATCACGGATTTGGAAGAGACGTTGAAACTTGCGAATGAACGTCATATATTTGGCACAAAAATGCGTTCCGTTATAAAAGAAGCGAATCCATCAGGAATTCGGGATGTTGTTGATCAACAATTCGAGGTTGCCAAAAAGATTATACATGCAGGCCTGATTCCCATCGTTGAACCGGAAGTGGATATTAATAGCCCAGAAAAAGAAAAATGTGAGGAATTACTAAAAGCTGAAATTCTAAAGCATCTTAATACCTTAGGTGAAAATGAATTTGTCATGTTAAAATTAACGATTCCTACACAAGCAAACATGTACAAAGAGCTTATCGATCATCCAAAGGTTGTTCGTGTCGTTGCACTTTCCGGGGGCTACTCCAGAGATGAAGCAAATGAAAAGCTAAAAGAGAATGATGGCTTAATCGCCAGCTTCTCAAGGGCATTAAGCCAAGATTTGAAAGTCAGCCAAACAGATGAGGAATTTAACGCTGCACTTTCCAAAGCAGTCAACTCTATTTACGAGGCTTCCATATAAGAAATGCGGAAGGCGCCTGGAGCTAGGCAGGACGAACAATTGTCCCGTAATAATTCTAAGTAAAAATTTATGCTTCTTTAACAATAAGAAATCCGCCTGCCATTCTTTAATACTGTGATGACAGGCGCTTATATTTTTAAAACCGGATTTTATTCCGAATGCTTTTGATTTGGCTCTTAATGGTGTTTAAAGATTTAAATAATTTTTCTGCAATTTGAGTGTTATTTAATCCTTGCTTTCTCAGTTGATACACTTGCCGTTCCATTGGTGTTAATACCGATAAGCGTAGTTCAGCACGAAGGACTTCAGCTATGTCAGCATGGAAAGTGGATTTGCCTTGGTAGGCTTCACGGATAGAGGTTACGAGATGGGCGTAGTTGGACTTTGGAATATAGTTCGTTGCCCCTTTGCGAAAACTTTCGACAATAATTTCTGGTTCTTGAAATGAGGTAAGCATGATTACTTTTGTTTCAACATTTGTAAGACGGTCGATTAATTGGGTAGCATCAATGCCGTCCAATAGATTTTCGGATAAATTAATATCCATCAGTACAATATCTACATCCTGCTCCTGAATGATTAAAAGCGCTTCTTCCTTACTGGCTGCCGCCGACACAACCGTGATATCCGCTTCCTCATTTAAGTCTTTTCTTAACTGTTCCCGCCAGAACGGGTCATCGTCCACAATCAGGACACGAATCATCCAATCTCCTCCTCTACAAAACTACTTCTTGGAAAACTTATTGAAAATGTTGTTCCTTGATTGATTTCGGAATGAGCGATTTTAAGTGTGCCGGAATGCTTACGAATGACCGAATGGGAATAGCTTAGACCGAGACCATAGTGGTTCGCGTTGTTTTTAGTGGTGTAAAATGGTTCAAATATTTTAGAAAATTGCTCCTTTGGAATTCCTTTACCATTATCCTGAATTTCAATAGTTACGTTGCGCTTGCTTAATATCATTCTAATGATTAATACTCCTTCGCATGGTTTCATTGCGTCAACGGCATTAATACAAAGATTGAGAAGCGCTTCCTGCAAATGAGTCGGATCGCAAATCACTGTAACATCCCGATCGAATTCCTCTATTTTTTGAATTTGCTTTTTTTCCAAATAAACATCCGCGCGGTTCATCACTTCTTTTAGAATTGCATGCAGCGACTTTTTCGTTTTAATGAGATAAATTTCCCCTGTCTTATCTTGAATTCTGTTGATCATTTGCTGCAAATGATTAGTGACCTGCTGCATTCGGTCAAGGTGTTCCTCAATTTGATTAATATCATTTTTCGGGAGTCTGTCTCTGATTCTCTCCCTTAAATAATCTATTTTTCCGATTTCATTCTTAATCGTATGGTTAAGAATTGCTGTCCCGGATTTTATAGCCGTTATCGAGCTATCCAGACGCTGCTTCTCAATATACAGTTTGATTCCAAACATACCGTACTTGCTTGCTAAAAAAACAAAAAGAAAAATCATTAAAAACGCAATGGAGTTAAAATAATCATGTGGGCCATGAATCTGTAACACACTACTTTCAAACTTAGGAAGCTCGATTCCATCATTCGTTGTTTTGTTATGAATATAAAAGAAAAAGAGATTCAACAACAAGGATATCGTTCCTGCGATGAATGTTCGTTTTCTGTTGAGATGAATATAGCCATCGTTCTTCTTCCCCATCATAATGCCGATAAAAAGAATCAAGATTAAAAGACAGCCGGCAGCATACAGCCAAAACCAATTGAAATTTTGGTAAAGGGAAGGAATGGTTTGGAAAAAAAGAATAAAAAAGACCGCCCCGATTGACCTGGAGATGACATCCGGAAATACAATCCAACCTATCAAAATGATAAAGGGAAATAACACGACAAACGAATAGTAGACAATAAATATAAACAGTTGAAGCTCCTCAATCAAAATGGTGGGATATGAAGTAGCATGTAAATAGGGAAGCGTGAAAACTTGAAAGACGCTTGTTAAACGCTGCAATGCGATAAGAATTAGACAGGCACTCATCCAGCGGAAAAATAAATTTTCTTCACTTTTACGCCATAACATGAATGTAGAATACAAAAGAATGGAAATTTCTATGAAACGAAATAACATCGGCCATCCCCCTTGATTCGATCCATCTTCATTGAACATCCACATATATAGGGGGTGAAAAAAGTTCATCCTCCCGCGTTCTTTACCTGCAAGTTATAATCCAATTAAAAGGATTGAAAGTCTTGAACAATGGTGACTGGCCAAGTAGTCTTGTTTTTTCCTCATTAATATGCATGTTCAAAAAGGAGGATAAAAAGGACCAAGTCGGCTAAAAGCGCTGACGTCCTGTCAGCAACGCCGACACTAGCACGTCCTGTGCGTCGGAATTTCGAGGCGGCGCAGTTTTGAGCAGCGGAATGTATGCTTCTATATACATGAGCAGCGGAGAAACAAGCCAACGAAGAAATTCGAAGTGTCATTTTTACCGGACTTTTTGAACATCCTCTTAAAATATTTATAGTTCTATTGTTCTATGTAAATACCGTTCATTCCTTTAAAAGGAGGGATTTTTTTATGGATAGTAGTGTAAAGCCATCGATGGAGAGAATTCGTCTCGCAGGTATAGCATGCCTTACTGGCGGGTTACTATGGGCTCTTCTTGTTATTGTCGATCCTCTAGAGGCGGTACCTTCAATCATCTCTGATTTACTAATCCCTTTGCCGATGTTGATTTGCTTGGCATGCGGACCGCTGGGACTTTTTATGCTACGCGCTATAGGGAAGGGTCGGATGAAGTGGGTCGGACACATCGGCACATCGATCACTCTCTTAGGAATTTGTTCTTATCTGGCAGCTGCCTTGTCAAAATACATCGTAGGGTACGAGGTGGAGTTCTTTTATCCCGTCGGTGCATTACTGCTCGGAGTCGGAATGCTAATGCTGGGAATTGCGGTCTTTGTAGCACGAAGGCTAACGGGGTGGCATAGAATGGCGCCGCTTTTCGTCGGAGTGTACTACGTAGCAATGATCCCGTTCCAAATCATCTTCTTTATTATCCCTAACGGGGAACCTTCACCAATACTGCTCGGGTTTTGGAGTGTCACATGGATTCTACTCGGATATTCCATTTGGTCTAGTGCTTCTTCATTCGAACGTTTGTCCACGGGTGAGGACGTTAGCACTGCAGGGTAACAGTAAATAAGGTAAGGATTAGTAAGGGATGTGGTACTCCTTACCTTTTTCTTTAACCCTTTTATACTGCTGTAATTTTATTTTATATGATTGTTATGTCACTTATTTCTGCATTCTTTTTATTATAATTGGCTTAAAAAGTATATACTGGAGGGGAAACAAATATGACGTTGAATCAGGTTGTTCGCACCTTTGCTATTATAGGAATCATTGCTGCCATCGCACACATCGGCTCGATCACTTATGCATATATCAATCCTGAAACAAATATCACAAACATTATTGATGCCTTTTTGTCAGGCCTAGTTTTCATCGGTCTAATTTGTTCTTACTTGGCGCAGACTAAAGAGCTTGGAGGATTTGGTTTAATCAGCTTTATCATCTTATCTATTGGTTTTATTTTGGTTTCTGGTTTGGATTGGACCATCACTTTTGCCGGACCTGTATTGGAATCACTTTCTCCATCTTTAAATTTCGATAATCTACCATCTCCGTTACTTGAAGGAATGGCTGCTTCCTTCCTCACATTCAATATCGGTTTACTTCTTTTTGGTATTTCTCTTCTAAAATCAAGCAAAATTTCACGCTGGCCAGGTTTTCTCTTTATTATCGCAATTGCTGCCAACTTTGCCCCGCCAATGGACGATAAAGCTTGGTATTTCATCAATATTTCAATCATCTGGATATGTTGGAAAGTATGGACACGCAAAGTAACAGCGGTTCCGGAAAGATAAGCAAAAAAAGACTATGTTCATTTTCATAGATAAAAAGAGAAAAGCTCATTAGGTATGCTCTTCTATACTGAAATTCTTTTAAAAAGTTCCATTAATCATATGCTTTCGATTTATTCATTCACTTTATTCTATCAATCAACTCTAGATATTGTGAATCTCCATATCCTACTGTTGGGAAAACCTCGAATAATCGCTTAAGCAATTCGGATGTAGGCAAATGTTTATTTTTTAAAATGTATTTTATGACCTTATTATTTTCTGTCTGCATTTCTAAAAATAATTCTATGGCCTGATACATCACTGGAAGTACTTCAGTTGTTGGTTTCATATGATTGACCAATACTTCCTTATAGACGGAAAAATAACTACCTAAAGTAAGCTCCGTTTGGCTTACTTTAAATTCATCCTCTCTAAAGCTATTAAAAAAAACTTTACCTTTATACTGAGACTGTTCAAGATAGGCAAGGATCGTTAGAAGATTCATCTGACAAAACATGTCTTCCCCAAACCATAAAACAATATAGTTATAGCTTTTCTTAAATAGATTATTTAAGGGCTTTATTACCTTCTTAGTGTAATTTTCTACAGACTCTTTATGCCCTGCTGCTCTTGTTTGAATAAACGCGTGGTCGAAAATAGATGTCGTAGTCG
Source organism: Bacillus sp. IITD106 (assembly GCF_019459225.1). Lineage (GTDB taxonomy): Bacteria > Bacillota > Bacilli > Bacillales > Bacillaceae_C > Lederbergia. The sequence goes on from NZ_JAIAZY010000001.1 coordinate 19,913, forward strand.
CATTTACACACATTGCTTCATTGAATGGTACATAATCAGAATCTCCCATAAGCTTTTTATTTTTAAATTCCTCGTACATTACTTGACCGTTTAATATGTTCAGTACATCTTTGTCAAACAATTCTTGCTTCCTATTTTTTAATTGTTCAACCTCAGTTTCTCTAGATATATTCATTCGAAAACCACCCTCACCCTGATTAATAGTCAGCTTAGCAAATGATCACAGAAAAAAAGAGACAAAGTCAATTGTCTCACTATAGGTTTTTTTCGATGAATTGCAATGTTTTTTCAATAATTATCTGCTGGTCATTATCAAGTGTTGCCACGTGATAGCTGTCCTTCATACGATACATTTCCTTTGATTCAGAGCTAATTTCGTTATAAATAATCTCCGAGTTGCTAGGCGGCACAACATGATCCTCTTCAGAAACAAAGATTAGTGCTGGACAAGTTATTTTATGAAGTTCTGACTTCACATTCGCCATTAACTCAACAATTTCCTTTATCGATTGCACCGGAGTTTTTTCATATGCAAGTTCAACGATGCCAGGCTTTTTAATATCGGAGCCAATGGCATCTAGAAATCTTTCATTGTTTAAATTCTGCGCACTCGCCATATCAGGAATATCGACTGCTGCGTTGATGGGTATGATCGCGCGAATTTCCGGATGCTGTTCCGCCATGTAAAGCGTCAGCGTCCCGCCCATTGACAAGCCCGTCATAAAAAATATGTCACAGCGCTCTTTTAACCATTGAAAACCCTCTTCAATGGAAGCAATCCAATCTTGATAAGTGGTTTGCTCCATATCTTCATAATGCGTTCCGTGGCCTTTCAATCGCGGTCCGCACACCGTGTAACCAGCTTTTGCATACGCCTCCCCTAACGGCCGCATACTTTGCGTCGAACCAGTAAATCCATGCGATACCAAAATTCCAACCCGACTTCCTTCAAAATAAAATGGTTCCGCCCCTTCTAATACGGGAAATTTTTCAGACATATAGATCCCTCCACAAAGAATATTGAATCCATATTTAAATATTCGCTTTTCTTGGAGGAAACCCTGCAAATATTACAAACTCCAACCTATGATACTCCTTTTGCAATGCTATTTACTGATCTTTATCTACGCTACGAGGGGAACAGCCCTTATTTTTCAACATACGTATCCAGTAAAAAAGGCATTCTCCCCTATACCATCAATATCTCACGAATATCCTCTTCCGTCAGAGTCGATAGCACCTTCTCTTCGGAATCAATCACTTCTTCAATTAAATGTCGTTTTTGTTCCTGCAGCTCATTCATCTTTTCTTCGATTGTTCCTCTAGCGACAAGCTTGATTACCTCAACAACATTTTTCTGACCGATGCGATGGGCCCGATCTGCTGCTTGCTCTTCGACGGCTGGATTCCACCAAGAATCGTATAGGATCACGGTATCGGCACCTGTCAAATTAAGGCCTGTACCGCCCGCTTTCAAGGAAATGAGGAATAAATGGCGCTCTCCTTCATTAAATCGATTCGAGATGTTCAACCTTTCTTCGGGTGGGGTTTGACCATCAAGGTAGAAAAAAGGCGTGCCTTGAAACGCTAACTCTCTTCCAATGATCTGAAGCATTTTCGTAAATTGTGAGAAGATTAATACCCTTCTTCCCGAAAGCTGAGATTCCTTTATGATTTGCATCAGTTGTTCCAATTTCGCTGAGTTTCCTTTATACCCGTCTACAAACAATGCAGGATGACAGCAAATCTGCCGGAGCCGAGTCAAACCAGCTAGGATTTTAATCCGATTTTTCCGGAGTGTATCTTTGTCTAAATGTTTCAGCGTCTCATGTTTAAGCTTGGCCAGATAAGCAGCATACAGCTTCTTTTGATCCGGAAGCAGTTCTACTGTTTCTCTCGACTCGATTTTTTCAGGAAGCTCCGAGAGCACATCTTCTTTCACTCTTCGAAGCAGAAACGGTCGAATTCGCCGAGCAATTTGTTTCTTTGTGAGTTGACTATATTCTTTTAACCCTTGAAAAAGCTCTGGAAATACAATATGGAAAATAGACCACAGTTCTTCTAATGCATTTTCAACAGGTGTACCTGTTAGCGCAAAGCGATGATCTGCTTGGATTTTTTTCACTGTTCTCGCAGTCTGAGTAGTTGGGTTTTTAAAGGCTTGAGCCTCATCGAAAAATACAGTATGAAAAGATTGTTTCTCGAACCACATAATGTCCTTTCGCAAAATGGTATACGAGGTGATGATCACGTCCTTGTTTGTTGCATCACTCTGTATATTCATTCGCTCTTTTTTATCGCCGTCTAGGATTACAGCTTGTACATCACGAGTAAATTTCATGAATTCACTATACCAGTTATACATAAGTGAAGATGGACAAACAATAAGTACCGGACGTTTCCTTGTACGAATATCCGAGATTTCTGACTGGATGAACGTGATGCTTTGCAGCGTTTTGCCCAATCCCATATCGTCTGCGAGAATACCTCCAAAGCCATATTTTGCAATTGTTTTCATCCATTTGAAGCCGTTCTTTTGGTATTCTCGCAGCACAGATTGTAAAATTTTTGGTACTTCGAACTCGATTTTTTCTAGATTGTAGATGTTATCTAAAAATTGACGAAATGATTTTTCGAGCTCAAAAATATGATCATCACTTACAGTATCGAGTAGTCGTAGGCCTTGAACGATAGGGACGTTCAAGCCGCGTTCCAAATCCTCGGGTTGTGTCGGAATTTCAGTTAAAAATCGATTCACTTCTTCGAACTCCCTTGTTGTAAGAGAAAGCAGTGAACCGTTCGGCAGACGATAATATTTTCGTTTTTCCTCTAAAGCTGATAAAATTTCCCGTATATGTTTTTCAAAAATCCCATCCATTTCAAACTTAAATTCAAGCCAATTTGTCCGCTCCTTATTGACCTTCACTCTTATCCGAGGACGGGGATTTTCTCTGAAGATGCGGTTTCTCACTGCCGTCGTTGCATAAACTTGCACAAGCTTATTCATTTTCGGGACGATTTGGTATAAAAATTCGAATTCCAACTCCTCGTTATGCAAGAAATAGCCGCTTTCCGTCTTGGCAAACGAGCTTTCCTCCATAATTTGTAAAATCAAATTCTCCTTTTCCACATCCCTTATAAGGATTGAGTTTGGATGTAATTCACGATTTTCCAGCGGGTTAATGACAATATTCCCATAGTGAAACTCTAGTCCCGCAAGAAGCCGATTTTTCACACGGTCCAAGTAGAGTTTGGCTACGAGAGGGTTCTCTTCAAGCATTTTAGTAATAGCAGCAGGAAGATGAACATCGCCCAGCTTTTTCAAACCAGGTATCACTTTTTCGATGAACACATGTAATTGCTTCTGAGGAATGGAAAACTGATTCGTCCCTGAGACATCTAGCATCTGTTTTATTTCAATTAAACGGTTGAAGTCCTCATTTTCCAGTCGGATGAATTTTCCTCCCGACAACACATACCCATAAGAATTCAACACCGTCATCCTATCCAACCCAGTGACCTTAAGCTTGTAGCCACTTCCCTCATCAAGAAAGTCAAACTGTAAGGGAAGCGGTTCTTTCGAAATGTGAATTCCCTCAAACGAATTTCCCTTGCATTCTAACCTTACGGATGGTGCTTTTGTTAGTAAAAGCATAAGCCGTTCCCAGGAAGATGGCGGGATGAGCATGATATGTTGGTGGGATGTGTAAGCTCTGTTGTCTTGATGTGTCTGAAAATAAACAGCTGCATCATCCATCACATGAATGAGCTGTTGAAGGACATCATCGGTTTCTTTTTGAAAGCAATGCAAACTTGGATCATAGGTCAAGGAAGGAGAAAGCACCATTGTACTGCCTTTTTTCACATTAGCCAGGAATTCGCGGATATTTTTGATTTTATTCGAATCAATCATCGCTTCAATCCCGAGCATATCCACTCCGTTTTCAATCGGGATGATCCTACAGATAAATTCCAAATCAATTACTTTTCTTTTTTCAAAATGAAGCTGGTGCCTGCTTGATTGTATTGGACTTTCATTGAAAATGGTCACCAAACCATCTGTCAACGCTTGATTAGCAGCAACGCTATTAGTTGGAATCGTTCCTTGTTGTTGATCTTCATAAATCGCCAGCAAAACGGCGGCAATATGCTGACAATCCCATTTATAGGAAGCGAGTGTCGGACAGCTGCATGTCGAACGAAATCCCCCATCCGGACTCTTCTTGATTGTCACATAGGAATCCTCCGTCCCTTTAACGACTGCCTCACATCTATCAGAACTGTAATTATGAAAAATAACTTTATTCGAACGATAAAAGGAGTCTCCTCTTTTGAAGGAGACCGTCCCACATATTTCTTGAATGATCTTGTGATTGATGGCGATATCCAAAGAGCGTACTCCCTCCTCTGGAAATTCTAATTATGATGATTTTATCATATTTTTACTGCAATAAAAGCTCTTGCTGTTTGGCAAAAGTGATTTGAATTCATGATATGATTGGCTTATCAATATTAATTGGATTAGTTTCGTACTGTTGTTCTACGCGGATTCGTCGGTAAGAAAAGCTAGCCAAGATTATATTAAAAATTATCTCGGCTAGCTTATTTTGTTTTTTTTAACTCCAATAGTTTAATCATAAAAGGGGCAATAACTACTATCTATCTTTCGCTCGTTTTAATAATTCCTTACTCATAGGGAACATCTAATTTTACAAAATGAACAAAATCATCAACACTATTGAAATAGGCATTAGCTTCTATTGAAAATTGCTCTGTTTGATAATCCGGCAGCCATTGAACACCAACAGTAAAAACATTTGCCTGAACACCAGCTTGTATATCAGCATCACTATCTCCAACTAACATAGCTTCACTACCATCCACATCTAAAAGCGATAAAGCCTTCAAGACGCCTTCTGGATGAGGCTTCGGTTCGATTACATCGTCCCCAGTAATGACGACTTCGAATAAATTTTCCATTTGAAGAGCTTTTAAGGAAATATCTAAACTTCTCCTTGCTTTTCCAGTCACAATTCCTAATTTAACTCCCTTACCTCTTAAATACTCTAGTAATTCATCAATCTCTTTATTTGGTTGTACTAATTCGGCATGATGTTCGGTATATGCTTTATAGTACAATTCGATAGCCTGTTCTTTATTACGATTTAATAGATTCTCTTGTATGATGCCTGTTTCGGATGGCCCAAACATCGCTCTGATTTCCCCAGAAGTAAGATCTTTTTTATCAAACTCTTTAAAAACCTTCTGAAAAGCAACATAACAAATGGGCAAGGTGTTCGCCAAAGTTCCATCGAAATCGAAGATAATTGCTTTAATAGGAAACACTCCTTTTTATTTATGGATGTTCTAATTTTAACATGAACTTGATCCATATCAGGCAAGTTTTCATAAAGTGTTTCATTACATTTTCTACAGATAGATCGTTAGCGGTTTACGTAAATTCGACACCAACATCTTTTCTACGTTGAATAAATCTTTCTGCTACTTCTTTCTATGTTCATCCTGTTTTTCAAACACAAACAATGTAGGATTCAACCCCTTCAAAATCAAAGGATAATATTCCAGATAAGAAAAACCGGGCGAAAACCATGCCCGGTCCTTTTCTGTTTGCCACGTCTAGAGAACATCCGATAATTAATATTCATGGCCATGTATTCCTTTATAATACTCCGGATACATTTCCCCTCCACATTTATTAAGAATACCACAGTGAAAGACACCGTGGTATAGCCAAAATTTTATACTTTCTTATCTTTCAAAAAAAGAGCCAAGCAACTCCATTCTACATTTATGCAAGGATGAAGTATTTTAGCTCAAATATTAAATAGATCACAAAATATTTCTTCGCAACGATTCGCCTTAGCCTACCTGAACCGCTACTTGTTCACTTAACCCAAGCGCCTTCGCTGTAAAAGTATGAATTTCTTGGAAGAGCTCTGGATTTTCTGCTAGTGATACGCCGTAAGACGGAATCATTTCCTTAATTTTTGGTTCCCACTCGTTCATATATTGCGGGAAGCATTTTTCCATTACTTCAAGCATAACGTGAACGGCAGTGGATGCTCCTGGTGAAGCACCAAGCAATGCAGCGACTGAACCATCTGCAGCCGTAACTACTTCCGTACCAAATTGTAGAGTTCCTCTACCAGCTTCTGTGTCTTTGATGACTTGTACACGTTGACCTGCTACTACGATATCCCAATCCTCACTTTTGGCGTTTGGAATAAATTCTCGTAATTCTTCGATGCGTTTTTCATGCGATAACAAAACTTGCTGAATTAAGTACTTGGTTAGCGCCATCTCTTTCACGCCTGCTGCCAGCATGGTGAGAATGTTAGATGGTTTTATTGAAACGATTAAATCTAGATACGAACCTGTTTTTAAGAACTTAGGCGAGAAGCCGGCAAACGGTCCAAACAGTAAAGATTTTTTATTGTCGATATATCTTGTGTCAAGATGAGGAACCGACATTGGAGGAGCTCCAACCTTTGCTTTTCCATATACTTTTGCATGGTGCTGCGCTGCAATTTCCGGATCATTGCAGACCAAAAACAGTCCGCTTACTGGGAAGCCACCAATATGTTTCGACTCAGGAATACCAGTTTTTTGCAGTAAAGGAAGACTTCCGCCCCCAGCCCCGATAAAAAGGAACTTTGCTGTATGGTATTCAATTTTACCACTATCGATATCTTTCACTTTCACTTCCCACAAGCCGTCGTCGGTACGTTTAATATTTTTTATATTATGCTTGTAGTTGACCTCGACGTTTTGACTCTTTAGGTGTTCAATTAACATACGCGTTAAAGCACCAAAGTTAACGTCCGTGCCCGAATCAATTTTTGTTGCCGCAATCGGATCATTCGTTGAACGGCCTTCCATGATTAGCGGAATCCATTCCTTCAATTTTTCAGGATCATCGGAAAATTCCATTCCTTGAAACAACGGATTATTCGATAGAGCATCGAACCGTTTTTTCAAAAACGATACATTCTCTTCCCCTTCCACTAGACTCATATGAGGGATCGGCATGATAAAGTCATGTGGGTTGCTAATCAAGTTGCTGTTTACAAGATAAGACCAAAACTGTCTAGAAAGCTGGAACTGTTCATTTACTTTAATCGCTTTCGTGATGTCTATCGATCCATCAGGTTTTTGAGGAGTATAGTTAAGCTCGCACAATGCAGCATGGCCCGTACCTGCATTATTCCATTCGTTAGAGCTTTCCTCTCCAGGACTGTCGAGCTTCTCAAACACTTTAATTTCCCAATCTGGTGCTAGTTCTTTTAAAAGTGTCCCCAAGGTCGCACTCATAATGCCTGCCCCAATTAAGATAACGTCTGTTTTCGTTTGTCTGTTACTCATGTCTCTCTTCCTTACTAACCTAATATTTTTAAGAAGGATTTAGGCGCACCTATTTCCTACCTTTTTTGTATGAATTACAATCTTATATTATAATAGTGTACCACTATTAAATATAGATTAAAATAATTACTCTAATAAAATAGTTATAAATCTATCTGTAAGAAGTGGAAAAAATAACATATTTTCAGTTTGCAAACCATTAATTCGGGTTTACTGGCCGACATCTTGAGTATACTGGCCATCATCTCTTGTTTGCTTACCATTCAATGGAATCGACTTTATTCCGTCTTCCATCCATTTTAATATCACTAACTGCGCTAGTGCTCACTATGCCCCCACTAAAGTCAGCTAATTTCCTTATTCGTTGGCACCACCTTAGTGAATGGCACTGCTTCAAAGATATTTCCAAATATGAAACCGAGCAATACAGGAATTACCCAACCAAAGCCTTTATCATGCATCGGAACATAGGATAAATATTTGGTGAGGGAACCGTTTAAAAAAGTGGAATTAATGATTTCCAATACGCTAAATAATCCAACCATACCAATCGTGAATATATAAACCGAACGTTCTTGAAAAGGGAATCTATAAGGTAAAAGACCTAAAATAATTAAAGTAATCGCCACTGGATACAGCAAGCCGAGGACGGGGACGGATATCTTTATTATTTGGGATAAACCGAGATTTGCCACAAGCCCACTTACCAAGCATAAAAGCATGGCCCATTTTGTGTATGATAATTTCGGAAATACGGTTGAAAAGTATTGCGCGCATGACGTGATTAATCCGATACTAACACTTAAACAAGCAAGAGTAAAAATTAATCCCAGTACAACCTTTCCATTAGGTCCGAACAATTGGTGCATCACAGCACTTAATACGATGGCTCCGTTATCCACTTTTCCTAGTAACGAAGCGGACGCACCTAAGTAGGCAATGATCAAGTAGCAAAAAGCTAATAGAAGAGCACTAATCATTCCAACCATTACCAAATACTTCACTTGCAAGGATTTCCCGGTTATTTTTTTACTTCTGAAAATATTGGTAAACATTATTCCGTATATGAGTGCGCCAATGGCATCCATCGTTTGGTATCCATCTAAAAACCCTTGAGAAATAGGATGATACTTATAAGACAAAGAAGCTTCATTAAAACTTGGCAAATCTGTATATAAAGCTTTGATAAAAACGATAAGGATTAAGATTAATAACGAAGGGGTTAACACTTTTCCAAAACGGTCTACTAATTTTGATGGCGATTTGGAGAACCAAAACACAATCCCAAAAAACACAGCTGTATATACTAAAAGCCCGATTGATGATGACTCATTAGCAGGAGGCAAAAAGGGTTTTACGCCCATTTCGTAAGCAAGACTGCCTGCCCTTGGTATCGCAAGTGCTGGTCCTATTGATAAATAAATAGCCATAGGAAAAAGCAAAGCAAAAGAAGGATGGACCCGATTGAGTAAATGATCAAATGTCCCTGACTTAGCAACAGCAATAAAAGCTAACACAGCAAGACCCGCATCTGAAATAATAAAAGCAACGACCGATTGCCATACATTTTGCCCGGAGGCATGTCCTAAATAAGCAGGAAAAATTAAATTCCCCGCTCCAAATAACATCGAAAACAACATAAACCCAATAAATATAATTTCTTTATTGGTTAATTTATCCAAACAATCCACCTCAACAAGAAAAAATTATATTAAAATACCTTTCTTATTCTATCAAAAAATCTGTTCAATTTAGTATCAAATAGATAAAAATTCGTGACAAATAGGGTGGGTAATACCAGAAAGGGTTCAGGCTTTTTCACTTTCCGAGTCAAAAAACCTCTGATTTATCAAAAAAATAAAGCTTCCCTTTTATTCCAAACGTTATTTAAAAATAATAACCAAACTACGATTAAACTACGATTCTAATAGAATAAAAAACCCTTTGCTTTTTCGCATTGGGCTACTGAAAATTAATATTCGTACTTTTCGTTTTCAATGATGGTATAACCTTTTCCATTTTCGATTGAAATCATAATGAAATCATTTTTAACAAAACTTTCATTGAACTCAACGTTTTGTTTGTAAATACTATCATACTTGCTACTATCCTTAATTACCCCGATATAAAGTGTATTTTCATTAAAAACGTGCTTGACCAAGGTTTTTTCTTCGCCTTCTTTTTGAAATACTTGACTCACATAGCCATTCCCGGAAGGAACAAACTCAAAATCCATCGTTCTTTCACCATCTGTCAAAAAACTGGCTTGTAGGGATTCCGTTTTTAAATCGTATTCACCTGAAATGCTCATACTCTGAATGCTCTCTTCTTCCGATTTCAATTCCAGGCTGAACGTGCAAATATCGCCATTCAATTCAACATGACCTGCGCCATCTTGATTTGCTATAGGCCCTTCCCAAACATTTTGCCCCGATTTAGGAACATCGTTCAACGAAGATAATAGAGCCAATGGAATATCTGTGGCGAACAAGCCCATCAACGTAATCGAGACCATTGGGTTTTTTTCTGAAACAGAATCCATCATCGAATCCAGCATCTCATACGCTTTTCGTTTAACCTCCATATATTGTGTCACTCCCGTGGCAACAGGCGGGATAGCTAAATCTGCAGGTTCATCTTTCGGTGAAGGAGGTGTTTCTTTTTCTTCTTCTTTACTTACAGGTTCTATTTCCCCTTTTCTCTCGCTCTTACTACACCCACTAATGGAAACAAACATCAATAACGTAGCAAATATCAAAAAAAATTTATTGTAAAATTTTTGTCTTCGTTTTCCCATGCCCCCCATACCCCCATTAAATATTTTATTACCTTAAAATATTTAATGATTATTTTTACTTCTTGATACCTGAAATCAAAAATAAAAAAATGCCTTAACTCCGCTTCTTGCTCGAAATTAGGCTTAGTGCCAGAAACCATTCATTTTTTATAGAACTACCACAAGTTCAGACCCACTTCTCGACATTTAAGCCGTCCACTCAAATTTACTGGACAACCTTACTACTTTAAGGTCCGACACGATGTGTTTACTGGCCATCCTCTTGGGTTTACTGGCCGTCTCTGAGGTTTTACTGGCCGTCATCTCCTTACTCGTTCTTTTTTCATCTAACCATAACATTTCCCTACTTTGTATAAGCAAAAATAAAGTGCCAAGATGTGGCACTTTATTTATTAAGCTCTTTGTCTACGAGTAAATACGTCAAAAATAACGGCTAGGGCTAACACGCCACCACGGATGATGTATTGGGGTGCAATTCCTACGTTCATCAAGTTCATTCCGTTTGTTAGGGTCGCCATAACGAGTGCTCCGATAACGGCTCCTGTTACTTTTCCGACCCCACCTGCCGCGGAAACACCACCGACGAAGGCTGCTGCAATCGCATCAAGTTCAAATAATGTACCGGCAGTCGTAGTAGCAGATTGTAAACGGGAGGTAAATAAAATCCCTGATAGCGCAGATAACATCCCCATCGAGCCGAATACGAGGAATGTTATTTTACTAACACTAATCCCGCTGAGATGTGCTGCTTCCGGGTTACTACCGACCGCATAAATATGTCTTCCTACTACTGTCTTTGTCGTAATAAAATGATACACCATTACAACAAGAAGCATAATGATCACGGTCCAAGATAATCCATTGTAGCTAGCTAAAATCCATGTAATATAACCAATAATAGCTGATACAAAAATTAACTGCAGAATAAAAATCTCTTTAGATACTACTTCAAAATTGTATTTTATTTTATTTCGGCGGTTTGCGATCGTGCTATAAATATAGAATACTATCGCCAATGCACCAACAAGCAAAGATAATAGATGCACGCCATTAACGACCATTAGTGATGGAATATATCCATTACCAATCGCATTAAATGCATCGTTTTTAATGATGATCGTTCCTGTCTTTTCTGTTGCTAAAAGAATTGCACCTCTATAAATGAGCCATCCAGCAAGTGTGGCAACGAAAGCGGGAATTCCGATTTTAGCTACAAGGAAACCTGTAATCGATCCAGCACATATTCCAAGGATGAGGATAATTGGAATAACGAGATAGACAGGCATTCCTACCTGCATGAGTAATATCGCTGCAATCGCGCCAAGAAATCCAGCTAAGAAACCGATAGACAAGTCGATATGTCTAATGACAATAACGAGCATGACACCTACTGCTAAAACGGCAATATATCCAGCTGAATCTAGTAAGTTGCTAATATTTCTTGAGGATATAAATAACCCATCTGTTAAAATTGAAAAAGTAACCATGATCACGATTAATGCGATGTACATTCCATAATCACGAATATTATCTTTAATTAAGTGCTTCGCTTCATTCAATAGTTTCATAAAAATTAACCTCCTATTGCGTAGCAAGTTCCATGATCTTTTCTTGGTCAGCATCCGCAGATGATAACTCACCTTTGATTTCTCCTTCAGCCATCACGTAAATGCGGTCACTCATACCAAGAACCTCGCCAAGCTCTGAAGAAATCATAATGATGCTCATACCTTGATCTATAAGTTCATTCATGACTGAATAAATTTCAAACTTTGCCCCAACGTCGATTCCTCGCGTTGGTTCATCTAAAATAAGCAATTTCGGACCTACAAATAGCCATTTACCTAATGAAACTTTTTGTTGGTTACCCCCGCTCAAATTTCCAACAAGCTGTTGTAATGATGAGGCCTTAACACCTAATGAACGTTTGTAATGATCAGCAATTTTGATTTCTTCATTTTGATTAATAATTCCATTAGAAGAGATTTCTTTGAGGTTTGCAGCAGAGATATTACTCTTAATATCCTGTAATAAAAACAACCCGTCACCTTTACGATCTTCCGTCACATAAGCAATTCCTGCTTTGATGGCTTGACTACTATGTTTAAAACTGGCAGGACGCCCATCTACATATAGATCACCCTGTATTTTATAAGACTTGGAGTTACCAAAAATACTGAGAGCAAGCTCTGTTCGTCCAGATCCCATCAATCCCGCAATGCCAACAATTTCTCCTTTCCTGACATACAAATTGATATCTTTAGAGACGTTACGCCCTAATTGCGGGTCATAGGCAGTCCAGTTTGATAACTCAAGAATTTTATCGCCAAAAGATTTCTTCTCTCTTTTTGGGTATATATCCTCAATTTCACGGCCGACCATATTTTTTATGATCGCAGCTTCCTTCACTTCTCCCTTAGAAGCGTCCAATGTGCAAATCGTTTTTCCATCTCGAATGACAGTCGCTTTATCTGCGATAGAAATAACTTCCTTCAACTTATGTGAGATCATGATGCAGGTTATGCCCTGCTTTTTTAATTCCCGCAACAAATTCAATAGGTTTTCACTATCGTCTTCGTTCAGCGCAGCAGTCGGTTCATCTAAAATCAGTAATTTTACATCTTTGCTTAACGCTTTTGCTATTTCAATGAGCTGCTGTTTACCGACTCCTAAATCTTTAATCAACGTTTCCGGATTAACCCTTAGATTCACCTTTTCCAGCAACTTTTTGGATTCAACAATCGTTTTGTTAAAGTCTATTACACCACTCTTATTCACTTCATTGCCGATAAATATATTTTCATAAACTGAAAGATCTGGGAATAAAGCTAGCTCTTGATAAATAATGACAATCCCCGTATCAACACTGTCACTGATTTTGTTGAATTGTTGAACCTTGCCGTCAAAAACGATATCTCCTTCATACGTGCCATAAGGGTAAACACCGCTAAGCACTTTCATAAGCGTCGACTTACCAGCTCCATTTTCACCGACTAAGCAGTGAATTTCGCCTTTTTTTACTTTGAAATTAACGTTGCTGAGCGCCTTGACTCCTGTAAATTCCTTCGTAATCTGTTTCATTTCCAGAATATATTCGCTCATGTCTTTCCTCCTCGTACAATGGGGAAATAGTGATAGACTTCCATCTATCACTATTTCTTCTAGTTATTTACTCTTTTATAGCCCAGAGAAATCGCTCTCTTCATAGTAACCGGAGTCAATAAGCTCACTCTTAACATTCTCTTGCTCAACAACAATAACCTCGGTTTGTTTCGCTGGAACTTCTTTGCTTCCGTTATCATAAGAACCAGTTGTTTCAGGTGTTTTGCCATCTAGAATGTCAACCGCCATTCCCATAGCATCCGCTACAAGTGTACGAACATCCTTAAATACAGTCATCGATTGCTTTCCATCAATAATGTATTGAACAGAAGCTTTTTCAGCGTCTTGACCAGTGATCACATATTTTGATACATCAGGGTCAGATCCAAACACATCTGCGATAGCACGAGAAGTATCATCATTTGGAGCAAGAACAAGAACTTCGCCTTTTAAATCTTTGCTAGCAGCTGTTAAGTGAGTTTGAGCTTTATTTTTAGCTTCGTTTGCATTCCAGCTCGTTGTGATTTGTCCAAGGATCTTACCCATTTCATCACGGGAAAGTTCAGCTTTATCTTTGAAAGCTTCTGCTTCACTTGAATTAGCAATAACAAAAGTTCCGTCAGCTATTTTTGGTTGTAACACTTTCCAAGCACCTTCAAAAAATAAGAACGCATTATTGTCGGAAACCGCTCCGCCATAAAGGTATAATGGAATACCTTTGCCGTCACCAGCATTATCAACTAAGTATTGACCTTGGGCTTCACCTACAGCAACACTGTCAAACGTAACATAATAATCAACTGCATCTGTCTCTGTAATAAGACGGTCATAAGCAATTACAGTTATTTTATCTTTTTTAGCAGCTTCTGCCGCTGCACCAGCTGCTGCCCCATCATGAGGAGCAATAATTAATACATCTATCCCTTTACTAATCAGTGTTTCAACATTTTCTTTTTCCTTAGCAGATGAACCTTGGCTAAATAGTATTTCTGTCGAATAATCCGAATCTTTTAACGCCTCTTTAAAACGAGCTTCGTCTTGTACCCATCGAGTTTCGTCTTTAGTAGGTAAGACAATACCAACGTTTACCTTACCGCCAGATTTTTTTCCGCCGCCACTGCTCTCTCCACCAGCACTATCCTTGCTACAACCAACTACCGTAAAGGCCATCAGCATAGCAACGAGCATAGCAGAAATCAATTTAACCTTCTTCATATTGAAACCCCTTTCACTTATAGGTTTTTTAACTTCTCTTTAAATATAGCAGTGCTTTAGGCCTGTAAAAACGCTTTCTTCTAGTAATTATTTAGTATCGTCTGTGTTTTTTTAATATTCTTTAGAGAAATGCAAAAAAACCACCCGTCTGAAAACGTAGTGGTCTAGTTAGGAAAATGATTATTTCCCTTTATATACTTCCTGTTTAGAATGGAAACCATCCGCGATGATTGTGTCATCTATATTTTCCAAATCGACTGCAATTGGAGAAAGGAGTATGGATGGTACTTCTGATTTTCCATTGTTTATCATTCTTTCTACCGTGATTTCTTCCCCTTTGGCAAGCTTTACTGCAAGTTCAGCAGCTAGGTCAGCAAGTTCTTTTAATGGCTTATATACTGTCATCGTTTGAGTGCCATTCACAATTCGCTGTACTGCAGCAAGGTCAGCATCCTGCCCGGCAACAGGGATTTTTCCTGCCAGCCCTTGTTCAGACAGTGCCTGAATCGCTCCGCCGGCAGTAGCATCATTTGCGGAAATAACTGCGTCGACGTCGTTGTTGTTTGCCTTTAAGGCTTCTACCATACTGGCATACGCATTTTCAGGGAACCAATCCTTTGACCACTGGTCATATACGATTGTAATATCCCCTTTATCAATGAGTGGTTGCAGTACGTTAAACACCCCTTTTTTAAATAGATGGGCATTGTAATCCGTTTCCGCACCGCCGATATAGACATACTTTCCTTTAGGAACAAGTTTGGTGATCGCTTTTGCCTGAAGCTCCCCGACCATTTCGTTGTCGTACGAAACATACAAATCAATTTCTGAATTCCGAACTAATCGATCATACGAGAGCACTTTTATCCCTGCAGAGTGAGCTTTTTTGACAATCATTGCTGTTGACTCTGCGTTGTGTGGGACGATGACTAATATATCAATGCCTTCATTAATGAGCGTTTCTGCCTGTAAAATTTGTAATGCATCGTCTCCCTTTGAGGCAAAAATTTTCACCTCGGCACCTAGTGATTCCACCGCTTCTCGAAACAGCTCTCGATCGCGCAGCCATCGATCTTCAGCTAACGTATCCATCGAAAAACCAATCACGATTTTATCATCCTCAGGAGAAACATTCTCGTTCATTTTTTTATTTACAGAGGAACCTCCGTGCAAATTCTGATTACTCGAAGGACGCTTGTCTGGTTCACATGCAGTGGCAACTTGGATTAAAACAAGCATACACAATAGGAGAGTTACCTTCGGAAAGGTTAATTTCATTCATTTCACCCTTTTTCTATCTGGTTACGCCTTTACCCCCAGCAATGATTTTCGATATTCTGTCGGCGACGCGCCATACATTTTTCTAAAAACCTTACTAAAATAGTTGGGGTCTTGATATCCAACTTCAAACGTGATTTCTTTCAAGCTTTTTTCGGGATTCAACATCAATTTCCTTGCTTTCTCTAATCGGCATTCCGTTAAGAAGGCGATATAGTTCACACCTAACTGTTCTTTAAAAAGCTTGCTAATATAAATGGGACTAAGCTCAAAGATTTGTGCAATCCCATCTAAGGAAATTTCTTTATGGGAATGTTCAACGATATACTGCTTAATCTGATTAATCGTGTTATCCTCTACCCGGCTTTGATATTCGATACAAGTCTGCCACATCTGGTTGAGCAACTGATTTGTTTCCGTACGCAATTGCCGGAAATCTTTTATTTGGTAAGAATATAAAGGAGTATCTGGTTCAACTCCAATTTCACTTAAGACCCGGGATGCTATCCAAAGCAGCTCCAAGACACGCTGCTGCGTTTCGATTAAACTGACGCCCTTCTTTTCGAAAAATTCAATTAAACCCGATACTTCTTTCATGATTTCTTGCCACTCGTTATTTCGAATCAGATCAAAAAACTTATTTTCAAGTTTTTTAGAATTGTATCCGTCTATTCTTTTGTCATCCAAAGGTATATCTGAATAAAAACGATATTTTACATGGAGGGTGCTATCCTTTGTAGCGATTAGTGATTCCTGATACGATAGACGAATTTTGTCCAGGGAATTACACACATTTCCAATCCCAATGAACCAGCCTGACTTATCCTTTGTATTAGCTACAGTTAAAATTTCCCTTGCAAGCGTAATCGCTTGAGAGCGAAAAGACTCGCTCTGCTGCCTAAAGACGATAATCGGAATTTGTCTTCCATATAATGTACCGACCCACGCGCTTCCTATTTTTCTAACTCTTTGTTTGATTTCTGCATATAGGCTCTCAGAATCATGTGGCAATAAAACACTCATTACAAACTTTTCACTTGTCATCGGCGTATCCAGCATCTCCACGAGCTCGTCCAAATGGACTTCGTGTACGTGATCGAATAATAGCTGTGTGACAACGTCTGTTTCTACAATCGTTAACGCTTTTTGTAAAACATTTTGTTGGAGAATGCTTTTTTGTTGCAACTTCTTTTCTTCCTCAATTTCGCTAAAAAGTTTGCTGACCGTCTGCACGACCTCACTTGCTTTACTCGGTTTTAGCAAATAATCCTTCACACCTAGCTTCATCGCTGATTTTGCATATTCAAATTCGGCATATGCCGTAATCATAATAAATTTGATCGTGGGATTTGCTTCAGTCATTTTCTCTATTGTTTCAAGCCCACTCATTCCCGGCATCTTAATATCCATTAAGACCAAATCAGGCATAAATGACTCCGCTATCTCCAACGCCATCATTCCGTTTTTTGCTTCTTCTATCTCAATTTCTGGAAAGTTATTTAATAGTATTGCTCGTAAACCTTCCCTTACGATTTGTTCATCATCAACGATAAGAAGTCGCTTCATTTCATTCCCCTCTCTTTGTTTTTGGTATTTTTAAAATAACCTTCGTTCCAACGCCAAGATTGCTTTCTATATCAAATACGTCATTACAGTTGTAAAACAAGCTCAAGCGCTTCACCACATTATGTATTCCGATTCCTGTAAAATGACCTTCCGCTTTTTTCGTATTCACCTGGAGCATTTGCTGAACTCTCTCTTCCGTCATCCCCGGGCCATTATCCTCCATCTCTATTCTCACGTGATCCTCCCCGTCTATTACACGAAACCATATACTCCCGCCATTCTCGGCAGGCTCAATCGCGTGTATAACGGCGTTTTCCACAATGGGCTGTAAGGTTAGACGGGGAATTTTTATGTCCAGACACGATTCATCAATCTCCATATGAAATTGCAGTCGATCAGTAAATCTAGCATTTTGAATATCTATGTATTGTTTTAAAACTTGCACCTCTTCAAACAGAGTAGCGGAATTCTCCAGTTTATTAAGGTTATAGCGCAACAGTCCCGCAACACTAACAAGAAGATCGCTCGTTTCTTCAGATCCTTCTAAATAAGCCTTTTTAGAAAGGATATCCAATGTGTTGTAAAGGAAATGCGGATTAATTTGACTTTGCAGACTACGAAGCTGACTTTCCTGTAAAAGCAGCTTACTTTGCTGCAGCTCATGCTCCAATTGCGCCTTCTGTTTTATTTCAGATAAGTAGTTATTAATATTTATACGCATCTTATCAAACATTTTTGCTAGAAATGCAATTTCATCATTGGAATCAACTTCTATTTTCAAATCAAAGCGCCCCCTGGATAAATCATGTGCTGCCTGAGTCAACTTATTGACTGGCCTTGTGATTCTTTTCGAAAACCAATGAGCCAATAGCAAAAGCAGCAACGTAATTAACAACAATAGCCACGTTCCGAGCTTCTTTAATTCTTGCGAGCTGTCAATAATACCGCGGTAAAAACGATCATATGTTTTAAGCTCCGTATCGATTAATGTGAGAGTCATTTCGGAAATATATTTTGAAATCCGACTCGCTTCAGAAAAGGCACTCAAGTAATCTTCTGTTTGTTGCTCCGTACGGGCTAAAACAGATTGATTCGTCGTTTCAAGGAGACTGTCGATTAAGTTTTCGTAGTTCGTGAGTGCATAATCATTATCAATATTCCTAAACTTCGAAACTTTATTTTTCGTTTTCTCGATCTTTTTCTTATTAGCAGTGATCTCATCCAAATTAGCAGCAGTCGGTTCAATTAAGTAGTTATTAAGAGCTGCAACGATTTGCTGGCTTTCACTCGTAACCTCGCTCATGATTAAATATCGTTCCAATATGTCATTGTACTGGCTTTGCATTTTTTGATTGTAATACGTCAATGAAATCCAAATGGCCACCATAATAAAAAGAACCGCTATGACGAGCACTAATATTTTTTTCTGAATACTGTTCATCTTACATCCGTCGCCTTTACAATCCGAATATCGGTTTTATATCCTTTTAAATCAAGTGGCACTTTCTCATTATTAAGCCAGTCCAAAATCAGTTTCACACTCATCGTTCCCATCTCTTCCGGAGACTGCTCGATGATTCCATCAATCTTCCCCTGATTCAGCAAAGAGATAGATTCATAATCATCGTCACATGAATAAATAAAATAGCGCTCAATTTGCGATCTACTCTCTATCTCTTGTACCATAGCGGCCAGTATATCAGCATTAATAGCAATAAAAGCATTTATATTCGGATGTCGATTTAAGACATCTTTCGTCGTTGCGATGACTTGTTCCCTCGCATCCTGCATCTCTATTTCAGTGATTTGGATTTTCGGATAATCTTTCAACACATCTTTTATCCCTTCCAAGCGCTGCTCTTGAAAATATTGATGCTGTATGTCAATCATGATTGCGACTTCCCCTTCAGTCCCCATATCCTCTAGTAACTGCTCGCCAATCATCTTTCCGGCTAAGTATTGATCTGAACCTACATACGATTTTCTAAGACTATCCCCCATCGGAACATCGTTTGCGACCGTAATAATCGGAATTCCGTATGAAGCCGCTTTTATTTTCGTCAAGGTTTTAAACTCATCTGTATCTAACCCTTGCACGATAATTCCATCCACTTGCGAATAGATAGCGATTTCAATCTTCTTTAAAAAATCATCTTGGTTGTTGCCATAGCTTCCCCAAACTTCAAGACTAGCAGACTCCTTCTTAGCCTCGTCCATGGCACTTTTTGCAACCTTGTCCCAAAATGGAGTCTCCAACTCCTGTGTAATCAACACGAGACGATGCTTCGTTTCGACTTGTTCCGTCGCTCGAGGCAGCTCCCAATCTTTTGTAAAAACTTTACTTCCAGAAACGATCGTAAAATAAAAAAGGACGACACAAATTAAACTAAGTATCACGATCACGAACTTACGCAAGAGATGTATCACCCTTTCCACTTGTAACCTTTTGTTTATTTTAGCGCATTTTGGACATGTAAATTGGCGTGCATCGGAATGTTTTTTTAAAATACTGGGTAAATAGTAACAGTTATACCAAATTATAGCACCACCCAACTGAAAAAAATTAAGCTTTTTAATAATTATCGCAAGAACTTTTAATAAAGTCGTATCAAAGTGCAAGAAAGTAGCAACTTTATAACTATTGATTTTTCATACATTCTCTTTATGCTTTTTTAAACAGATTGTAAATTAACTACACGGGAGATGATGACAATTAAAAAAATTTTTAAGATTGCAGGGATTGTTATTTTAATACTGGTCATTGGATATCTTTCCTATGTTGCTTTTAATGTTGCTATAGGAAAATCAAAGTTGAAAGGAGAATGGGAGGCTACCTCAGCGAACGAAGGATGTTTTCAAAACATTAAATTTCATGACGGATACGGAAAATTAAGACCCATTACACTTGAGGAAGTAGAAGAGGGTGAAATTACAAAAATTAGAGTTTGGATGGGGTGGCACAAAATAAAAGGCGATAAAATTCATATAGAGTTTTGGAATTTCAAAGAGGACCCTTTAGAGATGAAGTTTAATAGAAAAGATACCGAATTAAACCTTCAATATCGTTGGAAGGAGAACGACTACCACTGTACTTACCAACTTATAGGTAATTAAAGTATTACTGAGTCATTTACCTTTAA
The DNA here is from genome assembly GCF_019459225.1 of Bacillus sp. IITD106. Lineage (GTDB taxonomy): Bacteria > Bacillota > Bacilli > Bacillales > Bacillaceae_C > Lederbergia. Next base: position 40,394 of record NZ_JAIAZY010000001.1, read on the forward strand.
AAATTCCAATCATCGGATTCCACCACAACATGGTATCCAAAGTGACTCTGGGGGATGTCCGATATTAAAGCTTGAACTCATTTACATCCCCCACTTTTACAACCCCGTATGCAATTAAGGTCATAAATAAGAATGCCACCCCTCATCACATCTTTTCTATAAATATGAAACTATTACCTTTCTATACAGTTTTATAACCATATTATATCCGCGTATGTTTAACTAGACATGAAGTAAAAGTCATTTTTCACTTTGTTCCGAAAAAACTCAACTTTACGAGTGAACTTGAGCCTAATCCTATGTCATCCTTACTGAAATCTCTATTTAAAATGTTGCCCTTTTCAGTTTACGAGCCATTATGTTGACTTTACTGGCCATCTTAATGAATTTACTGGCCGTTCTCTCTAGTTTACTGGCCGGAACTTTGAATTTACTGTCCAGTTCGCGGACTTTACTGGCAAGTAAAGCAATTAGCTTGTACGCCTTGGGACAAATCCCACTTTGATGGAACGAACATATAATTACATGAAGGTCGTCATATCGAAATAGAAAGAAGGAAAAGGTATGCCAAGCGGAATGCATCAAGTTGAGGTGGATTTACCAATTCATAAGGTTTGGATTTTTGTTAAGGACATGGATAACTGGGCCCCACTTATTCCGGGGTATATTCAACATCGGAAATTTACGAACCGTCAGTCAATCTGGAAATTTTATAGTGATATTGGAATTATAAAGAAAAAGACAAGTCTAATGGTTACGATAAAGGAATGGATCAAACCGACAAAGGTTACCTTTGATTTAAAGGGGGAAAGTGGAAAACTTTCAGGCGGGGGATATTACCTAGCAGAAGAAATCGGTAAAAATAAAACGAGGATAACCGGCTTTCTTCACATCACTGCAAAAGGCGCAATGGGACGAATGGTAAATGAGGTATTAAAATCTTATGTTCCAAAAGTGACGGAAGAAATGGCTACTGCTATCGCCGCAAAATTGGAGGAGATTAATCGAATGTACTAAAGTTAAGCAGAAAAAGGAGGTTGCTTATTTTTTAAGCTGCCCCCTTTTTTGTTTTGTAGAAAATCACAATATAAAAACGTCTTTTAATAGTTTAACGTGTTCGGTTTATGAGTACAAAACATACATTAACGTCAGGAAAATAGATATTATTTTAGAATACATACAGAGATTGTGAAATAGTGATCTTAAACTAACCGAGCAGTTTTTTTGAAGAAGGTATATTTCAGTATTTTGCAGAATTTAATACGATAAATATTTTTTCTAATTAAAGTAACAGATTAGGCGAAGTAAGAAATCCACCATTAATACTAATAAAATGGAGATAAGAGAATGAAAGCATTAAAAAGATTAAGAGATGATTACGTTATTTGGCATGCCAATCATATTAATATTCCCGACTTTGATTCAAGCACTTTAGTAAGAAAAAAAGTTATCTTTTCTGGGAGAGTTCAAAAAGTAGGATTCCGTTTGGAATTATTTACTATTGCTCAAAGATTGAAATTAACGGGATGGGTGAAAAACTTAGAAGATGGAAGTGTGGAAGCAGAACTGCAGGGGGAAGAATTGAAAGTAGATTTTCTCATAAAATCCATGAAGTCTTTGAAACGTGCATCTGTAAAGAAATGGGATGCCATAAACATACCTATTAGTAGGAATAGGGAGGATTTTACAGTAGTAGATTAAATAAGTATATGTAGGCAAAAGATTTCCTTGGGTTCCGCCCTTATTAAACTACCATGAATTATCTTTCATTCTCTGTGATGAATTTTTGATTCATGCAAGGCTAAAGGGGTGCAGTTCAAGAAGGATTAACACTTTTTTTGTTGAAGTTATTAAGCTAATAAGGAGGTTAGGTAAATAAGACGGGAGGGAAATGTTTGGAAAAGAAAGAAAATGTTTATGTCGCTAATGAGAGTAATAAATTGTTTTCTGCCTTTACAGACTACTCATTAGGAATTTTTTTAAGTTTTGTTCTTGGGTTTATGTGGTCAAAGATTTATCAAACATGGGCTATTGTTTATAGAGATAGTCAATATGACAATAATCAACCTACATATTGGATGGAAGATTCTCCACCTACTTGGATAACGGCAACTGAAAGTCCTAATTCTTTTATAACGAGTGCTATATTATTTTTTGTGATAGTAGGTATCATTTTTACCTTCTGTCTCAGAAAAAGATTTAAGCGTACAACGAGATAATAAAGTTTATATAACAAAAGGGGAATCAATTAATGCTTAGCAGACTGATTAATTATCTATCAGTACGACTATTCAAATTGAAAAAACTTGATATTGATTTAAATGAATATTTTCCATTAACAGTTCATGATTTTAAAGAATACAAAGGGAGTTATACATCAAAGGAAGATAATTTTCCCTTTATATGCCTTATTGAAAACATGAAAATGCTAGATTTTGAAGGGAAGAATACAATATTACAAAACCGAACATATATAAATAGCGAAGGTTCTATTTTGACTTCACATGAGCTTGTCATGGGAAATAGTAAAGATGAAGTTTATGAGTATAGCCGATACAGAGATGGAAGACAAACCGTTCATCCAGTTCCAATGGTTTATATAGATACATATAAAAAAGGCATGTATCCAAACAACGTTTTCGTATTTAAATCGTTTAAAACCCAGTCTATAAATGATAAAGAAACTCAGTGTTTATTAGTAAAAAAAATATTTTATTCTGAATGGCGATTACAAAGGATTGAAAAATTGTATCTTTTAAAGGGAGTTGGGATGGTAAAATACGAAGAAGAATCCTTTTATCCCGATAAATTTAAGGTCTCTTACAAAATATCTGAAGAAAATAGTGGTTATAGAATAATAAATCATATTATTTGGGGGAATTTATTGTATAACCCCAATTCAGAACAATTATCTGGAATGGTTCAAATTGCTTATGACCATTGGGTAAACCTCATTATATCAACCGGAGTAGGTTATAAAGAAGATTCAATTCTTAAAGTAGAGGGAGTTTTAAATGACCTTATTAAAATGGAATCCCCCCTCAGACAACAAATAGCTGAGGAATTATTAGTAGTACATAATGATGAATGGAACGAAGGAGAAGTTATTACTTCAAAAGAATTTGCGGAAAGAATAAGATTAAATACCATTTCATTTTTTGATGATGGAAGTATTGATGCTTATTTCGATGATGGAGATCTATTTTGGGGGCATACAATTCTAGCAAGTTTGAATAAAGAAATTAAGCTCGAACATGTTAATGTAATTGGTTAATTTACGTAAAAATGTTGCTAAATATAAAATATAGATTATGTAAGGGGTTGCAACTGCAACTCCTTACAATGTAAACGGCTTCAATCGCTGCTTGTTTTCTCGATGTGTTTCTTTAAAAAAGCTTGATAGGCAACTGTTTCAACCCACGAATGATCAAGCTTTGTCGCCATTCTAGTTCATCCAGTTCAGCTGCAAGGCTAAGATTTGGGTATTCTTCCAGCAAAACACGTAAGGCTATTTCGCCTTCAAGCCTGGCAAGTGGGGCTCCTAGGCAATAGTGGATGCCTTTTCCAAACGCAAGATGCGGACTTTTTTCCCTTGTAATGTCGAGGGTACTGGGATCCGCAAACGCCGCTGGATCATGATCCGCCGATGCAAGAGAAACAATGACATGGTCCCCTTTCTCAACCTGCTGCCCCATAAACGTAAAGGACTCTTTCGCCCAACGGTCTGTACTGAACTCAACTGGCCCATTAAAACGTAGCAATTCTTCAATAGCTTGTGCCACACGGGAATGGTCTTCTTTTAGCAACTCAAGTTGGTCTGGATGTGTAAGCAGCGCTAGTAACCCATTGGAGATTAGATTCACAGTCGTTTCATGTCCGGCCACAATAAGAAGCATAACGACTCCATACAATTCTCTTTCAGTTAAACGGTCCCCCCCTTCCTCTGCCTGAATTAAATCAGATAGCAAATCTTCTTTAGGAGACACACGCTTTTTTTCAATCACTTTCTCCAGATAAGCCATAAATTCCATCATAGCCTCATCATATGTAGGATTATCGCTTATCTCCACCAATACATTGGACCAGCGCTGGAAATCAAGACGATCTTCAGACGGAATGCCAAGCAATTCACAGATGACTCTAATTGGAATCGGAAACGCATATTCTGCAATAAAGTCAACCGTTCCTTTGTTTCTCATAAGCCCTGCTTGTTCTTTTGCAATTTCCTCAATGCGCCCTCTTAAACTCGCAATCCTTCTGGGCGTAAAGCCACTTTGTACAAGACTGCGCAGACGGCGATGGTCAGGCGGATCAACAAAAAGCATGCTTTGACTTATTGGCGGCAGATTTTCGTCTGTCACTTCGTCAGGGAAGACTGTCCGCATATCTTTTATAAATCTCTGATCTTTTAACACGGCTACCGCTGCTTCATACGTAAAAGCCATCCATGTATGCTGTTGTCCTTCGTTAAATATTTTCACTTTTGCAAAAGGGTGATGTGGTCGGATTTTATTGTAATACTCATAAGGATTTTGGTGAAACTCCTGCGAAAACAAATCAAGCGATTTAATATCCATGCGTGTTGTTCTCCTTTTCTAAACTAAGTCTTTTAATCATATATTCGCGTTTAAACATCCTTTTCCTGCAATCCGTTAATTGTATTCCTCGTTTAAAAACTAATTCCTGGGAATCTGAGAATGTCTTTAACTATTGCGACTGATCCATTAGGTTCTTATGCTAACGGAGAGATTTAATCTTGGGCATTTTATTGTCAATTCCTATAGTATTCAAATGCCAAAAATGTGTATTCCTTTATCCAATCATATAAATTAAAACGTATAGATCCTCTGGGTTCATTTCCTCTACTTACTTCGGGTCCTATTTAAATAAATGGAACTATGTGGTATTTAGCGATTGTTTTTACACTCATACTTTTCCTATTTTTGGGGGATGCTACCTCTACAGATTTTATTGGAGGGAACTTGAAATGATGAAATTAATGAGATATAACAAGTTATTATTGCTATTGATGTTGATCTTTTCGTGGTTTTCACTTCTTTCGTTAGGAAAAAATTCCTTCAAAAGGTTTCTTCCAGCAGGGATATTTATTGCCTTCGTCACACGGTTAGAAAATGTTATGGCTAAAAAAAGAACTTGGTGGTGGTGGTATGAAAAACTCCATCCTAAATTATCAGGTTCATTTCCTTTTGTATGGGGTCCCTTTATGGTTAGTTCCATGTGGATTCTAAGATTTACATATGGCAAGCTTTTCCGATATCTACTAGTAAATTTAATAGCTGATTCGATTTTCGTTTATATATTAATTGATAAATGGCTGACAAAATGGGGAATCGCCTCATTAGTACGAATGAAAAAAATGCAGTTATCACTTCTATTATTTATCGACTCCTTAATTTTATATGGATTTCAATTCCTTATAGAAAAAATGAGAGGGAATAAATGGAGCGGTTAAGGGGATTTAAATTGAAGTGTTTTTTCTATAGGGGTTCGAATAACTTGCTTACTTATGCAAAATGCGCACCAAACCATGCAAAGAAAGCAATGACACCAATATTAAATAAAGTTAAAATCAGTGCTATACCAGGTATTAATTTTCTTTCTTTTTTCGAACTGAACGCTATTATCGCCATAATGATAGATACAGGTATTCCTGCGATTATGGAATATGCCACAATAAGAAATACACTTCTATTTGCCACCTGTGAGATTGGGTCAAGTAAGAACATAGATAATGTGACTACTATACTTGAAATCAAGAAAATATAGCTTTTCCATGAAGAAGCTTTATTTTTCAATTACATCGCCTCCTATTTTAGATGTTCCAAAGAACTACTACTAAATTTTACTTTTAATGTTATATAGACCATGCACAAGTTTTACTACTCAAAAACAGATAGGCTCTGATTATTGCCTAAGTTAATTATATCAAATATCAATCTTTCGTCATGCCCATATATTTAAAGACACTAACACAAAGAAGTAGCATGATAATTCATAGGAGAATCACCATGCTATCCTTTGTGTATTTACTGTGTTTTTTTATATTTTGCACTACAAAAGAGAACAGTAACGATACATAATGCGAGGAGAATTTTCCAAAACGATTGGGGCTTTATTTTATCACCTCAATAAAGTGCTTTAAAATCCTTGCTGTAAACCCCCAAATAGTATACTTCTCATAATCAAAAAACCATTCTTCCATTGAACGAGATCTCCATTGATACCCGGCACCGTTCATTATTTTTTCAAAAGGAAAATCTGTTGAAGGTATTGGTTCAAGGGAAACTAAATGCATATAAGGCTCATAATCCAATAGCCAATTGACTGGTACCGTAAATACCTCCGCTACTTCTTCTTTGTTATAAGAATGAATGATTTGATCGTAATCTATGATTCCTATAAATGGGTAGATTACAAATGAAGGAAATGCAATAAAAGGACTTAATTGACCTAAAATCGTGACCTTTTGTGTATCGACACCTAATTCTTCATATGTTTCTCGTAAAGCGGCCGCCAATGGGGATTCATCCGTAGCGTCAATTTTACCTCCAGGAAAGCAAATATCACCTGGCTGATTTCTCATATTGGATGATCGCACTTCAAATAGGACATGCCATTCATTTTCCACTTGAACTAGTGGAATCAAAACCGCTGAACGAAATGCAGTTTCCTCGCCTATAAAAAGAGATTTATTTTGATTTAACTGTTCTTTTAGTTTATCTAGAAACATACATATCCCCCTCTCCGTGTTAGTATTTATTTTATCGTATCACTATTAGATTGATAGAAGAATATCAGAAGGTTATTTAAAGAATGTCAGTAGGTAATATTACCCAATTTTAACTCCTATGTTTTTATTGAACCGCAACATCTCGGGATAAAGCATTTTCATTGACAGTGGTAAAAATAAATTTGAAACGATAAAGCCCGCTTAACAGCCAACAGCTTAATCGGGCTTTTATATATAAATACCTCATTTACTTATGGTACGGTTCGCCGTGGTGGATATAAATGAGGTTTTTAATTTAAATCTTTAATGCTATAAAACCGTATGAATGATACCTTTTACGTGATAAACCTGCTTTTCCACCATCGCCTTGTGTTGTCGACTACTCCAATAACAAATTGTGAGAATACCTTAATAAAGTCAACATTACTGTTGCAATTAAGGAGGTGTAATAATTTGTCAGCACACTATTATCATATTTGTAATCGAGGTATTGGGAGAGCAGTTGAAATTCGCACGATTCACGGAGCTGTTCATCGAGGCATTATTGACAGAGTAACTCCAGATAGAGTATTCCTTCGACCATTAGGCGGTCATCCCCGCGGAATTCGTGGGTATGGATATGGAGGATATGGATATCCTTGGGGTTGGGGCTTTGGCTTTGCAGCTGGAATCGCATTTGGCGCAATTGCCACACTAGCTTTTATCCCATTTTTTTTCTGGTAATGAATAAAAGCTAGCATAACAAATATTTAATACCTTATCTATTTAACATTAATTCCTGTCTGTTTAGAATAAAATAAGGGTAAACAAAATGAAAAGCAGGCTAATTGTGTGTAAAAAGCCTGCTTTCTACATTGATATGACAAGTGACTAGACTCACTTGTTTTTTTATTTCGCCAAAAATCAGAGCCATTTTTATAGGTGAAAATGGTCGGGACTTTATAGGGAATGTTCTTTTTTACAATTAACTAAAAATTTTCCATCGGTTGAATTTTAGATTAATAGATAGTAACATAAATTTTATTCTACTTTTCATTTAGAGATGAACTTAATATAAAGTTAGGCATCTAAGAAGGGAATAAATAAGATGAACCAAAAACTGCAATTTTCAGAATATACCGCCATTGGGGTTATGTTATTTGCTTTATTCTTTGGGGCAGGGAACTTAATTTTCCCAGCACAAATGGGCCAACAGGCTGGATCAAATCTTTGGCCTGCTGTAGCAGGATTTTTGATTACTGGAGTGGGCTTACCATTACTAGGGATTTTAGCAATGGGCTTTTCGGGAAGTCGCAATTTGCAAGAGCTTGCTAGCAGGGTGAATCCAGCTTATGCCATCTTTTTCACCAGTCTTCTCTATTTAACTATTGGTCCATTTTTTGCATTGCCGCGTACGGGCACAGTAGCATACGAAATTGGAATCTCAACTTTTGTACGTGAAGAATTTCATCAAGGTGGATTATTCATTTTTACATTTCTATTTTTCGCTGTGACCCTTTGGTTTTCGCTGAACCCGGCAAAGATTGTGGATAACGTAGGAAAAATATTGGCACCGGGCCTTGTGATTCTTCTTGCCATTCTATTATTTACGGTTGTCGCACATCCAATGGGAGCGATTCAGGCTCCAGTGGGGGCATATGCAAGCGGGGCTTTTGTAAAAGGGTTCTTAGACGGATATAACACGATGGATGCCATTGCTTCCCTCGTATTTGGGATTATTGTGATTAATGCCATTCGTTCAATAGGAATCACATCAAAAAGAGGGATTCTTGGTGCTACTATAAAATCAGGTCTAATCGCCATTTCTATACTCGGAGCCATTTACATTGGAATTGCGTATATGGGGGCAAGAAGCACAGAAATCCTTGGAATCACTAAGAACGGCGGGCCAGTCCTAAGCAATGCGGCTTCGCATTATTTTGGAGAATTCGGACTCATCATGCTGGCGGTTCTAATCATACTCGCATGTTTAACTACATCGATTGGCTTAACAACAGCATGTGCTGAATATTTTCAAACTTTACTCCCAAGGTTCAACTATAAGACGTTAGTCATATTTTTTACGACTATATCATTCATCTTTGGCAACTTTGGATTAACGAACATTATTACATTCTCCGTCCCTGTTCTTATGTTCCTTTATCCACTCGCGATTGTATTAATGATTATGACCTTTTTATCACCATTATTTCATCACAAACGGATTGTATATATCTTAACGACTGCGATTACGTTTTTGATCAGCATCTTTGATGGTTTGAAATCATTATGTAAATCATTGGAAATCGATTATTTTGATTGGATGATGCCGATCGTTTCCTTCTACGACAAGACATTGCCGCTATACAACCAAGGGCTTGGATGGCTGCTGCCTGCCTTAGTGGTGATTGTCGTTACGGCTGCAGTGATTCGATTAAAGCCATCTAAAGTTGCGTAACAAACTGAAAGAACCTCCCTTTTACCTGGATATGGTCCAGTCAAAGGGAGGTTTTAACATTTATAAGAAGTTGATTAGGGGCTACAGAAATCTCAACAAACCTAGCTATGATAAATGTGATTTGTTGTTATATGATTTTGAAATAATTAGCATTAAAAAATAGAGAGGATAATTGAATTAATCAGCTATTTCAGAATCAGTGCGATTATTTAGGAGCCCGTCTCTTAGTTTATTGGGAATTTTGAAAGTGTGATTCGAGTGGAACGAACAATAAACTGGCACATAATTAATAATAACTAATGGAGGAATTTCAGTGATTTATTTAATTACAGGACTGATGGCAAGTGGTAAATCTACTATTGCAGAATTAATGGCAAAAAAATTCAAGAGGTCAGTACACTTACGTGGGGATGTCTTTCGTAAAATGATTACTTCCGGACGAGAAGATATGAGCGAAAATCCTAGTGAAGAAGCAGAATTTCAGCTGGATTTGCGCTATAAACTAACAGCAGAAGTGGCAAAAGGGTACAGCAACGCGGGTTTTACTGTTATTGTACAAGATAATTACTATGGTGAAAAACTTCCATATATTCTTGAATTAATGGCTCCTGAGAAAGTGGAAGTTATAGTGTTAACTCCTACCGCTGATGTTATCCGAGAAAGAGAACATAATAGAGGCAAGGCTGGTTATATTGGCTTTGACATTGATAATTTATGTAAAGAGTTTTTAAAAACTACTCCGCATATTGGATTATGGATTGATAATAGTGTGGAACAACCGCATGAAACAGTTGAACACATTATGAATGAGTTGGGTATTGAATCGAACTAAAAACCTTTAAGTTATTCTATTGTAGGGCGCGATTGTTAATGAATCGAATCTACATAGATTAATAACCCAAAATTCTGACCTTGATAAATGTCTCCATTACCAGGATTTAGGAGCACGGTTGACAGACTTTTAGACCCGCATTGGGAAAATCATACGATCATGTTAATAAGCTCCAACAGCGCGTTGCAATTTTCAGATAAATTTGATATAAAGGAAGTAAGAAGTTATTAGTATGTGTTACTGGGGTAAACGTGGAGGACCACGAGGAAGCACATACTAACATATTATCCGTACGCCTGGGCAAAGTATTTGGTCACAAAACCAGATACTTTTTATTATTTTAGGGGAGATGATGGTATGGAGGATGTACGCCAACCAAGAAATGTAGCAATCTTGATTTTCGACAATGTGGAGGTTTTAGATTTTACAGGACCGTTTGAAGTATTTATTACCGGAAGCAACCGGGGAAAAGACTTCAATGTCTACACGGTGGCTGAATTCGACCGCCCTATTATTTCATTGGGAAATCTCAGCGTCAACCCAACGTATACGATTTATAACTGTCCTAAACCTGATATTTTAATCATACCTGGAGGATGGGGCTCTAGAATAGAAATGCAGAACGAAATGGATTCGCGAAATATCAAATGATGTTGAACTTCTCCTCTCTGTTTGTACAGGAGCTTTAATTTTAGCGAAAGCAAATTTGCTAGATGGGTTGCAAATCACGACAAATCGTCTTGCTATTAACGAATTGAAGGAAGTTGCTCCAGAAACAGCAGAAATAGTAGAGAACGCTCGTTATATAGATAATGGTAAAATCATACTTTCTGCTGGTGTATCTGCTGGAATTGATATGTCTCTTTATGTAGTGAGTAGGTTATTTGGAGAAGGACGGGCAAAAAATACAGCTGAGCTGATGGAGTATGATTGGAAAGTTTGACCCTTTGCTTAAGTGTGTTCCCGTCATCCATTTCCTCCTGTCGCTTTCCCTTCCGTGGTATAATTATCCAAAAAGTTGGAGGTTATTTTTAAATGGGTGATGTTCTTTTTCAAACTGTCTTTATTTTGTTACTCCTTTTGGGAGCTGTTTCATTCACACTATTTATTAGAACAATCCTTATTAATACTAAGGCGAAGACTAGTGCTTCTAATGATTTAAATCAAAAGTTGGATAAAATTATTGAACTGCTCGAAAAGCAAAACAATAAATCAAAGTAGCAGCACGTTGTTCAACCGAAAATTGTACATTTGGATATATTTTAAACACAAATCATCAACCAACTACCTGTACGTTGCGTAGTTGGTTCATTTTCCCTATTCATGACTCTAATTCTTTCTTTTCGCAAGAGTTAGTTGAAAAAATAACTTTTGTTCCTTTTACAAAGGTACATAAACGATAAGGAGAGGTTACTCCATGAGAGTCGGTATAATTGGCGGCGGTTTTGGATTATCAGTACAAGCCCCCATAATTAATATGCACCCCAAAATGGAAATAGCTGCTGTTAGCACAATGAATAGGCATCGTTTGCCAGAGGAATTATTAAATTGGGGGAATCCACCTACTCATTATAAGAACTGGTCTGAAATGTTAGAAAAGGAGGAACTTGATCTTTTATTTGTAAGCTCGCTGCCTATTCATCATTTTGAAATGGTTAAGGAAGCATTAAAGAAAGGAATCAATGTGGTTTGTGAAAAGCCCTTCACAATGAATAGCACCGAATCAAAAGAGCTTTTAAACCTCTCTAAGTCTTATGATGTAAAGGTAATGATTGATTTCGAATGGCGATACCTGCCTATTCGCCAGAAGATGAAAGAGTTAATTCAAAACAATAGCATTGGGAAGATCATTCATTTTGAATACCACATATCAAGCCCGCAGTATCAAAACCTTCAATCATCTAAAAGAGGTTGGATGGGTGAAAAACAAAAATTTGGTGGAATGTTGGGTGCATTAGGAACACATATGATTGATTGTTTGAGATGGTTAGTAAGAGATGAAATAGAAAATATGAATGGACTATTGCATACTCACGTTCCAAAAGGAGCAGGAGAACTAAGAGATGCAGATGATGCTTTTTTTATTCACGGGAAAATGAAAAATAATTCTACTTTTTCAATTCAACTAATTTCTGGAATTAACCACGGATCCGGATCTAATTTAAAGATATTTGGAAGTAAAGGAACAACCACTTTAACTAATGATACACAACTTTGCTTTGGAAAGATAAATGACCCATTAGAAGAATTAAAGATTCAATTCCAAGGAAAAGTCCCACCAAATCTCTCTGAGGAAGCAGGTGCTTATTATCCAGCATTTTATCCGTTTTTAGAAAAAGTGTATGACTATATTGTTAATAACAAAATAGATGAAGATTTACCCTTGATTGAAGATGGCCATCAAAATCAAATAGTTATTGATAAAATTTTGGATATATAAATGATCCATTCTTTTTGCATAAACTTTGTTTAAACTATCTACATTAGATACATGTAAATGATGTGAGAACCGTTGATACTCTAATAGTTCTCACATACAAGTAAGATAATCGCATATTTACAACGCTAAAGAGCATTTTGCTTCATGCCTTCCATGTGATAGCAAACACATTCATCGCAACAGCCAATTTTTGTTATGGTTGTGTAATTACCCTAACTGACGTTTAAATTGTTTACTGGCGAAAAAGTAAGCGATGACCATAATGCCGACGCACCAAGCAAGCGCGATCCAGATATCGTTGCCAACAGACCCTTCATACAAGAGGGCACGAATTGCGTTCACGATTGAAGTCACGGGCTGGTTCTCAGCGAACGCACGGACCATTTTAGGCATGGTTTCAGTGGGGACAAAGGCTGAACTGATAAATGGCAGGAAAACCAGCGGGTATGAGTAGGCTGTCGCCCCTTCCATAGAACCCGCTGTCATTCCGGGAATGACCGCCAGCCATGTCAGCGCCAACGTAAACAGCGCGAGTATCCCAGCTACCGCAAGCCAATGCAAGAAATCAGCACTGGAACGAAAGCCCATCAAGAGCGCGACGAGGATAACGACCACGACAGTAAGCGCATTGGAAACAAGCGAGGTCAATACGTGAGCCAACAATACCGACGAGCGCTTGATGGGCATGGTAATGAAACGCGCCATCAAACCGCTCTTTACATCATTAAACAGTCGCAGGGAAGTGTATGCTATGCCAGATGCTATAGCCATCAGCAAGATTCCAGGCAATAAATAATTGACGTAGTTATCCGTGCCTGTCTCTATGGCGCCGCCAAATACGTAGACAAACAGCAGCATCATAATAATCGGCGTAATCGCCACCGTGATAATCGTATCCGGGCTGCGCATGATGTTGCGCATTAATCGACCTAGTAATACCCCTGTTTTGCTTTTCATTTACATCTCCTCCTTTTTGCCGATAATCGCGAGGAAAATTTCCTCCAGTGTCGGCTGCTTCTCAATGTACTCTACTTTCGCTGGCGGGAACATCTCTTTGAGTTCAGAAAGGGTACCAGTCGTGATGATTTTTCCGCCATGCAGGATGGCGATACGGTCCGCCAGTTGTTCGGCTTCCTCTAGGTACTGGGTCGTCAGCAAGATAGTCGTGCCGCCGCCGGCAAGCTCCTTGATGGTATTCCAAACTTCAAGCCGCGCTTCGGGGTCAAGCCCTGTCGTCGGTTCGTCGAGAAAAATGACTGCTGGCGTCCCGATCAGGCTCATGGCGATGTCAAGCCGGCGCTTCATCCCCCCTGAATATGTGTCCGCCCGGCGGTTGGCCGCATCACGTAGGCTGAATCTTGCAAGCAGATTGTCGGCGACTCCGGCGGGATTGGAAACTCCCCGCAACTTGGCCACCATCATCAGGTTTTCCCTCCCGGTAAGCATGCCGTCTAAAGCTGCAAACTGCCCTGTCAGGCTAATGCTCCCGCGAACATGATCCGGTTTACGCCGGACGTCAAATCCGCAAATACCTACTTCTCCGCCATCGGGCTTCATCAGCGTCGAAAGGATGTTAACCGTCGTCGTCTTGCCCGCTCCATTAGAACCCAGTAGTGCGAAAATTTCACCACGTCGCACTTCGAAATCCACTCCCTTTAAGACTTCCTTGTCTTTAAAGAATTTCTTTAACCCTTTTACAGAAATCGCCGCATTGTTCATACTATTTTCCTCCTTATAATAAGCGCCCTTAGGGAGCTGGATTGTCTATACTCCACTATTAAGCACTACTGATAATAAGTACTACTTACTACCTGGAAAAAATATAACTGAATAACGAAGGTGGCAATTCATATTTGTTACCAGCTATTCAGTCGGTATTAGTAATTGAATTTATTTTTTTCCTAATCGTTTTATGATACTCTGATTCAGATCCTCGCGATACTTGGCGACATAGGTTTTTGCGTTTGCCACTAGCTCGTCGGCAAAGGATGCCACGTCTTCTCCAGTAATATCCAACACCTGTCTTCCATCCGCTGCACCGGCTTCGAACAAATCGATTAATTCATACTGTATATGCAGCATATCCATCCCGTTACCCGCAGTGAAATTCCACATGTAATTTTGAATTTTCTTAAATACAAACTGGTAGTCCTCTGGCAGGGCATCAACCCGTGCCATCATCATCTTATACTCTTTTTTATCACCAATCATTTTTTTGAACATTTCCAACATCTTGTATCTCCTCCTTTTTTATAAAAAATCACCATTCACTTCAAAAATATTGGATGAACTATCATATGAATTTAGTTTGACTTCAAGACGTTAATTTTTGAAGTTACAAAATCCCATTTTTTCCAAAACAACTCAAGTTCCTTGCGGCCAGCCTCATTAAGTGAATAAAATTTGCGGGGCGGTCCCATATCCGACGGTTTTTTTTCTATATTCACCAGTTTTTTCTTTTCCAATCGCACGAGAATGGTGTAGACCGTCCCTTCCACGACTTCAGTAAACCCTAGCTCGTTCAGTATGCGAGTAATCTCATAGCCATAGGTTTCATGGCGACTGATGATTTCCAGCACACAACCTTCCAACGAACCCTTCAGCATTTCAGTTAAATTTTCCATGTTTAGAACCACCTCTATTCTGTCTAACTTATATTCAGTATAACTTAGTACCGAGATAATTTTTTACTCAATAGCTTTTGAAAATCACGCTATTGAGTATTACTTATTACAGGTACATTGTATCACTGAGTAGAAGAGGTGTCAACAATTTTTCTTAAAATTATTTTCGCAACCTCGCTATTCAGTGGTGACGGTATCCAGTAGGACTTACTACTGGTATATCGTAACACGGAGTAGTAGGACTGTCAACGGTTTTTTAATCTTTTTAAAACAGGGGGATACAGCCAATTTTCTTTATAGAGCTTTATTTCATCCTAGATGAGCTCATTCAAGCATGAATTTTTACAATTGCTGAAACTGGAGAGTGGTATAAACACGATGGATCAGTAGAAATATATGATACTTATAAATTGAATAACTAAATGGACAAGGCCTTATTCGAATCTATGCTTTCAACAGGTTATAGAATAGACGAAAGATTGACCACAATCGTTTTATTTTTGACAAATATAATTGTCAAAATGAACATTATCCTATACAATAATATAAAATCAAAAGAATTGTAGGTGATATGGTTTGAAAAGCCGCTTAAAAGAACTCCGTGCACGTGAAGGCTATAATCAAACCCAGCTGGCGAAACTCGCAAAGGTGTCTAGACAAACAATAAGTTTAATCGAACGTGGAGAATACATGCCTTCCCTATTAATTGCCGTTCGTATTGCACGTATTTTTAATGAGCCTGTCGAAAATGTATTTCGATTCGAGGAGGAGGAGTTATAAATGAAACGTATATTTCAGTTCATGATTGGAGGCATTATTGGTTTTTTTGTTGTCTATGCTTTGCTGACTTTTTCCGAAAACCATTTTGCTGGAGAGATAACTGTAATCAGCTTGATTGCAATCACTATTGCTCTAATAACTATGAGTATTTTTCGCTTTCAAAAGATTAAATCATTACATGCAGAAAACTTCAGCGGTGATGTGGAAGATGAAGTTGAGGATAGAAAATATAAGATGTTTGCCGATTATTCTTTATATACAAATTCCAGTTTTGTTCTTTCCATTCTTGCGCTTAGTTTAAGCCTTATTATAACTGAATACTTAATAATGACGATTGCATCTATAAGCTTACTCATCATTACCCTTTTCTTAATTTATTACATGGGGCGTTTAATGCAACACGTATATCCGGAGCGTCATATTCCTAGTATTTCTGACTCTAATTACTCCAAGACTGTTCTCGATAGTGCTGATGATGGTGAAAAACATGTCATTCTAGATGGATTGTATAAATCACAAAGCTTACTAAACATTTCTCTTATCACTGCTATTGTACTATCTACCATTTACTCCGTTATTAAGGAAGATCCACAAACTTTTTCCATTATCCTTATGGCAGTTGTATTGATATTAGTTAATGGTAAATATCTATTAGTGGTTCGGAATAAGTAAATAAGGAAAGAGAGTTTACAACCAAGTGTCATCGTGAACCATGGTATGAAAAAGCTTCTAAAAAGGCCCTACATCTAACGAATAAAATGAGGTGAAAAAATAGTGTTTCCAATCTTTTATTCCATCGGCATGCAAGTTGTATTGCCTGCCTTCTTTATTTTTTTGTTATGGAAAGTTTCGTTCAAAAGTAAATTAGAATGGCTTTTGGACTCATTGATAACGATCGTGCTAATCATCGGATTATTTCAGACAGAAAACTGGAGTTTGATAGGATACTATTTTCGCTTTATATGGATAATACTCCTGATTGCAGCTATCATTCTATCTTGGAAAAAGGTATATAACTTGCCGTTTGTTACTAAATATTCTCTTAATCAAAAGTTTTCAATCGGTATTTATGTTGTCCTGTTATTGGTTTTTGGAACATATAATGCTTTTATCTTAAAAAGCTATACAGTAAACGACAATGCAATTGAGTTAACTTTTCCTCTGAAGAATGGCACCTATTATGTTGGACATGGCGGAAATC
Organism: Bacillus sp. IITD106; assembly: GCF_019459225.1. Taxonomy (GTDB): domain Bacteria; phylum Bacillota; class Bacilli; order Bacillales; family Bacillaceae_C; genus Lederbergia. Next base: position 57,459 of record NZ_JAIAZY010000001.1, read on the forward strand.
AAGTAATGATGAACTATCATCAAGCCGAACCAGCACAAAAGTATGCTTTAGACATTCTAAAATTAAATACACTAGGAACCCGTGCAAGTGGTCTTTATCCAAAGAAATTGAAAAAATATGAAATATTTGAGGATGATTTGTACAGTCCTTGCAATGGTAAAGTTGTGAACATGAAAAATGATTTGCCTGATCTTACACCTCCTAAATCTGATCCTAAAAATCTGGAGGGCAATCATATCTACTTAGTTTGTGAGAATCACGATGCTACGATACTACTTGCCCATATGAAAAAAGGAAGCATTGTCGTTGCGGAAGGAGAAGAAGTAAAAACGGGGCAACTCCTTGGAAAGATTGGGAACTCAGGAAATACGAGTGAACCCCATTTACACATTCACGCCGAAAAAGACGGAAAAGGTATACCGATAACTTTCAATGATCGATTTTTAGTGAGAAATAATTTAGTACGTTAATACAATAGCAGCGGGGTAGCAATATATATGTACTGCCAGGAAGTGGAATTGAGATTGCTTTTTTATTGAATGCTTTCCTGGCGGCTAGGGCAGGAGTAGCCACCAAACTATTCGTGGTATCTTAACTTTGTGAATATAAAAGCTTGAATTAGATTTCTTCTTATTTGTCGATAGGATCACCTCCCAACTTCAAATTCCAATGCTTTCTAGCGAATGGATTGCATATATTCTGTCTATAGGTATAAAAATAGCCTGTAACTCTACATATAGAATTACTGGCTATTTGCTATTAATAATTATCACTTTTACAATTTTTGAATTTGCGGCATTGCTGTTAAAACTTCTTGGGAAGCAGTACTTTCGCCAAACGGCACTCTGCATTCGAAGTCTACCTTAAGCCACCAATTTGGCGTTGATAATTCATTTATATATATAACACGAACAATAGGTTCAGCATCATTCTCTAATAATGAATAAATTGCCTCACTATAAAAACCAGGAACATATCCCAGAAGTTTACCACCTTGTGTAAACACTCCTACTGCATTTGGGTCAAAGTCATTGGTAGGGTCTTGTACCAAGTTCAATCGATCATGGATCCTTAACCAGGATGACCAATGTTTTGGAAGATTACAGTGTCGCATTCCATGCACAAAAAAGCTAGTGTGTATCCTTCTATTTTCATCAAGACGAAGTGGCTGTTCGAAAGAATAAGTATCATTCGACAATCGGCCACGTGTTTGTTGCAGCAAATCCATTTTTGAAGAGTTTTCATTCAAACCCAAGTCAGCCATAATAGCTTTAAAATCAGTACGATCTGTTGAAGGCAAACGGCGATCAAATGCTGCAAATAGATTTTTTGATCGATATATTTTATTTGGATCAGGAAAAGCAGGGTGCAACATATAACCATTCTTTAATGCATCCTTGAGCTTTCTATGTTCAGTCCCGTAGTTTGTATAAACAAATTCGTATTGATCATTATAATGAGATAGTGTTCCTACATGGTAATACAATCGGCTTTTTGCATTTTGCCAAACAACTAAAAGAGTATGAACGTCGCTCATGCTAATCTGCCTCCCTTCCAATCCAATCTAAAATTATTTTCCTTCTAAAAGGAAGAACTTTCAAAAGCCATTCTTTTTGTGCACTGCTTAAAATGTCAAGCGATTGAATAAAAGCTGAAAACCTCTCTACATCAAAGTTGATTAGCAACTTCCGACTTTCATTAAACTCGTCTGCAAAGTTTTTTCTGATATATGATAGTAAGTCTACAGCTTTTACTTGCTTTTTTTCAAATATACCCGCTTTGACCTTTGTCTTATTGATATATCTTCTCATTTTGTTTTCATCTGTTACCAAATCCAAAAGCTGTTCATCATTAAATCGAAATCCTAAGGATGCTCCATTATCATACACTGGAGAAAATTTAACATCTGAAGAAAAGAATAATAGCATCCAGTTAAAGGGATGTCGATCTTGATTACCTATAAGAATATCGAACAACTGCAATCGAATAAAGTCTGATTTCATGGAAGACCAGTAAGGAAATTTATTCAAATAGTTAAATCCAAAATCAATTAATTCAATGCCCTTTAGAGGAGTATCTAATAGTTCATGGTATCCATCAACCAAACTGGACAACAGGGCACCGCCTTCTTCGGCCATTATTGCATTATATTCCTCTGTAAAATTTCGCAAAAGGCAACCCCTTCTGCCTTTCCTGGTTACCATTTGAACTTTCATCATTTCCATGCCAAAAATAGTGCCAATTTCTGCAGCAATTAATTCAGTGATGTCTTCCCAAGACACACCCTTTTTAAATTTCCGAGGGTATTTTATCAAAAATTTATTTCGATCAGGTGACAATAACTCCTCTTTTTCCAGGGTGCTTTTTCCTCCGTAACCAACTAACTCCCAATCACTGACATCCATTAACACAGATAATCGAGTCCTTTTTAATATAATTATACAAATAATAACATAACAAACGTAAGAAAATATGTAAATTGTATAAATATTTAGGTCATTCAAGTTTTCCCTTATAATATTTCGTCATGACATTCTCATTTGCCAAAAAATATGGTGTTAATACAAAATTCTAAATTCGAATATATCTTGAATTGACTCCTGTGCATAACCCGTATCAAAAGCTATCTATATTCTACTTCATAACGCAAATGCCAATTTGCCTCGTATAGCTATACAGTAATAGTTAAGGAAAAACATTCAGATCCTAAAGTAACATTTACTTCACTACCTTAGAATTACCCAAAAGTAGTACTTGAATCTAAAGCTTTCAAAATATCTTTTACCAAAAATTCTGAAATCCCATCACGATTGAATTCATTTACATTTATTATCTTTACTTTCTTTAAAAATTTTATTTTGTCTATTTCTGAATGACTGTCTAGAGGAATTGTCCCAAGAACAATATGATCATCAGAAACAATGTCTTGTACTATTTTTTGGAAAGTGGTGGATTGCATCTGCATGAATCCAATTTCATCAATTACAATTATTTTTTTTGAAGACAAGGAGTCCTGTAATACTTTAATAGCAAAATCTTCGAACTTTTCTATATCAATTCCGTACCTTCCAATTCGAGTTTTGCTAGGACTTTCCACATTTGCTATTTCTACACTTTCTCCCTTAATGGACACACATCTGAAACCTATTCGATCATTTGAGCTGGTTATTTCTTCTGTATAGAATCCACCGCAAATATCTGCCCCAATTTCATTAATTAGTTTTTTTATCATAGTTGTCTTGCCCATTCTAGGGTTTCCCGTAAGTAAAAAAACATTTTTAGCATTCTTGTGTCGACCATTCTTAACAAGTGCTGAAACGGCAATTAGATGCTTTGACTGTTCATTCATCTTTTAATACCACCAATTCAATTTATTGTACAATTCGATGTTTTTACCAACTAAACGATTCATTGTAGATAAGTAACCATTGCCGATATACTATATAATTCTTTTTTTATACCCTATAACCCTTTTTCTTGCTCAAGAATATGGCCGATCTAGAAGTTTTAGACGAAGACCATGAAATTGCAAATGATATATCGAAATGAATAGAAACGATTAAACCATTATTTTGAACTATATAACTTTGATTATCAGAAGAGGATTCTGATGAACCCCTTACTCTACCTATTTTAATTTCCTATCGAAACTAAAAGAACTTTACCCCTCTAACCCAAGAGAATTAAAATGTTGAAATTGATTCAATTATATATGGTTTGAGAGATTCCGAATAATAAAGCTCGCCATTCTTCGTAATAACAATTCCTGCTACATCTTTTAATTGGGTTAACGTATCAATGATTTGGCGGGGTGACTGTCCGAATAAACGACCAGTCCATATTTCTCCATCGACTGATTTTTTTGATACAACGGTTAAGCCTGCAATTTCTGATTTAATCGGATATCCAGTATTAGGGTCTAAAATATGGTGGTATGTTTGGTTATTAATGGTAAAATTTCTTTCGTAAATTCCAGAGGTAACAACTGATTGATTTAATGCTCTTAAAACAGCAATGTAATTTCCACGAGGACGAAAAGGGTGCTGAATTCCGATTCGCCAGTAACCATCCTCTTGATTGGGAGAAATTCCATATGTCATGACATTTCCACCTAAATTAATTAAAGCCGCCTGAACATTCATTGATTTCAAATCTTGCGTAATGCAATCAGCAATAAATCCTTTTGCTAAAGCGCCTAAATCAATAAACATACCCGTGTGTTTTAAAAAAATGGTTTGTTCCTGGTCATCAAGAATTATGTCGCTAGCTTTCGTTTTACTAAGCAAAGATTGAATCTTTTTTTCTGATGGCACATGAGCATCTTTAAATCCAATGCGCCAAGCTTTAACAAGTGGACCAATGGTAATATTTAGGGAACTATTCTTGGCTATGCTATGTTTTTTTCCTATTTTTATTAATTCGTACAAATCTGGATGTACTTTCACCGGCCTGATTCCTGCATTATCGTTCACTTCCATTAGTTCCGAAGCAGGATCATGGGCGCTAAAACGTTTCTCATATTCTTTCATTTGAATAATGAGTTCATCCAGAACAAAATTTGCATATTTATGCTGAACCGATAATTGGATAATCGTTCCCATCATATGTATTTCACGACTTTGCATGCTGACGCTCTCCCTCTATTTCCATTCGAAAAAAGAGGCCATAGCGACCTCTTTTCTTAATAACCCTTGTCATCTTTAACCGTTGCCCCTGATACAGTATCTACTTTAGAGGTTGCTCCTGACACTGCATCTACGCCACCACCGACTAACTGTTGCCCTGTTTGTTCTAAATACCAATCAATCAATGGTTTAATATCTTGTACATATTCGTTGATTCCAAGATACTTACCATCTCGATCACGAACGGCCTGATAGTTATGAACAACAAACTTATCTGGTCCGTGTGTAGGGACATGAGTTCTCACTACATCTTGTTTGCCGCTGCGCAGTTGTTGAATGACCCAAGCAACGCCGCTATAAGCTTTTTCCGGATGACAATCTGCTAATGGATTCCCTACTTGTTCCGGTCTGCGGGGTGCCAGCATGTCTTTAGAGTCATACTTATGGTTATAGTACAAGAATTGATTATTGCTATCCGCATAGGTTAATTCCGCAGGCATGGAATCCAAGAAATGATTTAATTGGTTTACGGTTAAAATACCGCGATTCAGCTTCACATACGTATTGCCTTCCACTGCTCCTGTCGCTTCAGCAGCTTGCTCAACCCAGTCATCCGCTAACATGTCGATTCCTTCAATAGTTGTATCAATCTTTCCTGTTGCATGTAAATCCTCTGTGCTCGTAAGATCCTTCATCCCTTCAGGAGGTGCATCGAGGATATTGACAACATTGATGAAGCGAATGAATTTTTTAAGACAAACTTCCAGGAATTGGACTGTACCGCCATCCTTTAAATTTCCATCATCATCAAATGCTTTATGCACTTCACCTAATAGAAATTCATTACCTGGCATGACGACTGCATTCACACCGGGTGCATCTAGTATTTGCCGCAAATGCAATTGAGACCGTGACGATCCTTGGACATCATAAGAAGCCCCGACAATCATGACAGGTTTTCCATCGAGAGGATGTATCTTAAACGATAGCCATTCTAAAACACTTTGCAAGGCAGATGGAATCGAATGGTTATATTCCGGCGTGGCAATGATGACACCATCCGCTTCTGTAATTTTATTATTTAAGTGCTGAATGACTGCACTGTTCGTTTGATCATTCGATTGGTTAAACATCGGGACATCTTTAATATCCAATACTTCAATATCAACTAAACTTTTAAAATGTTTTGCCATATAATTTAATAATTGATGATTATATGAAAAATCAGCATTTGATCCAACTATTCCAACGATTTTCATCTATAGACCTCCTCGTAAATTAATTATCCTCCCATGAAAACTTCTGTTTTTTCTTAGGAGAAGGATTCTTGCTGACTAAGTTATTGGTAATTTCCACAAATTGTATAAAGTCATCAAAGATTCCCTCAAGCTCTTCTATTTTATTCTGATCATTCAGATCTCCATTTTCATTAAAGGCTTGTAATGAATAGCCTAATAAAAACTCGGAACTCGGCATAATCCTGGCTTTCAATTCAGGGGCATCAAGTATTTGCCGTAAATGTGCTTGTGCACGGGAGGAACCTAGCTTTCCATATGAAGCTCCTGTGATCATGACAGGTTTATCAATAAGGGGCTGGGTTGTATAGGACAACCATTCTAAAGTGCTTTTTAAGATTGCTGGTACGGAATGATTATATTCCGGGGTACTGATAATCACTCCATCTGCTTCGCTAATTTTATCCGCGAGCTTTTGTACTTCATCAGGCGCTTTCTGATCTTTCGGCTTATTAAAAGCGGGCAAATCTTTTATTTCACAAATTTCAATATTAGCCTTTTCTGCAAAATGTTTTTGAATAAATTGCAGCAAAAGACGATTAGTAGAATGGTCTGAGTTTGTACCTACTATCCCTATTAAATTCATCATTTTATTGCTCCTTTCTAATAATATGTACATAGCAATTTCAGATTCACTAGGTGGATGATAAAACACTAGGTTAATACACTACAATTGAGTACTTATGTAAGGTTTCAAAACCATGCAGGCTTCTATGGGGAAATGCCTTTACCTGCAGTATTCCCTCAACATCCCTTGAAAAAACTTAAATTCAGGAATAACTAAACGATCAGAATGCATTTGAATCAGTGTGAAAAAATACTAACCAATTTCATAATTGTTCTTTTTAGAAGAGATCTTTGACTTTACTAGATTAAATTGAGTATGGAATCACTCCTTTAATTTTAAACGCTTCATCTCTTAACATATTTTAACATACTTTTGAATATGTCGGAAAACGCTGTCAATTGGACTAAATGCGTTCAATGCCCAAAACGGGGAAGTTAATGACGATGAGTTTCTATAATCCTTCCTCCCCCATTGCCTTAAATTATTTACAGGAGGAACAGTATGCGGTTGTTACATCGAATTCCTGAGGATGAGGTCGTTGCTGAATTTTTGAAAGCAGAAATTAATTCTAATAGATTCGGGGATAAGATTAAAAAATGCTCTTGGGGATGTTGACCCTAGTATTATTACGAACCCGGATATCACAGATGATTTTCAAAATCAATTTAGAATAAGCTTGCTTAGTGAAGTAAGAGGCTACCGGAACAATAAGGACCTTTTTGAAAATTTCCCTCTCAAGGTCATTTGGTATAAAGCAATTTTTACCCGTAAGGATCTTTGTTCTGTTATGTATATTAATTATAGTTATTGGAATGAGCTTTTAAGTAACTCTATACTTCCTTTGGATGCAGCCAAGAATATCCAAAATGGCATTGAAATATTTGGTGTGAGTAATGATGGTTTTAAAGATATACATGCAGACATTAAGCACGGTATCTCCTTCCCAAAAATGATTTTTGTATCTGCTAATGAAAAATCAAGAATTGTTGTATTGGAAGGTCATGCTAGGATCACGGCTTACTTCCTTGAAATAGAATATATTCCTGAAGAACTTGAAGTCATTATAGGATACTCAGAAAAGTTCGCGGATTGGGATTTATATTGAAATGCGGCAGCCTTTAATAAGACCCATTAGGAGGGTTAATGATTGTGACCATCGATTCCATCGATTGATCATGCTACTGTACATTTTTACAGAAATACTGTATATTATAGATAACAGAACCCACCACGCCTCTTCACAATGCGGACCACGGTGGGTCATTTTTTATGGGGGTATTCTATGGATCTTCATGAAAATTTTTCAGTTAAGGTTGCAAAAACGTTCGAAGAGCAATTAATAATCCTTCAAAACAGAGGAGTCTTGGTCGAAGATTCAGAGTGTGCAATTAATACTTTGCAAAGAGTAAACTATTATCGACTTGTAGCATACGGATTAACATTAAAAAATTCCTCTAACAGTGATACATATATGGAAGGAACGACATTTTCGAAGCTTGTTTCGCTTTATGAATTCGATAAAAAATTACGCCAATTATTAATAGGAGCATTGGAAAGTGTAGAAATTGCTTTTCGAACACATATTGCTTATCATCATGCCCACAATTATTCACCCCTTGGCTACGAAAACCCCGCGCATTTCCAAGATCCAACTTATCATGAAAGATTTATAAAAAATCTTGAACGCTTTTATGATGAAAATAAAACTGAGCTATTCATTATTCATCATCGTAAAAAGTACGATGGTGTTTTTCCTTTCTGGGTAGCAATTGAGGTACTTTCATTTTCAACATTATCCATGTTGTTTAAAAATCTCCTACACCACGATAAATTATTCATATCGAAAACATATTACAATGTACATTATAAGTATACCGAAAGTTGGTTACACACTTTGGCTACCATTAGAAATGTCTGTGCCCATCATGGGAGATTATACGGAAAAAAGTTACCCATCAGCCCCCAATTGTTCAAAAAACAAAGAAAGAAAATACGAAGCAACTCTTTATTTGCAGCTATAATTGTTCTTTTTAAACTTTTAAATGAAAAGGATAGAAATATTTTATTGATTTCCTTGCAAGCATTAATAGATGAATATAAAGAATACATAAACCTTTCAGATATTGGATTTACACATGATTGGGAATCAATTATTGAAGATTTAAAATAAAATTATTACAGAACTCATATATTATTTCTGATTTGAAAAATCTAGTGTAAGGTTCATCTTAAAGGTATGTAGGGTAACAAATAAGCAAAAGGAGAGGTAATTTGCTACCTCTCCTTTTCTAAGTATAGATTAATGAATGTTCCTTCCTTCAAAAGTGAAATTTTATCCATGATTAATGCCCGTCATGTCCCTCTTTTTTAGGCAGCGTTGTCGGCACTTCCTCTTCCGTACCAGGTTCAACGAGTAAAAATTTCCCCGTCATGCCATCGTCTTCATGACGCAATAAATGGCAGTACCTGAACATGAAGAAAAGGCAACTCATAAAAGAATTCTCAATTTTTATGTTAACATTATAATGACTCGAATAAATTCTATTCAACTAACCCATTTGCGGACTACAAAATCAATAGGTTGTTAAAGCAGTGGTACGATTTACAAGGGAGATTTAGAAATGAAAAATAACCAGAAACTTTTAATGATAATGTTCACAGTAGTATTAGTTATCTTGGCGGCTTGTGGAAACTCATCTGTGAAGTCAAGTGCTAAATCGAATGATCAGTCATCAAATAGCAGTTCGACTCAAGATGCAAATGGTGACTCAACAAATATAGATAAAAATAAAACAGAAAACTCTTCGGAAGATGCTGACAACACCAAGCTAAATAACCAAGAAGATACTTCTTCCCATACATCTAAAAATCCAAATGATGAAGAACCATTGAAGTCCAGTGAAAGTAAAAAAGATGAATATCTCAAGAAACTTAATGAAATGGAAGAATCAGACCGATACTCTGAAGCTGGAACAACCACTTTAGAGTTGGAGGAACAAGAGGCGGAGAGATTTAAAAAATGGGATGTGGAGTTAAACAAAATTTACGGTGTGTTGAAGGAACAGCTTAGTACAGAACAGATGGATAAATTAAGAGAAGAGCAACGGAATTGGATAAAACAAAGAGACGAAATGGCGAAAGAAGCATCACTAAAATATAAAGGTGGTTCGACGGAATCATTAGAATATGTGGCTACGCAAGCAAGTCTTACAAAAGAAAGATGCTATGAGTTAGTTGCGAAATATATGGAGTAGCAGCTTTTCATTTATAATACTGTCTTTTGGATAGAGTCTTCCCTGGTGATTAGAGTTGGAGGAGAATCTTGCGAAAGTTGTTGCGCATTTTAAAAATGGGTCAATTCTCACTGAATTTACAGTGAAAATTGACCCTTCTTAATGGGATTCCATCGCAACTTTTTATTTCTTTTCGAACATCCGGGAGACAAGTAGGGAAATTGATAAAATTTATCCCTTCAACTTACCATTCTCTAATGGTTTTTTGAATCAACTACTACCATCGATTAAATGAATGTTTTAAAATTCTGCATTTTCTCTTTTCCCCTATGGTAAAATTTTCATATAATATATTACCTATAAAGGAGTTCCCTTTTTACTGAACTGTATTTTCAAATCTATCAACGTAGAAATATTTGATATGGCCAAGGAGGCTCAATATGAAAAAAATTGTAATCATTACAGGTGCCAATTCCGGAATTGGTAAAGCAGCAACGCTTAAATTCGCAACAGAAGGATACCATGTTGTCATGGCTTGCCGTAATTTGGAGATAAGTTCAGCCGTACAACGAGACATTATTGAAACCACCAAAAATACGAAGGTCGATCTAATGGAGCTTGATGTTTCTTCTTTTCAATCGATTCGTACATTTTGCAAAGCTTTTAAAGCCAATTATCCGCGATTGGACATCCTGATACATAATGCCGCTTACTTAAATCATGGTATAAAGGAATATCAACTAAGTCCCGAGCGTATCGAGCTGTCATTCGCTACTAATACATTCGGTCCTTTTTTAATGACACGATTATTGGAAGATCATCTCGCAAAATCATCTGATCCAAGAATTCTCAATGCGTGTACGACAAACATCAAAAATTTCTTCGACCCGAAAAGGAAGATTGAGTTCGACAATTTGCGTGGAGAACTGAAGGATACAAGACCTTATAGCACGTATAAAATGTATGGAGACTCGAAAATGGGGCTATTGATGCTAACCTTCAAAATGGCGGAGGAATTGAAAAGTAAGGGAATCAACGTCAATGCTCTTATGATTAACCGCGTAAAACTATCAAAAGAGACCATTCAAAAAATGAATTCAGTTTGGAAAATATTCGCACGGCTACAAAATCTCACGAACCCTCTACCATCCAGCATGGCTGAAAACTATTTCCACATTTGCACATCGGATGAATTCAAGAATGTTACCGGCCAACTAATCAATCATAAGGGAGAGATTGTGAAACCATCAACAACCGAAGTAGGATTTACACAAGTAAAAAACGTATTCGGTTCAAGCTCCTATCCGAGATACGCTACAAATCCGCAAAATGTGGAACAGATATGGAATATGAGCACATCCCTTACTGAAGAAAATGTAATCTAAGTAATGGGAATCATTTTATAGTAAAAAATTAACTTCCTTGTCATTGCTTTTACGGTCATCTTTTACATTTTTATTTTCCTTTTTTATGTTGTTAAATAAAAGTATAAAAAAGCAGGATAACACCTGACTTTTTAAGTATCATGTTTTAGTGACGAATAATACTAGACGTTTTCCTGAAACAATTGGAAAGATTAAACGAATAAAACCTGGTGAATTTTATAACATGTCATAGATTAATATATACATATATTAGGTGATAAACAATGCTCAAAAATAAAAGAGGTGTAAAACGCCTAGAATCTGAATTAAATCATATTAGGGAAAGTATTAATCAATTCTCAGAGAATCATTTTAACCAAGAAATTAAAGATATTTGGGAAAGCATGAAGAGAAGTGAGGCTTCAGAAAAACTAAAGGCAATGCCCATAGATGTTATTTCTACCCTGGAAAAAGGGATGCCCATTAATCTATTAGTCAATCACGGCTTTCGAACCATTTATGATATTGTAAATCAGGAACCGGCCGATTTGATGCAAATAGGAGGAATTGGAGAGAAAACGGCTTATCCAATTTACGATGCTGTCTCCAGAATAAAAGAATCTGTTTATCAACAAGCGATTCCAAGAATGAATCCGGATAACTTAACGAAAGAACATATTACATTGCTAGAATCCCTTTATAAGAAGTGGGAGCTTTTAAAGATTGTTGAATCGTTAAAAATAGATTTTGAACAATTATATGCGGCGATCGCCCCTCATATTGAAACAGCAAAAATGCAGAAAAGCTTTATAGGATCCCTATTTCAATCCAAGTCTGAAAAGGAAAAAATTAAGTCGGCATTTGAAAACCTGAACCAAGAGAAATATAAAAACAATCTTGACAAGATAAAAGAAAAGCTAGTAGAGATTCTTCATTTTAGTGTAAGCAAAGAGGAGTTAAAGCAACACTTTGTTCAGGAAAATGCTTCATATTACACGGAAATTGAAAAAGTTACAGGCTCCTCACCAGCTGCTTCGCTCGAAAGTTTACCATCAGAAATCGTGGAGTCTGTAAATAATTATCCTTTAGATATGGAAGGTCTAGAGGTTACATTAAGGCGTTATCAAGAGTTTGGAGCGAAGTATGCGTTATATTATAAACGCACTTTACTTGGAGATGAGATGGGATTAGGGAAAACCATTCAAGCGATCGCGATGATCAATCACTTGGTACAAAACAATCAAAAATATGCCATGGTTGTTTGTCCCTTAAGTGTAGTGGCAAACTGGAAGAGAGAAATAAATGAACGTTCTACATTAAAAACATTTATCTTCCATGGTCATAATCGCGACGCTGAATTTGCAAAGTGGCAATCGAGTACTGGCGTGCTGATTACAACGTATGAACAAACATTACGAATCAATTTTGAAGATGAACACCAGTTAGATCTACTCGTTGTAGACGAGGCCCACTATGTCAAAAATCCGGAGGCAAAGCGATCACAAAGTATTTATAAACTAGCAGGTATGGCAGACTACGTATTATTCATGAGTGGGACACCGCTTGAAAATAGATTAGACGAAATGAAGCAGTTAATATCAATTTTGCGGCCAGAAATTTCTGAAAAGTTATCTCAAGAGTTGCATTTGTTGCAACCGAATGAATTTAAGCAGGTTGTGGCGTCGGTTTATTTAAGAAGAAATCGAAAAGATGTGCTGATGGAGCTGCCCGACCTGGAAGTCATTCCCCTTTGGATGAACTTTGGAGAACAGGAAGAACAGTACTATTATCAAGCGGTCATGGAAGGAAAACTGATGTCCATGAGACGTGCGGCATGGCAAGGTGGTACACCGGAAAACTCCCCCAAATTAGAAAAATTATTAGAGATATGTGAGGAAGCCGCTGATAACGGTCACAAAGTGTTAGTGTTTTCTTTTTTCAAAGATGTAATCAACATAATCCAACAGCATTTAAGAGGAAGAACATTTGAAGCCATTACAGGAGATGTCCCAAATGCAAGAAGGCAAGAAATCATTGATGAATTTACAAAAGCAGAGCCAGGATCCGTTTTAATCAGCCAAATTACCGCTGGTGGAGTCGGATTAAACATACAAGCAGCAAACATTGTCGTTTTATGTGAGCCCCAGTGGAAGCCCTCTATAGAAGAACAAGCCATTAGCCGGGCATATAGAATGGGACAGTCTCGAAACGTGATCGTTTATCGGTTATTAACGGAAGAAAGTATCGATGTAACGATGCTGGAAGTATTGGGCCAGAAGGCTAACCTATTCGACCTATACGCTCGGGATTCAGATGTTGCTTCACTTTCATTAAAGGATCCTGAGGAAGCTGAGGAATCCGTTAAGCAAAAAGTATTAAAATTAGAGAAGGAACGTGTTCAACGAAACTTAGAGGATTCTTCAAAAGTCCCACATATAGGATAAAGCGGTCAGAATCCTCCTCATTTCAAGGGGGAGATGAATGACCGCCTTCTTTGTGAAACTAAAACTATTTGTTTTGACAAAAATCCTCAAAATAATTAATGGAATATTATCGTACCTATTTATGCTTCCATTATTAATGCCCAGCATGCCCATCTTTATTTCCCTTTTTGGGCAATGTCGTCGGCACTTCCTCTTCTGTACCAGGTTCAACGAGTAAAAACTGTCCCATCATGCCATCATCTTCATGACGCAATAAATGGCAGTGATACATATATGGATGAAGAGGGTCAGCATAGTTCCCAAACTCCACAACAATTCTTACCTTTGACCCATTTTGGATAAACACGGTATCCTTTCGTCCCCTTTCATACTCCGGGGGTTCCTTATCATTTATGCTTAAGATTCGGAATGCTGCATTATGAATATGGAAATTATGAGAATAGCCAAAGTTATTAATCTCCCATATTTCCGTCGCACCCGCTGGAATGACCTCGTCAATTCGATACATATCCATAAATTTATCATTAATTTTGTTTTCCATCGTTAATTTGAATTGGCGTTCCCTAACATTCTCTGGAACCTCGATTGCTGGAACGGTTGAAAGCATTCCATCTAATGGAGCTGACTCTGATAATTCAGGTGCAGCAATAATTTTTAACAAATCAAATTCTCCATTATCGATACCTGCATATCCATTAAAACTATGAAGAATTGTTTCCTCACCTGGCTCGAATTCAACAACAATTTCTGCACGTTCTCCTGGACTTAACATAATTCGATCCATGGTGACCGGCTCTTGTAAAAGCCCGGCATCATTTGCTACAAGCTTAAATTTCTTTCCATCGGTAAACCCAAAATGATAGGCTCTTGCATTTGAGCCATTAAGCAAACGAAAACGAACCTGGCTTGCTGTCACTTTAAGATAGGGGTCATACGTGCCATTGACAAGTATTTCATCACCAAGTGTGCCAAATATCCCCTTATTATCCTCTAATAACTTGCCATCATCCGTAAACAATTTATCTTGTACAACGAGTGGAATATCATCAACACCATAATGAGATGGGAGTTTTTTAGAATCCTCATCATCGATAATAAACATCCCTGCAAGCCCTCGATATACATGCTCCGCTGTTTTCCCATGTAAGTGAGGATGGTACCAGACAGTTGCAGACGGTTGGTCAATCGTCCAATGTGGCGACCACGTCTTTCCTGCATCAATCATTTGGTGCGGCCCTCCGTCCATAACAGCTGGCAGCTTCATACCATGCCAGTGTAAAGTGGATGACTCACCCAAATCATTTACAACATCAAAAGATACCTTGTCCCCTCGCGAAGCCCTAATAGTGGGACCTAAATAGGTTCCATTGATCCCCGATGTGTCTGCCATTTTTCCTGGCAAAAACTCTGTCTTTCCATTTTGCATTGTTAATGTAAAATGTTTTGAACCATCTGATTCCGTCGTAGGTTCTAGTAGTGGTGGAATTTTTAATGGCTGTTCGAACTCTAACTTACCTACATTCGTTACGACTTCCTCTTTTCCGCAACTTGCCAAACTAATAGCAAGCAGCGTAATGAATAGTCCAAAATATATATGAAATGATTTCAATTTTTTCTTTACTTCCCTTCTTACTCCTTGGTAGTTGAATATTTTAATAACATATAGACTATTGTACTACCATTTCTCGATGATCCATTGATAATTCTGATTTCTTCATAAAATTGGCACATAATATCAAATGAATTTCTCATTAACTAAGATAAATATTTTTTGCAAAAAAGGGGCTGCTCGCAAACATCTTACGCTAACAGCCAAAATTTAAGTATCAATCGCTATCCCGGGATACTGTTCTGCCACTAAAATTGGTCCAAAGAGAGAGTAGAAGAGTGATAAAGGAAATTATGATCAAACGGTGTCCATTATACAAATCTAAGATACATTTGAATTGGAAAATTAAATAGGTTATTTGCGGGAACACGGGAGAAATCCCCTATTTTGAAAAACGGAACCATAATCATGTAAAATGGGCGTAAGGGGAATCATGTTTGGGTACCCATAGAACGGATGAATGTTGTATTGTAGATTTTTTGGGAGGTCAAAAATAATGTATATAACTGATGATGCAAAGCAATTATTGGAAAGATCGGGAGTAGTAGGAATTCGTTTATATACGGTTCCAAGTGCCAGTGCTGGACCCCAAATTGCTTTAGCAATAGATGGGCCACATGAATTTGACCGCATTCAAACGATAAATGGGATTCAAGTGGCGTTTGATCCGAGCGTAACAGGCACCGAAATCTTAACATTGGATAAAGAGGAAAATGAAAACGGCGCTGGATTAGTATTAACTAGTCCAGGAAGTTATTCTTGAAAGGAGGATGGTAGCATGAATATAAAGGTGATTACACCCCCGGAATTATTTCAAAAAATGAGCGCACAAGAAAAAGTAATCCTTTTAGACGTAAGAGCTGAGGAAAAGTATCATGATTTTCATATAGACGGTCCCAAAGTCGATAGTTAAAATATACATAAGGAAGAAATCTTCAATCTTGAGGAGGCTGAAAATCTGGCTAATGAGTCCTTACCAAAAGACAAAGAAATAATCGTGACATGTACAACTGGAAATTCCGCCGCAAAATGTGCGAATGTTTTATCTGCGCGCAACTACAATGTTACTGTTTTGGAAGGTGGCATTACAGCATGGAAGGAATATCTAAAAACGAAATAAGAGAATAAAAAGCACTATAAATGTAGTAGTACAAACCATTTTCGCTGAATGTACTACTATTTTTAATAATGCTTCAAATGCAGTTAAATGAGAATCAAACCCATGCGCTATTCATCAGCAACCATTATCATTAACAAAAAAATAAGCCAACACCCTTACATCCTGACGGTTGGTTCGAGTACTGTTAATGTATTGTTAATCGTATTGAGGTTGACGGTTGCACCGATTGGGATAGCAGCTTTATAAGTACCGTGCGCTGTCGCAAGGTTGGTCATAAGGGGTTTCCCGAGTGGGACAATGAATTCATTGATTAAATCTTCATAGGACGTACCGTGGGAGATTAGACAATTTGTGCACTCTCCCAAAATAATGCCGATACAATCATCAAATTTTCCAGCAAGCTTTAGGTGATTCATATATCTATAGACTGTATTAATTGGATCATGAATTTCTTCCAAGAACAAGATTTTATTCAATGTGTCAATTTCAAAAGGGGTTCCAAGGTTATCAACAAATGAAGCAAGGTTTCCTCCGACAATTGGCCCTGAGACACTTCCGGGAACCCTGCTCACTAGGGGGACGCCCGGTGGATTTAAAATAGGTCTTGGTGACATGAGAGTAGAGGTTGCTGCAAAAAACTGATCAAAATTATAGGGAGGTGTGGCCAGCTGGAAGTCAATCAACATTAGGCTATGGAAAGTGATAAGATTCGCATATTGATAAAGGGCATTCAACAAAATCGTCATATCACTATAGCCCGTTACAATTTTCGGATGGAGTCTAATTGTTTCATAATCAAGATATGGCAGAATTCCGAACACACCTACCCCGCCCCGGGTAGCTAAAATCATCTTGACCTCATTGTTTTCAAACATATTCATCAGATCATCTGCGCGCTCCTGGTCCGTACCTGCAAGTAAACCATTATTAGCATAGACAGATTGACCTAATACTACCTTAAACCCCATATTTAGAAGAGTCTGAATGCGCGCATTGATTACACTTGCCTCTAGCGGACTACCTAATGTTACAATTCCGATTGTGTCACCAGGCAGCAAAATCGGCGGCCTCATTGCCATAAGGTGCTCCCTCCAGCTCTGTATCATTTAACCTCTATATAATAATGTATTGGAAGAAGACCGTAACCATAACCTAGGAATGAATGTGAATCATTTTCTTCTCTCTTTTTCCATCATAAATAAGCAAATCCATCATGTTCAACTCTTAGAGAGATAGATTGTAAAAGTGATTAGTTGACAGAATTTATGTTTTGGTGAATGATGGATACAAAATATTCAGAAAGTTGAAACTTTAATTATTTTTTTGCCCTATCTATTAAAATGGATTGCAGTTCCACAGGTTTGATAATTTTTGCCCCACTGCCTAAACCTAAAAGAATCGATTTAAGCCATCCAGCATGTAGAGGTTGATAAACAGAAATAGTAAATGTCATACTTCCATCACTGAATGACTTTTGAAGAATTCTGGAATTGTCTAATGCTTCTGCTAAGGAATTAGGACTCACCCGGATTACTACATCCTCAAATCCGTCTAACTTCCTAATAAATTGGAAAATACAGAAACTTTCATTTGGTTCAATCGTAAAAACAAGTGATTTACAAATTAAAAGAAAGGAAGGTCGAAATGGCTATTGCTGTGATGTTAATTGTTCTTATTTTGATTGGCATGCTCTACGTTTATAATCAGGTGCAATTTAAAAAAGCAGAAAGATCCTTTCCCCCAAATGGAAAGTTTATAACGGTAGATCATTATAAACTGCATTATATATCTGAGGGAACTGGACAACCCGTTGTATTTCTTCATGGTGGAATGCTTTCAAGCAGAGATTTTAAAGATGTGATTCATTTAGCTGCTAAACAAGGGTATCATGCCATAGCTTTTGATAGACCGGGTTATGGGTATAGTCAGAGACCAAAGAACGAAGAAATAACGCCAATAACTCAAGCAAATATTGTTCATAAAGCTTTAAAAGAGCTTGGAATCAATCAACCTATAATCCTAGTTGGACACTCATGGAGTGGTACTATGACCCTTTCTTACGCTTTGCAATTCTCAGATAAGGTTGCTGGAATTGTATTATTGGCTGGAGCAATGTATAAAGAGGGGTATCCTGCAGAGAATGGCGATGTAATATCAAAAGCAATCACAGCACCTATTTTAGGTGATATTATTTTAAATACACTATTAAAAACACCTTTAGCTAAAGGAATGGCAACTTCCATGGTGAGAGAGACATTTGCACCTGAACAAGTCCCTGATGGGTATAAAGAAGAGGTATATGCATTAGGTTTTCGTCCAACTCACTTTAGAGCGAATCGAGAGGATGTTCTTGCTTTTCCTAAAACCGCGAAAAATGTATGTGAAAAATATAAGGACATTACAGTTCCCATCGTTATTGTAGTGGGAGACAAGGATCCATTTGGTACTATTGAACATGCCGAACGATTAAAGAAAGATATTCCCCATGCCATTTATAAGGTAATTCCTGACATAGGTCATATGATTCCTGAGCTTCATCCAAATATTGTCATGGACAACATTCATGTTATTTCTGAAATAGGAACTTCATTTAAAATGAAAGTATAATTTTTTACGATTTTCTTAGTGTGATCTATTGAATGAAGAGAGTTACAATGCATTGTCATGGCATATTATAGAGGTAATGAGTATGTGAAAGCTTGAAGAATACATGTTTTATTAAAATAACAAACGTATAAAATCAAAATTAAAAGGCAAGGGCCCTGTACAATTCAGAACTCTTGCCCAATCAGCTGTTAAATTAAATTATCTGTCCAACTTCTTAGGGTCACTTCATAATTCAGAGCGTTTTTTTGTAATTATAATAATATTTAACCTTTATTTAATGTTATTCGATAATAGAATCTCAAAATTGTAAGAACCAATCCTATAATGAAAACAATCGCCAATAAGACCATCGCTGCTGGGTAAAGGCCGAATGCATCAATCGTGGTTGAACTGTTATTTTGTATCGTTGGAACAATAAAAAACAACCACCCGATTAATAATGTTAGAACCAATTGGGGAAATAAACGAAGGATAAATCTCCAAGTAGGATGTTGTTTTCGTTTATCCGACCATTTTTTACTCCGTAGAATCCCTCTAATTCCTAAAATCAAATAAATCAATGTGACAACGCCAAGGGATAAATCAATTATTTTAGATACTGGTGCTTTTAATTCAGGTTCTTGCCCCTCGGTCAATTGGATAATACCCGAACTAATCTCATAAGCGTGTTCAATTGTGGGGGTAAAGCTATTTAGTAAAACTGCAACGGCATAACCACTACTTGGTATAATGTCTTGTTGAGTTTGATACGTTGATACTACTCCGCTATGTGAAATGCGTGCTGGCTTCACATCCGGTGAGCTTAACTCCCAACCAAGTCCGTATTTTTTGCTTCCAAGTTGAGGCGAATAAGATTCTTCCAATAACTTTTTGGATAATAATTGCTCTCCTGTTTCAGATTTTCCCTCGTTCGTTTGCATAGAAAGCCATTTCCCCATATCTGATGCTGTTGATATGATACTTCCAGCCCCCATATTCATGGCTTCAAGCTCTGTCCAAGGAATTGCCGTTCCATATGCTGTTACATATCCTTTAGGTAGCCCTTTTACAAAGTCTCCAGTGTTAACAGTAGTGAGTGAGTCATTCATTCCTAGTGGAGAGAATACGTTTTGTTTAAGATATTGAGAGAATTCTATTCCGCTTACTTTCTCGACCAAAAGTGCTAAAACCCAGTAATTCCCATTGCTATAATAATATTTCTCTCCTGGATTTGATTGCAACTTCCAATCATTCAAACGTTCCACACCTGTTTTTAAGTTACTCGCCGGTGGAACAATAGTCGGGTTTGGAATACCTGATGTGTGACTCAAGGCCTGCCGTATTGTCACTTCCTTCCATCTTGAATCATCAAGTTTTACCTCTGGCAAATATTTAATTACTGGATCATCCAGTTGAATTTCCCCTTCATCAACAAGTTGTAAAACAGCAAATGCAGTAAATGATTTGGATACGGAACCGATTCTCATTAACGATTTTTCTGTTATCGGTTTCCCTTCAGAATCGTGACCATATCCTTTCTCATATACAAATTTACCGTCTTTTACAACTACAATGGATGCACCGGGTAGTCCATTACGTTCTATATAGTTAGTGACAAATTTATCAACATCATCCGTTTTAAACGGCTGAGCAGCTTGGGCACTGACAGAAAAGGGAAGATGAAACATAGGCGTTAAAAGGATTATTAACAGAAGAATAAAGCTTAATTTCTTCGTATTTAATATAGCTTTCAAATATTTCACCTCCCAATATATTTGTGTTTCTTTTCTAAACTGATCATACAAAATAGTTTTCATTGTGTTAACTTGCTTGAGACCAATTATTTTCTAAGTCCACAGTCGTATTTTCATAAGTTGACTGTGGAAGATGCAAAATTTAAACAACATTTTATGAAAAGTCATCTTCTATAATTTATCGTAAATTTTTCATATACCTCCAAAAAAAAGAATAGCCTTTTAATTCTTCCCTACGCTAAATTTAGCCGCCATTTATGATAGAGCCAAAAAAGAGCCTGGGAACTATTATTCTGGAATGTTCTTTTTTACTAATCTATTGTGTGCAGGAGAGGGAATGACCTTATGACAGTATTTAACGTCCCCTCGCATAAAACTGACGATGGAGCCCGCGAACTTCCTCCGCTAGTTCAGGAACAGGACCATCTATTGTGGTATCACGAATAACATCTTGAATAGGAAGATTCCGAACGCGCGATGGAGTAACCCCCATTTCACTCAACCATTGTACCAACTGTTCAGACGAACTTGCATAAACGATCCGACCTAAACCAACCCAACCGTGGGCCGCAGCACACATAGGGCAATGTTCGCCAGAGGTATATACTGTCGCCTTGCTTCTTTCTTCAGGTGTCATGTTATTGGCTGCCCATCGTGCCAAAGCAAATTCCGGATGTTGGGTATGGTCACCATTAGCAACGTGGTTATGATCTTCTGCAAGCACGTCACCATTGGCTGAGACAAGGACTGAACCAAAGGGCTCGTCACCTTTCTCAAGGGCAGTATTTGCCAATTCAATACAACGACGTAGGTGTTTCAAATCTGTATCACTTATCATAATTGAATCCTCCTCGTTTGCATCAATATTTAATAAACTTTGACCGTTCGCGGAAGTCTGTTCCTATTAAAAATCAATCAAAGCAACTATAACATATTTAACTACCCAGAAGGTATGGAATAGTTAACATTCAGTCTATCAGTCATTGGCTGCAATCGACATATACTCTACGGATTAGATTGTCACAATTTCACACTCTCTGTCTCATACTCCAATTTAATTTAAACATTGGATAACTTAATGGAAAGTGACTTTTATTCCTATTACTGACAATTTTTATCTTTCAGTACAAAACGAAACCCATCAAACCAGTTTAATAGTTTTGAGGGTCAACAATTTATTATTTAATTTGTTCTAACTTTTTCTTACTAAACAGTGCTATTCGACACAGCATGGATTGCTTTGCCGCAATGACCGTGAGCTCCCCCGCTTGAAAACCATTAGTCATTTGATCCAAACGTTTAATCCTCGTAAGAGCCCGTTTTGTCTCCTTCCCTTCTTGCCAAGGACCCTTATAGATTTCAGCGAGTGCCGTTGTAATGGATAAATGATCATCCATTCTCGCTTCACCGATAGCAGTAATCGCAAAAGAAATCGACACAACCCTTCCTGCCTTAGCCCTTTCATGGGTATTGAGACAGCCGAACGTAGCAAGCGTACTTGTAGGAGCAAGCCGTCCGGAACAAATTGAAGCAAATGTTGAAGGTGTGAAGTTAGAACTTTCAGCAGATGTGGTTGAAAAAATAAATGAAATATTAGCCTAGTAGAAGCTCCCACACTCTAGATAGAGAACGGGAGCTTTTTTATATAAACATCTATTTTGAATTCAGAAAATTCAAATGAGACGAGGTAATTTTTTTCAGACTTTGGTATTATATTAATAAAAAGATATCTTATCGCAAAAAATACATATAATAGGGGTTCAATATGGCAGGATATTTTTCTAAATATAAAATCGCTATGAAAATCAGCATCTTACTAGTAGTTCTTCTTTTCATACCCGGAACTCAATCCGTGGCAAAATCAGACACCCCGGTAGCCATAAATAAGTTACCTACATTACGGCTGATCACATTAAGTGAAAAAAGATTGGCCATTGCTGCGGTTGTTTTGCCTGAAGAAGTGAAAGAGTCCAAATCGCTATCAAAGAAAATTAAAGAAGTTTTACAAAATCCCCGTCTTGAAGGGGCGGTCACGGGTGTCAGTATTAGAAAAGCAAGTGATGGAGATTTGATTTATTCGAATTTCGGTGATACACGATTACGGCCGGCTTCTAATTTGAAAATGATAACAGCGGCTGTTGCATTAGAAACGCTTGGACCTGGGTATCAATTTAAAACAGAAGTATTAACGGATGGAAAAGTAAAGAATCGGGTGCTGAATGGAAATGTGTTTTTAAAAGGACAGGGGGACCCGACCTTAAGAAAGGCAGACTTCGATCAGTTTGCCCGTGAGCTGAAAAATAAAGGCATCGATCAAATCAAAGGTGATTTAATTGGAGATGATCGGTGGTATGACAATGTGCGCCATTCAAAAGGATTGAATGTGTCGAACGAAAATAATTATTACGGTGCTCAAATTTCAGCACTTACTTTATCTCCGAATGATGATTTTGATGCAGGAACGATCCTTATCGAAGTCGAGCCTGGAGATAAGAATGGTACCAGTCCAAACGTGCTTTTGAAACCTGAAACGGATTATTTAAAAATCATTAATAAAGCGAAAACCGGAAATAAGGGAGAAACGGATACGCTGACTATTGATCGGGTACATGGGACAAACCAAATCATCATTGAAGGAACGATTCCTCTTGAAGGAAAAAGCGTAGGTGAGATCCTTTCTGTATGGGAGCCGACTGGCTATGCATTGGATGTTTTTAAAAAGTCGTTAGAAGAACAAGGAATTAAATTAAATGATGCCGTCAAAATGAAGATAGACGAAACACCTGAAGGCGCGCATATGTTAACTTCCAAAAAATCAATGACATTGGAAGAGTTATTATTACCTTTTATGAAATTAAGCAATAATATCCACGGGGAAACACTTGTAAAAGAAATGGGGAAAGTGATTTACGGAGAAGGCAGTTGGGATGTTGGCCTACGAGTAATCGGTGAAACCATTGTAAAATTCGGGGTGAATCGGAATAATGTAAAAATTGAAGATGGATCAGGCTTATCTCATAGTAATTTAATTCCTCCGAATCAACTGACAAGGATGTTATATGAAATTCAGAAACAAGATTGGTTTCCCATTTTCGAAAAGTCTCAGCCGGCTGTCGGAGAATATGGTCGCTTTGGCAGCGGAACCCTAGGCTATCGTATGGCTGAGAGCGCAGCCAACGGAAAAGTGCACGCAAAAACGGGATCGCTAGACGGGGTAAGTACTTTGTCTGGATACGTCACAACAGAAGATAATGAAAAACTTGTTTTTTCTATCATGATAAATAATTATATTAGAGGGTCAATGTCTGAAATTCAAGATCAAATTGTAACAATATTGGCGGAGCACCGGTTTGATGGTGGTGGGATGTGAGGTTATACGATAAATGGGATTCACCCTGCATTCTTTACATGTACAGAAAGACTAGCACAACTAAATTTGTTGCTAGTCTTTTTTTCTAATTTTAAGAGGTACCGATGATTAACACTTTAGTTGACAAGCCCTCAATCTTAATCTCCACCCTATGTATTACCACTATTTGTGAAATGGTTCATTAAATTATTTTTGTCTTATTTTCTTCGTTTCCTGCCTGAATACTTCAATGCTTTTTTTAATATAATCATTTATTACTTTGGCTTCTTCTGGACTGTAATGAGATACAACCTTCCCCATTTCATATCCAAATGATTGAAAAAATGGGCCTAACACTAAACCGACTTTTTCAAAGTTTGCTTTAATTATCACTTTTCTCCTATCATCTGTATTTCTTTCTCTATATACAAAATCTTTCTTTTCGAGCCGGTCAACAACTGTTGTCACCATTCCCGTTGACAAGCCCGTTATGGATGATATCTGTCCAGCAGTCATCCCCTCAAATGGAATGATTCCTAATACTTTATAGTCGGTTAAATTTAAACCAACTTTTTCTGCAACGCTTTGATGAAACATAATTAAGGCTAAACTGAACTCTTGTCCCAAATTAATTGACTCATATTCATTTGAATGATTATTTGCTATTGACAATTTGCTTGCACCCCATTAATATAATTATTAACTCTAATTTAGAGATAATTGATTTTAGAGATACTCTATATCCGAGTATAAATAAAATTATATACTAATAATAAGGAAGATGACAATTATGTTAGAAAATTTTATTAATATCCTTTACTACAGCATATTGTTGCCTATTGAGAAAGGATTTAAAGTATTTGTTTGGTCTAATGAATTTTATTTCACCTTTATTGTGCTTTTTCTTGTTTCTATACCCATTACAATCATACGTAGCTATCAAGTTCTAAATAAAGAAAAGACTAAGTATTATGGGGTTCTCGAAATATTTGTATGGTTATTTCGACTCCTGCAATATGTCTTAATCGTATTCATTGGCAATGATATCCCCTTGCGAGATTTACCTTCCAAACATGAGTGGAATAACATCTTTCAGAGCTTACATCATATTAATTCTCGGCAACTGATTTGGGATCTTGTTGGGTACGGCATTATTTTCGGAATATACAACCTTTTATTGTATACAGTTATAAGGAAAAAATGGACCTCCACTCTTTATAAAAAAGTGTTCAATCGCAGTTCAAATTTAGATTCTTTTCACTTAGCAATTATTTTAGGTATAAAAAATTTATTTCTTATTCCTGTAAGTGTGATCTACCTGTTAACTATTTTAAAAATCATCTAATCCAGGGAGGTGACAATGATGGTGCTATCTGATATTTGGCGTTTTGGCAAATTGGGGTTGGAAACATTCCTGTCCTCATTACTATTTTTCTACAGTTATTTATCACTATTATTGATTTCGCTCATACCGTCTTTAATCCGTGCGTATCAAATGTTCAACGTCCAAACACCTGTATGGTCGGAGGTTGTGGTTGGACTAACAAGGATATTCCTTATTTTATTGATGATTAGCATCCTATCAAAGAATCATGTTATAAAACTAGGAAAAAAGGAATTTTGGGATAGACTTGCCAAATCATGTTCCGTTCAAATGAAAAAAAATTGGCCATATGGCTTTATTAGTCAAATCATTGTCTTCATAGCAATTTTATTTGGTTTAGGAAATTTACTTATTGAATTAATCGTTCGTAGTTCTTTAATTCCAATCATGGAAATTTTAGGTTTCAAATCATATGACAATACCGCAGCTCATAATGCCTATTTATTCTTTCTGAAAAATATGAGTGTTATTCCTTTGGCCATCGTGTTTATCCTCAAAATGTGTGGAGTAAAACCAACTAACAATTAGTGAGAGCGTCGTTTTTTAAAAATAAATGAAGGCACTGAAGCCTTCTTATGGTAGTGTAAAAGTCAGCGAAGCTCCTGTTTGTAAAAAGGTGGTCCCATTTAAGTTATAACTCTCTTTTACCATCAAACTACGTGAGGAGAATACAAATGCCAATCTATAACAAACTTGTGCGAGACCGAATCCCTGAAATTATTGAAGCTACTGGAAAATCATTGATGACAAGAATATTGGATGAAAGTGAATACCATTCCGAGCTTCGAAAGAAAATGAATGAAGAATTGAAGGAATATGAGGCTACTGATAACAACGAAGATGCTCTTGAAGAACTTGCAGATTTGCTCGAGTTGATTCACGCAGCTACTGCTATTCACGGCTCTAATTTCAACCAGCTAGAGGCAATACGGCAAAAGAAAGCTGAGAAACGCGGCGGCTTTGACGAAAGAATTTTTCTGATTGAGGTTGAGGATGACTAAGCTGGACCTAATTACAGTAAATCTGTTAGAAGGATTAATAGATTATGTTGAGAAAATGATCTACAGTCCTGTATCAAACAAAAAATAAAAGGCTAGAGCCGAAACAATCGGTTTTAGCCTTTCGTACTCTTTTCTACGCTCTATTAAATTAAACCGCCTTCGGTTTTAGCTCTACATCAATGTTTCCGCGAGTGGCTTTAGAGTAGGGACAAACTTGGTGGGCTGCCTCAACCAGCTCTTCAGCCTCCTCTTGGCTTACACCTTTAATTTCAACCGTTAAAGTGACGGCGATTTTGAATCCTCCATCTTCAGGATCTTTTAAAAAGCTTACACTAGCGGTTGTAATTGAATCGATCTCCTTTTTCTTTTGCGAAGCCACCAAATTTAATGCTCCGTCGAAACAGGCTGAGTAAGCAGCTGCAAATAATTGTTCAGGATTTGACCCCTTTTTATCCGATTTTTCAGTCGGCATTACTAAATCTAGATCAATTAACCCATCATCCGATTTCACATGGCCATTCCGTCCATTTTTTGCTGTTGCATGAGAGGCAAACAACACTTTACTCATTTCAAATCACTCCTTCGTATTCCAAATAACCGACTTCTTGCTGTTCATATTTAATCATGCCAAGCCTTTCGTTATTTATGAAATCCCTGCTAATGTTAAGTTTCTTATACGTACATTCCCTTTTTTGTTGGCTGTAAACCATTTTAATATTTGTTCTTATTTATCCGAAAGGTTTGATAAAAAATTCAGGTACATCGCTAACTTTTTTAAAGTTATTCACAAATTCAATAGTTTGTAAAAATTTGTAATTGTTTTCTGTAATATCTGTCTTAGCCTTTGTCAATGCGAATGAAGCTGTTGCATGGTTAAATTCATATGGTGATGTATCAATTGACTTCATTTCTTGTTGCATTCCACTTTGTGCACCGAACTTTGTTACTGAGATAGCCCCAACCTACCATATTGTCTATTACTACAAAAATACCTGATTATTAATTGGAAAGATATTTGAGCCCGCATAAGAAATCTCGACATGGTCATACTAATTTTTATAATTGACGATGGACAGAATTTTTTCTGCTCTTCTTTTAAAACCTCATTATAAAAAGGAGAATGATTATGAGCAAGGTAGCTGCAGTTACTGGCTCTGCCGGCGGATTAGGAAAAGGGATAGCTGAGAGATTATGTAAGGACGGTTTTAGTGTCGTACTACATGATATAAATGACACATTACTTAACGAAACAGTCTCGGAGTTCAAAGAAAAAAACTATAAAGTGATTGGCGTTAAAGGCGATGTTTCAAAACGTGAAGATCAATTCAATTTGGTAAAAGAAACAGTAGCAGAATTTGGTCGTTTAGATGTTTTTGTGAACAATGCTGGTATTGATGCAGTTTCTCCATTTTTGGAAATCACAGAAGAACAGCTTGATAAATTATTCAAAATTAACGTAAACGGGTTAGTTTTCGGTACTCAAGCAGCTGCTGAACAATTCATTAAGCAAGAAACGAAAGGAAAAATCATTAACGCATGTAGTATCGCTGGTCATGAATCATATGAAATGCTTGGCACATACTCTGCAACGAAGCACGCTGTAAAATCTTTCACACATTCAGCTGCTAAAGAATTAGCCAAATATAAAATAAGAGTAAATGCCTATTGTCCTGGTGTTGCAAAAACAAAAATGTGGGACAGAATTGATGCAGAAATGGTTAAATATAGCGATGATTTAAAACCAGGGGAAGCTTTTGAACAATTTTCTTCAGGAATTGCCCTTAAAAGATATCAAACACCTGAAGATGTAGCTAACTTAGTATCCTTCCTAGCTTCGGATGATTCAGATTATATTACCGGTCAAACCATCATAACGGATGGTGGCCTCGTTTATAGATGATTCATTTTTACTAATCTGACCTCTACACAATTATGCTCAACGTATACAGTTGGGCTATTTATTTTGTTTAATGATTTTTGCAACCTCTCCTTTACTAATTGTATAAACTAAATGTATGGAAATGTATGAATAAATGCGTGAAATACATTTTATTCATACATTGTATTTTTTCGGGTCATATTTGTTAATAGCGTGATTTTCCTATTAACCAAACTCCTCAACTGTGGAAATCCATAAAAATGTGGCATACATTAGAAGAATGTTTAAAGATATACTTTGTTTTCTTAAATCATTATTAAAATACCTAGAGTCCTTCTGAGACCCTAGGTATTTTAGTTCAATCGGCAAAAGCTTTGTATAAAACCTACCCGCACCACTCCGCAATTACCCCAGCCAATATCTCAATAGATTGATAATGTTCATCAATAGGCACATATTCATTTATACTATGAACTTGATGTATACTCCCTCGACCAAAAACGTTGATAGGAGTGTTTGCGTAGTTATTTATAATTCTAGCATCACTCCCATATTCGGCACCACAATAACTGGTATTGTTCCAATAACTTGTTCAGCTTTACTTGAAACCATTTTTACAATTGGATAATCCGCAGCAATTTTATAGCCGCTCCCTTGTATATATTTTTGAATAGATGGGCGGTTTTTCTTTAGCCATTCATAGGTGGCAATTAAGGTTTGAAAAATTTCTATTCCACTTTAGATCCTAATCCATACTGGTTACCATCTATTGTCTCCTATTTTAAATAGAGTCTTTAATAGTCACTTTGGCAACCATAGTTATGAGACGAGGATTGACGAATAGTTACAGATGTCTATTATTTTTTGCTTCTTTCGCTAATAGCAGACACCCTGTAATGGCTGCATGATCTCCTAATAACGGAGGTACTATGTAAGAAGTCAAGTCTGGTACATCAACATATCCAGATATCATTCTGGCAAACTCATGACGAATTAGCGGAAAAAGATGATCTTGCTTCATCACCCCTCCACCAAGAATAATTTTCTCTGGTCGTAAAACAAGTGTATATGAAACAAGAGCTTGAGCAAGATAGAATGCTTCTAATTCCCAAACGTGTAATTCGTCTCTTAATTCACTTCCCTTTACCTTATACCGCTTTTCAATTGCTGGGCCTGATGCTAATCCTTCTAAGCAATTACTATGATAAGGACAAATTCCTTGAAACTCATCATTTTTATGATGTCTGACAAGTAAATGCCCCATTTCAGGGTGTGAAAATCCTTCAAGTAGCTGTCCTTTCACCATTGCGCCCCCACCAATACCTGTGCCTACAGTTAAGTAGATGCTGCTAGAACAACCTTTTGCTATTCCGCATTTGGTTTCTCCATATACAGCTGCGTTTACATCGGTCGTCCATCCTACTTCAATGTGATATCTCTTTTTTACCGTCCCAACAAAATCAAAATTACTCCATCCTTTTTTTGGTGTCGTTGTGATATGTCCATATGTTGGTGAACTCTTATTTACATCTATTGGCCCAAATGATCCAATACCAATTGAGAATAAAGAGTATTGATCAAAAAAAGAGAATACCTGATTCATCGTTTCTTCTGAAGATGTTGTTGGTATACTTACTTTATCAATTACTTCCAATTCTTCATTACTTACCGCACATACAAACTTGGTTCCCCCTGCTTCAATCGCTCCATAATACATCCCTTCTACCTCCTAATTTGTCTAAAAATCCCTATATATTATTGTTTACGCTGCTTATCCTCTTGAGCAAAGAGTAGATTAGCTAACCATTTATACCAATAAAAACGCCCTCAAAACGAGAGCGTCTACCTTTAAAACTACTTTTTTCAAAATTTATCTTGGCCATCTATCCTCTTTTTTAACAAGTGGTTTAAACGCTTGATGGGGTTCCGTTTGATACCAATAAGCAACCGTCGCTACGTCATCTTGACGCTCGAACAACCCTTTTTTACAAACACCGATTTGTTGGACGGTAACTTTTAAATCTTTTTCAAAGCGGATTGGATCTAGAATGTGCCAACGGTAAAATCCTCTCATTGGAGGGACATCGTCATTATGGTAATAGTTATGAACTGCATCATCACTTTTTGAATAATATGGGTATCCCATATAAGGTGTATTAAAAGTATTTTCTACCGTTTTTCCATCTTGTTGCGTGGCGAAACTCCATGCTCCTCCAAAATAATCTTCAGTTCCTGTCCCACAAATCGTAGGATACTCTTCATCACCATCAATAAACATTTTCACTTCACCTTCACCCCACCAATATCTTTCTAGAGTTGCAAGTGCAAGATATGTTCCAACGTACTGGCCCTTACCCTTGATGTTATCAACAATAACATAATCTTCTCCGATATTTGTGATCTTTTGGCGATTCCATTGAGCATGGAAGTATGCTGTATTTTGTGGAAGTTCATCATATAAGCAATAATCGATTTGGAAAAATAGTGCTGGAATACTTTCTTCGTGTTGATTCTCTATAGTGATTTTTGCTTTTTTATGAAATGGCATAGGGAAATAGCAATTAAACCCTCGTGTTGGATTTACAACGATTGGTAATGAATTGACTGTACATCCTCTAGCAAATCCGTTACAAAAGAAATCACCTAATGGACTTTCTACTGAAGGAACTGTCTCATCATCCCAATACATACGTAAGACAAGGTCTCTTAAAACAAATACATCTTTTTCTGTTTGATCTGTTACTGTAATCCAAATGTGTTGGATCACACCAGGACCTGCTACATCACACAAAACAGCCGTTTCACCGGACTTTACATCACGAAGACAAGGTGATCCTTTTCTAGAAGGACCTAGATGACTAGCAGCCATACCACCTTTTCCTTTTTCACCATGTGGATTTTCTGCAGTAATCGCTCGACTTTTTCCATTGTTCATTAAAGGGAGTGATGAAAGTCCACCCATAAACGGATTATAATTCACAAAAAGTTCTCCTTTCATTATTAATTTGTGTGGATACCGGTTCATGATGATTATTGATTTTGCCCAAGATTCCGAGTGGGGTCGTTGGCGAAAGTAAAGATTCATAACTTATGTTAAATTTTGATTCCCTCTTGAAACAGGTTCTTTTTTCACTCTGACCTTGTTATCAATATTTAATCGTAGAACATTGACAACTTGTAAATGCTTATTCTATTTTCTATATCTCCCAAGATGAGATATTTTACATTTTTTATTTTTTTCTTAAAGTACCACCTGCTATAGCAGGTGGCGTTTGACATAAAATCAATTCTTCCTTTTATCATCTTAGTGGGACAAACTAATTCATACATACGTATAAAATCATATCCATCAGTTTATATTTAAATAAACCTTTGAGATAATTTAATTCAAGTATGAAGAATTAGACTAGTATTTAATTAAAATTAAATCTTACAAACTTAAAGATTTTGATTCGGTTAACAATTCAATTTCTTTTGATTCTCCTGAAGGAATATTTAACGTAAATTTAACAGTAGATTTATTCAAAAAATGTCCTGTTTTTATATTTTTTTCAGAAACCGATTCTTTGTTACATGTGATCATTCTTAAATCCACATCGTCTGCTAGAGGAATCTCTATTTCCGCATTAATACTAAACTCGTTGTGATTTGAAATATTAACTCTAATTCTATTGTCTTTTTTAGAAAAAGATAGATTAAAAAGAGTAATTCCTAACTTACAATTTTTCCATTCAAAATCGCTAGAAGGGCTGAAAGGTCTAAACTTTAATGTTTTTGTTGGACCATCGTATTTAATCCCAAGAATATCTGATATAAATAGACCCACAAAAACTCCCGAAGCCCAACCGCATTTGCCTATTTGATTTCTAACTACATTTCCATAGCTTCCTTTGTTTTCATACGGCCACCACCATAGAGAACCGTCTATATCAGTTAGCCTTCTGATTTCAGTTAAGTATCCTTCATCTCCACTCATACTTTCCGAATCAACAATATTTGCTAAGCCAATATTGTATCCAGGGAATGTTGATTCTGATAATTCACCCCAATTAATACCTCTCGACTCAGGATTATAAGTAGGATTATGTTCACTCATAGAAAACTTAGCATAATTTCTATAAACTTGATTATCATAATCTAAATATCCATACATCGGCATCAAAGTTGTGTCAGATTCTTCTCCATCATGCATC
This sequence comes from Bacillus sp. IITD106, assembly GCF_019459225.1. Classification (GTDB taxonomy): domain Bacteria; phylum Bacillota; class Bacilli; order Bacillales; family Bacillaceae_C; genus Lederbergia. The sequence goes on from NZ_JAIAZY010000001.1 coordinate 89,863, forward strand.
ATTAGGTTAACTTCATCATTTTCGATTAAATCACCGATAAACTGCATTCCAAAGTCTTTTCCTTCTTGGTTATAGGTCTCTAAAGGAATACGGGTTTTCCGCTCTTTATTATCACTAGTTCCTTCAATATATTGCCTTCCAAAAGGTCCTTCGACGGTATTATAGTCATCTAGAGCAACTTTAATCTTATTTGCAATGTCTTTATACTCATCTGCTAATTTAAATTCCTTATAAACTTCACGAAGTATCCTTGAGTATGAATTAAATGCATACCAAGCTAATACATTTGATCCAGTATGGTAATCCCCTAATGAATAAGCATCTGAAATCCAGAAGGATGAAAATAGCCAAAGATCTTTATCTTTTCGTGAATTTATTACTTCCTTCAAAATTTTCTTTGTTTTAATATTAATTTGTTCATTTTCCAAGAAAAAACTATGATCCCCTGTACTTGAGTAATATAAACCGCACATAATAATTGGAGTTAATGTATTGCTTAAGGAGAAGTTGACTCCGCCCTTGAATTTATTACTTTTAAAACGAACGCTACGATCTATAAACCATAAAATACCCTTCTTAAAAAACTCTGTTTCAAGCATATAAAATGGTAGGTAGGAATAATACATATCTTTCATCCAAATTTGCTTTGTTGCCGGAAAGGTACCCCAATTGGATCCAACAATATCCCCTTTACCATCCATCCCTATAGCACCCATACATTGATATACTGCCCTTTGAAAAAATTCCTCAGCAAATGGATCCGATGGCATTGTTAAATTTCCTGTTATACTTTTGAAATATGACCAGGTACTCAATAACCATTTTAAGGATCCCTGACTATTTATTTCTTCCATTATTTCTTCTCCTGGTGCGTGAAGCACTGCAGGTACCCAAATACCATTACCTGGGGCAAGATCAAATGATATTCCAGAACCTGAACCTTGATGAGTATCAGCAATAGCAATAGAGACATCCGTATTTGAAAAGGGGTCTTCCTGGTCCCCAATATTTGGTAATAATACCTCACCTTTTATTTCCATTCCTGATTTATTTTCTAGATATAGACCGTAAATGACACCCCTAAGCCTTTGTTTACCATCTGAAGATATCGGTGTATAGGTAATTAATGTAACTTTAATTTCTTCACTTTCAATCTCAGTGATTGGAAAAATGTTATCTAGTAAAGAAGTAGTTCGCCTCCAAGCTAAATCTTCTAAATCATATACTGATTCTTCAATCTTAATTTTAAAAGAATATGGACCTGTGCTAGAAAAATCTTTATTGACCCAAACACCAGGGATATCATCAGAAAAATAACAGCCTCGATATATAGTTAGATTACTAATAGAACCATTTGAATTTACATTCGCTAAGACTTTGTTGTTAGAGATATCGAATGTTAGGTATTGATCAGGTAACTTCTTTCCAAAAAAGCTTTCCTTGTCACCATATTGATACCTCCCATTATAGCTTGATATCCAAAAGTGCTTACTCTTTGGCTGTTTTAAAGCGTCTTTGATAGAGTTAAATAGAATAGTATTCATTTCGTCATCTCCTGAAATATTTTTTATGATTTGAACTAACCCTATATTTAATATTTAAATACTATCTTATTACAAAATTTCTTTATTCCTTAACACCCGTTAATGCCACCCCTTCAATAAAGTAACGTTGTCCAATAAAGAATAAGATTAATGCTGGCAAGGAGACTACAACCGCGGCAGCCATAAGGAGCTCCCACTGGGCTGTATAGAGTCCTTGAAACTGAGCTAAACCAAGTGCTACTGTGAACTTTTCATCACTATTCAAATACACTAATGGGCCTAAAAAGTCATTCCAATTTGACATGAATGAAAATAATCCGACAACAATAATAGCTGGTTTGGTTAATGGTAAAATAATTTGCCAATAAACTCGAAAATAACTTGCACCGTCTATATACGCGGCTTCATCTAAACTTCTTGGGAGTGTTAAATAAAACTGACGAAGAAGAAAAATATAAAATGCCCCGCTACCTAAAGCACCACTCCCCCCAAACCAGGCAGGAACTATTAGCGGAAAATATGTATCTATTGCCCCAATAAAACTCCAACCAATAAAAGTAGGAATTAAAGTTACAGCATACGGCAGCATCATACCCGTCAATAATATTCCAAATATCAAATTTCTTCCCGGCCATCTTAGCCTTGAAAATCCATATGCAGTAAGGGACGCTGAGATCATCGTACCAGTAACTGTTAGTAGCACAATAATTGCACTATTAGTGAAGTACCTTCCAAATGGGAGTATAGTTAAAGCTTCACCGTAATTTGTTAATTTAAATGGAGACGGTATCCATACAGGTGGAAGTTCAAAAATTTGGCTTGTACTCATTAAAGAACTTCTAATTAACCAATAAAATGGAAGCATACTTGCAACTGAACCAACAATTAATAGTAAATAGACTATGCACTTGGATATCCACTTTTTCCTGGACATATTTAGTTATCACTCCCTTCATAGTAAACCCATTTTTTAGCTGATCTAAAAAAGACAATGGTAATTAAGACAATGATTATAAAAAGTATCCATGCTAAAGCACTTGCTTTCCCCATATTGTTGAAAAAGAAGGCTTCTCGGTATAAATAAAATACATATAGTAAACTTGCGTTATTTGGGCCACCATCTGTCATAATATAGGCTTCTGCGAATACTTGGAATGCGGTTACACAAGCCATCACAAAATTGAAGAATATCGTTGGTGTAAGAAAAGGGATAGTAATGTATATTAGTTTTCGAAAAGCATTTCCACCATCTATCTCTATAGCTTCATATAAATGTTTCGGAATACCTTGTAACCCAGCTAAAAAAATTAACATAGCTCCACCCGAAACCCAAACTTGCATAATGACAAAAGAAGGGATAACTGTTGATTCCCCAAATATCCATTTACTAGTTGGTAGATTTAAATCTCTTAAAATACTATTAAGTAAACCTAAATCAGGATTATAAATCCACAACCATATTACTGATGTGGCTACGATTGGTACTAAAGTAGGCAAATAAAATAAGGTACGAAATATCGACAAACCTTTTATCTGTTGATTTAATAATAAAGCCACAAAAAAGGCAAAAGCTAAGCTTAACGGAACACTTAAAACAACATAATAGGTTGTAACAAGCAATGATTTATAAAAAAGTGGGTCGCTACCTCCTAATAAAGTCTTGTAATTATCTAAACCAATGAATTCCGCTTTTGTTATGACATTATACTTAGTAAAACTCAGATAAAAGCTTGATATCATTGGAACTAAGATAAATATTAGGAAGCCAAGTATTCCAGGTAGGGAAAATAAAATACCACTTAACATTTCGTGTCTTTTATAGCCTCTATTTTTTAACCTTATGTCTATAAAGGGCATTCTACCCTCTATATCTTTATTTAACTTTACATCCATTAGTTTACGTCCTGCCTCCCTTGTAAAACTGATAGTAAAAAGCTTAATAATCCATTGATTTATAGGGATTTACATTATTCACATATTCTAATTTAGATAGGGCATCAGCCATTCGAGCGATTGATGTTGTACCAGTAAAGGTGAACAGTTCCCAGATAATCCACTAATGAGTAAGCGAGGATCCAATTTTTCCATTCCTACACCTAAGAAAGGTAATTGTCTACATTTCTAACAATACTAGCCCATTGGAAAAAACTGATCGGATTAGCACGGCAATGCATTATTAAGAAAAGGTGTTTGCAAAACTTTTTATTTAGTGATAACCTACTCGGCAATCAGTGGATTGAATCCTTGACAAACCGAGCTTGCCAATGATTTAGAAATAAAAAACAAGGGCTTACTAGCATGCATTTTTTTCTTCGCCCTTGTTAATCTTAATTCAAACCATTGGCGAGGTTTCAATAGCAACTGCAGGCATTTATACCAATTACCGAAAAATCACAAATCTTTGATACTTATCTAGCCTCACAGATCCATAACATTGACTAAAAAATTCAAATTTCCCTTCAATATCTTCCCTCGATATATTTTTTAACCTCTGCTTCCACATCCTTCAATGCTTCTTCCACTGTTGTGTCCCCACTCCAAGCCTGATCCAAGGCTGGTCTGATTATTGATTGAATTTTACCCCAGTTACGAATTGTATGCTCTGGTGAGGCCACTGTATCCTCTAATACTGGTTTAAGTAAGGCTTCATTGAATCCTTCTGGATGGTACTTAGATGAGCCAGCACCCCATTTCTCAATTAATTCTGGATCTGTATACCACTTTTTAGGTGTTGGCATCCACAAGCTTTGATGCAACTCTAATACACTAGAAGGGTCGTTAATAAACTTATACAGCTGGTATGCCTCTTCAGGGTGCTTAGTATCCGCAAAAATACTAATTACTCCACCAAATGCGACAGTTTTATAGACATCACCAAATTGTGGTAAAGCAGCTACACCAAAGTTCACGTCTGCATCCCCAACGTCTAACATTGCCCATTTTCCTATAACTTGCATTGCAACCTGCTGTGTCTGTAGCGCCACGGCTGGAGCAGGCATTACAGCAGCTACTCCGGGATCTGGAGCAACATAGTGAACATTATATAAGTCAGCAATAGCTTGTAATCCTTCCACTGCTTCTGGCTCTAATAAACCCAAACCTTTACCATCTTCTGTTAAAAAATCACCATTGTTCGATGCAATGATTGGAAAATAGGCCCACCAATCTGTCGGAAAGTTCACGCCATATTGCAAAATATTATCTTTATCAAATTCCGGACTATGTCCATTGTTACCATTCTTGTCAATAGTCAAGGTCTTTGAAACATCGACAAATTCATCCCACGTCCAAGCTTTATTTACATCAGCTGAAGGAAGCTCTAAACCCGCTTTTTCAAAGGAATCAATATTGTATAATAATGTTGTGCTAACAATTGCTTGTATCGGTCCTAAACTTTTATTTTCGCCATAATCGTACCAACTATAATCTAAGAAATCTTCACGACTCAATCCATCCATTTCGAGAAGTTCCTGAGTATTCAAGAACATCCCTTCTTCGGCCCAAGGCATTGCCCATTCAGGATTTGTATACGTTAAATCAGGTGGATTTCCGGAGGAAACCATTGATGTAATTTTTGTTTGAAAATCTGAATTGGGAATATGCATTCTTTTTACAGAAATATTGGTATGTAGCTTCTCAAATCTATCAATCGCTTCATCAATAACCTTTTTTTCACCTGGACTACCCCAATAGGTAAATGTTAATTCCACTTTCTTCTTCCCAGAGGTATTATCATTAGTATTGTTATTACTACCAGTATTGTTGGAACATGCGCTTATAAAAATCAGCATAGAACAAAGAACAAAAAGAAGGGACAAAAAATTCAGTCTTCTTATCATTTTTTTCATCTCCCAAAAAATTTCTTATTGTCATAAGTAATGTCTAATCAAAAAGTCGGTTCTTAACTTTATCTATTTATAAAAAAATGAGTACTAGACAACTCATCTATTTTACAAATATCTCTAAAATAAATTCTCCTTATACTCTCTTATTTAGTTGAAAATTGAGCATCCTAAGTAAGAACAAAATGAGACCCTCAAGAGAATTTTCATTTTTCAATTAATATATCCTATAGTATCCAATAAAAATTACTGCTGAAGTTCACCATCAATGGAAATATCCCCCTAAGTTAATTTTAAAACAGGTAAAATCATGTCATTACGCTTTGATATACAAAGTTCCTCCTTTCTACCTTTATTGTTACTTTCACTATATTTAGGTGCATATCTTTTTAAATCTACACCAATGTGGGACTTCCAGAGACAAAATTTTGATAATTCAATTAAACTCTGGTTAGCATAAAAGATTTATTTGCACCTGCACAGCACACAAAATGTGTGTCTTATAAGCATATTAGCCCAGATAAAAAAGAAAGTCAACACATTTCGAGTGTTTCCGCATAAACGGTACTCATACCGTGTTAAATTTTAGCCAAATAGAGTGAGGTGTTTATAATGGACAGCTTTGGATGGCGTTTGGAAAACCTTCGTGAAAAGAAAGGTTACACAAAAAAAGAAATGAGTCTCCGACTGGGGTTCACAGAAAATGTATACGGACAATATGAAAGAGAAGTACGAAGACCCTCATTAGAAACAATCACAAAATTAGCTGAGATTTTCAATGTTTCTCTGGATTACCTTATTCGCGGGGAAGAATATAGGCAAAATACAAATTCTACCCAAAAAGAACAAGAATTACTTGAAATTGTAAGTTTTTGTAAGGAAAAAGGGATTGATGATCTTTGTATTTTTCAACCTAAAAAATGGGTAATCTTATCCAAAGAAGATATTAAAGAAATAAATGATCATTTTGAGTGGGTTGTCCAAAAAGCGGAAGTGCGGTCAAAGGAGGTATTAGATTAACAAACAAGTATTATTTTTTTCAAATAAACTGTCATGGTAACCTTCTCCTTTGAGGGGTTATGTCGATAAATATAGAGTACATTTAGGCTCACTTTCATCTTAACCGTAGGCTTTTTCTGTTGCCCAAACTCCTCATCCAATGCCAATACATCCTTCAATGTTTGAGCTATTCATCAATCCATAATTTATGTAAACCGCCTTTGTGACGAATAGTTGACTACAAGGACTAAGAATACGACTCCATACTTCACTTTCTCCTACTAAACCCGTTGTACAAAAACGTCCCTTACATCGAATAGGCACGTGACGAACATCATGATATCTTTCAAAAACATAAAGCTTTAATCCATTATTGGGATCTCCACAGTCACAAAATTTTTCCACCTCTTTAATGAAAATTACGTATGCTGGTGGGATTGGATTTTTCATTCATTTTTCTCGGGTCCGAATTCAAGAAGAGATATTAATTGAATTGGTCTGGTAACCATGATTTCAACAAAAAGGGATGATTTCCTTTTTATTTTTCTGAATCGAGAAAGGTTCTGTACATTATACGGATTTAGACGAATTACGAAATGACTGGTTTTTTGCAAGACTTAAGTCTTATAACAATTTTTTTACTTGTTTACATTTTTTGAATTATCAGTTATAATACCTGTATTATCATTAAGACATATATTTTACATATCCAAAGGAGAAATCATGGAGCAGCTTCCCCTTTATAAACAGTTAAAAAATAAAATATTAGACGATATTACTACTGGAGTCTATAAGCCAGATGACATGATACCTAGTCAAATGTATTATTCAAAAAAATTTGATGTGAGTAGAGTTACTGTAAGACAAGCAATCAATGAATTGGTTTTTAACGGAATATTATATACGCAAAAAGGAAAAGGTACATTTGTAAAAAAAATACCTATAAATTATTTGCAAGATAATAGGTTACGTGGATTTACTGAAAGTTTAAAACAAAATAATGAAAGTAGACAAACGAAACTCTTAGAAATTAATAGAATTTATGCAAATAAAATGTTGTCAAAAAAATTAGAACTCCAAATTGGTAGTCCAATAATTCATATCAAAAGATTAAGGATTGCAGATGGAATTACCATTATGTTAGAAAACTCATATTTGGACTTTAGTATTGTAAAAGATATAAATTTTGAAAGAGATTTTGGAGATAATATTTCCTTATATAGACTTTTACGCGAAAAAGCAGACATACAATTCAGTTATACTGAGGAAGAGATTAGTGCAGTAAAATGTGATAAGCCCATAAGTTCACTTCTATATATCGAGGAAAATGAACCCATATTATTCATTAAAAGAGTTACATATTTGGAAAAAGGGATCCCGCTGGAATATTGTGAGAATTATATTCGATCGGATATCCATAGTATTGCAATACGTTTCGATAATAAGGATTAATAATCTTATCTTTATTAATCCTTGATATTTTTTCTTGTTTTAACTTGGCTTATCATTATACCATGTGGTAAATAGCATAAGTGATCTTTTCACTTTAATGCTTTTATATAAATATTTTATTTAGGAGGAGATTAAGTGTTTAAGTATTACAAGACTCTAGGGGGTATATTAGGTGCAGCAGTTGGCGATGCCATGGGAGCCCCAACAGAAATGAAGACAACCGAACAAATAATAGAAAGGTTCGGCGGATATGTAAAGAATTTTATTGCACCACCGGAGGATACATTTGCTCGGAACAATCTACCTGGCCAAATTACCGATGACTTTAGCCTAGCCTTTTTTATTATGAAAGCAATTATACGACATAATGGAGAAATCAATGACGAGGTAGCAAAAGAAGGAATAATTGATTGGTCAAATCATGAAGAATACTTCGAACCTTTTGCTGGTCCTACTACTCGTGCGGCGATTATGGAAATGAAGGGAGAAAAGCTCATAAGTACTGAACCCCTAGTAAATTATAATGCACAAGCAACTAATGGATCAGCAATGAAAATATTTCCCGTTGGACTGGTTAATCCGGACAATGTTGATGAAGCAATAAATGATGCTATTACTATTACTCTACCAACACATAATAATCATCTTGCTATTTCTGGCGCTTGTGCAGTTGCTGCCGCAGTCAGTAAAGCAATGGCTGATGATGCGAATGTTTATAATGTAATACAGGCTGGACTTTATGGCGCAAAAGAAGGAGAAAAACTTGGTAAAGAAGTTGGTATTACTGTCGCAGGACCTTCTGTAGTTAAAAGAATGGAGTTGGCCATTGAAATTGCCTTAAAAAGTAACTCTATGGAAAACGCCATGAAGGAGTTAGCTGATATTATTGGTAGCGGTATCCATATATCAGAATCAGTTCCTGCGGCATTTGGTCTATTCTTGGCAGCCAATGGTGATACGATGGAATCAATCTATGGTGGAGTAAATATTGGAAACGACACAGACACAGTTGCTTCCATGGCTGGTGCAATCGCAGGAACATTGAATGGTTATCAATCATTTCCAGATGGCTATTTAAATGAAATCAATGAAAAAAATAACATGGATTTGTCCTATATTGCTAAGTCATTACTTTCATTAGTAAAAGGGTGAACTAAAATGTACGTTGTAGCAATAGGCGGTAGCGCAATCGATGAGTATTATATATGTAAAAATTGGCCTGAGCTCGGAGATAAGGCAATTGTTCAGTATCTTGATAGTAAAGTTGGGGGGATGATAGCTAATGCAGCTAGTATTCTAGCTAACTATTCCTTGAAAACCTATATATTAGATAATTTAGGAGATGATCAATATACTACATTAATTTTGGAAGATTTGAAAAGTAATAACATTAATACTGACTATATCGAAATAGTACCTGAAACAACCAACAACAAAACATTTATTATGTTGTCTAAAGAAGAAAAGACAATTTTTGTTGCAAGAAGTCCAAATAAACCACCACTTACTATTGACCCGTCAAAAAGAAAACTTTTACTTAACGCAAAATTTGTCTACTCTTCTATTCCTGAAATGAAAAAAATACCAGACCATCATGAATTAATCATAGAAATGGTAAATAACGGTGTTCAATTAATACTAGACGTGGAAAAAGAGTCGTTCGTGAATCGAGAAAAGGATCAATTTTATTTTAAACATGCCTCAACCTTATTTTTTAATGAATTTGCCTTTGAAAAATACTGTACAGGAATTAATAAAAATAGTGCTTTAGGTGAATTACTTTTAATGGAAGGAAAAACAATTGTAATTACATTAGGGGCGAAAGGATGCTATGTGGCAACTAAATCAGACTCTTTTCAAGTAAATGGACATAAGGTAAATGTTGTTGATACAACAGGTGCAGGAGATGCATTTAATTCTACATTTGTGTATGGATTAAGTCAAAACTGGCCTTTAAAAAAGTGTGCAACTATAGCTAGTGCAGCTGCAGCAAAATCTGTTCAACATCTAGGTCCAAAGGCAGGCGTCTCAAGTATTGATAGCGTTATCAATTTTATGAAAAATAAAAATAATGATAAGGATGGTAGGAAATGAAAGGATTAAAATGTGCTTTTTTAATAGTCTCCTTGGTAGTATCTATAATTTTGATTGCAGGTTGCAACGAAAAGACTGGTAACTCTAAAACCCAACAAGCAGCAATGATTATTTCTATTCCAAAAGGAGATCCATTTATCGACCTAGCTTATTCTGGTCTAGAAGAACTTGGAAATGATAAAGGATTAGATACAAAAATAATTGAGGCTTTAGATAAGTCTGAATATGAAGAACAAATAAGATCTATGGCAGAGTTAGGTGCCAACCCTATATATGTTTTATGGGATGATTTAGGTGCTGCTGTTTTAGAAGTTGCACCTGATTTTCCTGATACTAAATTTATTATCGGAGATGCTTATGTTGAATCTGATTTATCAAATGTAAAAACAATTGTTGTTGAACCACAAGAAGCCGCCTTTCTAGCAGGTTTTGTAGCTGCAAAAACATCTGAGAACAACCACATTGCCTTTGTTGGAAGTCAGGATACACCTATTATTAACCGTTTCAAAGTAGGTTATGAAGCTGGAGCTAAGCATGCTAGCCCTGACATAACAGTAGAATCAGTATATGTAGGAAATGCCAATGATCCTTTAAAAGGGCAAGAAATTGCAAAACTTGTCATTGGAAATGGTGCGGATGTCGTTATGCACGCCGCTAATAAGTCGGGTTTAGGAGTTATTAAAGGCGCCGAAGAAAATAATGCAAAAGCAATCGGTGTCGATGAATGGCAAGGAAAAATTAATGAAGATGTTGTTTTTTGGTCAGCATTAAAAGATATTGCGGGTGCAATTTATAAAGCCGGAGAAAGTGTTCTTGATGATAAATTTGAACCTGGATTACAAAAGTATGATATTAGCACAGGAATTAAAATGTATGATGAAAGGGACTACGAAAAGTTATCAGAAGATTTAAAGAATGAAGTGAAGCAAATAGAAGAGGACATTATGAACGGAAAAATCGAGGTGCCTACTCCTGTAAATTAATTGTTAATAAATTAAAGGTGGTTTTATTAACATGCAAACTATATTGGAAGTTTACAAGTTAACAAAGAAATTTGGAAATGTAGTTGCTAATCACGACATTAACATGAAAGTTAAACAAGGAACAATCCATTCTATTATTGGGGAAAATGGTGCTGGTAAAAGTACTTTAATGAATATGATTGCTGGTTTATTAGAACCTACCAGCGGTGATATATTCATTCGGGGAGAAAAAGTACAATTCAAAAATGCAAATCATGCATATAGAAGTGGGATTGGAATGGTTCATCAAGAGTTTATGCTATTCCCTGAGCTCACCGTTCTAGAAAATATCACCATGGGACGCGAAAGAACAAAGCAAAAGTTATTTTTAGATAAGCAGCAAGCTCGTAGAGAAATACAACAAATCTGTGATCAATATCATTTTAAATTGCCTCTTGACTCGTTAATAAAAGACTTACCTGTTTCGATTAGACAACAGGTAGAAATAATTAAAGTTCTATATCGGGGTGCAGATATAATCATCTTAGACGAACCTACTGCTGTATTAACTCCACAGGGAATTGATGGGCTATTTACTGCAATCAAATTTCTAGTATCCATGGGAAAAACAATTATCTTTATAACACATAAGTTGAAAGAAGTTTTAAAAATTTCAGATACTATTACAGTATTAAAAAATGGACAAGTCACAGGAATGGTGCACCCGAGCGATGTAAATGAAGAAAAATTAGCAAACATGATGGTAGGACGTGAAGTTTTATTAAAAGTTAATAAACCAAAAAAAGAGTTAGGGCGTACATTATGTTCTATATCAAATTTTTGGGTAAAAGGTGACGACCAAATAGATAAAGCTAAGGATATTAACTTTTCAATAAAGCAAGGAGAGATAATTGGTATAGCGGGAGTTGCAGGCAATGGTCAGCGTGAATTGGTGGATGCTCTATTAGGTATTCGTAAACCTTCGAAAGGTACGTTTACTTTTAATAGGCAGGACATTACCAAACTGGGTCCACGTGAAAAACGATTATTAGGTATTGGTTATATATCGGATGATCGTTTAGAAAAAGGAAGTAATGTTGAAGCTGCCGTATGGGAAAATGCGATCATGGGTTACCATATTGCACACGGCTTTAAGAGTAAAATTTGGTTGGATAAAAAACAAGCATTTAATTTTACTAATAAAATTATAAAAGATTTTAATGTCAAGACTCCTTCTATACACTCCCAAATAAAAACATTGTCCGGCGGCAACATTCAAAAGTTAATTGTAGGCAGAGAGTTCTCACAAAAGAACTCACTGCTTATCATTGAAGATCCTACAAGAGGAATTGATATAGGAGCAATAGAATTTATTTGGAATCGCATTATTGAAATTGCCAAAAACGGAGTATCTATCCTTCTGATTAGCCATGAACTAAATGAAGTATTGTCACTAAGCGATCGAATCCTTGTTTTTTATGATGGTTATATTGCAGGTGAAGTTCACGCAGATGAAGCCACGGAACAAGAGATAGGATTATTGATGACTGGGGGGAAACAACAGCCATATGAAGCAGACATTAGCTAATGCCAAAACGGAAGTATATAAATATCTCTTTGCATTTTTATGTGTCTTAGCTATAGGGGTAATTATCATCTTAATCCAGGGTGGCAATCCCATAAAGTCATTCTCAGCGATATTTTCTGGATCCTTAATCGGGATTGATTCAATCGCAAGGAGCATTCGTTGGATTATACCATGTATTATAGCAGGGATTGCTGCCACAGTTGCATTTAGGTCAGGAGTATTCAACCTAGGAATTGATGGACAGATTTATATAGGGGCTTTTATTGCAGCAATGATTGGTTATTCTATCGGGCTTCCAAGAGGATTACACATCCCCTTAACAATTATATGTGCTGGGCTTGGTGGCTTAATATTCGCTATCATTCCAGCAGTTCTTAAATTGTATTTCAGAGTGAATGAAATGGTCACAACATTGATGCTTAATTATGTTGCTATCTTATTTACTGAATACTTAGCAATGATGTTTCTTGGGTTTGATGGATCTAAATCTCCTGAACAAGTTGCAACACCGCCTATTTTAGAATCAGCAAAATTAAAGCAACTTTTTCCTCCATACCAAGCAACCACAGGTATTTTCATTGCTTTGGGATTAGTAATAATCGTGCATATAATATATAAATATACAACCAAAGGATATGAGTTAAAGCAACTAGGAGAAAATATGATTTTTTCAAGATTAGGCGGGATAAGAGTACCCAGTATGTACCTTGCAATTTTTTTAATTAGTGGTTTTATTGCTGGCATCACTGGTGCCGTGGAAATCATGGGACCACATGGAAAATTCCGTGCTCAGTTTGCCACAAATTTGGGATGGGATGGAATAATGATCGCCTTGATAGCTAGGAACAATCCAATAGGTGTCATTATTGTCGGTTCAATTTGGGGAATATTAAAAAATGGAGCTTTTGCCATGGAAAGAATGACTGACACAAGTAGGCTTGTCATCGTTTTAATTCAAGCATTGTTTGTTTTATTCATTACTGTAGATTTTAATAAATTGCAAACCAATATTAAAAAACTATGGAATAAACATGTGTTAAAAAGAGAAACTGGAGGTGTTGTGTAAAATGTGGGACATTCTTTTCGGTTCCCTTACATTTGCAGCTATGTTCCGCTTAGCAACACCGATTATACTAACAGCCATGGGAGGGGCCTTTGCAGATAGAGCAAACATATTTAATATTGGATTGGAAAGCTTTATGTTAGTTAGTGCCTTCTTTGCTATGTTTGGAAGTTATCTTATGTCTAATGCATTCGCAGGTTTATTATTTGGGATTTTAAGTTCTCTATTGATGTCTTGTATATTTGCCACGCTAGTTTTACATTTTAAATCTGATGTAATTGTAGTTGGGATTGCTATGAATCTAAGTGCATGGGGATTTACAACCATGCTATTAGACGGTATTTTCAATACTCGCGGTGCCTTTACAGATCCAAGAATTAAGAGTTTTAATAATATTAGTATTCCATTTTTAGAGAAAGTTCCTTATATCGGATCTATCTTTCAAGATCAAAATTTGCTTGTATATATAGCAATTATTTCTGTGATTGTGTGTCAAGCTATTATATACATGACACCATTCGGATTGCGTCTTAGAGGAGTCGGGGGTAATGAGAAAGCAGCTGAATCAGCTGGAGTAAATATTCTAAAATATAAATGGATATCTGTCATCATTACCGGTGTCTTCGCAGGAATATCGGGTTCATTTTTATCAATTGGTGGTATTTCAATGTTTACAGAAAATATGTCAGCTGGAAAAGGATTCCTCGCATTAGCAGCTATTATGATTGGTAAAGGTAATCCTTTTAAAGTCTTTCTTGCCTGCTTAATATTTGCCTATACAGATGCAATTGCTGTAGGATTGCAAAGTTATCAAATTCCATCCCAACTCGTACTGATGATTCCATATGTTGCAACTATCATGGTCTTGTTTTTTGTAAATGTAAGAGATCGAAATAAACTTGAAAGTTTAACGTCTTAGTGAGTGTCTATTAAATGAGATTTAGATATACAATCATCGTATTCATGGGTGCATGCAGTTATGGAATACCTTCAACAATAGCTAAATTGGCTTATAGTCATGGGTTTTCGCCAAATGAAATAGCTGGTGCACAAGTACTTATAGCTGCAGCCCTATTATTCTTATCACTAATCATGATTAGATCAGTAAAAATTAAATTAAAATCTCTATTTATTCTAATGCTTGCAGGGTCTACTACTGGGCTTACGACTATTTTTTATTTTGGAAGCTTGAAACATATTCCTGCCTCCATTGCCATTGTACTATTATTCCAATTCACATGGATGGGAATTATAATAGAAGCAATAATTGAGAAAAAATGGCCATCAAAAGAGAAATGGGGGGCACTATTTCTATTAGCGTCAGGTACGGCATTGACTGGGCAAGTCTATAAAGTAGAGATAAAAGAATTATCATTAGAAGGGGTACTATTAGGACTTTGTGCAGCACTAACATTTGCCCTTTTTATTCTATTTAGTGGCAAAATCGAATCCAAAGTAAAACCAATTTTAAGAAGTGCTTATATGACTCTAGGTGCTACAGTGGTTGTGTTGCTCATATATCCCCCAACTTTTCTAGTTAATGGATTCTTATTCTCGGGTTTATTCAAGTGGGGTTTATTATTAGCATTATTTGGAAGCGTTATTCCAATCATATGTTTTGCTATCGGTGTGCCTCGTATTGGAAGCGGACTAGCGACCATTTTAAGTGCATTTGAACTACCTGTGGCAATTATCATGGCTTATATAGTATTAAGAGAGAACATAAATATTTCACAATGGGTTGGTGTTATAATCATTTTATGTGGAATTGCCTACCCAGAAATAGTTTTTATGAAGAATTATAGGAATAGAAATATATCCACAATAAGGAATTAAAGGATGAAAGGATTTTGGGAAGCATTCCTTTTCATTACCTAGGACTTATATTATTCTATATATCAGGTTCGCCTGCACAAACAGCAACAAGTATCATGACCGCCTAATTTTGAGGTGTTACCTGACATAGTGAAACCTCTGAACATGTGCAACTCTATGATTGCCCAATTCTTTTATACTACCGTTATTTACTACTCATAAATAAAACAATAAGACCGTTCCCTTCTAATCACGGGGAACGATCTTTGCATACTGCTAACGACAACTAGTCACAACTATGTTAACTTTCTTCTTGCTTCTTCCATAGAAGGAATCGCAACTCAGCTTTTCTTAAGATAAAGCGAAACTATATGAATCGGCGATTTTTAATCGTAATCATTCAGATGACATTATGTCTACCAGAACATATTATTAATCTACATGTTCCTATCCCTTAACGCTCGACATGGTGATACCCTTAATGATATATTTCTGGAAAAATAAGTAGGTCATCATAGGTGGGACCATCGCAATCAACATAGCTGCTATTTTTACCCTAGGATCAACGTAAAACTGTGGATTTAGCAAATTGGCTATAGCTACGCTAATAGATCTAATTTCGGTTGCAGTTATCAATGACGGCCATAAGTACAAGCCCCACACTTTTATAAACAGAAGTACCGTGGCTGTAATTAGTCCATTTCGCATGAGTGGAAAAACTATTTTAGAATAAATTGTAAAATGACCAGCTCCATCAATACGCGCAGATTCAATTACCTCAACGGGCATATCCTCCAAAAACTGCATCATAATAAACAACGACAATGGCGACACCATCAAAGGAAGAGCAACTCCTAATAACGTATCTTGTAGTCCGATATTAAATACAAATCGATAAAGCGGAATCACATATAAAACAAAGGGCAGCATCATACTGACCATAACCATGGAGAATAACACTTTTTTTAATGGGAAGTTATAAAATCTGAATTCATAAGCTGCCAATGAGCAAACAAATAGCATGCCAATTATACATAGGATTGTATAAAGAAATGTATCCCCCGTGGCTTTCAAAATATTAATAGTTTGTAATGCGTAATCGATTTTTACTATCCCGTTGCTCAAAGAATTTGGAAAAAACGTTTTGGTCAAATTGCTACTGTCATTTGAAAAAACAACGCTTATTAAGGTCCATATTGGGAACAGGCAAATAAAGGCCCAAAAACTTGCAAGAGCTATCAATATTATCCGTTCAGATATATTTTTAGATCTCATAAATTGCTCCCCTTTCTTATTGGAAGTAACTGTCCAAAATTTTATATAGAAATAAGTTATTAAATCTTGTAATTGAAGGGTTACATACAAAAAACTTGCCACCCCCTCAATTCTGTGGATAATTGAGGTTACCACACATGCAATTCCATAGAATAGAAAGTAACAAGTTGTACCCTTATTTTAACAATTTGCAAGGTACGGTACATCTATCGGGAGTTTCAATTTTTTCGAGACAACTAGTTGCAGAGATACAGGGCAATTATTTTAGAGATTTGAATGTAATCATGTTCACATCGAGGGATTTAAATTATTCCAACTTACAGCCTCTAGGAAATGCTGAACCTTTAAAACCCAAGATAGATTTTTTGTGATTTTACATTAATCCAAACACGCTAGGACTTGACCCTGAGCAATCGGCGTAGCGAACTCTTGACAAACTGATAAGTAAAAAAGGGGGAAATTGATAATATAAACAGCTATTTTAAATACCTACTTTTGCCCCTCCACCCTTGATACTCTTACGCAACCTTTTTCTACTGTTTGTCAAGAGCGATTGCTGACAACATATTTTTTCAAATACCAAGTAACTGGGAATGTATAAGTTTTTCTTAGAACTTTTTGCAGTATCTTATTAGACTGTCTTTCGTCGCAACTTGAATAGGATCAAAGTAACTATGATTATGATTATCATAAGAATTACACCTTCTGCCGATGCGCGTCCCAAGCCTGAAGCACTTCCGTTATAAACATTGCGCACCATTTCCATTACTGGAAATAACATTACCTGTCCTGTTCCTCCAACACTGTTTATGTCGGAAGTATTAGACAGGATCCATGGTATATCATACACCTGCAAAGCACTAAAAAATGAATACGTAATTACTAAGAAGATAATTGGTTCTAGAAGGGGAATAGTAATGTATCTCATTTTCTGAAAGGTTGTAGCTCCATCAATTTCAGCTGCCTCATAAAGCTCTTGTGATATATCTTGCATGCCTGTAATGAAAATAATAAAGTTGAAACCGACAGCGTTCCATACATCAATCATTACTACTAGCGCAATTGCATATCCAGCTGTTTCAGTCCAATTAACATTTTCCCCTATCCCAACTTTTTCTAGTAAAGTTGCCAAGATTCCGACATCAGAAGTCATGAACCATTGCCAGATGCCCACGCATAGAAAAATGGGCAAAACAGTCGGGATAAAAAAGATGTTCCGGTAAATTTTGTAGAGTCTACCCTGAATATGTCTAACAATTAGTGCTAACGCTAAAGAGATAGATAATCCAATTACTATCGTGATGGGAACATAAATCGCCAAATTTTTTAAAGATATGAAAAACCGACGCGACGATGTTCCCTCTCCAGAAAGAACAAACTTATAATTTTCTAAGCCTACAAAATTAAGAATCCCTCTACTTGCCGTTGACCAATCTGTAAAACTCATAACGATACCTTGAACAATAGGCATAAGGATGAAAATTACAAATAATATGAAAAAGGGTGCCAAGCCAAGATAATTCATAAGATAACGCCGAAAAGCAAATCTTTTCGAAACGATATTGTGTTGTTTTTCGGTTTTCAATTCTAGCATGTTGCCCCCCCTAAACTATGCGTCGTGAGTATTTAATACACACGACGCATTGCGTATTATTCTCCGGCTTCAGCATAGAGAGCGTTGACTGCATCAATAAATTCCTTTGCACCTTGTTCAGGTGTTAGAGAGCCGTCAGTTACCTTCGAAGCGATATCACCAATTGGACTCGGCCACATAACACTGCTGTCAAAGAAACTCATCTGTTTCATACCACCATTAAGGCCTTGAGAGGAAACTTTTGCCATCATAGTTGTCAAAACTTCAGAGTCATTCATAACATCGGAGCGAAGCACAGGACGTCCAGTAGCAATCGTCCATTCTCTCATCTGCTCATACTGACCGATATAATTAAGCCAACGCACTATAGCATCGTTCTTACCGGAATCACCACTATCAACACCATATATAAAGTCCCATCCTTGAAGACCACCGGTACGACCACCCTTTGTAAAAGGAGGTACTAGTTCCACATCGTACTCTACACCACTTGAAATGATTCCGGGTTCAACCCATGGGCCATTTAATAGGAATGCCAATTGATTAGTTTTGAAAGCCTCTAATGCCGCGTCACTATCCCAAATCATATTATTGCTATAGGGTTCTATATCTGCAACTGCTTGAAGTGTTCTTTCGACTTGTTCAGGTTTCACAGTCGTCTTTCCGTCTTTCACTCCAACGGTTAGGTTTTCACTATCAGCACCTAAAATAGAACCAGGGGCGAAATAGCCGCCAGCAGCCCAAGAGTGCGTTGCATCAATTCCAGAGTCTTTTACAATTTTTAGTTGCTTAATGAAATCATCTAATGTTGGAATACCCTCGTCCGGATTAATACCAGCCTTTTCTAGTACAGTTAAGTTACGGAATATAACTGGGATATAACTGATAAAAGGAACTGCCCACATGCCGTCATCAACCGTAATAGTTTCTATCGCATCGGGATAGAAGCCATTTGTGTATTCTTGATCAGATTTGTACATTTCGGATAAATCTAAGAGTTGCATTACCTCTTTATACTTTTTTCCGTCTCGGGCACTTGCGGAGAAGGCATCCGGCAAACCCACGCCTGCCATTAAACCAGTAAGGAGTTCGCCGTCATTTTTAGGAATTAAATTAATTTTTTTCACATCGGGATTTTTAGCAATGAAGTCTGAAACCCACTTGTTCATGAGTTCACCCATATCACCTTGGGTAAAATCTGAATAAACCCAAAAGGTAAGCTCATAGCCTTTACCGCCATTACCTGAACTTCCACCATCAGTTGATTTGCCCACGCAGCCAGCCAACAAAGTAATGATTACTATAAGAGTTAGAATCTTGAATGAGATCTTCTTTGCCATTTTACAATCATCCCCTTGAATTGATTGATTAATAAATATTGTATAAAGTGATACCTTCAGCTATATTAGCTTTTCGCCTGATTCATCGTAATGAGCCTTAAAATTAATATCAACAGCAAACAGGTTATGACGAGCTTCCCCAACAATTCCACCTTCCGCGTGTCGAATATGGAAGCCATAGAACCAAAGCGGAAAAATATAAAGAAACGGTGTTAAATACTCATCATGAATTTTCGGCATAGTTACAATATGGGTGCCAAGCTTCTCCATAGCTGGGGTTACTTCATCAGTAAGAATAATGGTCGGTGTTCGAGCAATCGAACAACCAGCCAATAGATCCATGGTTTTTTCACATACTTTACCTTTAGGAGAGATTATGAATAAAGGTACTTTTGAATCTACCTCACGGAAACGACCGTGCGCAAAATCTTCTAGTTCCTCAGCCGCGCCGAATACCCAACTGAATTCCGAAATTTTGAGCGCACCTTCTTTAGCCGTACCAAAATTTGGTCCACTCCCCAGCACCACAAAAGCTGGAACTTGGGCTTTCGTGAGGACTTCACTTATCTCGCCCATTCGTTCAAATAATGTGGGGAGAGATTTCATAGAAGATATCAAATGATCTAACTGCTTCTGCCAATAGCCAACTTGAGTGTTAATTAAACTTCCATTTCTGCTACCGATAATCATAGCAAGTCGATACGCTCCTAGTGCCAAATAAATGTGTGAAATAGAATAGGCTGATAGATTAGCAGCTCTGTCTGCATGTGCATCCGTGATGATACGATATTTCGCCACTTTTGCAGAGGCCATATCATCTTTTCCTGACAAGCACATAGTAATTGCACCACTTTTATTGGCTATATCAAGGCTTTGTACTACACTTTCAGTGTTGCCACTACAGCTAATACCGATAACGAGGGTTTTTTCTGGCTTTATCAGAAAGTCTTCCGCGTAACGACTAAATTGGAAGGCTGGCAAAGCCCGTGCATTTAATTTCGCAATATGTGCGAACCATGACTCAGCATTTAGCGCAGTTGCAAACGAAGTGCCATGTCCTACTATATACACGGTGTCAATTTCCGAAAGCCAAGACTCATTTTCGAATTCCTTAATGCTTTCATCAGTCATTGTTAATGTACGCTGCCAACTTTGTTTGTCGGCAAGTGTTAGAATATGCATACGTAAACGTTCATTTCTCTCATAAATTTCTTGTTGGTTCATATTTATACACTCCCTATTTTTTTTGATTTAATATTCAAGCATTCAGTTCTTCGCCAGCCCACGCAGGGCCAAAGTAGCTGCACCTATTAACGCACCGTCGTATCCCAATGGAGTGGATTCTATTGACAGTGTTGGGTAACCCCTTTTAAAACTATTTTTTTCTATAGTGCTTTCAAGGGATTTGCGGAAAAACTCAAAAGCTAGCGAAAGCCCTCCGCCAATGATTACTTTTTTAATATCTAGAATAGTGTATACAGAGGCGATGACCTTGCCCAAATAATACCCCTCTAATTCAAAAGTTCTCAATGCAACAAGATCTCCTTCGGCAGCCAACTTCGTTATAGACTTTCCGTTAGGTAACTCACCATCAATCATTTCGTTTCCACCTAGTTCCAAATAATTCTGTACGATTCCGTCTGCTGCTGCGTAGGCTTCTAGTGTGCCAGGGCTTCCATGCTTGCTAGAGCGTCCATCCTCTACCACTACACAATGCCCTATTTCACCTGCATTATTATAAGCACCATAATAAAGTTCACCATTCAAAAACAAAGCGCCTCCCACTCCGGTACTTACCGTCATGTATAGAAAATCATCGCAGTCATCGCCAGCTCCAAAGTACCTTTCGGCTAAAACGCAGGCTTTACAATCATTGTCGATAAAGACTGGATAGCAAAATCTATTGCTGATAATTTCTCCTAACGGTAAATTGCGAATACCTAGGTAGTTTGAGTTCACCCATACACCAGTTTTAGGATCAGCCGTTCCAGGAACAGTAACACCTATCGCCTCGATTTCATATTCTGAAAGGTGAATTACTTCCTCGATCGCCTTGCATATCTCTTCGACTATGCCATTACTTGATTTAGCACCCCAAACACGACGATTTTTGTATATGATATCTCCGGACTTTGTAATAAGACCTGTCATATATTTCGACCCTCCGAGGTCGACAGCCAAGATAACTTTTTCCCTATCCTTCATTAGTTTCATAAACCCTCCGTATATCGTTAGTTTGCTAAGGGTAAATTTTAATATTCGCTGAATACATTGGAATAAAAAAATACCTCTATTCAATGAAGATGAGCTCCATTGCCTCTTTTTCACCTCCACAGTGTTGATTAAAACATATCGAACTCAAGATTATCGGAAATTGAAATAAGAAAGAATTTGCATCGTGATAGATATCAAATATTGCTTAAGGATCCCATTTTTACAGCGCCTTAAACCATTGTAATTGGATACGCAAAAAGTCTTTAATATATGAATCCGTTTACAATCAGCTGTGCATTGTTACATTAATTCCCAGAAATAAGACACGGGAACACCGAAATAGATGCGTTTAAATACTTTGCAAGAGGACAATTTCCATTTTGTAATGACTTTAGATCTTTCATGATAGCCTAGTTATTTCGTTCAACTTTATTTTTGAATCTTGCCATTCAATGTTATTTCCTTAGCAATTTCATTTGTTTGCTAATCAACTACGTTATGTATCAAGCTTGTTGTAAATAGATTTTTTAACATAGTAAGAATAGAAACTTCTCCAAATTTACAAGAGTGTTAACAATCACGAATAAACTTAGATTATTAGCTTTACCCACTGTATGGGTTAGATCAAATAGATTATTTGCAAACTATTTTCCCGGCATTAGACATCACCTCCTGTCTGTACGTTTAGTCGTAAGATAATTAAAATACCAAATCATATTTTGAATGTTGTAGACGATTCAATAACCTCCTAATTAGTTTTTAGCTAAATTCTACCTCTTGAAATGCATATGAAATTGCTCCTATAGCTCCGGCATCTCCTCCGAGTGTTGCAAGTTTAATTTTTGTAGGAATTGGGGTTAGTTTGAATACGGTTTTTTGAATATTATCCAACACTACTTCCATCGACTCAGAAACTCCCCCACCGATAATAATAGTTTCTGGATTTAAAAGACTTGTTACATTTGCAAGTCCTATTGATAAATCAACTATAAAATCATCAATAATTTTTACAGCCTTTTGATCCCCTTGCGAATAAAGGGAAAAAAGCTCTTCAGTAGGATATTCATGTTTTCCTAATGCAGTTCCGGAGATTTTACTTTCAAATACAGCATGTTCCCCATTATCATTTAAATTTTTGTTTTCAAATTCTTCTCTACTTGTAAAAAAAGCAATCTCACCGGATTGATAGTCATGGCCGTAAACTAATTCTCCATTTGAAATGATTGCACTCCCGACCCCAGTACCGATCCCAATAAAAAATAAGTTATTAGAGTTACCTCCGGATCCCAACCACCTTTCCCCTAATGCGGCACAATTAACATCATTATTTAAAACTACAGGGAATGGAAATTCTGTCATCAACAATTCTCTCAATTTTAAATTCGTCCACTTTAAGACAGACGCTTGTAATACCGTACCTTTCTTAACATTAACACTTCCGGGTATACCAACCCCCATGCCAATCACTTGAGATTCAAGGATATTAGCTTCCTTCAAACACCTTTTGATAAGAGATATAATTTCTTTGATTGAGTTCGTCGTTTTTACTTTTTTTCTAAACTCTATATTTCCGAGTAGATCAGTAATGATGACTAGTATTTTAGTTCCACCAATATCCACACCTACCCCAAAGCCGGACTTCGGATTAAATCCTAGCAATTTTGCTCTTCTTCCTCCCTCTTTTGTTGAGCTACCTTCACCTAATTCTGTAACCAGTTTTCTATGTAATAAATCATCGACAATAG
Source organism: Bacillus sp. IITD106 (assembly GCF_019459225.1). Classification (GTDB taxonomy): domain Bacteria; phylum Bacillota; class Bacilli; order Bacillales; family Bacillaceae_C; genus Lederbergia. The sequence goes on from NZ_JAIAZY010000001.1 coordinate 113,390, forward strand.
AGGAAACAGCCGACTTACTTAAATGCAGTTTTTTCGCTATTTCTGCTCTACTTATTGGTTGTGAATTTTTAATTTCTTCTAGAACTGAGGAACGGTTAATTTTTTTAATTAGTTCGTGATGATTATTTTTGATCAATAAACACACCTCTTAATCTATTGTTTGTTCATTACGAAAACAAACTGAGTTAACATTAATTATAATAACACCAGTGTTTTATAAATTTATTCTAAAATAATGAGGTTGGTTTGTTTTCATTACAAACTAACTATGCGTAATTATTATCGCACAATAAATTTGAATATTCAATACATATTTAAAAAATTTTTTCTTTCCACTATTATTAATGATTTAATGATTTCCACAATTTCCTCCCCTTGTAATGATTTAAAAAAGCTTAATAGCTTAATGCTCTTTGATATAATAAAACCTAAATAATTGTAATTAGATTCGACTAGAGGTGAATTGAAATGTATTGGACTCCATTATTTGAAAATGATGTACCAGTAGCACTCTTCTGCTCTTAATGAAGTGAAGGTGACTACATCTCCGTTAGGGGCATTTTCGACCTATTTAAAAGACGGAGGGTACAAAAATGAAAAATACCTTATTAGGTTCTTTATATTTAATACTAGCTTCAAGTATTTGGGGCGGAATGTACGTTGTTGTGAAAGTTGTTGTATCGGTTATACCTCCACTGGAACTTGTGTGGATGCGATATATAGTAGCTATTGTTGCACTTTTCATTATTGGCTTTATTACAAGACAAAAATGGCGAGTCGAAAAGCGTTATTTCTTTATAATTCTAGCAATTGGGATCATTGGTAATGCTATTTCAATCGTTGCTCAGGAAACTGGTACTATGCTATCCACAGCACAAATGGGGGCGATTATAACTTCTTCAACACCAGCATTTATGGTTATTTTCGCACGCTTCATTCTTAAAGAACGGTTGACATTAAAAAAGGGGTTCTCCGTTTGTTTAGCGACAATTGGAGTTATTCTCATTGTTGGAATCGGTAATGTAGATTTGTCCATTAAACTTGGTGGTATTTCACTACTCATAGCTGCTTTAACTTGGGCACTTATGTCGGTACTTGTAAAGATGTTGCCGAGTGATTATTCGCAAATTGTGGTAACGATCTATTCCATCTTGATAGCTTTATTCGTGTTAACTCCCTTTGTTTTGCCACGTTTAGACGAAATTAATATCGCTCAACTTACTCATCCGACTATTTGGGGAGGACTCTTGTATTTAGGTGTTATCTCAACAGCATGTGGGTTTTTACTTTGGAATCGTGGCTTACAAATGCTTAACGCATCGAGTGGAGGGATATTTTTCTTCTTTCAACCCGTGGTTGGAACATTACTTGGATGGCTTATCCTAGAAGAAACCGTAGGTGTAACATTTTGGATAGGCTCTATCCTAATTCTTATAGCTGTTCTATTCGTGATCAACGAGAAAAAATAGTATTTAAAAACCCCTTCAACCGAAGTTGAAGGAGTTTTGTTTATAAACAGAACCCATTATTTAAATACATCTACTTCTCTTTGATCACCCTCCTCGTTACTGAAAAAAAGCATTACTGTTGTTATGATAATGCCTCCATTACCTTAAAAATTAATCTTCATAGGCTATATACCAATGATATGGTTGTATTTCTTTTAATGTTTTAAATTCTAATTTTTCATTTGAATTGGTTACAACCGCTTTTACATTTTCTCCCTAGTAAAAAAGTCTTTCTTAACAAACTCATACACGGAGTTAAAACGGTTAATTTAGAATTCTCACCATACCTTACAACACAAATAGTACGAGTGACCTTAGTATTTAATTTATACGCTTCAAAAATTGCGCCAGTTTCAATGCACAATTCATTTGAAACATTGGTAACATCTATAGTTGCACTAAGTTAAAGTTTGACCGTCTTCCGTATACATTGCTGCTGTTCCACCCCAAACACCGTTTGGTGTCCGTATTCCCTTTAATTCGTCGATTCAATGTCGACAAATTAACAGATGTACACTATGCATAATACTTCTTTTCTATTTTGGAAACAGTCGGTTGCAACCTCGGCGAAAGAATATCTTCTTACTAATGATCTTAAGATGGATTCCATCTAATTCCCATAGAACCCCACCAAACAAGGAAACTCGCTCTGTTCTTTTTTCCATTCGCGGAAGTTGAGGAAACGATTACCTATAAATAAGGTTTGATCTGGAGAGAGCTCACGGCAGATCAATGGTGTTTCTCCTGTTAACTTCCACAAATGATTCTTCGCTTCTTGCGGACTTTTCGCGTATATAAAAGCCCATCTTCCATTCTTAACCTTCAGTCCATATATGTTAATTGGGCAAAAACCTAGAAAATTCGTTTCAACCATTTTTAATAGTTTCTCAGAATCAGGCTGCACTTGAGTTAAGACTGAATCATCATCATGCCATGCTATTTTCCCTTCTTGAATTAAGCAGATGATGTAATGAGCAAGAAAGGATTCCTCATATCGTATGGCATCTTCATAAAGATTTTCAATCGACGACATCTTCAATTTTCCCTGTAAATTCATTATAGTTTGCTAGAACAGTACCAACTGGGCCATTGCGATTTTTTGAAATAATCATCTCAAGCTGTTTCTGATCAGATGTCTTATCATAGTACGTATCGCGGTAGAGAAAAATAATGACATCTGCATCTTGCTCAACACTCCCTGATTCTCGGATATCCGACATGAGCGGACGCTTATTTTGCCTTTGCTCGACCGCTCGATTTAACTGTGCAAGCAACAGAACGGGACAGTTCATTTCCTTCGCGAGCATCTTCAATTGCCTGGAAATCTCAGTCACTTGCAAATGAATATTGCCCCCATAATTCTCCTCTGGGCGAATTAATGTTAAATAATCAATCATGATAATTGGTTTTTGTTCGGGGAATTGATGAATCAACTTTCTTATTTTTGCTCGAATCTCAGCAATGGTTTGCCTAGCACCATCAAAAATCTGTATGTTTGTCTTTGATAAACTCCCAATAATCTCCGCCCAATAATCCTTCTGCTCTAAACTAAGGCCTGCATATGGGTTACGTAATTTTATACGATTGATTCCTCCCGTGGAGGCAATTAATCTTTGGACCAAACTTTGATAAGGCATTTCCAAAGAAAAAATAATCGGTAAGTAATTGTTCCAGCCCGCCTCTTTTGCAAAATGAAGCATTACATCTGTTTTCCCCATCGATGGCCTTGCAGCAACAACCGTCAACTCACCCGCTTGAAACCCATTTGTCATTTGATCTAAACGTTTAATCCCCGTAGGAATCCCTTTTATCTGCTTCCCTTCTTCCCAAGGTGCTTCATAAATTTCAGAAAGTGCAGTCATAATTGACAAATGATCATCTATTCTTGCTTCATCGATTATGTTTAATGCTTGAATAACTTGATGAATTCCCCAATCCTCCTCTTTCGCAAGTGTCAAAATATTTCGCTTCTCCCGTTCTTTCCATTGGTCTAGAAGGATAAGCTCATATTCATCAAATTTCTCCTGATTGGCATAAGATTGTAAATCATAGAGATACGAAATTCCTCCAAATGGTTCTAGGTCCACTGTAGTCGAAAGGGTGATAACATCAATACTCATGCCTTTTTCATGCAAAATCCGCATTTCCCTATAAAGTGCTTGATGACGAGGATCTTCAAAATGTTCAGTGCGTATCACACTATCAGATATGTAAAAATTCTCTTTCAACATACAGCCAAGCAGTGCTTTTTCAACTGTCATGTCAATCCTCCCCTTCTGAAGGGTTATGTTGATAAATGCCTGGTACATTTAGACTCGTTTCCATCATAACCGCTCCCTTTTTCCTTTGCTCAAACTCCTTATCTAAAGCCGAAACATCACCTAATGTATCCACTTGCTCATCACGCCATCTTTTCAAAATCCCATATGTATAACGCCAATTTCGTTTTCCCACTGATAAAGATATTTTCATAGCTTCTATAACAAGTGTTTCCCCAAATTCATCTACGGATTCTAAAATTTCTTCACCTATAAATGGAGAGAGTATTCCAAAGTTCTGTTGATAAAAATCAATCACCTTTTCATGACCACCACCCTCACATGGTAGTTGTTTTTCTTTTTGTTTTTGTTTTTCTTTTTCTTTTTGCCCACGGACCGTGGACGGACCGTCAAACCCCGCATGAATACTGGCTTTTGCACTTTCATTCGAGTTAAAAGGCCTATCAGCATATGACTCATAAATTTTTCGCATTTTGTCTTTTTTAATATGCTCGCCTACATAACGTATAAGCTCTAGATCCTTTACCTTTTCCAGTTCACTTCTTACACAATCTTCCACTGGCTTTCCATAACCGCGCACAAAATTGTACTTCCCCCAATTTTTAATCGCGATCTCCCTTGTTTTTGGGTTATACTTCACTAGCTTATGCTTATCAATCAACCGCTCAAAAATACTATTCATCGTCTCCATAGAATACCCCGTATCAAAAGCCATCTGTTTCTTTGTAATTGTGTAAATGCCAATTTGCTTCGTATGACTATTCGTTAATAAATAGAGAAACACATAACGATCTTCAGGCGTCATTTCCTCCACAACCTTCGGATCATCCCAAAAATGAGTGTGAACTATGCGATACTTTGCCATCATTCTCCCCTTTTCTTTTGTATAATTTCTGCCAAAAAAATAGACCCTCTCGTTTTTGATATATTAATTTAATCGAGAAATGGAGACCCTATTAAGAGAATATTTCATAAAAGTAGAAAAAAGGGCTTCCTTGTGTCGAAAAATCGACAACAAGAAAGCCCTTTTAAAAGAGGATGACAACGCAGTAAAAATTAAATGGATATACACTTGTAAATCTAACTTAATCATATTTTTGGATAAATCTCTTCAAATCCTCTCTATTATATTTCGAGAGTCTATTTAAAGAATTTTGCATGTCTAGCAACGATTTGTACGTTTCTTTAGTAAGTTCATATTCAACATGGAATTCATTGCCTTCCTTAGCTTGAACCTTAAAAAAGTTAAGAGTAAATGTATCGTCAATTAATTCCAGTAAATGGATGACAATTTTACTGGATTTCTTAAGTATTGCCTTTTTAAGATGTTGATGGGTTTAAAATTTCCAATTCCTTAGATTTTAGGGCTTGACATATTACCGCAGGATTTATTTAACCTTTATTAGCTTCTTATAAAAAAATTTTCTCCTACCTTGGTTTCGCACTTCAAAGTCTAAAAGACCTCAATTTCCCTTCTTAACCATGCCAGGCATACATCCAACTTCTCGAATTCTTCCACCCATGCGTTACCGTCTGAATTATCGATTCCGGTAAATGTACCATCATTTTCTTTCACATAAAACAATCCAAGTGGATTACGTTTGTCTATTATTTTGCTTGATTCTTGTTGACTTATTTCCATAGGATTCATGCGAATCACTCCTCTCGATTTCGGCTAGCTTCAACACTGAAACCACCGGGATATCGTTTAAATAACTTTTCTTAATTCATGTCTGCTATTTCCGAAAGTTTATAACCAAGAACATCTGCAAATCTAGTAACTTAGTATCTGATGTCACCTAATTCTAAAGCCATAGCTTCAGCATCTAAACCATGACCTTGAAACGACTTTGACTTATCAGATTTAATATTTGATTACTTCTATAGCTCCTCATATTAGTATCTTACTCCTTTTAACAAAAATTTACACTCATTACACATCGTGCCCTATCATTTTAAAAAAATAATCAAAAAAAGTTTGCCTAAGATCTTGATCTTTTTGTCGAAATAAGTTATAATGATAAAAAGAAAGCGAAAGGGTGTTCGTGATTGAAGAATGACAATACTATACGTGTGTTGGAATTGTTCGCTGGTGTAGGTGGTTTTCGCCTAGGATTAGAACAAGCAAATCCTAACCTTTTCGAAGTTGTTTGGGCAAATCAATGGGAGCCTTCTCGTAAAGCTCAAGATGCATTTGATTGTTATTCACGTAACTTTAAAAATGGTATTCATAGTAATAAAGATATATCAACAGTACCTGACGAAGTTTTTCAAGAAGCTGCTCCAAACCTTGTAGTCGGTGGATTTCCATGCCAGGATTATTCTGTTGCTCGGACACTTTCAGGTGAACAAGGAATCCGAGGAAAGAAAGGCGTTCTCTTCTGGGAAATCAAGAGAGTGCTAGAAAATACCCATCCAAAATATGTTCTTCTAGAGAATGTGGATAGGCTTCTAAAATCTCCATCTTCACAAAGAGGTCGGGATTTCGCTGTTATGCTAGCAACATTCCGAGATTTAAATTACAGTGTAGAATGGCGAGTAATTAATGCTGCGGATTATGGATTTGCGCAAAGAAGAAGAAGGGTCTTCATCTTTGCATATAAAAACCACATCTCATTTGGAATGAATCAACAACATCTAAAAGGAAATGAAATTATTTTTAAAGATGGATTCTTTGCAAAAACATTCCCTGTCCACGGCGAACCATATAAAGATCGAATTAATACCGAGGAACTACCGATAGATATTGTAAAGATTTCCGATGAATTCTCTTTCAACTTCCATACTGCAGGACTAATGAGGAACGGAAAAATATTCACAGCACACGTAAATCCTATTTTGAAGAAGCCAACTACTTTGAAAGAAATCATTCTTGATGAAGAATATATTGACGAGAAATTCTATCTAACACCAGAAGCCGAAGATAAATTTGATTATTTAAGAGGTCCAAAAAAAATCGAAAGAACTTCTGTTGATGGACATAAATACCACTTCTCTGAAGGAGGCATGTCTCCGACCGACGAATTGGACAAGCCAGGTAGAACCATGCTAACAAGTGAAGGCACCATAAACCGAAGCACTCATATCATTGAAGTAAATGGGCGTAAGAGATTTCTTACCCCGATTGAATGTGAACGTTTGAATGGTTTTCCTGATGATTGGACAGCTTGTATGACAGATCGCATGAGATACTTCTGTATGGGAAATGCATTAGTTGTAGATTTAATTGAATTAATGGGAAAACGGATAGAGGAAATTGAAATGGCAGATAAAACTGCCAATAAACAATTGCAACTATCAATTTAAGCTGATACAAATGTATCAGCTTTTGTAATTTATGTTAAAATATAGTAACTGATTAATAGAAAGGGAGATTTATATTTTTATCTATCATGCTGACTTAACAGAAGATGAAATAGTGAAGTATGCGAAAAATCTTGAAGGTAAAAAAATTAGTGATATTGGGGATAAAGATGCTGTAGATTACTGGCTTTCTAAGCGCAGTAATAAAGGTGGTATTGGAAATGCCATTCAAGTATGTTATTTCGGTATTCCAGCGAACTCTATCAAAGAGGCAGACTTTAATTATCATAATTTAGAATTGAAAGTTACGCCTATTAAACAAAACAAAAATAAATCCTATAGTTCCAAAGAGCGTTTAGTCTTAAGTATAATCAATTATGAAACTGATTGGCATTTCACTTTTGAATTAAGTCCACTAATGATGAAGTCAAGTAGAATACTTCTTATCTTCTATTTGCACGAAGACAATATTAATCCGCAAGACTACAAAATTTTAAAAGTGGTAAAATTTTCAATCCCATACGAAGATATACCCACTATTAAAGAGGATTATAATATTATTATCGGTAAAATTAAGGCGGGGCAGGCACACAAAATCTCCGAAAGCGATACTACTTATCTAGCCGCGTCTACAAAAGGAGCTGGGAAAGAAAAAGATTGGAGAAAACAACCTTTTTCTAACGAATTAGCTAAACAAAGAGCATTTTCATTTAAAGCAAAATACATGACCTCTTATTTTAACTCAGTTTTTAATAAGCAAGTATTCGAAAAGCTACATCTAGAACCAAAAGAATCATTATCATCATTTGTTCACAAGAAATTTAAACCTTTTATTGGTTTAACTACTGAAGAAATTGAACAAAAACTAAATTTTTATCCTACTAAGACAATCGCTAATGATAAAGGCTATTTACCAAGATTAGTTGGTGGGATATTGAATATTAAAGGTACACAATTAGATAATATCGAGCAATTTCAAAAAGGGAACATTAAATTCAAGACAATTAGACTGCGAAAAGAAAAAAGCAAAAATCAAGATATGTCTTTTCCAAATCTAAACTTCGACGAAATATTAAACGTTTCGTTCGAAGAATCAACTTGGTATGAATGGTTTGCAGAAACAAAATATCTTTTCGTAGTATTTGAAGATACTAGTAAAGGCACCATTTTAAAGAACCAAATATTTTGGAATATGCCTTATGAAGATTTACAAAATCTTGAAAAGCTTTATAACCACATAAAACACATGCTTATTAATAATGAAATTAAAATTAACGTGGTTGTTAATGAAAAGTCAGGAAAGGAAACTTGGTTTGATAATTTACCTAAGAAAAACTTTGTTCCAAATTTTCAAATCCGTCCAAAAGGAACAAAACAACATTCATTTACCAAACTCCCTGATGGGCGATTAATTAAGAAAAAATGTTTATTTTTAAACAAAGAATATATTCATAGTATTTTAGACATTAATCAAAATTGAATCATACCAATAAAGTCTAGGTTATCTTAGGCTTTTTTGTTTGCATCTCATATTGTCTTTTATTTTTACTTTAATTGCAATATTAAATGCAATACCATATGAGAACCACTATAAGGCTTTATTGCAATTTGTTGATTGTGTGGCCTAGGCCACACAATCAACAAATTGCGCAAATGCTTCCGCTGGTGTTTGATATTCTAGTATTTTCCTAGGAAGGGTGTTCATCCAATTCTCCACCTCTTCAATCTTTTCATCGGTATAAGAATGGATTGGTTGCCCTTTCCTGATGAACCTTCGTATAAGACCATTGTGACGCTCATTTGATTCACGTTCCCACGAAGCATATGGGTGTGAAAAATATACATCTATCTCCAGCCCTATGCCCTGGTCAGACAGCTCGCTGAATTCTGAACCGTTGTCTGCTGTAATACTTTTAAAGACATTTTTCACCTTTGGATATTCCTCAAAAATATCTTCTAAGGCGTTTGTAACAGCCGGGGAAGTTTTACTCGGAATACGCCTTATGATTTTCAGGCGTGTCTTCCTTTCCACCAGCGTCAGCAAAGCCTCATCCTTTGACTTGTGACCCCGTACCGTATCAATTTCCCAATGTCCAAACTCTTCTCTAGTTTCGATGGATTCAGGACGCTCTTCAATGCTCGTTCCCAGTACCTTTTTATGCTCACGAGATTTTTTCGTCTTGGTTGAACGGCGTAATTTCATCGCTAAATCCATATTAATCACTGATAATTTACCTTCATCTATCCAGTTGTATACAGTCTTCGTGGAAGGGATGTATTTTTTTGCATACCTAACAACTGCATCTGGTGACCATTTATCATCCAGGATCTTTTTTTCCGCAAAACTAATAAAGTCCCATGACGCCATTACGGTAGAATGAGTTCCACAATGCTCCCGATTCTCCTTGTAAACACGTGCACCAACATCTGGGAAATATTTAGAATAAGGCTTCCACAGGGTATCTATTTGTTGGACAGTGCCACGTTTTATCTCTCGAGAGATCGTACTTCCAGCACGACCCATTCTTCTACCTATTTCATTCATTGATAGACCTTCTTCCAAATAGGCGGCGATTTGACCTCTTTCAATTTCTGTTAAATGTGTAAATGTTCGTCCCTTTATGTTAGAATCAGTCTGAGTCATCGTGAATTACCTCCGTATGTTTTGTGTTTAGGTCAACCTTAACTATACGTGGTTTCACGATGGCTTTCTATTTATTTAACTGTTGCATTTGATTTTACAATTAACCATTTAATAAATTATCTATATTATTTCTTACTTATGAAGCGATATTAATAGAAACTAGAAGGCCCTGCAAAGCAACTTCTTTCAGATATCTTAATACCCAAAATGATAATCCCGAGATTAAAATAACCAAAATCAGTGAATAAAAAATTTTAATAGCATATGGAATAACTATTTGATTTACTGTAGCAACTTGTATAACTTTAAATGTTGCCCTTTAATTTTTGACATACAAAACTGAAGGTACAAAATTAGATAATTGCTGCTGCAATTTCACGATAGAAAAAAATATATGTAATACTTCATTTTTAATAAAAAAACCAAAATTAACTCCACTATATTTTAGTGTCCTTTAGAATTTACGTTCCACTTATGTTACAGTTCACCCGAATGTATCTAAATAAGGTTTTTTCTCCAAAACTAAAAAGCCTGACACTCGTTAATTAGGTGCTAGGCTTCTTGGGCTTCGGCGTTACTAGCCGTTTCTGAATTTTTTTCCAATGATTTTTAACTTGATATGCCATAAGATTGTTCGTTGCAGAGTCTTTATCAAATACCTCTTGAGCCCTTCTGGCATAAGTTAAGAAATTACCGTAGCCTGCCTTGGTATTTCCAAGGTGTGTATATTTGGTATATAAGCTTTTCCTATACTTTTTCACACCCGTTTTTTCTGATTTCCAATTACATAATCGAACCTTTTTATATGCTCTACAATAGAATTTGAATATACTCTTTTCCCGTAATTTCACATTGTGACCATCAAACGCAAATCCTAGGTAGTCTAAAATACTCGGCTCAAAATTCTCATCATATATTCTATCCTGATTATAGATAAACCTCTTTGTTTTTCCCTTTTGAATGATTAACCTTGGAGTTTGCTTTTTAACTTGCTCAATTACATCTAGATGGTTGCTAAAATCGTAACTGGTTGGTTCCCCCTCAAAAGGTATAACAATGATTAAATCATCGCAATATCTTCTGTAAAGACCACCACAGGATTTTACATAATTATTTATTTCCTCGTCAAAGTCTAAAAGATAAATATTGGAACAAACTGAACTCAATCCTGCTCCCTGAGGTATTCCATAATTATTTTTATTGTACTCTATGTTTTGATTACTTGCTTTTCTAAACCTTCTAAAATCCCTCTCATCTAAAAGTCTGGACAGTTTTTTTCTCTTATCCCTATTTTTGTACTTCTTCTTCAATAATGCATCGATTTTTGTCTTATCAACCCAACTATATTTAGTAATACTTTTAAAAACAGCATAATAATCTTCCGGCAAAGTTTCTTTTTCTAAGACTATTTGTAACTGATTTTTAAGATACCTGTGGTCCAGTTCGTCAAAAAAGGATTTGAAATCCGCTACGTATATGAACGCCTGATTATTTCTTTTAATGTAATCAATTACTTCTTTCGCAAAATGGATATTGCATTTTCCATCATTCTTTTTCCTATAAGCTGTTGCAACAGAATCTATGCCTCGTTTAACAGCTACTTTATTATACATATCATTTAGCAAGTCACCGTAATATTTGTAAATAAAGCTATCGATATGAGATGCATAGAAGATTTTTCTTTCTTTCGGTTCTGGTTTTTCTTTCCCTTTCATCTCATTATTATATTTATGTATCTTTATACTAAAATGAATAAACGGATAAAATCCATGTCTTTTTACCCAACATGGATTTGTAACTCTATCTACAGCATTTTTAATAGAAACTTTATTATCAAAATGCTTATAATTCTTAGTGCGATATTTATTAAAATTAATATTAGCAGAGCTGGAAAGGGGATGTAATTTTAGCCTATTACTCTGATTCATAGTCAGTCCCCCTTTCAGCTTACCGTGGTCTCAATTAAATTCTATAAATAGACTTCAAAAGGACCGTTTACATTGTATGTGATTTCGCACAGACAACAAGGCTAAATAATCTTACTGATCCTATATACTATTAAGTATACAGTAGAATGGTTGACTACAAATGGAGGTGTTAATTCCGATATGCAGTGCAGTTGCCTTATGTTATCCTTTGTTATTGCCTGCTGGTTCGTGATAGCAGCAAGAAATGTCGTTTGGATAAAGCTTGACAACTGTTCACCAGTCTCCCTCGCAACTATTTTACGAGGCACAATAATTATATCATAAATGGATTATATTACCAGTAGTTTGATTGAATTGTCTAATATTAAAGTCTATTATTTTATCCTTTTGCAAACTTCAAAACCTGTTATTTCATAAAGGCCATTCTTTTAAAAAACCTTACTTACTTATGATACTGCTCATCTTAATGTATCTAAATAAGGTTTTACTTTTATAATAGAAGGAATTTCGTAGCTCCTTGTCGAATAATTATTTATCCTTGAATCATTAGTAATAGTAAATTAATCCTATTAAATAAAATCAATAATAATTTATTCAATATAATATTCTAATACTCTTGTATTTGATTGAACATAATTAAGGGGAGACAATAATGAGTTTTATTAAAAATTTAGTCACCTTTGGTGCTGCAGGGAGAATCGATAATAAAGTTGAAGAATTTGAGGATTTACAGAATGAATACGAATCCTTATATCGAAAGATGGATAGTAAACGAGAAAATGTAAATGATGCACTTGAAAAAGTAATAAAAGTGAAGATTAAAGCAGTCAAGTCACTAAATAATATTACCAAAATTTCAAAAACCCTAAAAGGCAAAGAACGAGAATTCATTTATCGAAGTCTTGGCAATGATCTTGAAACTGTTGACTTCAGTCAGATTGAATCAACCATTAGTACTGCGCAAGTTGCAATGAATGCTACAAAAGGTATTTCTTCCGGAGTTGGCACAGCCCTTGGGACATGGGCTCTTGTTTCTACCTTTGGAACAGCCTCAACAGGGACTGCCATAGCTGGATTATCCGGAGCTGCGGCAACAAATGCTACATTAGCATGGTTAGGAGGAGGGGCTGTTGCCGCTGGGGGCGGTGGAATAGCTGCAGGTACAGCTGTTTTAGGCGGCTTAGTTGCAATTCCTGCACTTGCTATTACAGGGATCTTTAGCCATGTCCAAGCAAACAAAAAAATAAAAGAAATTGAAAAGCTAATGTATAAGATCGTTGAAGCAATGGACCAAATTCATAGTAATATTCTCCAGTTAGATTTAATAAATAAACGTTCGGAAGAACTTATAATTTCTCTGGACAAAGCTAACGATGTTTTTACTCAGGAATTTAAAAGAATCTATAAGGGGATTTATAGGATCCCAATACTTTCAAAGACAACTAAGTGGACCAGAAAAAACATATTTAGAAGAAATTATTTTTCAAAAAAGGACTTTGAAAATATTGCGTATATTGGTGGAATCGCCAGTGATTTTGCCATGTTAATCGACACTAAAGTATTTGATGAATAAGGAGTTGTTTTGAATGTTCGAACTAATTAATAAGGCAAAATCCGCCAAACGAACAGGACAGGCATTAGTAAAGCTGGAACAGGTTTCAGACATCGTTCCCTCTGCCGATGTACTAAACTTTTTTACAATCCTAACTGATGCCTATAAAGAAGCAAAAGTTACCGAAAGAGAGATTGCCAAAATCCAGGCACAACAGGAAATTCTGTTAACAGAAATCGAAAAGCGCTATGATCTCTATTATAAAGTGTTTGATATGATTTTTGATGAACGAAGGGTTTCTATTGCTAAATCATTTGAGATTATTGATAAAGGATTTAAAGATGGGGATAATGACTTAATTACTATAGGTATGCAAGGATTAAGCAAGGTAGTTTCTTCTTCTCCATTTGCAAATTTGGATCAGCTTTCTAGGATGATTGAAGGCAATAAGGTGATTGAAATCTAATAAGTTGCACCTAGCTACAATTAGTATTTGACTATTAACTAAATAGCTAAAGGTCTCACAATTCTCCTTTTTACACTATGATCACAAGTTGTTTACAAAATAAATTTTGAGGCGATCCATTATGAAGATTTGTACACTAACGACAAGGATATGTGCAATGTGTACCTTTTGGAATGGGGCAGTCGGTGGAAATGATGTTAAGCCGAAGAAGGTAATGAGTGCCTTCTGGGAATATAACCCTGAGGAAAAAACAAATCTGCTTTAAAAATCATTTCGAAGAAATGGCTTGGCACAGCTGCAGTCAATGGACTCAGAAATTTTAATAAGAAAATTAATAGAGAAAAACAAAGGATGGAGGGAGTTGCCTAAACTACCTATTTTAGTCACCCCTTCTTATAAACTAATGCCTCCTCCACCAATACCAACCTCATCAACTGATGTGGAAACGTCATCTTGGAAAACGACAAACTCTCATCTGCTCGTTCCATCACTTCTTCACTCAACCCTAACGATCCACCAATCACAAACACAATCTTGCTCTTTCCATATGTGGCAAAGTGATCTATCCACTCGGCGAGTTTTTCTGATGTTTTCATTTTGACACAAAATTTGAAGTCATAATTTTTTCTTTCAACTAAACATTCATCTCCTTCATTTTGAACATGCAAAAACAGGGCTTCCAAAAAATATTTGAAAACCCTGTTTTGTTAATTCTTAACTATACTTCTAATATGAATACTCTCTTTTCATCCCTTACTCAAAAAACAATTCTATCCCTTACCTTTCTACTCTCTATCCACAATCTCGCTCAAAAAGCTTTCTCCCTCTGCCGTTGCCGGTAATCCAAAAAAGTCACAGAAGGTGGCGCCTACGTCGGCCATTGAGTTCCTTTGACCGATGTTGACTCTTTTTACTTTGTCTCCTACGACCATAATGGGGACGTATTCTCTCGTGTGATTGGAGTGACCAATGGTAGGGTCGTTTCCATGGTCGGCCATGATGATTAATATATCTTCTTTCTCCATGTCAGGAATAAAATTTTTTAGCCATAGATCTATTTCATTTAAGAGCTGACAATACCAATCGACATCTTCTGCATGTCCTGCCAAATCGGTTTCTTGTATGTTAATTAAAAACGCCGCTTCTCCTTGTTCCTGCTTGTAGGCTTCCGTCACTTTGCGAAGCAGCTCGGTTGTGTTCACAATAGGGTCGGAGGGACCTTTGCCATGTAATACATCAGCTGTTTTTCCCAGTCTGTATACCTTTAGCCCGTGTTTAGCAGCAATCATTGGGAATTGCTTATCTATTTCAACGCCATAGCCCATGTGATACACTTGGTACCCTTTCCCATACACCTTCGCTTTTGGTGTATCGACGCCCCATTGTCCTTTATGTTTTTCTTTTACACAAGCTACAATATGTTCAATAGACGTATAGGGACCTCCAAAAGCGATGACTCGAGTCGTATCGACATGGGCACGTACCACTTTGCCTAGCTTCTTCACTTCAGAAAAAGACATTTTTTTAAAGTCAGCTGTTACATTAATGATATTGCCAAGTGCTGACTCCAGATTATCCGCTACTACCGCTGCCTGATTCACTAAGAGAACAGGACTGCCCTTCAATGGATAAGTTACATCGTATGCATGTTCCTCCAACACTTGTTTCATATCAGTATGAATATCCTTCATTAGCCTTTTATTTGATTTTTTGGGGCAGCTGCCCGCTATTTCTTGATGCCCTAAGTACGTATCCGCACCATCATGTGCTAGTCTGGAATAGCCGTATGCAAAGGGTGGAACCCCTTTACCGTCTACGAGAGCGCCTAGTCCCAGTTCGTACAGCGTGGGGATTTGCAATTCCGCTTGCTTGATTTCACGAATGTGTTTGTACGTATTCGCACAACAGTCGGATGGTACATATTCCTTGCAGTCATCCATTGCTCCGATACCAAAACTATCGATGACGAGTAACATCATTTTAGGCATGATGTCACCACTTCCTTTCTAGATGTATAAGTCTTGGCTCTCCTGTTTGTATTCCTTCCACTAAGGCTACGTGTGCCCGTGTGACAAATATTTGTGTGCGAAAAGCGAAAATGGCCGTATCCCCGATCTCGATGGGGAAATCTGGAGACGAATCGATTAACCCGTAATAATCGATTGATTCTGTACTGTTTTGATAGGCATGTACTTGATGGTCGAGGATCGTGTGCTCATCATGCCCCACCAAACAACCTGTCATGTTGGAACGACCATAGTACCCCCCAGCAATCACCTGATATTGCTGTTTATATTTATGCGATACTTCAGATACATAGATGATGGCTGGTTTTTCCGGGAGATCTTTAATGGCATGTAAAGGGGTCGTTCCCGTCAATCCATGTCCCGGTTCACCATGGGTTACGCCTTGTTCAGCTAGAAACGGAATCGTTGTACAGCTCGTTCCGCTAGGGCCGTTCACTTGTTTTACTGCAATTCCTTTCGCTTTTAACATATCCCTTGCTTTTAGCAATGTGTTCAAATTATTCGTTGGCACCATTTCCGCCTTTTCAGTATCCAGTTCTAAATTTGGAAAAGATGTAACCCCTACAATCGAAACTCCTTTTAATTCCTGAATCCGATTAATTTCTTCCTCTAGATCCTCGAGCCAAATACCACCTTCTTGTGCAGGATAGATTTTATCTGAAGGGTTGACCACCTTTAATAGGATGTCTTGCTTCACACCCAATCGTATGGCACTTTCTGATAGCTGTTTCGCTCTTTCGTATGAAAAAACGGTGATGACTTCAGGCCTCCAGCTTAAAATCTCTTCCCACTGATGCTTTCCCGGCTGAACTAAATGTCCAATGTTTCCAATCGCCAAGCCGCTGTCTGCCAGCACCTTGCCTTCATCAAAATCTACGGCAACCGCCTTATCTATTCCGCTACTCGCGATGATTTCTGCTAACTTTGGAATTCTGCCTAGCTGCTTGGACATGTAATACAGATGAAAATCATGTTCGGCTGCGACCTTAGCCAGCTTTTTTGTATTTTCCTTAATAAGATCCACATCAATGATGTACGTGTTCGGAGGAATCATCCCTGATTGATGAAAAGTAACACCATTCTTAATAAGTTGTGGGTTTCTGCGCTTTGTTACGTCCAAAAACATGGGTACCCTCCTTTTCTCTTAAAAAGTTTCTCTTCCATGATGGGTGGCCGCTTTGATTGCTTTCTCTAATATGTTTAGAACCGTGGCACTTCCCGACTTCATCGGATTGATACGGATGCCATATTCTTTCAATCTCGGTTCAGCAGTGATGAAACTGCCTGAAACACGATAAATCATGGGAATGATTTCATATCTTGATTCAGCCCCAACCGGGTGAGTGGCTGCACCTAATGCATTACTTTGCTTAATGACTTCAGAGGCTATCGGGTCTTTTAGTTCAACGATGATGACTTTAGACTGGGCATTCACCATATAGGCACTGTCGATTCCTTCAATAGCCCCTTCGTTTAGCTGTCGACATATCTCTTCTACTTGCTCATTTTGCGTTGCCAAAGATACAGGAGCAAATGTCATCATTCGCAACAAATCCATCGCTTCATGACCTTGAACTTGTCCGCCACCAGAATAGTTTCTCTTTTCCAGCAGATCGATGCCTTCTTTTTTCCCGACAACGACACCAATGCCTTCAGGGCCAAGCACTTTAAAGCCGGAGAAAGTAGAATAGTCAGCGCCGAACTCCACACCAATTCCATAAGCCTTCAAGGCACAATAATTATCGTCCACAACAATGGGCAAATCCGGTCTTATTTTTTTCACTGTTTGAATGACCGTTCTTAAATCATACGTATCAATTGGCTGCTGTCTTGCATGCTGAATATAAAATACTTTACACTCAAGGTCGTTCGAAACAGCTTCTTTCACCGCATGCAAATCATTATAATCTACCTGCTTCGTGTGAAGTCCTAGCATTCTGATTGTATCCTCGGTTGTTGTGTAGACTGGTGCTGTATGAATAAACATCCAGTCCCCCGCTGTCATCAATTGACTTAATATGTTCCGGATGGCTCCCGTTCCAGCTCCCCGCACGAGTGAAGCCTTTTCTGCTCCAAAAAAATCAGCAAGCACCGCTTCTACCCGTACAGTTTGTTCCGGCTTTTTGTAACGCGGAGCAACACCAAGATCACCTAATGACAAAAACTGGTCACCCGTAAAATGTCGGCTCATGCAATCTGTTAATTTAAACTGTAATTGTTGTGCCTCTTTGACCGTCATCGTAGGAATGACCGACGCGGCATATTTTAATGTTGATGAATCATAGACCATATTTAGCGCTCCTTTATTGAAAATGCATTTGCCGGGTTATGGATGAGTAAATCTTCGATGATTTCTTCCGGGACACCACGTTTTCTTAGAGCAGGGATAAAAGTATTTAACACTAGGTCATATCCTGGACCATTGTGTTTTTTCCAATGAGATTTTCTTGTCAAATCGGCTGATAATAAAATTTGTTTATGAAATCCTCTTTCAATAAAATCGAGCAAAAATGATAAACGGTCTTCATCTGGTCTATAGTTGTTTTTGCCAATCGTATCATAACCGATGTAGACACCAGAACGTAATACATCGAGTACTTCTTCTTTATTCGCATTTAAATCCTGGTGTCCGATAATAATCTGATCTTTTGGCAGACCAAGACCGAATAGCATATCGACCTGCTTACTGCCCAACGTTCCTAATGACGTATGGGTTGTCATCGTCAATCCCGTTGCTAGCGCAGCTTTGCCGGCTCCAAGCAATAGCTCCCGTTCAACGGGCTTTATTTCATTGACACTCGTCCCAACTTCGCCAATGACACCCGGGTATATGTCGGTCCCGTCAATCCCTTCTTTTATTTCACTAATAAAGTGCTCTGCAAACTGTTCTTGACCCCATCCTTGCGCAAATTCAGGAATAAATGGGTCCTTATAAAAGCCAGTACACGTAATAATGTGAACACCCGTTGCTTCACTGAGCCTTCTGAGCCTCTCCACATTTCTCCCCATGCCATCATTGGTCAATTCAACCATGGAACGACCACCGGATCGAACAAAATGGTCTAACTCTGACACCATGCCTTGTTCATCATCTAAAATCGTATCGGGATCATTTTTAATTCGGGATAAATCGATCGATAGGTGTTCATGTGCTGCACAAACACCTAATTCTTCCTTACTTATTTTACCTCTTACGGTTTGTATCATGTCATTCACTCCCAGGCTGTTATTGAGGTATCGTCATAATCCCTAACGCTACTAGAATATTGGCGAGAATCCCTACTGCAATTGCACCAACTGGGCCAACTGCCATCCGAACGATAGGACGTCCTGCCACTTCATTTAATAGATAGAAGCCTGCAATAAAGAAGAAGCCAAATCCTGGAGCAATCGCATTCGCCGCATTGGCACCACCAATCAATAAAGCAACTTCAAGTATTTTGGTCATCGCACTACGAATATTTTCTCCAGAATTACGGACACCTGGGTACTTATCGAGGAATCTTGCAATCGAACTTAGCAGCATGACTTCACCGAAGATGACGAGGGCACCGACAATCATGGCTACCCATACATTGGGTGAAAATAAACCAACAACGAAAATCAATGTAAATCCTACTGGACTGTATACACCTGTTGCGATTGCGGTACTTGCTACGAGTGGAATAAAACCAATTGCTCTAGCGGCAGCGGCAATTCCTGCATCCGTTTGTTTTCCATCGGCAAGCAGGTTAAGGGAAATTGGATCTCCTGCCATTAAAAGCAGACTCGTTGCCCCTGCAATTAATGCGCCAATGATCATGAAGAATATGACATTCTTTTTAATTGATTTAACTTTTTCACTGAAAACAGAAGCCAAGTCAACAGAAGCGCCATCTGATTTTTCTTTGATTGCATACGTAAACAAGAAGATCATTCCTACAATGAGTGCCATTCCCTCTTGATTGATTGAAACGGCATTACCGCCAATATGCAAGAATTCACTCGTGTTTACAAATACAGCTAGCTGTCTAACTAATGCAGAGACGATAAAGGTTAAGATACCTTTTTTAATAGAAAACTGCATCGCCACGGCTAATGCCGGGAAAGCCATAAAGGTAACGACAACGGGGTCGCCCACTTTCCCCATCGGTTCTAAAAAGTTCACAGGCAAGTATTCAAATAATTTTACAAACCCTTCTAGACCTGCCATCAGTCCCCAGCCATAAAGCCCACCGACAATGGCCGCTACAGGCGTGCCCCATTTATTTTTTGGCGCTACTAATCCAATAATATCTGTACCTAGTAAAATACTATGAATCAAAATAATACTGGCTGAGAGTGTAAACGGAATACCAAATCCGATGACTAGACCAAAGCTCATCGCAAAAGCCGTTAAACCTAGTTCTCTTCGTTTCAGTCTCCCATCAATGTGCTCCGAAACAATCGGACGCAACCCATCATTAAAAACAGCAATATTTTGATTGGCTAATACAGCGGCGACTGCACCAATTAAAATGACAAATAATGTTTCCATCACGTATGACCCCTTTATTCTTGTTTATTTTTTAATGCATTGATAATCATTGGTACAGCGATATCCATATGGTCCCCTGTGAATCCGAAGGCTTTCTTACCATTTTTAACTGCTTCTTCCACTTTTGCTTCTTGTGGTTTTTTGCCTGGCATCGAGACTGTTTCGCATTGATCCCTGCCGATCATCGCAATCGCCATCGCTAAAGCACCACCGCCTCCTGTGTGGCATGCGCCAAGGTAGTAATCCGCTTGTCCCGTTTTAATCGCCATCGCTGCTTCCAAATCTGATTTGATAACCGTTTCAATAGTAGGGTCTAGCTTTTTGATAAGCGCTTCAATTTCTTTCTTCTCTACTTGTCCACCAATTACGATTTTCATTTTACTTTCCCTCCGTATTTAAATTGATTACATTTGTGTAATGCATATATAAAAATTCCTTCTCTTCAACAGGCAATGGGTTTTGCCATGATTCCTCTATGCATGCAACCTGCTCCTCCGCCTTTGAAAAGTGCTCGGAATTTTTCACCTGATTTACGATGCTTTCCATTGGACTTTCAACCTTTTCCCCGTTTTCTATCCTCGTCAACGCCATCGGCAAATGAGTAAAGAGCATCTCAGCCTGATCGATATCTTGTTTTCCCAACAATTGAAGCAATCTCTTAAACGATAAAAGGGTCACTTCTTCTGCTTTTGGACTAATCACTTGCTGGTCTGCTAGTAGTTGCAACCTTTCTTCAAGTTCATGCAAATTCATACGTATCTCTCCTGTTGTGTTTGGTTTTTAATAATACCTGTTCAAAAAGTTGCCAAATTAGAAGCAAGAAGATCGAGGCGGCGCAGTTTCGAGCAACGGAATGTATTCTTTTAGATACATGAGTAGCACAGAAACAAGCCAACGAAGAGATTCGCCACTTATCATTTGGTGACTTTTTGAACATCCTCTAATAATGTGGTAGTTTTTCCTTACGAACGACCGACTGCTGGATGCCCAATATTTTTTGTTTATCGAGCTTCGAAAGAAAGTCCATCACTTCTGTACGATCTTTTTCAATTAAAACAACTGAAGTGGACGCTTTTTCAGCCACTTCCTTGGCACTTTTCGTACGAAAATCAACTTTCTTAAAGGCTTTATTAGCTCTGCTTTCATCCACATTCCATACAGCAGCATCCAAGCTTCCATTTTGCAGATTTTCGAATAATTGCATGTAATTAATCGGAACTAATTCCACTCCAATATTCTCACACTCCAGTAACGTTATTTTTGATTGGTCAATGGAAGTATAATCAATCCCTACTCGCATCCCTTTTTCGATATGTTCCTTTGCGGGATCCGATAAGAATATCTTGTGGGCGGTGACATAGGTTTGTGGTCCGAAATTGATTGCAATTTGCAGATGATCATGACGTTCCATTTCCTCTTCAGCTGCTAAAAGCGACATAACCACAAAGTCATATCTTCGTGAATTCAACCCTTCCAATCTTTGTTTCGATCCTCGCATATACGCAAGATTGATCCGCTCGTGAACCATATCCGATACTTCAATTAATCCTGTAGCTAATCCCTCATATAACGGGGAATATGGTAAAGGCATGGCTCCCATCAAGGAACCGACCCCAGCAATTTCCTTCAATACATGAATGTTTTTATGGATTAAAAAAGTTCCTAAATGACCTCTTGAATCCAATTGAATCGCTCGCAATTCTTCAAGTACTTTTAAAGCGCCTTGGACTGTACCACGCCCCAAATCTAAACTTTGAACAAAATCATCAACCCTTGGAATCCTTTCTCCTTCATTGATAGAGATCAGCTCTTTCGCAATTTTTTTTGCGGCTAATCCATTTTTTGAAAATAAACAATCCCAAATTCTACTCATGTTTATACCCATTCCCTTTCGCTTCACTCGCCTATTAAAATGTCAAACGATCGATTTGCTGCACCTCGTTTAGAAAGTATCGCCTCCAAACATCCGGAAGTTTGATGTGCTGTTCCAACTCTCTTGCAAAACGAAGTGCATACCTGCTTTGTTCCAATCCTTTTTTAGCGATTACTACTAATCCTGTTGCCAGTTGGTCGGTAGGAACCGATATGGCTGTTGTCTCGCACATATTAGCAGCCCGCAGTAGAAATTTCCCATGACCTTCTGTAATATCCATTCCTGCTTTTCCAAACTGCTGAGGAATCGTTTCACCATATCCGTATACATCTACTGGACCTTCACAAGTTAAAATCAAATCGGCTTCTTTTTCATGAAAGATTTTCTGGATAAGCTTTATCGCCACATGGCGATGCTCAATTCCTGTCATATCCACTTCTTCAAAATCATAATCACGGTGATCCATACTAGATAAGTATCTCATGATTTTTTCATGCATATCTTGGTTATCTGGACCTATAACGCTGTTGGCTTTAGGGATCATAACCCTTTGCTTCCTTTTTTTCTGTACTGTTAGCGATTGCTCTGTAAGCAACTCCATTACCATCGCAACGGTCGAAAGGTTCTTAGCGATTACACCGATACTTCCTCTAAATTGGTGGCCATCCGTAGATGTTTTTTCATTCTTGACCAGTAATCCAAGACCAGCACCAATCATGGAAGGAAGCTGACAGCTTATGGCCGGACCCAAAACAGATCCCCCGCCATCCGTTCCAATTGCAAAATCGTTTATCCCTTTTAAAATATTGATTGGGCCCCCGCTAGTAGAGCCTGTCATGATACGATAAGTAAGAGGATTCGTTAAATCCGTATCAATGGCTCTTCCTTTATCCTCCGCCTTGTCAATCGTATGCCAAATCATTTTGGGGCTATTTCTCAGCTTCTGTAGCACATGCTCCGGTATTTGGGCAGTGTCCTTGACACCAAAAAATAATGCGTTTTCATCTTTTCCAGCGCATTCATACTCTAGCCTAGGATTTATCGCAATGACTGAATTCCCTAGCGCTCTTTTTGACAAATGTAATTTCACTTCTAACTTTGTCATAATCAAAACTTCCAATCTATTAATCATTGTGAGTTCAATATACAAAATATAGTATATTGTAAGTATAGCGTTTTCAATATAGGTTTGCAACTGAATGGTTAACATTAGCAGATCATTACTAAAATAGTTGAAATGTCCTATTATCCGTTACACCTTAAAAACCAGCACTGTGATTTGCTCAGTGCTGGTAAGATAGGATTATTAATAACTATTCTTTCTCTATAAAAATGTTTCCAATGGTTTTAAATATGGTATTAAGAATTGTTCGTCACTGACGACACGTTCTACTAGTGATTCGGCATATTCTGAAAGCATCCCATACCTATGTTTTTTATTCCCATACTTCCTTTAATGTATTTCTAAACAAATCATCTAGTTTTTTCGTTGGGTCATCAATTTCTACTGTAAGAGTTTTAATGTATGCTTCAAGACGTATCATTTCTCTCTCTAAAAATTCATTAATCACATTGATTCGCGGTTCAATATCTAATTCATCACCTACTAGCTTTCTTTTTAAAAGATGCTCAACTTCATTTTTTAATTCACTGTCCGGGATCATCTTTTGTAATAGTTCATGAAAATTAATCGGAGGAACCATTTTGTATTTCTCAATCCACTTACAAGCCAGTACAGGTCGTAGTACATAGAAATATTTCTTAATTTTTACTTCTGAGCCCTGTAGGTACTCTCGATAATTATTTTTCGCCATATTTAAGTAGTGGTACAAGCTAGCGTTAGGATAGAAAACTTCCGATTCCAACGATCGTAACTCATCAATAAATGAATACTTTTGAACATAAATAATCTCGCTTCTCAACCATTCCAAAAGGGGCGGATTACTTTTTCTAAAAAGCCGCAATGTTTTCGTTATTTCCCAACCACTTATATCTAGTAAATCATTGATTGGCATTTCTATTACGTCTCTCTTTGCACCAATTCCTTGTGGATCAATAGAAAGATACCAGTCTGGTTGATGAATATATATAAATCGAACATCATAATCACTGTCTTTTGAAGGAAAACCCCAAGCTCTGCTGCCAGATTCAACGGCATATAGAACCTTTACTTGAAACTTATTCTCTATTTCCATCAGTTTATTTTGAATTATTTTATTCATTTATACACCTCACTCAAAGTTAGAATTTCAATATAATTAAAGAGCCTGAAAAAATATTATATTCAATGTTACCTCTATTAACTATCAGATTCCTTATTTACTTATGATAAGGTTCTCCGCTCAATCTAAAAACGATGATTTATATAAAAAAGGACATTCCATGCCATATCATCCACACGCAAATATCGGATATAACTTCATTTTCAGGTGAGATACCTGAAAAAGGAATCATCCTAACAGATTAGAGTCTTTTCATAAGTTCATCTGACAAACCACTGTAATCCCTCCCCTTACTAGAAGGAGAATATCCACGACTAATTATTTCAAATGCACTATATACCTTTTTATTGTCAAAGTTAATCTGCTTAAATTTTTCGATTATTGTTAAAAATATTGAACATTCACGATTAGCTATACCATTATGTGTATATGAGTCATCCGTAAATTCAACCGATATAGTGTGTTGTATATCTGTTTCTTCATATGGTTCATCATTTTCAATTCTATAATCCAAGTCATTCCATATATCGACAATAAGGTCTCCTTCAGTAAAACTATAATTCTCTTGTAATTTATTATCCTGAAAAACACCTTTTACCTTGGCCTCTAAATCATTATAAAATGTTGATGTATCAAAAATAAGGTACGAACCAACCTCGCTAATAGATACAAATTCATTTATCTCAAAGGACAAGATATTACTTTTAATCACTTCTACTATATGTTTTCTAGCTTCAGTCTTATTTTTTTCATTTAGACTATAACAAAGTGGTCTTCTAAACTTTATATCAAAAGGTAGGTCGTCAAAAGAACCATAATCTGTATTGAAAATACAGATTATTTTATTCCAGCCCAGCACTTTCACTGCATAACCTAATTCAATTAAAACATTCGGATTAGGCGTTTTTCTTTTCTGGTAATCCGAATTGATAATACTTACGTCTGCAATAAATAATTTTGACTTTTCAATTTTTGAAAATATTGTTTCTACTATATGAGGAGTTCCTTTTTCATCTTTTGTATCTTTATCAATGCTAAATTCTATATCATACGTATCAGTCATATTTAATTCCTTCAGAGCTTTTTCAATACAACCTTCAAGAAAACCTCGGTTAGTATTATTGGGTAAATCAGATTGCCAAGAGTAAAAAACATAGTTTTTCATTAAACCACTACCTTATTAAAATATTGCATTCATTGTTATGATTCTATTTCTTTTACTATAGTCAATTTATACAAATTTCAAATTTCCGCTTTACTATCACTTATGATACGGTTCTCCGTAATGTATTTAAATGATAGGTTTTTTATAGAGGTTGTTTTCTTGTGATCTAAAACATCTAATAATTTCTTTAACAAGTAAAACTATTTCAGTGTTTACTTATTTTTCTGTAGATTCTTTAGGTTAGAAAAAGAAGACCTACCCATTAATATGTTGGGTAGTAGTTTACTAAATTTCTAATTACTCTTAAAGTACCCATTCTTTTTTAACTAGAGTATTTGGTGATATTTATTAAATGGTAGCAAATTCTTCAGTTAGTCTAATTTTGTCCGTTCCAAAATTTAATGCTCCTAGAGATTTTCCACCAAGAAGTGAAATTGGTTAAGTAGAATCGTATGTAACTTGGATGCTTGATATTGCATTATTGATGAAGTTCCTTCTTTGACTCTAGTCAATAGAAAGATTATTAGCTTTAAATTCCCATGTCCATCTATCAGCATCTTCCAAGAAGACAGGTTCCTCAATAACCTCATAATAACCCAACAATTTGGTTGTACGACAGTATAGCAGATCAATATGTCAACAACTCTTACCATAGAGGGTTTTCTCTATATTATTACTTAATCTTCTATAAGTTGCGAAGGGTCTATCTGACCAACCTAATGATTTAATAAAATACCTAATGTCTGATTTACGTTTATTAACTCTTTTCTTGATTAGATCCACACTAACTATTAAATTAATTTTTGTTTCTTTGTTTTTAATGCGTTATCCACATCTTTAGTTTGAAATGCTTCCCTAACTTGCTTATAGCCATATCTTTGAGAAAAACTAATAGTTATACTATTCCTCCTATAATTCAGTCCCGTGGTATACTTCCTCAAATATTTCCATACCAATGCACTTGTCAGCAATATAGACTATCCCATGAAACGAAAATATCAGACATCCTAATAAAGTTCCCTTACCTAACTTTTTTCTAGAATGACTGACATTTGATGTTCTTGTATTTTATATTCACCTTTAGGCTTTGCTGCCTGTTGTACATCCCAATTTCTTACCTCAGTATGTTACGTCTGATTGCTTGTGTAAGTTCATTAGCAATTTTTAGATGAACTTATTTCGTAAGTTTATTTAGATTGGTTTCCTCAAATACAACTTTGTCAAAACTATGAACAATTGTCTTACGGTTATGAAACAGAAATTCATTTTCTTTACGAGACTTTCTTGCAGTGTATTGAATAGTGTATATTTTACCTGGAACTGTCTTATAGATGTCTAAAATATCGTCTTCATAATCATATGTAGTAATCCAATTAAAATCTTGGAGGCTTATGATTTTTTTTCCTAATTCTTTGTGATCTTCAAGTGTAAAAAAGTTTGTATAAAGATTTTTTCCTTGCTTATAGTAGGGGGGATCGAAAAAGATAAATGTTCTTTTATAATCTAATTTTGTAATTACATCATCAATAAGAACTTTAGCATCATAATTATATAATGTTATATCTTGCTTTCTTTTTGATATATTAGAAATTTTCTTAATTAGAGAAACCTTATTAAATCTGCAATCCAGTTTATATTTCCCTAATTGATATTTCCCTCCAATTGGACCCCCAGTAATAATCCCGGATGTATTGGTGCGATTCAAAAAAAATGTTGCAAATCCTAAATCTAATAAACTATATTCTTCTTGATTTTGATAGATTTCTTTTTGTTTCTTCCACTCCAACATATTAATTGGTGTTTCTAAAATACGATCAATAAACTCATTCGTATGATATAAAATAGAAAACCATATAGAATAAATTGCCTTATCAATATCATTAATGATAATATGTGAAACCTTATTTTTTAGCAGTAAATCTATTGCTATTCCAGCGCCGCCTGCAAAAGGCTCTACATAGATTGTATTGTTGATATTATTTTTATAGAGCAAATTATTAATGAATTTTGACATTTGTGATTTCCCACCTGGATATCTCAGTGGGGAAAGAATATTTGGCATTAAAGGTACCTCCAGACATTACCACCATAATTACTCTTCAAATCCAGCATTTAAATCTTCTATCATGTGTTTTAAAAGTATCCTCCATCTCCGTTCAATATCCCAAAGTATATCAACTGATGGCAAATTATACTTTCCATGCGATATAGAATTTAATTCATCATGATCTTTTTTTGCATAAGCTGTATTAATAGTTCTTTGATAGTTTTGATTAATACTCTGAAAGGACTTATTATGGACACAATAATTTAATAAGTCCGTTAAGGAAGGGTCCTTTTCTGGTTTTTTCCAGTTTCCAAAAAGTTCATTTTTTACTAAGTATTCTTGTAAGGTACACTCTAAGAGTGTTCTAGTCAAATAAGTGGCACTTAAACTAAAAATCGAGATTCGTAACCTATGCAATTCATACAGCGCCCTGCTAATCCCGGGATGTTTGCCTTCATATACAATACCTTCAAATAAAAAGGAATTACTTTCAGGCTTAAATTGCTTCTTTTTATTGTCAGGTTCGGGTTGTAATTTAGTTTCTTCATTTCGCTTGGTCAAATCATCTTGAACTAATATTGGACCCTTTGAAATGTTTTGTCCTTGTCTTATTAATGGTTCATCTGAAAGGTCGTCTTCTTGCCCTTTAATCGGTTCATCCTGGTGGCTTTGTTCTTGTCCTTTTACCCGTTCACTTTGTTCGCTTTGCCCCTCTTTAGCTTGTTCATCCGAATGGTTTTGTTCTTGTTCTTTTACCGGTTCATTGACAAGAATTGAATTTTGACTAGAAACCGGATTAACATTTTTCCATTCTTCATCTTCAATAAAGTATTTATTATAAAATTCTTTTCGGTCATCTTTATAATATACATCGCTCACGTTTATTCTGTTTGATTTTATAAGGTATAAAATATAATAGATTTTCTTAAAACTTTCTTGATTTACAAATTGAACTTCTGGCTTTTTTTTATCAATTATGACTCCTAGTAATGTTCTCATATCTGGATCACCAAAAATTCTTTCCATTGTTGATAATGAACGATCTACTTTTAATATATTATCAAGGAAATCCACAAGATAATTCTTATATTCATCACTCTTAAATCTATTTTGTGCTTTATAATCCCATTGAAGACGCCCAGCACCATCGTTCTCACCAGTGTGCTTATTTTGAATAGTTCTTTTCATTGATTCTTCTTCAGCAGGAATATCGTACAAAACAGACTCTACTTTATATATAGGTTGGTAATTATAATCTCTTACTATTTTTTTTATTCGTTTTAATATCCTATCCCTCTCGGAAATATTAGTTGGTAATAAATCTGGATTATTTAATAGTTTAATACAGGACACACGTCTATTTCCATCCATAACTTTGTATTTCTGAGGGGTGTCTGCTTCTACTATGATTATTCTCTCAGATATTTCAAAGCCGTACTTTGCAATTGATTTCATTAAATTAAAAAACTTTTTTTCATTGTACAATAATAGTTTTATTGCATCCGCTTCATTCTCTTGTGGCTCATCTCTAGGGTTTTCTTCATTAATTAATAGATTATCAATTTTCACTAATATTGGCTTCACTATAATTCTCCCCCTACTATATATCTTCTTTATTAGATCTATAAAAGATTATGTTTTAGATACCTTAAACTATATTATACATTAAAACCTCACTTACTTATGATACGGCTCCCCCTTAATAATCCTAAAAGCCCTATACACCTGCTCCACCAATATCAACCTCATCAACTGATGCGGAAAAGTCATTTTTGAAAACGACAAACTTTCATCCGCTCGTTTCATCACTTCTTCACTCAATCCCAACGATCCACCAATCACAAACACTATCTTGCTTTTTCCGTATGTAGCAAGATGATCAATCCTGTCGGCGAGTTCTTCGGATGTTTTCATTTTGCCTTCGATGGCGAGGGCGATGACGTGAGCGTCGGAGTGGATTTTGGAGAGGATGCGGGTGCCTTCTTTGGCTTTGACTTGGAGCATTTCGTTTTCGCTTAGGATTTCGGGGGCTTTTTCGTCTGGGACTTCGATGATGTCTACTTTTGCGTAGGCGGATAGGCGTTTTAAGTATTCAGCGATGCCTTGTTTTAAGTATTTTTCTTTTAGTTTTCCGACGGTGATGATGGAGATATTCACAATGGTTTCCCTCTCTTTATTAACGGGTATACGTTAAAATACAACTTTTTCACAGTACTTAACCAATTTACATATAATTCAGGACTTCTTACCCTGATCTTTAGTTATAAACATATTACACACATAATACAAACAACTTATACACAATAGTTATCCACATATCCCCAAAAGGTATCCACATTTTGTAGGCGAATATTAGTTCCCCACAATATATGCAGCTGGATTTTTGCAATATTCACAGGTTGTGGATAAACCATCCTCTGTTTTGATCTTCTCTAAAACGGGTGCTATTTCGTATTCATCCACGATGATATCTAGTGCTAATTCTACGTGTTCTTTGCAGCAATAAATCATGTTGATTCCTTCTTTCGTTGTTTTGGATTACTTTAACATAGTAACTATCCACAATTTTATAAAAGTTATCCACTTTATGCACATTTTTCCTCTCATTTATCCACAATTCATTGTACCATAAAATAAAAAGCGAGAAAGCCTACACTCGCTTTCTCGCCTCATTATCCACATTACATGCGTGTTTCATCGGTTAGTTTTAAAGTAACTTCTGCTTTCTTTCCACCTCGATAATACGTGACCTTCATGGAATCGCCGACTTTTTTCTGGTTGTATAAATATTTTCTTAGTTCTATGACATCAGCCACTTGTTCATTATCGAGTTGGACGATGACATCCATTTCTTTTAAGCCTGCTTTATCTGCAGGGGAATTCGGTACGATTGATTCAATCATAATCCCTTCTGTTACATCATGAGGAAGTTTCAATGTTTGCTGTTGGTGGTATGCAGAGATTTGAGATACGTTACGAAGGGTGACTCCCATCGCAGGACGTTTCACTTTTCCAAATGCCTCAAGATCATTAATAATGGGGACGACATAGTTGATTGGAATGGAAAATCCGATTCCTTCAACAGCGCTTTGGGCAATTTTCATTGAGTTGATCCCGACGACTTGCCCTGCAATATTAATTAAAGCCCCTCCACTGTTTCCTGGGTTAATGGCAGCATCCGTTTGAATAACTTCCGCATTCCAATCTGGGATTCCATCATTGTTAATATCGACAGGTACTGTACGATTCACTCCTGAGACGATTCCTTGTGTGACGGAACCAGAAAACTGCAGCCCTAATGGGTTTCCGATTGCCAGTACAGGTTCACCAATTTTTAATGCATCAGAATCTCCAAACTCGTTCACTTGGTCATCTCCGATCCCCTTTGAACTCATTTCGACAACCGCCAAATCAGACCATACATCTGTCCCTCTTAGCTTAGCGGCTACCTTCGCTCCGTCGGGCAAAGTGACTTCCAATTGGGTGGCACCTTCGACAACATGGTTATTCGTTACAATATAGGCAGCATCCCCGGCCTTTTTATAAATAACTCCTGAGCCAACACCAGCTTCTTGTTCTTGACCTGTTCCCGACCAGAAGTTGGCTGACTGGATATTCGTAATTCCCACAACGCCTTTGCTGGCCCTTCCAACCGCTTTTGTCACATCTGTCGTCACATCAAGAGAGAGGTTTTTCGATACACTATTATTTTCCGTTCCTTGATTCGTTTCAATCCGCGCACTACTTAATTCATTTTCGTTTTTGTTGCCCAAAATATTCGGGTAGATAATAGCAACAAGTAAGGCTCCTATAATTCCCCCTATCAAGCCAGTAAAAAAACCAGATCTCCCACGTTTCGGTTGATAGCGGTTTGGGTTGTGATCATCGTAAAATCCCATAAAGCACCTTCCCTTTCTATAGCTCAATACCTCTTAGTTTGCCTTTATAAATACATATTATAATAATTTGAGACGAAATAACAAAATATTAGGCCAACAGAGGAAGTGCCTTTTAGAAGATATTTTAACCGTTTGGATACTATTCTAGATCGTGACGTGTTTTTTAGAGGGAGCGTAGATAAGCAGCCATTTATGATTTTGGCAGCTGGTTAATTGAATCGGAAGTAGAAACTTCGGCGGTTATAGTATTGATGCGACTTGCTCTTCAACAGCTTACATGCCTTGGAAATCTTGATTTAAAGTGACGATAGAGTTATTTTATTTTAAAACTTAACGTTCTAATTAGTTGTTTAATTTTTGATATAAGATACTTACTTGCACTTAAAAGTATGACCGTAAAGTTGTTTAAAAACACCTATCATGTTATTTACCAATCGCGGCAAGATTGTTGAATAAACTTAAAAGTGAAAACTGTGTAGTGGTTAAATGTTATAGAAAATATTGTGCGGGAATGCGCTTAAAGTAACGGGCAACATAACGGAAAAAGGAATAATTAAACTTTTATTGAATATGAACAAACAGGGATAAAAAAGAAAGGCTGTGAGGATTGAATGTTTGATGAAAAACAAAAAAGTTCAATTTTAGGAACAGTCATAGCGGTTAGTTTAAGCAAGAGGCATACGTTTTAGTAAAGAAAATCAAGAGATAATAAAATTGGTAAAGGGATTAGGGGTAGAAGGTGATGCACACTTTGGTTCAACGGTTAAACACCGTTTGAATTTGGATAAAAATGTTAAAATAAACGTAAAAAATATCTGAAAGGATAATAAAATGAAGGAAATATTAGTCTGAAAGAATTGTGAAAAGTTTAATAGGGGAAAAGTAAACATAACAAAATAAGCCTGCTAAATTGGCAGACCTAGGAAAAATTGAATAAAATTATAAGGCTATCAAACTTGTTTACGCATATCGGGGATTTGATATCCTAAAGTTTCTAGGTATCGTATTGCCATTTCCTCAGTAATCTGAGGCGCATAAGTTAGTTTTGGTTTTGAATCAATATTGTATAACTCTTCATTAAATGGCTCATTTTTGTCCAGCATATGGTAAATACAAACGATTAACTTATGTGCAATCGCAATAATTGCTTTTTTGTGCCCTCGGCGTTTCTTAATTTGGTCAAAACGGACTTTGAAATAAGGGCACGTTTTACTCTTAATAACAGCATTGGCACACTGCACCAGTAACGGCTTGATATAAACGCCAGCCCGTGAAGTGCGGACCGATTTCTTTTTTCCGGCACTTTCGTTGTTTTGCGGTGTAAGTCCTGCCCATGAACTCAGATGTTTATCGGAAAGAAAGACAGACATATCGATGCCGATTTCACCAAGAATCGCAATGGCTGTAAAGATATCTTTGATACCAGGCAAAGACAAAATTAATTCGATTTGCGGCATAAATGGCTGAACTAATGTTAAAACGACTCTTTCGATATCCGCGATATGTTTCTCAATATTATCAATATGGTCAAGGCACACGCGCATTTTATTGGCTTGTGGCTCCGTCAAATTCCCTTGAATGGACTTTACAATGGTGTCTGTTTTGTTTTTCATCCTCCCGTGTAGCATTGTTAAAACATCAAAATCCGTATCATCCGGATGCTCAAGAATATGTTTGATGATCCGCATAGAACTTACACCAAATGTGTCAGAAACGACACTGGAAATCATGATGT
This sequence comes from Bacillus sp. IITD106, assembly GCF_019459225.1. GTDB lineage: Bacteria > Bacillota > Bacilli > Bacillales > Bacillaceae_C > Lederbergia. The sequence goes on from NZ_JAIAZY010000001.1 coordinate 146,554, forward strand.
TGGAAACAGTAAGGGAGTTTTGAACACGGTTTTTCTCGCTTGATTTAAAGTTGATGAGTTTCGTTCGATACCGCATCAAATCTCGAATTTGACGAATGGGAAGGGGTGGTATAAAACTTCCCGGAACCAAGCCGTGTTTGTGCAAGTCACAAAGCCAGATGGAATCTTTTTTATCCGTTTTCTTGCCACGAATACCTTTTACATATTTTGGGTTAGCCACGACAACATCACAATCGTGTTCCAAAATATTAAATACTGGGTGCCAATACTTGCCTGTGGACTCCATACAGACATGTTTGCAGGATTGAGATTTGAGCCATTCCAGAAGACGTTGTAAATCTTCAGTGAAGGTGGAGAATTGCTTGGTCTGGTATTCTGTAACCCCCGATTGGTTCGTCGTACCGACCGTTGCAACAACAAATTTTTTGTGGACATCAATTCCACAAAAAATAGGGTGAACAATTTTGAGCATAAACACATCCCCATACAGTTTATAGTGGATAAAGCAGACATTGACTGTTTGCCACAAATAAACTGGAATTGTTTATACAAAGATTAGTCTATGTGCTCGATGGCACACTTATTTGTACTTGAAAATAGCAAACGGCACATCTTACTATGCGGGCAGCAAGGAGCTTGCCCACTCACCTCCCGTGCTCTGTAGTGTATCTGCTTATCCGATTACATTATATCAGCTATTTCAGGGGGAGGAGCTGTTTTTCTTTAATTCATTTTTGTGCCTTGAGCGCAGCGAAAGGAATGAAACTTACTATGGAAAAATGTGTTTTTTGTAACCCAGATTTAGAACCTAATCAAAAAGTTGTTTTAAGTAATGAACATTGTCTTTTTTTACAATTAGAACAATCAAAAATAAAGGGTAGCCTACTTGAAGGTGCAGGACTAATTGTTCCTAAAATGCATAGAGAAACTGCATTTGATTTAACTCAGAAGGAATGGGAAGCAACTTACAGTCTTCTTCAAGAAGTTAAACAATTTTTAGATGAAGAATACAAACCTCAAGGATATAATCTTGGTTGGAACTGCGGTGAGGTTGGTGGACAGCATATTTTTCACGCTCATTTTCACGTTATACCAAGATACAGAGACGAGCCACTTGCGGGTAAAGGAATAAGGTATATGTTTAAAAGTGAAGAAAATCTAAGGAAAAGTTATTAAGCTAACGTGCCCTTTAGCTTAATAAAATTAGTGGAAGTTTAGAGAGGATGGTATTATGGAAGTACGACAAATGGCAACTGCATTCCTAATTCATCAAGGAAGAATGTTAATGATGAAAAAGGAAAAAAGTAAAATCTTTAATTTTGCATTTTGGGGTGGAATTGGAGGTCATATGGAACCTAATGAACTTAATTCACCAATGGAGGCAAGTTTCAGGGAAATTGAAGAAGAGACAGGATTTAAAAAAGATGACATTAAAAACTTTAGACTTAAGTATATTCTACTTGAAAAAAATAACGGAGAAATACGTCAGCAATATGTCTACTTTGGAGAAACAAAGCATTTGAACTTTATTCCTTCCGACGAAGGGGAATTATATTGGGTTCCTAAGAATGAATTATCAGCTTTATATACCTCAAAAATTATCAATGTAACTATTGAACACTATTTGAATAATAAAGATATTGATGACGTTTTTGTTGGATCGATGATGACTAACAATGAATCTAAATCTAAAATTCAATGGTCAGCCCTCAAAGAGACCGTTGGTTTTTAAGAATTCAGTGAATAGAAACTTTTTCCTTATACTTGAATTAGATTAAATGATAGTTGTTGATAAATAATCGTTCTTCACTTATTTAATATTCAAATGAAGTTTAAAAGGTTTGTAAAGAATTGATCTTAAAGTAAAGGGTGTTTTAGTAAAACAATTAAGGTTCCTTGCACTCAATGCTAAAAAATGGTATTTTAAAGAAGAATTATTTTTGTTCTGTGTAAAGGATAGTATTAGTAAGAACTTTTCGTCTTGATGATCACTGAGAGCAAGGATAGTAATACATTGTGTGTGCTTAGCACACTAGGAGGCAACAAACATGGAAAAAGGTAAAGTAAAATGGTTTAATGGCGAAAAAGGTTTTGGATTCATCGAACGTGAAGGTGGAGAAGACGTATTCGTTCATTTCTCAGCTATCCAAGGCGAAGGGTACAAAACATTAGAAGAAGGTCAAGAAGTGACTTTTGATGTTGAGCAAGGTCAACGTGGAGCACAAGCAGCTAACGTTCAAAAAGCTTAAATAAAATGCCAATCATGGACAGACTCTTTTTAGAGTCTGTCATTTATTTTTCTTAGAAAAACAAATAACCCCACTCAAAAATGAGTAGGGTACTTGAAAACAGTAAATCAAATGGTAAACCCAGTGTAGCATATAAATTGTAAATCTCCTAATTTTCCTTGTATTTTTTACTAAGAGAAAACTCTGTTGGCAACATAGAAACAGACCGAAACAAATCATGTGCTATGATTGAATATCGTAGGATCACTTTTCTTATGGTGTTAACGGGACAGGTTAATAAAAAAGGAAATTTCTTGTAGTCGATAATGGTTTATTGTTTCTACTCTATATTTATTGCATTAGCTTGGTTAATACCGAGTAAAGTGACTAAAACTAATCAGATAGGTTACTCAACATAGAAAAATATTGGGTAATGAATAAAGCTACGAGTAAAGGCGGAATAAGCAAGAAAGAATGGAATCATTGGCAAGCTAGTGCCCATAAATTAAAGAGTGCCACATCTTATACGAAAACGGAGGGTGAAAATGACCACTAACTATAGTGATTACTTCATCTTGTATCAATCCTCTGTCATTATTAAAATAATTGATGTAACAAGTTCCGGTTATACCTTAACAATAGAAAATGGAAGTAGTAAGAAGTACATATTTTGAAGATATATTAGAAATTCTTTTTTCTATATAAAAAGAACTGATTTTTCATTTAAATGGTTACAGTTAGAAAGAATATTTTAAAAGTGAGTAGGTGAACAACATAATTGAGGTAAAAACATCTCCCCTAAGTGATGGAGAATTCAATAGAGGGGTATTTGCTACACGTGATATCAAAAAAGGAGAGCTTATACATGAAGCACCTGTCATTTCTTATTCAAACGACCAGCATCAATACATTGAGCAAACTTTACTCGCCGATTACGCTTTTGAGTATGGGATAAATCATTCTGCAATCCTTCTTGGTTATGGAATGTTGTTTAACCATTCTTATGAACCTAATTCAACTTATGAGATTAATTTTGAAAATAGCACATTTGACTTCTATGCTTACACAAATATAAAAGCAGGAGAAGAGATTCTAATCAATTATAATGGCGATGTTGAAGACAAAGATCCACTGTGGTTTAATCAGGAATAAAAAGGATAGCAAAATATCCATACAAGCAATAAAATATCGAGGTGTAAAAGGATGAATAAACGATGGACAATCGGTAAAATTAAAGAATTTGTTGAGAACAATTCGGAAAGTAAGTTGCTAACGACGGAATATCACGGTTTTTCTCAAAAGCTACTATTTAAATGTGCATGTGGTAGCAATTTTGAAAAAACATTTACAAAATTTAAAAATAATCACCAACGTAAATGTGACGTGTGCCAACCGCCAAAAGCGTCACGCTAAAACGTATAGCATTCACCAATCGCTATTAGAATTTGTATTTTTCCTTTTTTAAAACAAATATATTAAGCTCATTGGGTGCTTTCATAAACAAGGGGTTGCGGGTTCCAGCAGCCTTCTTTTTTTAAAAAAGAAAGCTAATTCTGTTAAGGAGCAGGTACAGGGAAGGCCTTTATTTTAAAGGTTTATGTACTTTTAGTAGAATATCAGGGAAGAGGTTATGGAAGTGAAGCCGCTAAACTTTTATTGAAATTTGCTTTTGAAAGATTAAATGCACATAAAGTGGTTGGAATGTGTAATTCAAACAATAAAAACTCTGCAGCTTTAATGGAACATATTGGTATGGTAAGGGAAGCTATTTTTAAGGAAGAACTTTTTTGGCAAAACAAATGGACTGACCAATACTATTATTCTATTTTAGAAAAGGAGTTTTTTAAAGATACTTAATTCCATTGTATGGCGCTCTTCTTGAGTAAGAAGGCGTCTATTTTATATGTTCCCACAAAAAAGATTGTGAATATTTTCGCTTAAACTAAGAGGTGGGTTAATTTAAGAAGGATTTAAAGGGCACATTTATGCAGTAACTAAAACTTAATTTCTTAGTGTTTATTAGAACTTTTTAGTATTTCATAAATGCCCCTTCAAGTAAGTAATTACTCTTTATTCTCTGACTGCCAATTCCACAAATCTACTTCACCTAATTGTTCGCCTTGAATAAATGAAACATCCTGTAGCTTTAATAATTCTTTAACGGGCCCTGTTACAACAGCTCCATATACGGTAAATCCTTTCTTTTTTATATATTGATATTTTTGATCTAAATGCCCCAGTCCTAAAAATTGCTCATAATAGCTTGCGGACTTATTTAAAAGCTCTTCCATATTTTTCACCATTAATTGTTCGCTTTCGGTAAGTGTATCTTTATCCAATCCATTGATTCGTGCCGTCTCATAATACTTATTATCGTGCTCATTTCCACCTGTTAGACCAATTAAATCAGAAACCATTATTAAATTGTCGTTTCCAGACCATCCAGATGGATTGTAATCGACAAACTCACCTGTATACAATGGCATCCATAAAATATTGATATCGTACTTTCTCAGAGATTCAATTAGTTGTTTTGAGTCCATAAAACTAGTTGTGGAAAAAGCTAACTCTCCAACGGTTCCTTGAGGGAGTTTTTCTAATGTTTCCCATACATTAGGCGAGGCATTACCTTCTAGCTTTCTCTCTGTACGAGGATCTACAGGTAACGAAAAAGAAAAATCATTTAGTTGTTTTTGCCCTGGATGTGAAAATGTAATGGATGAAAGATTAGATAGTCGCTTCGTCAACAACGCTTGACCAATGACCTTGTCATCATGTCCCACCTTCTTGATTAAGTTATATGACAATTTTTTCGTTCCGAAAATCGTCATATCTTCTTCTTCAAACCCAAAGTCTCCGCGTACATTCGGAACAGTCCACTCTAATGCAAGTTTCGAGTAATACGCATTTTCTTTTGCTATATTGAGTTTGTCTGCAATAAAATTTATCAAAAGCATGTATCCACAATAGATAAAAAAAACAATTAACAATATGCGAAGAACTCGAAAGGTTAATGTAAATCTGGATTTCCTTAATATTCGCTTTTCTAAATCTTTATTCCATTCTGTCATACTTCCACCCTTTCTTTTCAGCAAGACTCGCTAATCGCTTTCTTGCACGATAAAGTGTTATTTTCACTTGTTCTTCCGTCAGTTGTAAGGCATCCATTATTTCTTTATAACTAAATAGCTCATACTCTCGTAAATAAATAATTGAGCGATATTGCTCGGGTAAGTATTTTAATAGCTCTTCAAGTTGGTGATTCCGTTCTTTTGTTAAAAGGGATTCTTCTGGGAGCCCGTACGGACTAAGCATTTCTTTTTTCGACGAAAAGATCGATAAAAGTGGGATTGTCCCCCATCGTTGTTGCTTTCTCCATTCATCTAAATACGCATTGCGAGCCACTTTAAATAGCCAAGCGCGGGCCTCTTCTCCTTCATATGTGTGTAAATAAACAGTCGCGCGAACAAACGCTTCTTGCGTTAAGTCCTCTGCAAGCTGCGTTGAACCACATAACTTTAGTAGGTAAAAATAAAGGGGTCTGGCATACTGCTTATATAGATTTTCTAATTGTTGTCGCTGATTTTGCATTTTGCCCCCCTCTTTACTAATCTCGCTACTAACACGTTTAGCCAACTAAATTGTTACAGTTATTCTAATAAATATTTTTAAAATACTCTTTTTAGTAGGAAACATTTCTCAATCTACAGTATCAGCATGGTTAGGAATTTGAAAGTAAATTTGCGAAACATGCTTATTCAATGTAATGTATTGCTTTAATTTAAAATCTAATAATTGATTACAAAGAAAGGTCCCTGCTTTAAAATAAAAGTAGGGATTTTTGGCGTTTTAATAGACTTGGGGATATGTAAAAATAGGGGTCCTTATCGAAGTAAAGTTCCTTTAGTTTAAGCTTTGATTTTTTATTATTTCATCAAAATAATCATTTGGATTAGAGATGTCATTATCAATAAAAACCTTTGCCCAATGCTTGAACATATATAGATAGGAGTCTTTATCCATGCTTAAATTTCCTAATTCGTCAACGTCTCCTTGGACTTGTACTGTATCATTTTTTAAATCAACAATGACAGTCATATATATATCTTCTTTGTATAAAACAGTACAGGTTACTTGTTGATTCACTAAATCAACTTTAGGAAATTCGTGTCGCACTCCTGTGGGCTTGAAAATTGTATATCCATCATTAGATAGATTCGAATTATTCTTCATATTTTCACCTCAATAATCTTAAATAGTGTACTTCATTTATTATTACATAGGTTAGTTGTTTTTGTGCTTAAACAAAGATTGTTAATATATCAGGGGGATTGTTAAAATATGTTTACAAAATCAGGTCATTATTGATTATTTTAAATATCGTACCAGAGAAATAAATAACCAGATTTATGTCTTAGATATAAATATACATATATTTAAAGGGCAAAAATGTATTATTCAACTAACGAGTAGCTTATATATAGTATCCATTTCAAATCCTTTATGTGGTGCACCTTTTATCATTGTTTACATGTAACCATAGAAAGGCGTTTAAGGACTTGACTTGGAGCCTCTGTGGGCATGATTGGTCTTGAAAGGCTGAAGCCGTTGTTTCATCTGGCAAACGAGCCTATCATCCCCACCCCTCCAAGTAAAGTCCTATCGTTGTTTAAGTTGAAAACTATAATTATTTACTATATATAATGCTTCTACAAAGATACAAATATGGTGTTTTTCGTATCTTTACTTATGTTAAATACGGTGGAAAATCATACTACATATAAGGATGCTTTACTCCAATAAGGAATAAAGCATTTTTTGGTGAAAATCTATTGAACTACCATGAAAATAAACTTCTCTAACCATCAAAAAAGACAATACCAAAGAAAACTCGCCTTATGTGTTAAAAAAATGAGAGAGCTAAGGATCATTAATCTATGGATTGATTGACTGGATTAATAAACAGTATGGTCATACCAATATATTTTCATTCTCTGTGGTGAAGCAGTGATTTCCGCTTCATGTATGGCTAAACAAAGCAGTTTAATTAAATTTGAATTTTTCCAAAGTAAGAACCAAAATATTAAAACCATCTATTAAATTCGAAACAATAGATGGTTTTGTGCGGTTTATTTTATTTTATAGGTTGGCAGCATAAACTGCCTTCACCTTTTTCAAGAGCAGACTTTAAACTACTTAGAACACCTGCCCAAGCCATTTGATGCCACTCATATGCTTCTTTCCAGCTATCATTTCCTTTAAATCCTGTATGTTCAACAATAACTTTTGTAGATTTGGTATCAACTGGTTCAAAACTAACATTTACAGTAGTTAATTCACTTTCACTATTCATGATAGATTCAAATTGATCTGGGCCTTTCCAAGTGAATCGTAATTCTTTTTCATCAACAAGTTTAATAATCTTACAACCTTTTGTATTCATTCCCGTTTTATTTCCAGGAATAAAATAAAGTTCATAAGCGCCACCTTCAATTGCTTCTACGACTGCTTCAGGTGCGAACCATTCTGAAACTCGTTCAGATATTGTCCAAGCATACCAAACTAATTGTAAGGGTGCATTCATTGTAACCTCATTAATAATGGCTTTATCATTTGTAGTGGTTGTCAAAACAAATCCTCCTATTGGAAATATGTTCATTTGTAGAATACCATTAATAGAGAGTTAAACAAAGAATTTTCTGATTCGTTTTAAAAGAGAGATTGTAATGAACGGGTCATACGACTTGAAGATGTTTTAAGGAAAGATAGTAATATTGGAGGGTCATCTCATGTTTATAGTAAATGTAGAAGGTGCAATTCGTCGAAATGATAAATGGCTTTTAATCCTTAGAAGTAAAAAGGAGGAACACGCGGGCGGCTCTCTATCTCTTGTTGGTGGGAAGTGCGAAATCGAAGGAAATTCTTCCGACATTTTGGAAAGGACGTTGCAAAGAGAAATATTTGAAGAAGTAGGAATCGAAGTGACAGGCCTAAGATACGTAAATAGTTCCTCGTTTGTAACTCATTCAGGGCTTAATGTCATTGACATAGTTTTTTTATGTCATCATAAAGCGGGTGAACCTTATGCTAAAAGTACGGAAGAAGTTGATGATGTCGTATGGATGACCACACCAGAGATCTTATCCCACAATGGATTACCCGCGTATTTAAAAGAAAATATAAAACTTGCTGAGAAGCTATTATATGATATGTAACATTATAATAATCTTCTTTATCCAAGGGTACATTGTTGCAATAAGGAAGGACGGCTTTTTCCTTATTGAAGTAATGAGCAGGTTAGCATTAGCACGATTAAAACAGACTCTACTCATTCATTAATAAATTGCACACAATGATTACAAAAAATAAAGACTTATAAATCATATAATTTTCTTATAAAGTCAATTTAACAAAGAGTTTACGAAAATATATAGAGGTGTATTATGTCAAAAATAATAAAAATTGAACGTCCCAAAATCTCATCTGATTTAGAAAGTGCAAATTTCCATAACATTTTTTATGAAGAAGAGCCTCAATTAGTAAACTGCTCGGTCAAAAATTCTCAAATAGACAATGAGTCAGTAGATAGACTTATCTTATCGAAAGTAATTTTTAAAAACGTCACCTTTATGAATAGTATCTTTATGAACATAGATATGACTGATGTGGTTTTTGATCATTGCAATTTATCCAATGTACGTTTGTGCGGAGGTACTATACATAGAGCTGAGTTTAAAGACTGCAAACTCTTGGGCTTAGATTTATCAAAAGCTAGTCTGGGGAACGTTCTTTTTGAAAACTGCGGCTTAAACTTCAGTAATTTTGCAGAAGCTCGTTTAAAACAGGTGAATTTTGAAATGTCGTCTTTGAGAAGTGCTAATTTTTTCGACTCCAAGTTTAATAAAATTGGTCTCAATCGATGTGATATTAATGATATTGATTTTACACATACGAGCCTTAAAGCTGTTGATATAAGTACGTGCACATTTGAACAAATTAATGTGTCTATCGAAAGTTTGGTGGGATGCGAAGTTTCTTCAAATCAAGCAATAGGATTTTCAAAATTATTAGGACTAAAAATTAAAGATTAATTCATTGCTAGGCTACTAATCAGATTATAGTAGAGGGAAAAAGGAATTCAGCGCTTAGAGATGTTCAGAAATAATTTTAACTTGAACCTTACGTAACGTTATGTTTTATAGTGTACTTAACAGTGAATAAGAGAAAGGATAAGTAAAATGAAAAACACAATTGTTAAGACACTCATTTATGACAAACAAGTTCGTTTATTTTTTGTTGATAATACAATATTAATTAATGATATTCTTCGACTTAACAAAGAAACAAACAAAACTCTTAAACTTATATTAGGAAAAACCATTTCAGTTGTGAGCTTAATTTCAGGAACCTTAAAAGGGGATCAAAGAATAAGTTTCCATATGACAATGAGTGATCCAAAATATAAAGTTTTTGCCGATGCAGATGCAAAAGGAAATGTTCGTGGTTATCTCAATGGGGAATTATTGAAAATCTCTAATGATCCTATTAATAAAATATCTCTTGACCGGCTTATTGGTAATAAAGGAACGATTCGTGTGATAAAAGGATCTGCAATGAATCAATTTACTGGCATAACTGATATGCCATATCGAAACATTGTTGATGACATTTCACATTATTTCATTCAGAGTGAGCAAACTCAAACATATATAGGAGCCAATCTTGGATTTGGAAATGACAACTGTGTATTATTCAGTCATGCTATATTTGCTCAATTACTTCCAGGCGCTAAGCCTAACCTAATTGATCGTGTAAAACACACAGTTAATACGAATCAAGAGTTCTTTTCTAACTTGAATAAAGTTAGCAAGAACAATATTGATAAAAAGTTAAGTGAGTTATTTAAGGATGTACAAGTAATGGGATATAGTCCTGTCCAATTTTTCTGTGGATGCTCAAAAGAAATGTTCTTCGGGATGCTCCATTCTTTAAGCCAGAATGAATTAATACAGGCAATAAATAATAAAGAAGCTATTGACACAGCTTGTCATATCTGTGGGAGGACCTATAGCTTCAAATATAATGAAATTCAAGAAATTTTGAAGTAATGATAATCAGTACGTTTAATACATTTTATAAGGATGAAATATGTATGAAAGAATACTGGAAAGTTGGAGAGCTTGCATCATTGACGGGCTTAACGATAAGAACTTTAAGATATTATGATCAAATTGATTTGCTCCCGCCTTCTCAATATACAGAGTCTGGACATAGGCTTTATACAAAAACGGATTTGGCTCTACTTCAACAGATCTTGGCTCTAAAACAAATGGGATTCTCTTTGGATGATATAAAGACTGTCATTACGAACAAAGAAAAAGGTTTTGCCATCAACATTATAGAATCTCAAATAACTCGTATAAAGAGAGATATACAAGTTCAACAAAATCTACTTTATGAATTAGAGGGTGTTTTAAAAACAATTCGTAGTAAAAAAAGAATGTCCATTGAAGAATTAACAAAACTATTAGGTGCAATGAAAATGTACCAAGAAAAATATTTTACAAAAGAGCAATTAGACATGATGAAGAATTATTATGATCAATATGATGAAGATACTTTAAAAGAAGTAGAACAAGAATTTAGAATGATTTTGGAAAAAATACAATTAGAAAAAGAAAATGGAACACCCCCTAATAGTAGTAAGGTAAAAGCATTGGCAGAAAAATGGAGTGAGATTGTTTACTCATTCACAGGGTATGACCAAGATTTAAAGAAACAAACTGAAAAATTCCATGCTGAAAACCCCGATAATAATTTGCAGTATGGGATGGATGCAGAATTATATAAGTATATACAGAAAGCATTAGAATAATTATTTAATTCTTACTGACAAGCTCAGTATTGGGAGTCACTTCTATAATTTATGAGGTATTAATGTTTTTAAGTTCAGAACTTCGCAATCTTTATTACGTCTCATTGGGGCGAGGAAGGTCGCTGAATTATGGTGCTTTAGGACCAATCAACGCCACCCCAAGAGGATTGCAACTTTCGCAACAAAACAATTTGGCCGAGATGATACGTATCGTGCATCATGATATTGCTGAGCAAATACTCAATAGAGTACCTGTTAGGGGCATACGGAGCTTTTAACTTTTCATCGTTAAGGTCCGCAATGACCGTTTTTAATTTATTCATGACTTCATTGAGCCGCTGCACAGTCTGGGCCCACCCAATTTCGTCTTCTGGATCCCCTGAATTTCCAAAGGTTTCATCGTTGTCTTCTGCCTTATGCGGATTCTCTGTACCCTTAATTCGATGGATTACGTCTTCATTCCAAAATATCAAGTGGTTGACAATCTGCCAAATTGAATTGCTGTTTCCCGAACTTGTCCATGCTGCCTCAGCTGCGGTGACTCCATGAAGTGCCTGATCCATAGATGCAAACCAATCATTCTCATGGCAATGCATGTCGAGTTGTTCTAAAAACATTTTGGTTACAATTTGCATACAATTAATCTCCTCACTCTTTAGTGTAATCTTTCAAGGTTAATAAGATAAGAAAAAATCTGACTATAGAATCAATTAATCGGCCCTAAAAAGGTAAAAACCAAATCCAAGTGGTCCCTTCCATTTTGGACATACCTTCCTCTCCAACATGGCAGGGTAAGTCGAAATTTCTGGGTGACGATAGCATGCATAGCATAAAATTAATGAATACTCCAAGCATTAATTTTGAGAATACAACAAAACCATAATCACTATGACTTATTCGGCACATCCAGCTTTTATTCCTTCATCAATCGAGGGCGTAAATGAAAAAAATGTTTCCTAGTTATGCACAAAAAAAGAATGAATGCATCCATATTGAATGTCTTCATTCTTTCCTACTTTCTTGCCACTATTAAACCGCCGTCAACGCGGTCGGAATAAACGGATCCGTATCAAACAGCTCAAACTGCTTCCCAACAGGCATATCCTTCGCTTCCAGTGTCTGCTGCACACTCATCCGCGCAAGATCCTTCATATTATTATCCCGGCTTAAATGCGCAAGGTAAATCCGTTTCGTACAGTCGCCAATCACGTCACTCATCGCCAAGGCCGCATCTTCATTCGACACATGTCCGACATCGCTTAAAATTCTTCGCTTTACACTCCATGGGTATCTGCCCATTTGCAGCATCCCGATATCGTGATTGCTTTCGAATACATACATATCCGCATTGGAAATGAGTCCTTTCATGCGGTCGCTGACGTACCCTGTATCCGTAATCAATACGAGTTTTTTCCCTCCCGCACGAAATATGTAAAACATCGGCTCTGCCGCATCATGGGAGACACCGAATGACTCGATATCAAGCCCGCCGAATGATTTCACGGTTTCCATTCCGAATACAAATTTTTGATCTACCTTAATTTCTCCGATCATTCCGTCCATTGCCTGCCACGTGCGCTCATTCGCATAAATCGGAAGTTTATATTTACGGGCCATAACGCCGAGCCCTTTTATATGATCACTATGTTCATGTGTGACGAGAATCCCATTCAACTTCGCCGGGTCGCGGCCGATTTCTTGAAAGAGCTTGTCCATTTGCTTACCGCTTAAGCCCGCATCGACTAAGAAGGAATGGCTTTCCGTTTCAATATAAATGGCATTCCCGGAACTGCCGCTCGCCAGCACACTGAATTGCATTGACATTCAGTTCACTCCATTTTTGATTTCTCATTCGTTTTTGGTTGTGCTTGGATGATTTGCCCTTCGAAAGCATTTACGAGAAAATTTTCGACCGTATCGTCCTTATTTTTCACGAGAAAATGCCAAGTCGGGGTCAGTACTTGTACTTGTGATTCTTCCATATTGACTAGCGTATGATAGCCGAGCTTCGCCTTGTCCACTTTGGCGCCAGATTTCAAGACTCCTTTTAAATAAAGGGCTTCTAAAGCTTTCAGTGCCGGATATACCTCTTCATTATCGCTGATCGGCTCGAATGGGTCGAGCATTGTTTGCTCATATGAAACAGCTTCTCCATCATCATTTACTTCGAAAACAAGCTGGGCGCTTTGATTCATAAATACAAATTTATCATCTATTTTTTGATAATACGTAACCGTTTTTTCTTCCTTATCATACTTCCAAAAGCCATAATTTTCACCGTAAAGGACATGGGAATTAACAAAATCATTTAATTCAATAAAGTCCTGTTTTTCATTGACGGCAATTGGCTTATCAAGTATCACATGAATCGTCGCTCCATCTTCCTGGTACTCGATTTTACCATCAATTTTCTTTAGTTCTTCATCTGTAAAGACCTTCGTATTAGCACTCATGTAATGATCACTTACGACATCCTTCGGTAGGTTTTCGTATTGAATGTCAGCTTTTAAATTTTCTTCTACTGATGCATCACTTTTCATTTCAAATTGTCTCGTCTTCGTCATGAGCTGAGAAAAGAGGAAAAGGTCAAGGATCAAGAATGCAATAATGAAAATTGATTTTATTCTATTCCAATCCACCCGTATCCCCCCTCTTGTCATCCAGATCAAAACGAATCCAAGAACCTCCATAGAGGTAATACCAGGAAGGCTCGAGATTGATTACACTTGTGTTATCAGAATCCACCTTCGAGAGTTTATAGCCAATCAGCATCGTTTCAAACGTGTCTACGTTGAAATTTGGATCTTCCAGTAATTTATTCAATACCGATTCACCAGATGGCACTTTTTCTGTTCTTCCTTTCAATTCTAATTGGTTAGAGAAATATGGCCGCTTATATCGGTAAATTTCTTCACTTCCCCAATATAGGAGAATATTTGCCATCCCTTGCTCGTTGAAAACAGGAAAATTATTTCTAAATAACTGAAAGACCGTTTTCTTCTCATACACGGACATATCAAAGTAACGATAATTACCCGTCCAGCCCCAATGCTCATTGACAAAATCAATGCTTCTTTTCAACACGTCACTATTAGTGAGAGAAGTCTCTGTACTGGCTTCTAGTCCGGGATTAATATATTCAATCATATTCGTTGTATAATCCACATTCATGACACTTCTGTCATCTGTATATTGTTCTCCGGCAGAGAGCCCATCTCTTTTCACTTTCGCTGGATCTCTAAATAAGGCGGATTTGAATTTTTCCGGGCTGAAATACTCTACCGGATATTGATAGACGGACATCTCTTTTTCTTTGGTTGTTACATAAATAGTCCGCTTTTGCCCTTCTGATCCTTCTAGTTCAATGGCTGTGTACTCGTCGTATGCTTTCTTTTTTTCTCTCGTGCTTTTCAATAGTGCAGCAACTTTTTCTGCATTTACATTGCTTTTGTATTCTCGCCCTTCACTCGTTGAGATAAAGGAAATGGATGAACCGCTTTTTTCATCACCGTCTAAGTCAATGACAATTCGATCAAAAGATGCGTTCGGAAGTACGTCTCCTTCAAAATGGAGGACTCCTTTATATAAAGCAAAAGGGACTGAATCGGGATACGTAATTTCAACCATATTACCATCATGCGATAATTCATCTATTTTTTCTGGATCGAGGATTCGTGCACCACCAAGGTTATAAATGTTCCACTCGCTCATTTGTGATAGTATGCTATTAATATCCTCATCGAGCACTGTTCCATAAACCTCATCATCTATGTGAAAAAGCACCTTTAGCGGCTTGATGAGTTCTGCAGTATCCTTTTGGTCCGCAATCGAGATTTTGTGAACGAATTTCGTGTCCGGAAATTCATATTTAGGCTTGTACGTCCATAAACTCCAAGTGAGAAAGATACTTAAAAATACGAGCACGGTCAACACTATTGACTTAACTGTTTCATATCTCACAGCCAATCATCCTCTTGTCCAGGGTCATAAGGCAGGGTAAATAAAATCGTTGTCCCTTTTCCTTCCTTGCTCTTAGCCCAAATATCTCCCCCATGGGCTCCTATCATTTCCTTCGCGATGGCCAAGCCAAGCCCTGTTCCTCCAAGCTGCCTCGTTCTTGCGCGGTCAACGCGATAAAAACGTTCAAAGACTTTTTGTATATTTTCTTTCGGAATTCCAATTCCTTGATCACTGATGCTCACTTCAATTTTGTCATCCAGTACTTTTATTCGGAAGGTGATGGTGCCGCCTTCTGGCGAGTATTTCAGCGCATTTGAGATAATATTATCAATAACTTGTGTAAGCTTGTCCCCATCAATTTCTACAAAAACGGCTTCTTTTGGGAACAGTCTTCGGAAATGAACATTGCGCTCTTTCGTCATTTCAAAACGATCGATGATGTAATTGAAGAATGCGACGAAATCGACCCATGTCGGGTGAATGTCATAATTTCTTCTATCCATCTTGGAAAGCTGCAATAAATCATTGACGAGGCGAATCATTCGTTCCGTTTCGAGCTGTGTGATGCTTAAGAAGCGAGGCCCGAGCGTATCATCTTTCATCGCCCCATCTTGTAACGCCTCTAAATAACTTCTCATCGTCGTAAGCGGAGTTCGTAATTCATGGGATACATTCGAAACGAAGTCCCTGCGCTCCGCATCCAGTTTTTCTTGCTCCGTTACGTCATGAAGTACGACAATTAGCCCATTCACAAATCCGGTTTCGCGCTGAATGACGGACATATTCGCACGTAAAATAAAATGATTTTCAGGTGTACTGTAATCGAGGATGAGTGATTCTTTTTCCTCGAGTAGCTCCTCAAACGTATAATCTTCATCTAGATCAAGCAGTTCTGTGATCGGTTGGGAAATGACTGTTTCACGTGAAACGTCCAGCATTTCTGCCGCTCGTTCATTGATTAAAATGACCTTTCCTTTCCGATCCGTCGCAATAACCCCATCCGTCATATAGGAGAGCACAGATAAAAGTTTACGCCTTTCACTTTCAGTCATCGCCTGCGATTCCTGCAATTTTTTCGTCAAATTATTAAAGGAATAAGCGAGTTGTCCAATTTCGTCGTTCCCGTACACACGGACCTTTCTCGAGAAGTTCCCTTTTGCCATCGCGGTCGCTTGCCGCCTCATGTCAGAGATCGGTCGTGTAATCATTCTTGCAAGCACAATCCCGAGTATCGCCGTAATGAACATGGCAATAACGGTTCCTGTTATAAAGATGCTATTGATTTCATCCATCTGTTCGAAAACAGTCTCAATGTTGGCAACTAGATAAATGGCGCCAATTACTTCGCCAGCTTGTTTGATTGGAGAGCTCAATACCCAAATACGACCTTCTGAATGCTCATTAAAATAAATTTTATCTTGCGCTTCCCCGACCTCGAGCGTTCTTTTCACCATAAGATCGGTCGACTTTTGACCAACAAGCGCTGCATTGCTCGGTTCAGATGTCCCAATAATAACGCTTCTTTTATTAATAATGCGTACTTCTGAAATATCATTTGCGGAAAAGTCTAAGAGAATTCTTTTGATATCTTCTTCTAACGGAAGGGCGTCTTCAGCTGAACGATCTTTAACCATTTCTTCGCGAATATTGTATTCCAGTAATGGCAGGCGGCCTTCAATTCCTTTTTGAAAGTTTGCCACGAGCTGATCTTCTAGCTTTCCGACAAAATATACGCCAATTATCTGCATGGCAATCATGATTAATAACACATAGATCAACACAAATTTAATGTGTATCGACCTGAAAAAGCTTACTTTTTGCATGTGCTTACTCCTGTTCAGGTGTGCGTAAGTAGTAGCCTACTCCCCTTCTCGTTACGATCCAGTTTGGATGACTAGGATTATCTTCAATTTTTTCACGAAGACGTCTTACCGTTACGTCAACTGTACGCACGTCTCCAAAATAATCATATCCCCATACGGTTTGCAGCAAATGCTCCCTCGTCATTACCTGGCCGATATGCTTCGCCAAGTAGTGAAGAAGTTCAAATTCACGATGGGTAAGCTCAATCGTCTCCCCATTTTTTGACACGACATAAGCGTTAGGGTGGATCGTTAAATTCCCAACTGTAATTTCGCTATTTTCATCTTCATCTGTTTGCTGGGCAACCTGTGCGTGACGGCGCATATTCGCTTTCACACGCGCAATCAATTCCCTCGTACTGAATGGCTTTGTCACATAATCGTCCGCACCAAGCTCAAGCCCCAATACTTTATCGATTTCCGAATCTTTTGCGGTTAACATGATGATCGGCATTTCGTATTTTTTGCGGACTTCCCTGCATACTTCCATGCCGTCGCGGTTCGGAAGCATGATATCAAGCAAAATCATATCCGGCTTCATTTCTTCAACAAGACGAAGAGCTTCATCCCCGTCATATGCACACTGTACCGTAAAACCTTCTTTTGTAAGATTGAACTGTAAAATGTCTGCAATTGGCTTTTCGTCGTCAACAACAAGTATCTTTTTATCCATGGCCACTTTTCCCCTTTACTAATAATCTATTTATGTGAACGTAATCTGATTTTTTCACTTAATCCCTTTAATTTTAGCATAAAAAAGAGACAGGTCCAAGAAAGCTTTGCCCTTTAGACTCTGTCTCTTTAATTATTGTTTCTGCTTTTTGAATCATGCTTTTAAAAAAAGCTTAGTGGATTTCGCAGCTGCCCATTTTGATATACTTCAAAATGAAGATGAGTTCCAGTTGAATTTCCAGTACTTCCCATCACACCAATAGCAGAGCCTTTTTCAACTCTTTGACCGACTGATACACCAATCGAGCTTAGGTGGGCATATACCGTACGATAGCCGTTTTGATGGTCGATGACAATTTTATTGCCGTAGCCGCCATTATTCCAGCCTGCCTCTACGACGACTCCATTGTCAGCTGCTTTGATCGTGTAGTTGCTAGGTCTCGCAATATCAATCCCTTTATGGTGTGCTCCCCAACGTTGGCCTACTCCGCTTGATACGTATCCCCCATTCGTCGGCCACGCAAAGCTGCCGCTGCCTCTTGATGGGATCTCTTTTGTTCCTTTAATTGTAATCTCCTTCACTGGGTTTTCCATCACTGTTTCTTTGATTACTTCTTTGTTAGTCTGCCTGCCATTTATTTCTTTAATTTTATAAACAAATGCGGTTTTCCCATTCTTACCTTCTTGTTTAATCTTCGTTTCGCCTTTTGGCATCGAGTTGTCTTCTACGACTTCTCTTTCAAACGGAATGGTTTCTTCTTGATATTTCTCGCGTTCTACGACGACATGAAGAAGTGGTTTCGTTACAACAGTATTCAATTCTTGCCCAATTTGAAGGACCGAGTCTTCTGTTAATCCTTCATTCAGTTCTTTCAACTGTTTCAAGGTCAAGTCATATTTTTCCGCGATGATTTCAAGCGCTTCGCCTTTTTCGACGACATGCTTTTTCTCTTCAAGCGTCCCTTTTTGCAAGAGTTTCACTGCATCTTCATAAGATAAGACGTTTTCTGGATCCGTTTTTTCCTCCTTGACAAGGAGTGGTTCCTCAATCGCAACATTCAAAACACGCGCTTCGTCTTTTTTAATTTCTGGTAATTTTTCCTTTGAAGCCTCTAGCATGTTCACGAAAGTCAAGTCTTCCTTAGAAACGTATTGCAGTTTTAACTCGTTGATAACCTGCTCGGCGTCTTTGCTGTCTTTGACGTAGGCGATTGCTTTACCATCTACGACAACAGCTGTAGCCGCTGCTTTGACAGTCGCCAACTCTTCAACTTTTTGAACGACTGCGTTGTTATCTGCATTTGATCGAAAAACTTGTTCGGATATATATGTGAGTTTGTTTCCTAGTTGTAAGTTGAAGTCCTTATAGTTATCTTGTTGTTCGTTAATTAGTTTTTCGACAGCATTTTCGATTACGCTTTTATTCGACACCGTTCCTACATATTGGTCGTCCATATAAACGTGAAATACTGTTTCGAGTTTTGTATCAGCAGCAGCAACAGAAGATGAAATCATCATAAAAGCGCACAGAAACACCATGCATTTCAGCAAAAGCCTAAGTGTTGCGCTCTTCCTGGGCGGCTGATTAACTCCTTTATTCATTTGTTTTCCCCCTAAAAATTAACTTCCTGCATTATTTTTCAGTATGTATAGTAGGTATTTAGATGCAGAGTCATTTCCTGTTTATTACTTTAACATATAAATCTTTCAAAATGAGACAATATGAATCAATGTAATATAATTGTATAAATGTTGTCATTTCAGTTGAAGAGCACATGGATAAACAGCAAATAAACCCTTTACTTTCAATGATTTCCGAGTTTTTATAGTTAAATGACTGAATTTTCCATCATGTTACATTCACAAGTAATTTATATTACAAAATTGTTACGACAATGTTTTTTCGGATGTGACATTGACTTCATCTTGTTTTTTCTATGGGTAATGGTTATAACGTTTTCATTACATTCTACAATAAAAAAAAGCACCACGAGAGGCTACGTCATCGCAATACTTTTTGTGGGAATGGTGGCTCGGGACGGAATCGAACCGCCGACACAAGGATTTTCAGTCCTTTGCTCTACCGACTGAGCTACCGAGCCATATTTTATTGTTGTTCCGCTTATGCTGATCCGATCGTCCTTCGTCCCCAACTCAGTGGGGTTAGGCTAGATGCGGTTCGTTGGGTACGGCTGCGTCGTGGAGGCAGGGTGGTTTCGCTTCGCTGCTCTATCAACTGAGCTACCGAGCGTTGACACTTACTTTTTTATACTCTATTAAGAGTGCTGCAAGACTCGCAAATATTTGATAGGTTGTTACTACATATAACTCATTTCGCTACTTTTAGAGATGATAAAAATAATATTATCATAAACTATTAAGAGCAGACAACATTTTATGACAAAAATTTCTGATTTTCGACAATACTAATTTCCCGTTTCTTTCGTCCTATATTTTACATCTATCATTCTATGCATCTATTCTAACTGCTCACTAATGTTCATATGCTTTTAGTAAGGGAATAGAACGTTATCAGCAATTCTAATCTTTGAAATGGGGTTTCGATAATGAATAATTGTGCAATCGTCATTCCAGCATTGAACCCAACCGAAGATTTGCTTGAGTATGTACAGTCTTTGCTAAAAGAAGGCTTTACCCAAATCATTGTCGTCAATGATGGTAGCTTTGAGGAGTTGACGCCTATCTTCATGCATTTATGTAGAATTCAAGAATGCGAAGTGTTGACACACCCTATTAATAAAGGAAAAGGAAGAGCGTTGAAAACAGCCTTTCACTATCTTTTGGAACAAAATCGATCCTTTTCAGGCGTCATCACTGTCGATGCAGATGGTCAACATTCCATCGAAGATGTTTGTAAAATAGCAAGGACATTAACAAATATCGATAAAGGACTCATATTAGGGGTTCGTGATTTTAACAATTCTGATGTTCCTACTCGAAGTATTCTTGGAAATAGGCTGACGAGCTTTATTTTTCATCTCCTTTTTAGAAGGAGGCTCAAGGATACGCAAACAGGTCTAAGAGGAATTCCAAAGAAGGAACTATGTTGGATTGTTAAGCTAAAAGGAGAGCGCTACGAATATGAAATCAACATGCTGATCAATGCGGTTAAAAGAGGGCTTAACATCTATGAAATCCCTATCCAAACTTTGTATTTTGATCAAAATGCCAGCTCTCATTTTCAACCTGGAAGCGATTCTTGGAGAATT
Organism: Bacillus sp. IITD106; assembly: GCF_019459225.1. Classification (GTDB taxonomy): domain Bacteria; phylum Bacillota; class Bacilli; order Bacillales; family Bacillaceae_C; genus Lederbergia. The sequence goes on from NZ_JAIAZY010000001.1 coordinate 167,381, forward strand.
TTAAAAAAATGATTCGAGGGCTATTCCCATTCAAGGAACAAATTACAGATAGGTGGAAAAGATCTTGAGATTTTACGGACCATTTTTTCTCATTGTGCGTGCCTTCATCCGTATTTTTTATTGGAGATATTCTACTTTTGCCCCTACAACTAATAAAGAGCCGATCGTCTATATTGCCCATCACCAAAACCTTTTCGGGCCTTTTATCATTCTTCATTCGTTCCCACAACACCTTCACGCATGGATTCTTGATGTATTTATGAACCAGGAAACTTGCTTCAAGCATTATGCGGACTATACTTTTACGAAAAGATTCGGGTGGAACTGGGTAATGGCAAAACTATTCGCCTGGCCGATTTCTTTTTGCATTACTAAACTATTAACCTCTGGACGCGGCATTCCTGTTTATCGGGGATCGAAAAAAATAATAGAAACGATGAAGATAAGTGTAGATGTGCTGCAAAAGGGAGAAAGGATTGTCATTTTTCCAGATATCGATTATCAGGACGCGTCTTCTAAAACGAAAGATATATACGATGGGTTTCTTTATTTGGAAAAATATTTTTATCGGAAAACGGGTAGGCATGTTTGTTTTGTGCCTCTTTACGCGAGTAAAAGAAGTCGTGTAATTATCTCAGGAGAGAAAATTTATTTTAGTGGCGAGGAAGACTTTCTTTCAGAAAGAAAAGTCATCCTCCAAAAAGTAAAGGACAACTTGAATAAGTTGGCCCTTATATGTGGGGATACTTAACCTTTTTCATCGGATTCACACTCAGCAGCTCGTTTCAGTAAAAGCTCCTTCTCGCGGACATTCCGTGTCATCGAAGCAGCTTTTTCAAATTCTGCACGAGCTTCCTTGAATCGCCCTAGCTTCATAAGGAAATCTCCTCGTATGCTCGGCAAGAGATGGTAATCTTTTAAGGAAGGCTCCGTACTTATCTCGTCGACGATTTGCAATCCATAGGCAGGACCAAATGCCATCGATATCGCTACTGCCCGGTTTAATTCGACGATTGGAGAGGGCATGACCGTCGCTAACGCTTCGTATAGTGCGGCAATGCGTGTCCAATTTGTTTCCTCTACCGTACGCGCCTGTGCATGGCATGCAGAAATGGCAGCCTGCAACGTATAAGGACCACGAGCATTTCCAAGCTGTTGGCTGCGTTCTAGCGCCGCTAATCCGCGACGAATCAGCAACTGATCCCATTTCGCACGGTTTTGATCCATTAGCAATATGGGTTCTCCAGTAGGACTAACTCGGGTTTTAAGCCTTGATGATTGTAACTCCATTAAGGCAACTAATCCGTGCACTTCTGGTTCATCTGGAATGATTTCAGCGATCATCCTTCCTAGTCTTAGTGCTTCCTGACAAAGAAGCGGACGAATCCAATCGTCCCCGGAGGTAGCCGAATATCCCTCATTGAACATTATGTAAATGACCTTGAGCACTGCAGACAGACGGGCATTTAATTCCTCCCTTGTAGGTACCTCGAAAGGAATGTTTGCGGAACGAAGAGTCCTTTTCGCTCTGACAATCCGTTGAGCAATGGTTGATTCAGATGTAATGAATGACCGAGCTATTTCATCCGTTGTAAGACCGCAAAGTAAGCGCAATGTCAAGGCGACTCTTGCTTCTTGTGAAAGTATCGGATGACATGTCATAAAAATGAGACGAAGGAGATCGTCATCAATCTCCTTGTCTAGTGCTTCGTCTACGTCATCCTCTGTATATAATTCCCGGTCATACGCCAATTCTGCATACTTCTGATCACGCAGCTTATTCCTGCGTAAAAAATCGATCGCACGCCTCTTCGCCGTCGTCATGAGCCACGCACCGGGTTTTTCTGGAATACCTGTCTCTGGCCATTTTTCAAGCGCTGTCACTAAGGCATCGTGCGCCAGGTCTTCAGCCAAACCGACATCTCGAACGATTCGTGTTAAAGCAGCAATAAGCTTCGCTGATTCCATCCGCCATATGGCATCAATCGTTCTTTTAGTACCAGGCATCGTCACTTTTGTTGCTGCTCCTCAACTTGTTTGCGTAATGCTTCTTCTTTCGCAATCAATTCAGGATTGTCCGTTAAATCCTCGGATTCAAAAACCTGCCTTATCTCTAGCTCTCCCTGTTCAACTCCGGGGGCATCCGGCATACGTAAAGCCCATTCAATCGCTTCTTCCCTAGATTTAACATCAAGTAAGTAATAACCTGCGATTAACTCTTTCGTTTCAGTAAAAGGTCCATCCACAATTTTTGGACTGCCACCTGGTTCTGGATAAGAAATTCGGACTCCCTTAGAACTCGGATGCAAACCATCTCCGGCCAGCAAAACTCCTGCTTTTACCAATTCTTCATTATACTTCATCATCGCATCGATAAGCTCCTGGCTCGGCAGTACTCCCGCCTCTGTTTCTTTCGTCGCTTTTACAATCAACATAAATCTCACTTGTATTACCTCCTATTTTTTATTGGTGAAGCTTCCTTTTCGGCTTCTATTAATACAACGAGCGGAACTGGTCTAAATCGACACAACTTAAAACTTTTATTTTAAAATTTCTTCCTCTATTGAAAAAGTTCCTGCAAATTAAACAGGATAATTAGTATTAGGCATCGTCACTTTTGTTTCTGCCCCTCAACTTGCTTGCGTAAAGCTTCTTCTTTCGCAATTAATTCATGATTGTCCGTTAAATCCTCCGCCTCAAAAACCTGCCTTAACTCAATCTGGCCTTGTCCAAATCCGTGGGGGTCCGGCATGCGCAATGCCCATTCAATTGCTTCTTCCCTAGATTTAACCTCAATGAGCGTATAACCAGCGATCAATTCTTTCGTTTCAGTAAAAGGTCCATCCACAACTTTTGGACTCCCTCCTGGCTCCGGATAAGAAATTCGTATTCCTTTGGAACTTGGGTGCAAGCCATCTCCAGCCAGCATTACTCCTGCTTTTACCAATTCCTCATTGTACTTCATCATGGCCTCAATAAGCTCCGGGCTCGGCAGCATTCCTGCCTCTGAATCGGTGGATGCTTTTACGATCATCATAAATCTCATTTTTTTGCCTCCTAATTTATTATGGGTAAAGCTTCATTTTTCGGCTTCTATTTATACAACGATTGGAACTGGTCTAAATCGACACAACTTAAATAATTTATTTAAAATTTCTTCCTTTTTTGAAAAGTTCCTGCAAACTAAGAGGATATTTTAATCTTTTTATGGAATTTATACTTGTAAAGATTTCTAACTGCATAGGAAAATCATTTTGACTATACAAAGGTGGAAGGTTTTTATGAAAAAGAAAAATTCGTCTTCACCAATCATCCTAGTGCCTGGATTCTGGCTTGGCGCGTGGGCGTGGGATGATGTTGTCACTGTCCTTCAGGAAGACGGCCACAATGTTAAAGCCCTCACATTGCCCGGTCTTGAATCGGCTGATGCCGACCGTTCTGTTGTTAAACTGTCCGACCACATCGACGCGATATGTAATGCCGTAAAAGATGCTGGGGAGCCTGTTGTGCTCGCTGTTCATAGCGGAGCCGCCGTTCCTGGCTACGCCGTGAGTGATCGTATCCCAGAACGAATCGCGGCAATGGTTTACGTTGATACTTTTCCTTCAAAGGGACCGGTATTTTCTAATTTCGACGGCATCGAGATGCCTCTGCCTCCATGGGAGGAATTCGATGAGGCCGACATCCGCGGGATGAGCGACGAACATCGTAACCTATTAAGACAGCGAGCGATTCCCGAACCGGGTGGTGCTGTACGAGAGGCATCTGTTTTAGAAAACGATAAGCGACTCGATGTGCCTAGTATCGTTATCTGCACTTCATACTCGTCTGATGAGATGAAAGCTTTCGTCAAAGGAGGGCATGAATGGTTAAAGGGACTTGCAGAATTACATGACGTCACATACATGGATCTGCCTACACACCACTGGCCCATGTGGTCGCGTCCAAGGGAGTTAGCTTCCTTTATAGGCGATGTTGCAAGGCAAGAAAAGGCTAACTGAGAGGGTTAAAACAGCTATCTATCCGAAACCAAAATCAAAATAATTAGGAGGGATATCAATGACAACTAATCAAAACATTGTTCCGCATTTATGGTATGACAAGGAGGCAAATGAAGCGGCAGCATTTTATACTTCTATTTTCCCGGAATCCAGAATTACGAGTGAAACTATCCTTCACGACACACCATCAGGCGACGCCCAATTAGTTTCTTTTGAATTGTGGGGACAGAAGTTCATGGCAATCAGTGCTGGACCTTATTTCAAATTCAATCCATCGGTGTCATTCTTCGTTAATTTTGACCCATCGCGAGAAAAAGATGCGAGTGAAAAATTAGATGAGGTTTGGAACAAATTGTCCGAAGGCGGCACTGTGTTAATGCCACTTGATAAGTATCCGTTTAGTGAGAAATATGGTTGGATTCAAGATAAGTTTGGTTTGTCGTGGCAGTTAATCCTTACCAATCCAGATGGCGAGGAGGCCCCTCCGATATTGCCTTCTCTCATGTTTGTCGGCGATAAATGTGGAAAAGCCGAGGAGGCGATTCATTTTTATTTATCCATATTTAAGCATTCAAAGCTGGGACTAATGGCACGCTACCCCAGGGGCATGGAACCTGACAAAGAAGGAACCATCATGTTTTCTGATTTTATTCTTGAAAATCAATGGTTTGCTGCAATGGATAGCGCACAAGATCATAATTTCAGTTTTAACGAGGCAATCTCCTTTATGGTCTATTGCGACACACAAGAAGAGATTGATTACTACTGGGATAAGCTGTCTGCGGTTCCTGAAGCAGAGCAATGCGGCTGGCTGAAAGATCAGTTTGGCGTGTCCTGGCAGATTGTACCGAGAGAAATGGACGAGATGATGACAAATAGCACACCAGAGCAAATTGACCGTATGAATAAGGTAATCCTTAATATGAAGAAGCTAGATCTTGCGGAGATACAGAAAGCGTATAAGGAGTAAGAGAAAATGAAGGCGAAAAGCGGAAAAGAAAGATCTTCGCTTTTCGCCTATTTTTGATTATTTCCAACAAAAAAACTTTAAATTTGAGTGAAAATGAGAGATAAAAATACATCAAAATTCACAATTCAAGTGAGCATAAGATTTCGAATAATTTTCTTTTAGAAAGGTGTTTGAGAGTATATCTTGTAAAGGTAAAATGCACATAAATCCTCTATCTTAAGGATTATGTGCATTGTGAAATGTTTGATATTTATGAACTTTTCTTTATTGCCTCATAATAACCCAATTTATGGAAATCATAAAGTTGATTAATATGCTCCTTTGGATATGCTTCTAATAATTCAAGAATTTCTTTTGCAAATTCCAATGAGGCTGTTCCATTTGCGGTCACAATTTTTCCGTCAGTAACTGCTTGTTCTAATACATAATTCATTTCATTTCTATAGTTATCTTTTGCATAAGTTTTCAAATCATTTAGATCATTGCTTGTATGCTTTATTTCATTTAACCATCCATTGGCTCCCATAAAAACTGTTGCATCGCATATTGCCCCTACTGGAATATCCATAGTAAGTGCCTTTTCCATTATTGGAATGACGTTATTGTTTATTGGTTTACGCCAAGAGTTTCCCCCAATTAGTATTAAACCATAAAAGATTTCAGGTATGCTTTTTAACGTATAATCTGGAAGAACGTTTAATCCACCGATTGACCTTACAACACCCTCACTTACACTAACTATCTTAGTAATGTACTTGTCTGTATCATTCAAAAAAGCTGCTACATAAGACATTTCCCAATCAGCGAATTCATCCAAAACTACTATTAAGATCTCTTTTTCCTCAGTTTGGTTCATTCTTAATTCCTCCTAATTTATTATATAAATTCAATTATTTTGATACTGTCTTCAGTATATAATTGAATAGTGACAAATGATGACACAATTAGCAAAAGGGGTAAAAATTTTGAGTAAAGCAATTAGATTAAATGAATTAAGGTTGTATATTAATCGAGTCAAAAAGTTTAAGGTAGATGATTTAGCGAAGGAATTTAATGTTTCAAGAAGAACGATTCTTAGGGATTTAGAAGAACTAAGTATTTTAGGGGTTCCATTAATTTCAGAGGTAGGAGCTAATGGAGGATATCAAGTTTTGGAAGAAAAAAATCTACTTGCTGTCTCTTTTACAAAAGAGGAAACTTTCTCTATCTTTTTTGCTCTTTTGTCTTTAAAACATTTTATTAGCTTACCTTTTGAATCCGAATATAATTCAATCATAAAAAAATTCTATTTGAACTTAAACGGAAAGATGAAAGATGAAATTGATTTAATCAAAAATAAGATTGATTTTAAAATAGATAATCAGAGTAAAGAAAGTCCCCTATTAAAAGAGCTATTTATGGCGGCAATAGGAAATGAGCCGCTTTGGATTACTTACTTGGGGGTTAAAAGAGAAATTCAACCAGTTGGGTTATTTTCTCAGTATGGAAGATGGTATTGTCCTTCGTATTGTTATCTTAGGGAGGATTTCAGACTTTTTCGTTGCGATCGAATATCAGAGATCGGATTAAGTTCAAGAAGTGACAAGATGGATTTAAAAGAAACCAACCTAAATGATATTATTAACATTTTAACAACAAAAAAAGAGTATGAGCTTGTTGTGGAATTAACACCAGAAGGAGTAGAAAAATATAAATCTAGTGTTTCACTATATTATCAAATATCAATAGACAGTGAAGGTTATGGAGTCATGAAAGGTTCAATAAGTGAAACAGAAATAGACTTTTTGGCAGATTACTTCATACAAATGGGAAAGCATGCAAAAGTAGTTGAACCCATAGAATTAAGAGATGAAATAAAAAAGAAAATCTTAGTATTGAGTGATTTATACTGTGATTCGATATAGGAAACAATAATAAAATCATTCATCTCTCTTAAATAAATTGCACACAATGATTTAATTCATTGCTAAGCTAATAATTAGATTATAGTAGAGGGGAGAAAGATAAAGGTTCAAATTTGTTTAAAGGATTGTGGTATATTATTTTTAATGAGGTGAAAGAAATGGTTAGAAGGATATAGATAGCCTCCGGAATTAGATATTGTTTTAATTTTGGAGGCTATTTTAATATTTAGGAGTTGTAGCATTATGAAGCAAAACAAATATGATGATGTGAATTTCTTTTCTGCATATGAAAAAATGCCACGTTCAGTTAAGGGACTTGAAGGTGCGGGAGAATGGCACGTATTAAAAGAGCTTTTACCTGAGCTTCGAAATAAAAGTGTACTTGATTTAGGATGCGGTTTCGGTTGGCATTGCCGTTATGCTCGTGAACAGCAAGCAAAGTCTGTTATTGGAGTTGATATATCTGAAAAAATGCTTCAAAAGGCTCGTGAAATGACGGATGATTCTTTAATTTCATACGTTAAAATGCCAATTGAAGACATTAACTTTTCAGACTCTCAATTTGATGTTGTCATCAGTTCCTTGGCTTTTCACTATATTAAGTCCTTTGAAGCAATCTGTAAGAAGGTCTATGATTGTTTGAAGCCCGGAGGTTCTTTTGTTTTTTCAGTTGAACATCCGATTTTCACTTCTCGAAATGAACAAGATTGGTATTATGATGACAAAGGAAATCGTCTGCATTGGCCAGTTGACCATTACCAATCGGAAGGATTGCGCGAAACTACTTTCCTAACTGAAAACGTTATAAAATACCATCGGACATTTTCAACTTATATCAATGACTTAATTAATACCGGCTTTGTTGTGAGGACAGTCAAGGAACCCATTCCCTCTGCAGAAATGTTAATGAGTATACCTGAAATGAAAGATGAACTTCGTAGACCTATGTTCTTAATAATCGCTGCAGTAAAGTAAATCTTAATTAAACGTTCCTATGATATTTAGGGACGTTTTTTCTTATTCAATATGGGGGGGTTAGCTGAAGAAGGTATTAACAAAGGGGATGTAGGATTGACGCACTTTTTTGCAGAAGTTACTGAATGAACGGGGCAGGTTAGCGACAGCAAAACATTCCGAGTTTTTATGGTATTTTTAAACAGAATACAATTATTGGAGGCAAGAAATATGTCTTTATTTTCACAAACGATAACGGACTTTTGGTGGGGTCAATTCTTGAACGGAGACGTCCTCTATAGTGATGAAGTTTTTACTGTCTCCATCAATCCTAATCTGAGCTCAGACAGACGAGTCATGATGCTAGAAACTTACGACGGCAGGGTTATGGCAGTCCTGACGCCTGCTATGGCAGATAAAATCGGCCTGTATCAACGAAAAGATCTGCCTAAGAGAACCTTCCTCCAAATATTGAATGGAGAGGGAATCATTCTGCATGGAGCAGATTATCTTTTTTATTTTTCAGAAACTGATAAGAACGTATTGCTACAAGAGAAACTAGATAGTGGGTTACGCCAATTAACAGAGAAAGATGATACTGTTTTCTCCGAGTTCCAGTCCTCTGCCTCAGAACAAGACTTGGATAATGCTTATGTGGAATTAGATCACTGGGCGGTGTTCGGTTCTTTTGAGCAAGACCGCCTGGCCAGCGCCGCAAGCATGTATCCCTGGGGGAATGCACAAATTGCAGATCTCGGTGTATTGACCTTGGCTCCTTTTAGAGGAAAAGGGCACGCCCGCAAAGTGGTACGTTCAATCTGCAAGTACGCCTGTATTCAGGGATACGAACCCCAATACCGATGTCAGCTTGATAACCAGGAATCTGTGTCTCTGGCTAAAGCTGCTGGTTTGACGTTGTTTGGAAAGTGGGATGTGATATCACCCGACTCCATTGATTAAGAGCTTCATTTTAAAAAATATTAACTAGTTAGTTATAATGAAATAGTTATTAATATTTATGAAGGAAGTGCGAAGCTATGGATTTTGAAACGGTTATGCAGGAGCTTGAAGCCCTCGGTAAAGAACGAATGAAAAAAATATACATATCTAATGGTGCCAAGGAGCCGCTTTTTGGTGTGGCAACGGGCGCTATGAAACCAATGGCAAAGAAAATAAAAATAAATCAACCTTTAGCAGAAGAACTCTATGCCACAGGCAACTATGATGCCATGTACTTTGCGGGGATTATAGCAGACCCGAAAGCTATGACTGAGTCGGATTATGATCGCTGGATTGATGAGGCTTATTTTTACATGTTGTCCGATTATGTGGTGGCCGTAACTTTATCGGAATCAGATATTGCTCAGGACGTTTCAGACAAATGGATTGCAAGCGGTGAAGATCTAAGAATGTCAGCTGGCTGGAGTTGCTATTGCTGGCTTTTAGGGAATCGCAAAGACCATGAATTTTCCGAAAGCAAGATTTCCGATATGCTGGAAGTCGTGAAAAATACAATTCACAATTCGCCAGAAAGAACTAAATCCGCTATGAATAATTTTTTATACACCGTGGGGACCTCCTATTTGCCGCTCCATGAAAAGGCAGTCGATACCGCCAAGGAAGTAGGTATAGTAGAAATCAAACGTGACAATAAAAAAAGCAGCTTCCTAAATGCTTATGAAAATATTCAAAAACAAATTGATAAAGGGAAAATTGGATTCAAACGCAAATATGTAAGATGTTAAAAATAAGCTTCATATCGGGGTGTTAATCCAATTAGGATTGACGCTCCTTTTTAATAAAGATTAGTAACAGGAAGGAAAATTACTAAACTTTGAAGAAGGTTAAAAAATCATGTATTGGGGTGGGTTAAGTTGAAGAAAATATATGTAATAAGGCATTGTGAGGCGGAAGGACAACTCCCTGAAGCACAACTTACAGATAAAGGCCTTAATCAAGCATTAGAATTATGTGAGTTTTTTTCCACCATAAAAATAGATCGAATTATTGCCAGTCCATATAAACGAGCAATTGAATCTATTCAACCACTTGCAGAAAGATTAAAGGTAGAGATTGAGATTGATAGTAAATTGACAGAACGTGTACTGAGTACCCAAAATCTTACTGATTGGTTTGAAAAACTAAGATTAACATTTGATGATATTGAACTTAAATTTGAAGGCGGAGAATCCAGTCTAGATGCAATGAAACGAATAGTGGAAGTTGTTGAAAATATTTTTAACAGTAACTATAAAAATACTATTATTGTGACACACGGAAATTTAATGTCCCTACTTTTAAAGCATTTTAACAAAGATTTTGGCTTCGATGATTGGAAGAATCTTAGTAATCCTGACGTTTATCTTTTAAAAAATGAAAATAACCAAGTAACTTTTGAACGAATATGGAAATAGAGAAAAGAGAAATTCAAATTGTGAAATATTGCACCTAAAGTAATGGGTTCTATAGTGAAATACAGGTATATCAGAATTAGTAACGCTTGGATTTAAACCAAGCGTTGATAGATGTAGTATTAGTTTGTTATTCGGTATGCTATTTCAAATATTTGTACTATAACTTACTGTTAAAGATTATCCGTATTAATTCTTGGGGTTTCTGGTTCAAGAGCCGCTGCTGCCCTAGCATTTTCATTATGTCGGTCGTTTTTGTTTCTATCTAATTTACTGTATCTTTCTATGTGTTTGGAAGTTTTCTTTTTGTCAGCCACCTTATCACCTCCTACGGATAATATGTCCAACTTTTACATTGAAAATAAATATGGTTGAAGAAGGAATTTATTTTTATTTCTTGAGTTTCAAATTTAATCGAAAACTTAAATAAATTAAAGATGGGAGTTTATTATGGTGATAAAAGGTTTCTGGGGAAATGAGCCAGATTTTGCAACAATACAGATATGGTATTATGCAATTTAGGAATCAACATACAGAACAGTTAATTAAGAGATATTAATTGTTATTTAGTATAAATAATAAAGATCCTCTCTATCTTCATAATCATTGAGAGGATCTTGGTCTAATTCCCATCAGTGATGATGGTGGTGGTGTCCAGATGATTCAGCTTTCATTTTACATAAAATCGTATTGTCATGCTGATGGTTAAATGTTTCAAATTGAATCGTCATATGGTGAATATTTTGGTGTTCAAGGTCATGTTCGATTCGATGAAGTAATTGTTCACTTTCTGCAATAGACATTTGATGATCTACAACTGCATGGCAGGAAAGTGCATTTAACCCGCTCGTAATCGACCAAACGTGCAAATCATGAACGCTTTGAATGCCTTTTGTATTTTGAATTGTTTGAATCACATCGTCCACATCCACATTTTGTGGGGTCCCTTCCATCAGGACATGGAGGCCAGATTTCGTAACATAGTAGCCACTTCGTAATACGAGTACGGCAACAATGACACTTGCGAGTGAATCTGCCCAGCCCCAGCCAAAGAATATGATGAGCAATGCAGCAATAATGGCACCAATGGAACCAAGCATATCGCTAATCACATGCAAGTAGGCTCCACGCATATTTAAGTTTTCTTCTACGTCCCCACCACGCATCATGATCCACGCAACCAATATATTGACTAATAAGCCAATTGAAGCGATGATTAACATTCCAGTTGAAGCAACTTCAGGTGGATTTTGGAAACGCTCAATTGCCTCATAAAAAATATAAATCGCAATTAATACGAGTGTCACCCCGTTAAGAACAGCCGCCAATATTTCAAATCGTTTGTATCCATACGTTTTACTCTTGTTAGCGGCTTTTTCCCCAAGTGTAAAGGCCAATAATGCAATCCCAAGTGATATGGCGTCACTTAGCATATGTCCTGCATCTGCCAACAAGGCAAGACTGTTTGTAAGATATCCACCTATGGCCTCAACAATCATATATAACATAATAATATTAAAGCTAATCAATAAAACCTTTTTATTTGCACCATGTGTATGGTCATGTCCATGATCGTGTCCCATTTGAAGATCCTCCTAAATTAATGATGCTCAGCATGCTCAATTGCCTGCTTCAGTAAATTCATAACGTGAACGTCATCTTCTGAATAATACAAAGTTGTCCCTGCTCTTCTATATTTGACCAATCTTAAATTTTTCAAGAATCGTAATTGGTGGGAGACACTCGATTGGCTTAAATTTAGTGTCTCTGCAATATCATTGACGGAATGCTCCCCTGTACATAATAAATTCAAAATGCGAATTCTAGTTGGGTCGCTCAACGCTTTGAACGTTTGCGAAACGACAAACAGCGTTTCTTCATCCAAATGTTGTTCCTCTTTATTAAAGGTCTTTTCATGTTTTTGCTCTTCACTCATCGTTTTTACACCTCTACGCTATATTTTAATATATGAGCATATGTTCATATATAAATATTATGATGCTTTTCAATAATTGTCAATCATAAAGTTTACAATTATTTCAATCTTGGCAGTTGCCGATTGCAAACCTTTAAAAGGGAGGTTACCTGTAACCATGATAAATCAGCTATTTCTATAGATGGTGAAACTCTATTTATTATTTAAAATTGAAACCTTCTGGAAAAATTGAACGTATGTAGAATAAATGAAATGAGGTGATTGACATGGAAGTAGAGGAAGTTTTCTTTTCAGGCTTTGAAAACTCGATGTTTGATATTGTACCCATTTTTATCGGCATTATATTTGTTATAGTAATTGTTTCAATTATCTTTGGGGCTGTAAAAGGCATTAATCAATGGCAAAAAAATGAGCAATCGCCCCGCTTATCTGTCCCTGCTACTGTGAAAACAAAAAGGACGAATGTAAGTAGACATTCCCATATGGATTCAAATGAAATTCACAATCACCATACAAGTACGACTTATTATGCCACCTTTGAATTTGAAAGCGGCGATCGCACGGAATTTAAAGTATCCGGGACAGAATATGGACAGCTAGCAGAAGGCGATACTGGAATTCTTACTTTTCAAGGGACACGTTATCTTGGGTTCGAGAGGAATCTAGGCTAGGCATCTTTTAACTCTCGCATATTATCTATGTATAATATCAACTTGCGAAATCGAAATTGCAGCTAATCGAGTTGTTCATGAAAATAGTCATTTGCTAATGTCCGAACAACTAGAAGTGGAGCACCCATTATTTCTTGGTAATGAGTGCTACAATCATCCAATACGTTTCTTTTTCCTATGCCTCAAAATAATCAATAATCCCCTCTACGATCCCCGCCGCTACTTTAGTTTGAAAAGAAGTCGTAATGATACGGTTCTCATCCTCTTCATTTGAGATATATCCAAGTTCCAATAAGACAGCAGGCATTTTGCTTTCTCTTAATACATAGTAGTCTCCGTAAGATAATCCGCGATCCCGGCTACTGATATTCTGCTTGGCAATATGCGTATGAATACTTTCTGCCATTTTTTCATCTCGTTTATGATAATAATAAGTAGTCATTCCATGCACATCATTTGTTTCAAAAGCATCATAATGAATGCTAATGAATAAATTTGACTTATTTTCTATCGCATACAGTACTCGATCTTCAAGAGCGACATATTCGTCATCGTCTCGCGTTAGTAATACCTCTGCTCCAGCCTGCTCTAAGGCCGCCTTTATTTTCTTAGCCGTCTCTAAAGTGACTTCCTTCTCAATTGTACCGTTTTGCCCACTAGCCCCAATGTCATTACCTCCGTGCCCTGGATCAAGTACAATTCTCTTATCTTCCAACACTCGTTTTTTTTCTTGTTTCGTTATTTCATTGACATCAATATTTTTTATATTTTTGACATCTTCAAATGTAATATCTTTTACTGTAATATCTTTTATAGCTAAAATGGCTAAAATAGGAAAGATTCCTAGATAGATTAATAGTTTTTTTCTCATAGATAGTATTCCCCTTAATAATAATTTTTCAAAAACGATTATCAGATAGAAAATTATTAGGAAAATGGTTCTGATCACGATACACTTCAAACACATATCCCTGCTCTTTTAAATAAGCGATAATATTAGGCAGAAGCTTCAACGTTTGTTCCTTTTCATGCATAAGGATTACTTCCACATCCTTTGTTGTTTCCGATTCTATAATGTTCAATATTTTTTCCGGATCATGTTGATATTTCCAATCTTGAGAATCAACCGTCCAATCCCAAACCTTTAAGCCGGCCTCAATCACCTGGTTACGAATCTCCTTATCTTTTAATCCGGGTATAGAACCATAAGGAGGACGAACTAATTGTGAATATGTTCCTGTGATAGAATGGATGAGATTTAATGCTTCCTCCATTTCTGGGACAAACTTGCGCTTTTTATACAGTTCGTTATAATCATGTGTCATACTATGGGCACCAACATAATGACCTTCCTCTACTGCTCTTTTTACATCTGGTTGTAAGAAGCTTTTTTGTAAGTGGTCTCCCTGCATAAAAAAAGTTGCTTGAATCCCATGCTCTTTTAAAACGTCAAGAATATCTCCAGTCCATTTACTAGGTCCATCATCGAACGTTAAGTACACTTTTTTTGTAAATTTACTTTGATTTCCCTCTACTTCTTCTCCCTCTTCTATTTCTTCTGCTTCATCTGCCGTCTTTTGCTTTTCCTCTTTTTCTTTATCAACTTCCCGAGTTGAAAAACGATTTTCTTCTACCGTTTTGGCTAAAACATTCTTGTCCTCCACTGTATCTATGGAAAATGTTCCTTTAGAAAAAAAATGAATCATCCAAAAACAAGTTGAGAGGGAAAAAAGCAATATGAAAATCATAAAATACATTTTCAGCTTCTTTTTCTGACTTCTTCGTGGGGTTAGCATATACAGTCTCTCCTTTTCTTTCTCTCAATTGATAAAATAAAGGTTGGAGATAAAGATAAAATGAAGATGAAGTGTATTTTGTCTAAAGAAATATAATGAAAGAACAAAAGTACGAGCGCATGTCTCGTTGACATACAAACTTCAGGTTCTTAGACTTATCGTAAGGAGTCGATAAGCGCAGGAGCTAGACGAAAACTGCATTTGCAGAAAGTTATCTAATTCATAAGCAACAAAAAAAAGCGATCAATCATGGTCAAACCATTGACTAATCGCTTCTTATGATTAAATATATTTTATTCATACTTCCGTAGATAAAAATAAAACCTTACGCCATCCTCCGTATTTTCTACTCCATATTTACTGTCATGTAACTCAAGAATATTTCTCGAAATAGCTAGGCCTAAACCTGTTTCTCCTTGCGAACGTTCACGTGATGTATCCCCACGGTAAAAGCGATCCCAAACTTTCCCAATCCACTCCTCGGCAATCGGATCCCCTGTATTTTCCACACAAACTTTTACTTGATTCTTCTCAGAAAATGTTGAAATCACAATCTTTCCGTTTTTATCCGTATGACGAATCGCATTTGTTAAAAAATTGGTTACCACTTGCTCAATCTGATGCTCATTCCCAATAACTTCAAACGATTGCAACTTTTGATGAATGATCACATGCTTTTGCAGAGCCTCAAAAGATAACGATGCACAAACACGCCCAATCACCTCATCAATATAAAATGCTTCCATTTTCATTTGATATGTGCCAGATTCATATTTTGCCAGTTCAAGCATGTCAACAATCAAGCGATCCATTTTATCTACCTCTTGCTCCAATGCTTGAAAGTAATAAGCCCTTTTATGCTTGGCCACATCATCTTGTAAAATAGAAATCGTGCTTTTCATAATACTTAAAGGTGTTTTGAGCTCATGTGAAACACCTGAAATAAATTCCCTTCTCGTGTTTTCCAGCTGTTTTTCTTTTTCGATATCCTGCTGTAACTGTTTAATATGATTGTGTAACGTCTCGGAAAGGATATTGATATTTCCTGATAATGCCCCTAGTTCATCCTTTGATTTTACAGAAACATTTTCTGAGAAATCCAAATTAGCCATTTTCTTGGTTGTCTCATTTATTTTCAATAGTGGACCTGATATTTTCTTCGAATAATAAAAAGACGCTAACAAAACAAGAAACATGACAAAAACAACTAAATAGACATAATACTCCTTTACCATCTGTACTGCTTCATCCACTGGCTGTAATGAAGTCATCGCAAATAAATAAGATGTCTGACCATCTACTAATAATGGCTTGATGAGGATTTTATATTGAATATTATTTTGTTCAAATTCCTCGATTTGAATAGAATGATCATTAGGTTGACCCTTTTTCAACAAAATAGACGCTTGGAAAGCTTTAATTTTATCCATAAGTAAGGAATTCGTATATATGGAATTAGTACCTTCACTCCGACTCGGAAGGTTTACATCTGTAATGGTCCCGTTGAGATGAACTATTTTCTGTTCTAAAGTAGTCGGCAAGTTTAGTTTCCCTTTATCTTCTTCTACCAGTACTGCTGGCACTTGTGAAGTAGGTTCAATAATAGAGGAAGAATCCTCTTCATCCCTCGGATTGGTACGAGTTTCTGCCAATTGTTTTTCCAGATATTCTCCTGTTGCCTGTTTTAACTGTTTATTTTCCCAGTACAATAAATTTCCTTGATTTTCCAATTCATATGGATCCATGGCTCCTATCGTTCCTAAGGCGTTGGGAACAAAACTTCCTAAATGGCCAATCACATATGGAACGATAGCTGTTTCACTCTTAAATCCATATATCCCTACACGCTCCCCATTTGAAAGGGAAAAATCATCCGTTAACGTATCTTCAAAATTCATAACATAATATAAAGGTATATGAATTTCTTTATCTATAAGGGAGCTGTCTTCCATACTATCAGCATGGTATTTAATGAAAAAATCATCTACAACGGCACTTTCTTTCATTCGATTGGCATAGTATTTAATGAAAATATCATTTACAAGGGAGCTGTCTTCCACCCGATCGACATTGACTTTAATGAAAAAATCATCTACATTTTTTAAATTTCCATTTTGATCCAATACTGTAATCCACGTATTTTGTGTTTCATAAAATTCCCTTTCAAGTTTTTGTTGTACATATTTGTCTTCTTTCGTTCGTAAATACTCTTTTTCATAGCGATTGATCGCCTCTCGAAGATCCTCCATTTTTTGATGTGCATAATATTGCTTAAAGAAAATCGTATGGCCAATAAAAACAGTTGCTAAAATAAACACACATAACAGAGTTGTCAGCATAAATAGCTTGATTACAATTCGACTTCTCATACAGAACCCTCAAATTTATAACCTAGGCGGACAATTGTTTTGATTGAATCTGCTTTACGACCTAATTTCGTTCGTAAATTTCGAATATGCGTATTAATTGTACGGTCATCACCATCATACTCATATCCCCAAACCCGTATTATTAATTGCTCTCTCGTTACTACATTTCCCTCATTTTGCATGAGATAAGTCAAAATTTCGAATTCAGTATGGGTTAAATTGATAGACATACTATCCACCATCACTGTTCTAGCAGCCATATTGATCGTAATTCCGTTCGACGTTCGTAGTTGTTCTTTAACAGTACCCTTTAGTTGACGACTTTGTAGTAACCTTTTCGCTCGAGCTAATAAAATAGGCGGGCTGTATGGTTTCGTTACGTAGTCATCTGCTCCAAGTTCAAAACCTAATAATGTGTCTTCCTCTTCTACACGTGCCGTTAGTATAATAATTGGAACATCGGCCGTTTTTCGTATTCTTCTACAAACCGACCAACCATCTAATTGTGGTAACATTATATCCAGAATGATTAAATCAATCTTCCGGCTATCAAATAATTCTAATGCTTTTTTCCCATCCTTTGCCTCAAGCACGTTGAAATTCTCATTTAAGAAGTAGTCTTTAAGCACTTCTAGCAGAATTTGTTCATCCTCCACAATAAGAATTGTTTCTTTCATTAAAGCTTCATTCCTTTCGCAGCCACGTATACTGAATAAAATTTATATACAAATTATTTTCATTACGTAATATCATGTTGAGTATAACAAATCGATGTAAAGATAAGATAAAGAATATTTCATAGCTTGTAATTGTGGGCAGTCTAGTAAAACAAACGTTTTATTGCAACAAATAAAGCCCTGCTTATCTAAGAATTACGAAAGTGATAATAAATTTTATATAAGGAGTGAGGGGTATGATGTTTCGTTGGGATGGTGGTTTTATTATGGTGTCTTGATAAAGTTATTTCACAAGTTGGAAAAAAAGTGGAGTAGTCACTCTGAAATCATTTGAAAGTGATTATGGAATTTTCAAAAAGGGGATGAAGATGAAAGGAATGTAAGGCTACGTTTTGAAATTGAAAATTTACAGAAAACAATTGATTACTTTACCCAAAACAATATCACTTTTCACATACATCCAACCATATTTTGCACCTTCAATTGCTTTCTCTCCGCTAAATTCGGTTTCTTCAAAATATAAATGGGCAGTTTCATCTGGGTCTTATTTCAATAATATGAATCCCTTTCCATTATGTTTTTTACATCATTTTCTCATCTGTTACAATCAATTTACGTATATTCACAAACACATAACATGTCCGAATCATTTCTATGACATCCGATTCGTTTTACAGTTTAAGATGTATGATAGTTACTCAGCATACATCTTTTTTGTATGTATTCTAGAAAAACATATTGTAACTAGGAGGCCCGTATCATGAGTAAGAAACGTGAATCCTATTTTGACAATGCCAAATTCATACTAATCTTTCTTGTTGTATTTGGGCACTTCATCAGTCCACACAAAGGTCAAAGTGATGCTTTATATACAGTATACAACTTTATCTACACCTTCCATATGCCTGCATTCATTCTTATAGGCGGATTCTTTTCTAAGGGCATTATGAAGAAGGGCTATTTAAAAAAGATTTTCAGAAACATATTGATTCCTTATTTCATTTTTCAGCTTATATATTTCGTCATTCATAGAATCTGGAACGGAGAGGAAACTCTTACTCTTTTCAACCCATACTGGACTCTCTGGTTCTTATTGAGCATGGTGCTCTGGAATATCCTGCTTCTTCTATTTATCAAGCTGAAGCACCCAGTGATCATGATGATTGTAGCCTTAACTATCGGAGTTTTTGCAGGTTATATCCAAGATATCGGAACCTATTTCAGTTTATCGAGAACCTTTGTATTCTTCCCGGCATTCCTTGGCGGCTACCTGTTGAAAAAAGAACACTTTACCAAAATCTTACGACCTGAAATGCGGATTGCAGCTGGAATGATATTAGTGGGTATCTTTGTAAGTTATTTTTACTTTTTCCCGCAGGAAGCGAAAGATTGGTTGCTTGCGTCATCTTCTTATGAAGAATTGGGTGTTAAATTAGGGCAAGCGTGGTTCATCCGTCTATTGATGTACGGACTGATGGCTCTTGCTACTTTCAGTTTCATGGCTATTGTTCCGAGAAGGAAATTGTTCTTAACCCATCTAGGGACGAGGACGCTTTATGTATACTTGTTACATGGATTCATCGTGAAATTGTTCGAGATTTCACCGTTTTATGACTTAGTGGATGAATCTGGAAACTATTTTACGTTATTAGTCCTGGCAGCGATTGTAACCTTGATTTTAGCATCAAAACCAATCATTACACTCGCACAACCGGTAATCGAATTGAAGACCCATCTGCTCCAGCGTTTTATGGACAGAAAAACAGCGGATGCATCATAGCTTTACACAATAATCCGAAAATCTCCGGTAAAAATATTGGTAAAAATATTGTGTAATTCAACGTTAAAAGTGCTGCCATTTATATGAATGCCCCCTCATACTAGACAGAAAAAGAAATCGCATTAGCCTGTCTAGTATGAGGGGGGCTTTTCTATCAACCTAATGTGTGAATTTTAGTACAAACTTTTACAGTTTTCTGGTAGCTTAAAAGGATTTTCTTTATTAATACGATCATAAAACATAATTCCATTTAGGTGGTCTATTTCATGTTGAATAACAATAGAGGAATAGCCTTTAAGTTTTAATACTATTTCTTCTCCCTTTAAATTAAACCCTCTCACTTTAATCCGCTCATATCTTGGGACAAACCCTTTTATATCTCGATCAACAGAGAGACAACCTTCGCTTGGTGGTAAATAAATCATAGAAACTGAATGGCTGATTATTTTCGGATTAATAAGGGTATATTCATGCTCTTTACCCTCCTCATCAGTTAAATATGCTACGAACATACGCTTATTCAAGCCAATCTGATTCGCTGATAAGCCAACTCCTGGACGTAGTTGATACTTTTTAGATAAATCGGGATCTTGACTATTTTTCAAAAAATTCATCATACAAAGCAATGTTTCCTTATCTTCTTCAGAAGGAGGGACCTCAACTTCTTGTGTTGGTTGATGAAGGATTGGGTTTCCTTCCCTTACAATATCTTTCATAGTGATTATATAATTTGAATGAAATTTAATCATAAAATAACAACTCATCTCCCTTTACTTTTAATGTTATGGATAATTTGAAAGCCAGCTCCAGTGTGGGGTCATATTTATCATTCTCTAAACAATTTATCGTTTGTTTAACAACTCCACACTCCTTGGCTAGTTTCTCTTGTGTTATTCCAGTTTCTTCTGTATTGCTTGAATATATCAATGACTTTGGACATTTTTTAAATATCTATTCGGTCGCTTTCCATACAATAGTCTGAATACGCGAAAAAATTGATCAAATTAGATTCTTCTTCAGTAAGTTTAAGTTTTTTATAGAAAGCTTTATCATTTCCTTCATGTGTTTTCTAATAAAACATTATTACGTACGACCATCAAATGTTCTATCGCCAGCTTTGAATCGTTTCCATTATATTCTCTGTATAACTCCCTGCCCACCTTACAATTTTTGCTGCCAAACGGGATAACAACAACAATAAAATGATTCCTAACATGCAAGCAACAAAAGCACGGGGTAATGTATTGATCGAAATCATCATAATCGTCATATCAAATAGTCTGTACAAATAGGGTGATAGTATCATAGCGATTGGCAGCAAATAACATACAAAAGCAGTAATAAAACTTAAAAACCCTAAAAGAAACCTTGGAAAAATCATGATTCCCACTGCAATCCAATTTCTTTTGTCTGAAACTTCCTTTGTCACTTTATCTTGCGGGTCCCACTTTACGATCGGAATATTTACGTTTGCATATTTAACGGCAGCTTTTCGATCCAAATCCAGTAAAAAAGGAATTGTTCTAAGAACTCCCGCTAAAATTGGAATGCCCACAACCGTAAAGCTTACCCCCACTGAAAATGTTACACTTATTAAATAAAAAGTGAAATATAAGAAACCAATGAAGAACCAGAGTAGTAAATACACAAAATTTTTAAAATTGGAGATCATCATTTCCATACAGAAAACCACCTTTTCTTTTAATAATGAATTATCATTAGATTCCTCACATCCAATGCTTATTTCATTATCCACACCTTTCGTCACAAGGCATAGTGACATTTTGTCATTTGTTTTCATGACTGATATTCGTAATGTCTTGTAGTAAGATGGTGATAGCCACAACATTAAATAAGCGGGGTTCTATTATGTATGACATAATCAAAAAGTGGTACTGGTATGACTGGATGGTATTTGCTGTTCGCTCTATTTGGTTAATCTCTGTCCTAATCGGCTTGTGGGAATTTCATAATGTTTTATCATTTCCCCTTTGGATTCTGTTTGGATTACCTTTCATTGTCTTTTCAGTTCCGTTTTTAATTCAGCAATTTTATAGAAAATATTTCATACTGACGGAGATCATCATTTCTGGGAGCTATTGCATTATGTTGGCTTTCTTCCTTCATGATGCATTATGGCAGTTTATTCCGATTGCTTTTGTGATAGGTTTTTACAGTATCCAAAGAGTCTATATTTGGTCTAGCCCCCTCACCATTGCGGTCATCCCATTTATCATCGGGATGGTAACCGATCAAACTTTGGCCGACACCGTTCTTCGTTTAATATCGAATTATGGTGTAGCTTTTGGACTTGGCTATGCTTTTCAATTACTTGTTACCAACCATAAGCAAGGCTTAATCATACGTAAACAAAACAGCGTGCTTGAACAATATGTACACCAGGTGGAGCAACTCACATTGTTGGAGGAACGGAATCGTTTATCGCGGGAATTGCATGATACGGTCGGTCATACCTTTACAACTATGATCATGGGGATGGAGTCGATCCGTTCTTCTTTGGCGGAAGACAAGGTTGGACGTAAACTGAACGTTTTGCTGAACACGGCACGTGACGGTTTAAAAGACATGCGAAAGCTAGTTCATCAGTTGGATCCGTCAACTATGGATTTATCCCTTATTCAATATGTAAAACAGTTAGTGGACAAATTTATGGAAAGCACGGATATCTCTGTGAAGTTTCGGTGTTTTGGGGATGAGTACAGCTTATCGAAGGAAGTTAAATTAACGATCATTCGTTGCATTCAGGAAGCATTAACGAACGCTGTTAGACATGGGCGAGCAAGTGAAATCAAAGTATCGCTTTACTTCGACAGCTTGGAGCTGCGCCTGCAAGTTGAAGACAATGGTGTATTGGAACGAGAGCAAAAATTTGAGCTCGGTTTTGGCTTAAATGCGATGAAAGAAAGATTGCAGGCCTTACAAGGAAATTTATCCATACACACAGACAGTATGGAAGAAACGGTGATTATCTGTACCATACCAAGAAACAGCGAAGATAATACAGAAACGATCAAGGTAATCCTAGTAGATGATCAACCTAGTATTTTGGATGGTTTGAAGACAACTTTAGAGAGCCACAGTCAACTCCAAATTGTTGGTATAGCTGAATCTGGAGAGGATGTCATAGCTTTATGCAGTCAAACCCAGCCAGATATCGTACTCATGGATGTAAATATGCCCAATATGAGCGGAATAGAAGCCATGGAGGCTATAAAGGAAAAGAATTCCATGATAAAGGTTGTCATTCTTTCATCTTTTGAGAATGTCGATCAAGCGGTAGAGGCACTGCAAAAAGGAGCAAACGGGTATTTACTCAAGTCCATTCAACCGAAAGAGCTCATTGAAACCCTTCATTTCATTCACCGTGGAGATACCGTTATCTATCATGAAATTGCCAATCAGGTGTTTGAAGATCTGAGGGAGCGAAACGTTTCAGATGAAGGGCATGGAAAGAATGATTACGGACTGACGTCTAGAGAAATTGAAATTATTCACTATTTAGCCAAAGGTATGCGTTATAAGGCCATTGCTGCCAGACTTTTTCTATCGGAAGGTACTGTTAGGAACTATGCCTCCGAAATGTACGCGAAACTTGGTGTAAGCAATCGTGACCAAGCGATAGAAAAATGTTCGGCAGAAGGATTAATATAGAAATAAGATCAGACAAAAGAAATTAGGAATATCCTTGGATACCTCGGGTATTCCTGATTGATGATTAAAAAGTGGCCTAAATTCGCCAAAGAACGAAGACGAAAAGTGCTAATGAGACAAAACTTGAAATGGTCCGAAGTGGTTCCAAGCTGTCCATTTGAAATAATAAACTTTCCATAGCCCCGAACTTTCTGGTTCTGTGGCTATTATATTGGCTAATGCATCATTTAAGGGAACATTGCATACCGCCGTGACCAGCAAGCTCCCCAGAAGGTAAAACAAACTACCAGCCAAAATATAAATGGCATTCGGATCTTGCCAATTTAATAATGAAATAAACACTAGTATTATACAAACAAGAGATGTCCCCATAAATACAGTAAAAAATAGCCGATTTAGCACCGCTCTATTTATGGACTGCATTGCCGAAATTCCTTGTTCTGGAGAGAGTCGGTAAAGAGCCTTCATGACAAATGCCGAAAATGCAAAGAACAATCCTGCAATCAGCCCAGATCCCAGTGATGTAGCAAAAATTAGAAAGAGAGTAAGTTTTTCGATCATATTTCATCTTTCTCTTCCAGGTTTTCGTTAAGGTTGACGGAAGGACAATTCTTCATCATTTCATGAACCAATTGCTTGTGATTACTACTTTCAAATACAACGTGATCAAACTCGCATCCCTTCAAACAAAGCATAATGACTTCATTTGCGTTATAATATGCCAAAAAGTATTTCTCATTTATAATCATGAATATTCCAGCTTTATAGCCAAATGTTGTGATACCTGCTCTCTTAATAGCCGCTGTCCATGGAAAATGAAATTTCCCCACTCGAATTTCTTCAATGGAGGTGTAAGGTATTTTGATTTCCTTCCTCAAAGTTAAAGCCGCCGTCCATCCCGAAATATTAAGTATTAACTCACGATCACCCGCCACAACTTGAAAACTCATCTTGTATCCCCTCCAATTATATAACCTATTACCCATGGATTATTACCAGTGACTCGATTAAAGAAGTCACATAGAAGGCAATTCCTTTCGGGATAAATACGATGTTGCAAATAATAAGCAGAATACAATAAGGAATATGGATACAGTCATTGTGATGAAAAAATGAGGTAACACATTCCCTGACGTTATAATGCTCACAGCTTGATTGGATAAATGCGCTGGATTTGAGACTTGGAATCCTCCCCCCAACATAGTAACAGTCTTCAAAAAGATTAGTACAAAAATAGACAGCAATGCAATAGCCGGTGTTCTAGACAATAAAGCACCCATAGTGATTACAAAGGCCAATATAAATAAGCACCAAATGTAATAAACTCCCAATCCTGCTGCAATCCTAACCACGGAAACAGCTTGATATAAATAAAAAGTATAAAATACTGCTGACAGAAATCCGAAGAATATGGAACCTGCAATCATGACTGCATGCCCCAATAACTTACTTAGCAAATATTCAACAAGTGTCGTATTGCGCGTCAGAATAAACGCTAACATGCCATTACTTTTATCTGATGCGATGATCCCCATCGTCGCCATCACAATCACGATTAAGCCTAATTGGTCAAATTGATCCGTTAAGGCACTAGCTAATACTTCACCAGCGGATAGCTCAGGTAATGTTATCGTCATTCCATCAGGCAGTCCACCAGCCAGTTTTAAAATTTCTGGTAAATAAAAAGACGATAAAGGTTGCAAGATGCCCAAAAACATAAAAACAACGGGCAACCATAATAGTTTGTAACTTCTTTTTGCATCTAGCCACTCTTTTTGCAAAAGAACTGTGAAGCGATTCAAAATGACTTCACCATCCTTAAAAAGATCTCTTCCAAGCTTTCCTGTACCAATTCAAACTTTTGAATTGGTAGATGTAAATTTAAAATATTGCTTAAAAGCCAGTTTCTCCCTTGCTCGATGTTTTTCACTCGAATTTTGGCTGCATTTCCTGTTAGCTCAATGGATTCAACTATGTCTACGTTAACAAGCTGGTGTACCCACTCGCTTAACTGAGGTGCCTGAATGATAAAGATTGGTTTTTGAGTCTGTTCAATAATTTGATGAATGGATCCGTTAACGAGTAATTGCCCTTTATTTATGATAAGCATCTTATCGCAAAGTTCTTCGGCATCATGCAAAATATGTGTTGAAAAAAGAATGGTCGATTTCTGTTTGATCACTTTAAGCAATTCCAATATATCCCTGCGTCCCAATGGATCCAATGCAGAAACAGGTTCATCCAAAATCAGTAATTTTGGTTGATGGATAAGTGCTTGTGCAATTCCTAACCTCTGTTTCATCCCTCCCGAATAGGTGCCAATAAGCTGGTTTTCCACATCACCTAGTCCTACCAGCTCCAGCAATTCGTTGATTCTTTGTTCCAATTTCTCCCTTTCTATATCTGAAAGTCCACCCATAAATGTAAGCAATTCCCTTCCCGTCATCCATGGATAAAAAGTAGGATGTTGTGGTAAATACCCAATAAGTTTACGCATTTGATCATGGCGCTTTCCGTTAAGCAAGATTTGCCCACTTGTAAGTTTGTTTATATCTAAAATCATTTTAATAATCGTTGTTTTACCTGCTCCGTTAGGACCTAGAAGAGCCACACATTCTCCTTGATTAATATGAAAATTGATATTTTGAACGACTTCATGATTGCCGTAAATTTTTTGAAGTTGACTTACTTGAAGTAGGTGCATCCGTACGTTGCCTCCTTCCTAAGACAAAGTACAAAATGGGGCCGATTATGTTAATCAAAATAATAATCGCACCCCACAACCATTTATAATCTGTACTTTGATCTTTTTTCAATAAATCCCATAATGCCACAGAAAATAAGATCAGATGTAAGATTAAGATGGGCAAAATTAGTGGTAACCATGCTCCAATTTCGTCAATTCCAATGTGATAACCATAATGCACACGGAGTCCCCCTTACTCTTTTGGTGGTTTTTGTGGGATAAACATACTTGCAAAAATTCTAGAGTTTCGTTCAGGTGTTAACTCGTTATTGATCACTTTTCCAATAGCCTGATTAATGGATTGGATAAGCTCCTGAAATTCTTCATCTGACAGATGCAAAGGTACATACGCATAACTAAATCCTTCTTGCTCATACTGTTCGGGGGACGTATTCCCCAAATAAGATGTCGCTAATTGAAGTAAATTACCGTGAAATACGGAAAAATGACGGATATGATCTTCCTGTGAAATCGATTCAATTTCGCTTTCAGGGATTTGCAAGTTATCCATTTTGACTGCGAATTTACGTTCCTCTGTTCCTTTTACCTTTTTCGTTTCAATGACTTCAATAAGGTTTGCTTCGAGTAAAAGATTTATATGACGATATAACGTAGCTTGAGGAACATCTCCAAGTATCTCTACAAGTTGAGCTATCGTCAGTGATTTGTTTAGCAACAATTGCTGTACAATTCGCATACGCACGGGATGAAGAAGTAAATCTGCTCTACCTTTCATTGAATTTCTCTCCAATCATTATCATTTTATAAAATGATAATATAATATCAAAACAAGAGTGTCAACTTTAGGTTTAAAATAAAGTTTGAACAGTATACCTCGCAAACCCACATCTCAGGTTAAATTAAAAGAATCCGTTTTGAAAAAAGATTGATCAAAACGGGTTCCCCCCTTGTGAATTAGTATTTTTCTTAAGAATTAAGATATAAATATTCATCAATAATTAGTGAAATAGAATCGGGCAAAAAAGTATTAATTCCTCAATTCTTTAATACTCTAGCCTCAAATCATCCTCTTTTTTTGCATGGCATCATTATAAACTCACCTTACGTCACTTGGATCGTAGGGATCAAGTATGAGACATGGAATTTAATATTTTTGAAAGTGACAACAGTCCCATTACTAATTCTTCGTTAAGTTTTATGCAAGAAAATAAAAATGGCGTTTTCATTCTTTTAACAGGCACAGGCAGAAGATGGCTGTTCTCAGAAAAAAAATCTACCATTTTCCCAATAAAAATAACCCTTGATAAACCCATAGTTTTAGATGTAGATAAAGAGCATGAATTTTTTATTTACAGTACTGAACAAGAGGTATGACTTACCTAACCACCTATCGAATATCGGATAGGTGGTTATTTCGCATAGATAAAGGACTTTTGTCCATGCATCACGAATTAATTAAACCAAGTTAGGGGGAATGTTATGTATACAATTCATGAAATGATTAACGATCTTGATCAATTTAATGTTTGGGTTAAATCTTTAGAGAAAGTAGAGGATCCTTTTTTCTTCGAGCCTATTTCGGAAGGTAAATGGTCGATAGCGGAAATTATTAGTCATATTACTTTCTGGGATGAGTATATTCTTGAGGAAATGCTGCCTTTCATGAAGCAAGATGCTGATATTCATAGCATCGAATTCGAGCCACTTAACCAAAAAGCCGCTGCTTATGCTTTATCAGGTGTATCATCACACGACTTAATCAATCGTCAACTTGAAATGAGAACAAAGGTCGTTTCCGCATTAAAAGAAAAAACGGAAGAAGAATTTCTTGCTAGTTTTACATTGAATGGAGAAAAAATAGACGAATATTCCGGCTACCCCCATTCTATGTTTAATTACTTTGCAAGTTTTGTGTGGCACGATAATCACCATAAAAAACAGATTGAAGAATTTTTAAAGAGAAAGAATGTAGAAGTTTAATATCTTACAAGAAATCCATTTTGAAAAAGCTTAATCAAAATGGATTTCTATTCAAATGATGGATTATGCGCACACCTGAAGAGAACGTTCCAGTATTAACTAATTTTAAATTCAACCGTTCTTTTATATCCATATACAACGGTTTTCCTTCTCCCAAAACTACAGGGTGAACAGATAATCTAAATTCATCTTCGAGCCGTAAATTGATAAAAGTGGTAATGAGACTTGCTCCACCATAAAATAAACGCTTAGTATGGCGCCAATTAGCGAAAAAATGGAATCTCTTTCACACCTACCATACGTGCGTATAAAAACAGTTGGCCTTTATGGTGTATCTCGTGATCATACATTGCCGTTAAATATCTTTTTTTAGGTCCTTGAAGTTTCGGGTGTGATGAATGATTCTCAGCTTCCAAATCTGCATCCGTAAATGATTCGTATGTGGCCTTTGTTTTTTGTGTAAAGTCCTTTACAGCTTTGCGTACGTCACCCATTGTCCTACATTCAGGAATATGTGGAGGAGCAAACTCCTCTGTTTTGACCATTGAAACGAACACATCGTTCCACCCGGCAATATGCAACGCAAGTTCACCAAGCGTCATAGCATCTTCCCACAGTTTAAAATTGATATGCTCGTCATCGATGCATTCTAGCAATTCCTCCAATACATTACGATGTTGTAACCATTCATTCATCATTTGCTTTGCTTGCCCCATTTTAAAATCCTCCTTTACTTTATCTCGTAATTACATCTAAAGAAGCGACTTATAAAATATTCTCTAAGGAACCATTCTACTCCTTTTTTTCTTTTTCTCCTTAGTGAATGGATTTAACCAACCCACCGTCGATAATATAATCTCCTCCAGTGATCATAGATGCGTGATCGGAAGCAAGGAAGACAGCCAGCTCAGCTACCTCATTGGGCTCAGCGAATCTACCTAATGAAATTCCTCTATTTAATGCAAACTGCTTTGCTTCTTCAGGATCTTTAGGAAGAACCCCTTCCCACATCGCTGTACGCGTCGATCCTGGAGCGATTGTGTTAACACGTACGCCTTTGGACGCAAACTCTTCAGCCAAACTTTTACTCAAATTAGTGACGGCCGCTTTCACAGCGCTGTTAGCCATGATGTCTTGTTTGGGCATGCGTGCAATCATCGAAGAAATATTGACAATGGCTCCACCCTGCTTGATCAGATAAGGCAAAGCGGAACGAGTTGAGCGGATAACACTCATTAAATTGACCTCTACCATCTCCATCCACTCCCCATCCGTGATTTCCAAAAAGCCAATGGATTGTCGTGGATCCGTCGCCCCGATATTGTTGATGAGTATATCAATTTGACCAAAACGATGTACGGTCTCCTCCATAACTTTGCGTGCCCCTTCTTCCGTAACTGCATCCGCTTCAACAATGCACACATCATGTGTTTTACTCCATTCATTCAGTTCACTGGACATACGACGAGATGCGGCAACAACACTCGCTCCGGATTTCGCCAGTTCCTGTACGATGGCGAGACCAATTCCTCGACTTGCCCCAGTTACGACAGCTACCTTACCTTCCAAAGAAATGAACATACTATTCAACCCTTCCAAAAGATTTTTATTGCTTCAAGGTTGATTATGGTATGGTACAGAAGAAATGAAAAGTACGCATTTTATTCGTACTTAGTACGATAAAAGGTACGAATTGTTTTGACGAACCCTTGAATGACATGGTATAAAAAAACATACTAAGTATGAAGGAATATACTACTTCTACTTTTCGTTCCGTAATGTAATAATTGAGGATAAGTAAGGGAGGCGAGTAATAATGGAGGTAAACCAGAGAGAACAAGTGAATAAGCGGGGAATCATTACTACACTGCAAGTAATCGGCGGGAAATGGAAGCCGCTCATATTATTTATATTGCTGCATGAAGGAACAAAACGCTTTGGTGAGCTTAGGAGACTTTTACCCGATGTTACTCAAGGAATGCTGACGAACCAGCTTCGCGAGCTTGAAAAGGATGGGCTCATCACGAGAGTTATTTACAAAGAAATTCCTCCCAAAGTTGAATATTCGCTATCTGAGTATGGCCGAACATTAGAGCCTGTTCTTAAAGTGATGTGCGAATGGGGAATGTTGCATTCGAAAAACGAATAGGGGAAGTCCTATTCTCGACTTCCCATTTTTCTAATAATGAGCTATTTAATTTCTTTAATTTTTGTAAGATCCCTACTACATAGAGCTTCGAGATTATCAAAAATTTTACGAGATGGCCAATCCCACCATTTAATGGAAAAGAGATAATCGATAAGTTCGTCATCAAATCTTTTCTTAATCATTTTGCAGGGATTTCCGCCAGCAATATGGTAAGGGGGAACATCTTTTGCAACGACGGAATTTGCTGCAATGATTGCTCCATCACCAATGTGCACGCCGGGCATTACGGTAACATTTTGACCGATCCATACATCGTTTCCAATGACAGTGTCACCTTTAAGGGGTAAGTCTGCCAGTGTTGGAGTCGACTGCTCCCAACCATTGCCCATAATGTTAAATGGATAGGTAGTGATACTGCCCATTCTATGGTTTGCACCATTCATTACAAACTCAATACCCTTTGCTATTGCACAAAATTTCCCTATGATCAGCTTATCGCCGATTAATTCATAGTGATGTGTGACATGATCTTCAAACTTTTCAGCACCGTTTATATCGTCATAATATGTGTAGTCACCGATAACAATATTCGGACGTGTTACAACGTTTTTAATGTAGCATATACTTTTAATTGCCTCATTTGGGTAGATTGCATTAGGATCAGGTCCGTAGTGCATATTAATGTCCCTCCTTCGTGTTTTATTCGACTACTTCTAATATTTTGTTTACACCTCAATTTTGTAAATGGATTAGCCTCACATAAAATTAGCTGGGGTTGTAATAGTACGTTCAATCATTTTAGAACAATTCAGCAATGGCTCCCGTTTGTAGAAGATTAAAATAACTAGATTGTGATTATAGACCTGTTACCTCATCAAAAGGCATTTCTTCACCATTCACTAAAACATTGATTGTATCGTGCTCTGAATCTGTCGTTAAATAATATACATTTCGTTTTACAACATTGTCTTGTGGATTAAGTTCTTTAAATATTATAGTTAATATATTATCTTGTGGATCTAGATCAGCTTTTATATCTCCACTTGAATGAAAAATAATATAAGAACCTTTTGTACCTTCATTAATTAATTGAAGTTTTAAATCGGAATCAATATACTTTTCAAATTTTTGAGGTACATTTTCAACTTCACTAAAACTCAATTTTGATGAATTACAAGCTGATAAAATCAAAATTGAAAAAAATACTGAAACAAATACCTTTTTCAATACTTTCACCCCTCCCACAACCTGGCCTAATTCTGAAGGAAAAACTTACTCACGAAACGTGGCCTGTTATTAGGTTAGAAAAAACGCTAATAAATCTCATATCTTACTATTTCAAAAATGACCATTCCAACAATCAAACCAAGTACAAAAATGAACCAATTGGCATTGTCCCGTTTTTATATTTAGTCTCTATTTTCCACAATCTGCTTTTGAACTTTTTTAGGTAACTTCTCAAAAACTAAATCATATGAATGCCGAATAAGATTTTCATATAATTCAAAAGGAAGGTCTGAATCCATATAGACAGAGTTCCAATGTGTTTTATTCATATAATAGCCAGGGATAATACTTTCATAAGCTTCCCTTAACTCCTCAGCTCGATTAAGTTCACATTTTAAGGTAATAACTGGCCTCCCCTTACCATCTCCGCCAAACATGGCAAACATCTTTCCACCAATATGATAACGATCTGCTTGCCAATCTACTTGATAATCGTGCGTTGCACTAGGCAACGATTTACAAAATGATTGAAGTTTTTCTTTTTCCATTGAAAGTACTCCTTTTTGTAAGATGAACTGTAAAAACTAAAGCGTTATGAGTAATTTCTATAATCATACCGATAATTCCTTTTTATTATGTAAATCCGGTACAATACACAAAACGTTTAAACATGATAGTACTAAGCTGGAAGTCGAGGATAAAAAGAAATAGAGTGTTAAGGGTGACATCTTATTTAGTATTATATTTGAGGAAAATATAATATAAGCGTAAATCAAAAAGGCGTGAAAACTGGACTAGAGTTTTCCACGCCTTTTTTCTTATTTTTCCGGAGCTTTCTCCACTTGAATCTTATTTAGCTTTTATCCATTTGATATTGCACCTTTAAATCATTATATATTTCTAATGCTTGTTCATAAATATTGCTATTGGGCTCAATTTGATAATTTTCAGTACCATCTCCAAGATGAAAAATACCCTTATGATCTATCATTAAAGTACCTGAAATTTGATCGTTATGAATAAATGACACCGTTATCGCCTTTTCATAATCCATTTGTTCATTTGTTTGTCCAATATATTCAATTTGATTGTAAGCATCTACAAGTGACTGAACGGTTTCTTTGTCGACCTTATTATATCCTTCGTATAAACTCTGCCCAAATCCAATATCAACATAATCCGCTTTTATTTTTTTAACGGAATTATTATTACAACCTCCTATCATTAAAAGTACACTTATTACGACTAAAACTAATAATCTCTTTTTCATTATTCCACTTCCTCTATCTGACCCTTGATTTTATGTGTAAATCCATTTTTTAGTATTGAATCAAACTTGCTCGCATACGGGTTGGAAGATGCTGGGGAAAACAGCGTTTTTATAGCATAATTGATGATTCGTGATGGATACCATAATAATACTAATGAAAATATACTCATTCCCTTATTTTCTTCCTACTAAAATTTCCAAATCGATGCTGATTTCTGGGAGGTGAACTTCTTTGTCTGCATCACTTTTATTCCATGTTAAAGGGGTCATTCGCAGCAAGGGTTGGACGAGAACTTCATTTAGAGGAACTTTGTAGGACAGCTCAAATGTTTCTAATAATTGAAAGTTTTCTTTAAACCGTTCAACCGTTTGCTCATTGGAATACGTTTCTTTATAGTAAAGATTTCTAATTTCTTTTAAATAACCGCTTTTTGGAACTACTTTTATTAAAAGTCCATCGGATCTCAGGAGTCGATTGAATTCCGAATAATTTGCCGGCGATAAAATATTGAGGACAGCATCAAAGGATTCCGCTCCAAAAGGACTATTTGCGAGATCTCCTACGCACCAAATCATCTCATCATAATATTTTGCTGCGGACAAAATTCCTTCCTTTGCAATATCGATGCCGACCCCAACGGCATCGATTGCCTCTTCAAGAATATGTGCCAAATGCGAGCCTTCCCCACAGCCTGTATCTAGTATCTTGGGGGCTTGTACTTCTCCTATTATTGCTCTAATCTTTGAATGAAGCGGCTTATATAACCCACTGTCTATAATTGTTTTACGGGCCTCAAATAATTCCTTACCGTATTCCGAGCGTACCGGACGAGTTAGGAAATTGACATAGCCTTGTTTTGCAATATCAAACGTATGACTTTGATCGCAAACCACACTTTTACGTTCCACTATTTTCATCGCGCTAGCACAAACAGGGCATTGAAAAATAGATTCAAATCGCTGTATGTACAACGCACTTTTTTCTTTTTTCTTCAATGTACACACCTCTATCTGAGATCAAGCTAATTATCATCATGCATTGATTTTAAATCTACTAACCAAAAATGTACAAGAACCAGTCAAGAAATGGTTCTTTTTTTGTGACTATTTAAAAACAATAATTAAGATGTCACTTTGTACTACTACATATAAACATGGAGGCATCCTGATTCATAAAAATACGATGTCCATGATAAAATGTCTTAATTTCAGTTGATTGAAAGCCAATTTCGGATAGTTCTTTTTTCAGTTCTTCCTTTGAAAAACCGTTATGAACCTTCGGATGATTTATTCCATCGTTTTTGTCAAAATCAATAATAATTAGCTTACCACCGTTATATGAACCTCCCTCCACTTAAAACATTCTGTTTTTGAAGTGGGGGTTTCCAAACAAATCGATAAAAGAATCCAACAAGGAATGAGGGTGACCCATTCCTTTTATGACAAGTCACAGGAACTCTTTCTATCAACTAGATTTGGCAACAGTCATTTCATTGACTGGGTCGGAACAGACCATCTACTACTTCCTGCCTTAGGCGATCCGTAGATACTTTGTATGGTTCAGGCTAAAATCGAGTTCCCTGATTTCGCCGTAAAAGGTTTTGGCGAAGAAATTTGCGGCGCCGTGGATGTCTCGATGTTGGCTGTATCCGCATGAACAAGTATAGATTCTAGAAGTCACTATTCGTTTCTTCTTGCAACAAGGACATTGTTGCGTGGTATGATGTTCGTCTTGTTTTGCTATCTGAATACCTTCTGCTTCCAATTTGTAAGCCAAATACTTGTACACTTTCCCGAAGGACCAATTCGATAATTTTTGATTGGTTCTTCTGTTTCGAACCCTTTTCTTTTTTCGACGAGACGTGTTTCGTTGAACACCATCCACATCGCCAAAAACCACTTCTTTTACCTTATTCGTCAAACACCATTCCACAAACTGTTTCGTCGTCTTATGGACTGCATCCTTTAATTGTTTGTCGCTTTTCGACAAGACGTACATTTTGGCACGTTGGTACTTTCTCCATTGCTTCGATCCTTTCTTGCACCGACTCATCTTCCGCTGAAGTTCTGCAAGTTTTTTGTTGCGCAGACGGTGAATGGAGCGCATTTTCCTGCCGGTAATGATGATGTTCTCACCGTTCTCCGCCACCGCCGCAATCGTATGGATTTCTCCCACGTCAATGGCTGAACGATTGGTGGATTTGTTTTCTTTTGCTTCTTTTCCATCGTCATACGCAATGGAAATCATCAATTTCCTGTCAAATACCAATTCCATTTCTTTGATGTTCCCTTTTGGCAATTCCTTGATCCAGATCGTTAAGGGCTTCTGTCTTTTGCCTTCAAAATCTCCCATCTTTAACTCGATTTTCCCATTCTCATGCACCGTGAAGCCGTTATTTGCCCATTTTGTGTTGAAATGTTTCTTCTGTTTATACGGATATTTGGTCGGATGTCCCCTTTTCCTTGCTTTTCTTGCTGCATCACGGGCAAACACGTATGTATGGCAAACCGCCTGCACGGACTGGGAATGGATGGGATACTTCCTTTTCGTTGCTTTCTGGAGCTCACTTTTGGTAATCCATTTGCCGGTTTTCATATGAGTGTCTTTGGCGGGTACGAGGCAGTGATTCCATACTTCAGCCGAAATGCGATTGCACTCGAACAAACGATTGATCGTCTCTAGGCTTGCCCTAAACGAGGTCTTCATACACCGTATCATCCTTACACCCCCAAACATATGTTCCTATAACCTAGTATAGCATATAGAGAAAATGTTTCAAGGGTAGAAAAATAAAGGGCAAGCATTCATCTCCCACCTAAATCTCAGATTTTGAGGAAGGAGACTTCTGCCCCAAGCTGTTAAAGATTTTGATGTACTTTTTCGTAATTCTTGTCTTACTTCCTTAACGATAACTTTAGCTAATTCAATTCTTTCTTCTGTATCATATTTTTTTGCCATCTGTTCAAAAACGTTATTTTCCATATTCTACTCCCTTAATTTTCATAGTTAAACCAAACCCTTACAATCGAAGCTGCCCCACTAATAACAGATTGAATGATTTAAGGTATTTTTTTAAAATGATTTCGATGAAGAGCAGAACAGAATAACCCTCCTAATTGTAGGAGGGTGTCAGCAAAGCTCAAGTCTCGATACTACTTCGATATTTTGAAAAACAATTCCCATTTGAACGGCTGTTTGGGCTACTTCTGGGCGAATTCCAGATAGAATTGATTTTACTCCAAGGAGATCCAGTGCCTTTATTAATTGAAAAATTTGTTGTGCTACCATTGTATCCACAACCAAAACACCTGACAAATCAATATAAAGGACTTCAATTCTCTTTTGCGCAGCGATTTCCAGTGTATTTTCAAGGATCATTTTGGCACGTACCGTATCAATTACTCCGATCAGCGGAAGCAAAGCTTTCTCGTTTCCTACTTGGATGACGGGAGTACTCAATTCCTTAATGGTTTCCTGTTGGGCCTCTAGCCTTGCCATCGAAAATTTATGATTTTCTTCTACAAACCAACTCATGATTTTTTCAAATGTAAGGATAATTCTTCGTCGCCATTTATTTATTTCATCCATGGAATATTCCCCGTCCTTCAGGGAAATAAATTCTTCAAATAAATCCAAATATTGCTCCTGTGTCCTGAAAAACTCTCGCAAAATATAATGAATAGGTGTTGCTAAATGTTGCTCGTCAGAAGCAATCGCCACGATCCATTTTTCAAAATCAGTATAAAAAGCCTGTTCTTCTCTAATGAAAACATCGCAAAATTGAAGATGAAATTCATAATTTTGTTCTTTCACTTCTTTTATTACAGTTGGATCTTTAGAGGAATAGATACCTGTCGGGTCGCTTTTGTCTAATAAATCGTACCATTCTTCTGTCAGCGACCATGTCTTTTCTTTAAAAAAATGGTATAATTCTAGAGATAATTCTTTGTCTTGTTCTATATTTGTATCCATTAAACTAATTCACTTCCTTATTCTTTTATCAATCAACTTCCATTTATTTACCAAATTTTTACTATACTAAAAATTAAGCTATATGTCATATTTTAACAGAATGCATCCGAAAGTTATAGATTCTTAGGATTCATTAATGTAAGCATCTAATTTAATAGTCTAGTCCGCTTATTTCAATGAAACGTGCATCTTTAATAGGTGGGCATAGCATAAACCGCCCTTTTAATAATAAGGACGGTTTACATTTTAGTTCGTGCTTTATAATTTTTTCGACCAACTAAAATATCTCAATCGATGCTGACTCTTATCGTTTTTGTACATGAAACCTTAACACCGTTTTCAACTTTGCTTGTTCAGTCTTTCGGGGATCTGACAAATAGATTTCCCGATGAATTTTGCTTGTCCGACTGTATCCATTCTCTTCACAGTACGCTTCCATTCGCTCAAAACTTTTCGGTTCATCATCGAAGCTTCCAATGTGCATCATTTGACAGCTTAATCCATCTGTCATTTGTTCAAACCGGACTTTTTCTAGAAACGGGTTTGCCTTATTCCTTTTCATCTGTTCCAAAAATCGCTCAAATCCTTTTTCTGTCAAAAAGTCGGGTTGGCGAATCATAATAGTGTATTTAAAATTGCTTTTGTCTGTCGAGGGCTTTGAATAATCAAGCAAGTCCCACACACCCTCAAGTGGAAAAACGGTGTATTCATAAAATCCATCTGGCACATCATCACTCTTATAAGACATTCTCACCGCATAACTTAAACTGTACAAGGCTTCTGTTGCCCTTGCAAATTCTTCACCGTTGGGATCCCCGGAACCGCTGACCATAAAAAACGGCATTTTGGGAACTTCCACAATTTCCGGCGTCGTTTTCGGCATATAGAGGTGCTTAAAATCCTTTTTATACTCTACTTTTTTACTCAAAGCAATCACTCCTTTGTATTGTTTAAGTCCAGCTTAACATGATGAATATGACAACAGTATGTCATATTAAAAAATTCATTTTTCTTTTGAACCGTACTTGAGCAGCATCTTTTCTAACCTTGCTTTGATTTTGTCTCTGACACGTTCCGGCTCGATGACCTCCGCGGAATCCCCGAAGGATAATATATACACCCATTCATCTTCTGGATAGGTAACCGTAACGGTAAAACTGCCATCTCCATTTTTCCGAATATTAGATTCATCAAATTCATCATACACTCGGTGAGCAGTCGCAGGTTGCAATTGCAATGTCAGGTCAACCATAGGATGAAAATTGCCATACTCCGTTTCAGCTAAAGGATCATGAAACCAATCCCGGTAAAATTTTTCAGCATGAAAACACTTGGTTATTTTCCCCTATGCTAAAAGAACGATTTATTGAGATTATTCATAATTATCTGGAATAAAATTTTAATTGTTTTATAATCGAATTGAAACAGCAATTCACCAGATGAATTGGAGAAGGTGGTGAAATGTACCATTAGTCATTCTAAACATGGACAAGCCATCACGACAAAAAATAAAAAGAGAGGTAGGTTGAGAATGAAAAAAGAAATTGGTAAGGCTCTTATCATTGGTATACTTTTAAGCACTATGTTTTCTACTCATGTTGGCAGCTCTTTTGCTGCAAGCCATGTACCTCCTAAGTATGAAATGCGTGCCTCATGGATTTCCACCGTTACAAATATCGATTTGAAACCCGGCATGAATGAAGCAGAATATACTAAATGGGTTCAATCAACCGTTAAAACGCTTGAAGAAAAGAACTTTAATACAATTGTTTTCCAAGTTAAACCGACAGCTGATGCCTTGTATCCTTCCAAATTAGCACCTTGGTCCAGATATATTACAGGTAAGGGACAAGGAATTGATCCGGGATATGATCCACTGCAAATTATGCTAGATACAGCTCATGAGCATGGAATGGAACTTCATGCTTGGATCAATCCATACCGTGTTACTATGGCGAGCCAAGGGCTTGATGATTTGACAAGCGACAATATTGCTAAGAAGCATCCTGATTGGGTAGTAAAACACGGAGCTCAATATTATTTAAATCCAGGAATTCCTGGGGTCCAAGAATACTTGGTTGATGCCGTCAAAGAGTTGGTTGAAAATTACGATGTGGATGCCGTCCACATGGATGATTACTTCTATCCGGGAGTTAATTTCGAAGATGAAGAAACATTTGATAAATATGGCGGTGACTTCACTGATATTGGAGACTGGCGGAGAAATAATGTCAACCAACTTGTCAAAGCTATTTACAAAAACATAAAAGATATCAAGCCATGGGTTCAATTTGGTATCTCACCATCCGGAATATGGAGAAATATTGCAGACGACCCAAATGGAAGTGAGACAGACGGCGGAGCTCATTACGATAATCTTTTCGCAGATTCTCTTCAGTGGATTCGTGATGGATCTGTCGATTATCTTACCCCACAAATCTATTGGTCTAGAGAACTCGCTATTGCCAACTACTCCATTCTTTTAGATTGGTGGAGTAGACAAGCAGAAACTCAAGCCCTTGTCCACCCAATCAATCTTTATATTGGAATGGCAGACTATAAAGTTAATAATAACTTTGATACGGCATGGAATAATGCACGTGAGCTTCCTGAGCAAATTCTTGATAATCGGGCAAATGGTATTGCAAAAGGGCAAATGCATTTTACATTGAGAGATATCTTGAACAACCCAATCGGCTATCAAGATATCATTAGTAAGGAAATGTATAACACGAAAACCCTGACACCAGCAACCTCTTGGCTTGGAGCGAACGAGCCGAAAAAGCCGCTTGACGTAAGTGCAGATCAACATGGAGAATCTATTACTATTACAATTGATAACAAGAAACGGACAGATGCAAAGAAATACGTTATCTATCGTTTCGAAGGTAATAACGATGGAGACTATAACAATCCCGAAAATATCGCTGGTATCGTATATAGTAAAGATGGGGTCACAACTTTCGTCGATCATGATATCGACCCAAATAAAAGATATACGTACGGCGTAACGTCCATTTCGCATACAGGTGTGGAAAGTAATGATGCGAAAAAAGTGAAGACAAAAAAATAGGTCGGTAATTTGGGGCTGTCCAAAAAGTCAGTGAAAACTAACCTTTTGTGATACCCCTTTTTATCTTGTCTAGCAAACATGAAAACATTTGGTTATTTTTCCCTATGTTAAAAGAACGATTTTTTTGGAGTATTCATAATAGTCCGGAATAATATTTTAAATGTTTTATAATTAAATTGAAACAATAATTCACTTAATGAAAAGGAGTGTGAGTGATTTTACTAGTCTTAGTAAGTTTAAAAAAAGAGTATTGAGGAGGTAAAAATGTGAAAAAAAGGTTGCCTATTTTTGCTCTATTATTACTTTTGATTGGAAATGTTTTTGGAGATTCAAACCCGACAGCAGCTGCCGAGACATCTACTGGTGATTCCCAATCTTATATTGACGTTACGACCATTACAGAAGGTGGGGATACCGTTAAAGGCAATCCGCTCGTGACAGCCGTACCAGACCCTTCAAAACCGGTTAAAGATGTCACTTTTTACGCAAAAGCCATTAATGAACCCGAAGAAAATTATTACCCTTATATTACGCAAACCTCTGGATTTTCGTGGAGCTGGCCGACTGGGAACCCTTGGGTACCTGATGGAAAATATATTTTAAAAATGGTTATCAACTATACTTCCGGGGAAACGGAGGTCATTACAAGAGAGATCTTTGTAAAAAATTACGAAGAACCAAATGCTCGAGTAGCACCATATGATCTGACACTCACATCGAGAACTGCTACAAGTGTAACATTATCATGGTCACCTTCGACCGCTCAAAATGTTTACAAATACCTCATATATAAAGATGGAATTCAAATCGGCGAGACAAAAGATACTTCTTACAAGATTGATGGTTTAATAGCCGGAGAATTATATCATTTCCGCATTAAAACAAAAGATGTTTACGATAATATCTCAATTGATGAAAGCTCCGTTTCCGTTCTTATTTCAACTAAGGATGGGGGTATGGATACCCTGCCTACCATTAGTCCCGTTGAGGCATCCGGACCAAAAGGGGTAACGCCGGGCAGCAAGGGGTATTCTGGTACGGTGCAATTGAGTGTAGAAGCAAATGAAAACGTAGCTTTTTATGTAAAAACATTCGGAGCACCTGAAACCGATTATTGGAAATTTCCTGACGTTAAAAAAGATGGGAATACCTATTCTGTCAATTGGGACACTACATCCGCTCCTGAAGGGAATGTCATGATCAAAGCGGTAGCTACTGACAACCTCGGGCAGTCAAAAACAGTGACAAATGTCTTTTTAGTTGACAATGAATCTGATTTTAAGGTTGATCCGATTTGGGAGCCAGCAGATACACCACCAGCCAATCGTATTGTTGGATACTTAGCCGGCTGGTCGACGTACGGATCTTTTAACATTATGAGGGATTTGGATGCAAGCCGCTTAACCCATCTT
The DNA here is from genome assembly GCF_019459225.1 of Bacillus sp. IITD106. Lineage (GTDB taxonomy): Bacteria > Bacillota > Bacilli > Bacillales > Bacillaceae_C > Lederbergia. Next base: position 208,313 of record NZ_JAIAZY010000001.1, read on the forward strand.
AATTATGCCTTTGCGGTAATTAGTAATGATTTGAAGGTCGTGATGAGTGACCCTATCCAGGATCCAATTAACTTTGAAGACCTTGCTTCATTAAAAGAAAAATATCCACATTTACAAACATTAATTTCTATTGGTGGCTGGGGTGGTTCGGCAAACTTCTCGGAAGCCGCTGCCGATGAAGAATCTCGTGCGATATTTGCAGAAAGTGCCGTAGATTTTATCATTAAAAATGGCTTTGACGGCGTTGACTTGGATTGGGAATACCCAGTTACTGGCGGTGGACCCGGAACATATCCAAATCCAGCGGATAAAGATAACTTCCCACTTTTATTAAAAAAAGTGCGTGAAAAATTGGACGAGCAAGGTGAAAAAGACGGTAAGCATTATCTTCTTACAATTGCAGGCGGGGCGACTGCTTCATTTGCCAACAATGCTTCACTCGGCTTAACTCACCAATATTTGGATTACGTCCAAATCATGACGTATGATATTCACGGAACTTGGGAATCGGTTGCTGATTTTACGGCTCCGCTGTTCGATGATAATGGGAAAACATACAGTGTCGATAAAGGCGTACAAGCCTATTTGGATGCTGGCGTCCCTGCTAAAAAGCTTGTAATGGGTGTTCCATTTTACGGTTATTCGTACAATGTAACATCAGCCGAAAATAATGGTCTGCGCCAACCAGTGAATGGAAGCGGATCCATTACTTACAACAGTATCGTGAATCGCGACCTTTTGAATAATGGATATGAACGCTTTTGGGATGAAGGCTCGAAGGTACCTTATTTATTTAA
>NZ_JAIAZY010000010.1 GCF_019459225.1 Bacillus sp. IITD106
GTTTTCTATATTATGTACGAGCCATTAGCTCAGTCGGTAGAGCATCTGACTTTTAATCAGAGGGTCGCAGGTTCGAATCCTGCATGGCTCACCAAAGTTTTTTGCTTTAGCAAAATAACTTACCATAACGCGGGTGTGGTGGAACTGGCAGACACGCTAGACTTAGGATCTAGTGCCGTAAGGCGTGGGGGTTCGACTCCCTTCACCCGCATTAGTAAATTTTTGAGCGTTGTTAATACGCGGAAGTAGTTCAGTGGTAGAACACCACCTTGCCAAGGTGGGGGTCGCGGGTTCGAATCCCGTCTTCCGCTCCAACTAACGCCGGGGTGGCGGAACAGGCAGACGCACAGGACTTAAAATCCTGCGGTAGGTGACTACCGTACCGGTTCGATTCCGGTCCTCGGCATAAAACGATTTTAGATTTAACAAAATCGTTCCGCTCAAGGGAAATACATCCCATACATGCGCCCGTAGCTCAATTGGATAGAGCGTCTGACTACGGATCAGAAGGTTATGGGTTCGACTCCTTTCGGGCGCGCCAATAGTTGTTTAAATAATATTTCGGGAAGTAGCTCAGCTTGGTAGAGCACTTGGTTTGGGACCAAGGGGTCGCAGGTTCGAATCCTGTCTTCCCGACCATTTAAAATATTTGTTTGGGGCCTTAGCTCAGCTGGGAGAGCGCCTGCTTTGCACGCAGGAGGTCAGCGGTTCGATCCCGCTAGGCTCCACCATTTTTATGTATACTAACAATATGGCGGCGTAGCTCAGCTGGCTAGAGCGTACGGTTCATACCCGTGAGGTCGTGGGTTCGATCCCCTCCGCCGCTACCATATTATTGGACCTTTAGCTCAGCTGGTTAGAGCAGACGGCTCATAACCGTCCGGTCGTAGGTTCGAGTCCTACAAGGTCCACCATTTCATTTTTATTCGTGGAGGAATACCCAAGTCTGGCTGAAGGGATCGGTCTTGAAAACCGACAGGCGGGTTAAACCGCGCGGGGGTTCGAATCCCTCTTCCTCCGCCATATGTTTTATCTTATTATTGTCGCGGGGTGGAGCAGTCCGGTAGCTCGTCGGGCTCATAACCCGAAGGTCGCAGGTTCAAATCCTGCCCCCGCAATTAACTTACTATCAAGTAAACTTGAAAAGTAATGTAAGTAATTTTCGAGTAAACTCGAAAAATAATGTAGGTTATTTTCAAGTGAAACTTGAAAAAACCCTGGTCCGGTAGTTCAGTTGGTTAGAATGCCTGCCTGTCACGCAGGAGGTCGCGGGTTCGAGTCCCGTCCGGACCGCCATAATTTTTATTCATAGTGGCTCAGTAGCTCAGTCGGTAGAGCAAAGGACTGAAAATCCTTGTGTCGGCGGTTCGATTCCGTCCTGAGCCACCATTTAAATTATACGATGCAAAAGAATGGCGGCTATGGCGAAATGGTCAACGCATCGGATTGTGGCTCCGACATCGTGGGTTCGATTCCCACTAGTCGCCCCAAAATATTTTGTGTTAATATAATTTTATGCGGGTGTAGTTTAGTGGTAAAACCACAGCCTTCCAAGCTGTTGATGAGGGTTCGATTCCCTTCACCCGCTCCATATTCTAATATGGGCCTGTAGCTCAGCTGGTTAGAGCACACGCCTGATAAGCGTGAGGTCGGTGGTTCGAGTCCACTCAGGCCCACCATTCCGCAGTAGCTCAGTGGTAGAGCTATCGGCTGTTAACCGATCGGTCGTAGGTTCGAATCCTACCTGCGGAGTTCTGTGTGGGGAAGTACTCAAGAGGCTGAAGAGGTGCCCCTGCTAAGGGCATAGGTCGCGTAAGCGGCGCGAGGGTTCAAATCCCTCCTTCTCCGCCATACATATTACTTTGGCCCCTTGGTCAAGCGGTTAAGACACCGCCCTTTCACGGCGGTAACACGGGTTCGAATCCCGTAGGGGTCATCTCATTAAGAAACCATCTGATATTGTCAGATGGTTCTTTTATATATGAATTCACAATTATTGAAACTAGTCTTCATCATCAACATAGCCGTCCGTATATTTATATGGAACATCTCCAAACGGTGCTTCAATTCCTTCTTTATCCAATATTTCTTCATACTCCATTTTTTCTTCAGAATTGTAGGATTTTATATCTTTTCCGTCTATATCAGTCCCCGTAAAGGTTTCGTATTCCTCAACAAATCCATCCTTTATGTCACCTTCATACAAATCATTATAATCATTAAAGTCTCCTTCAAAATCAGAAGGTGTTTCAGATGTACCGTACTTCGCCACTTCCTGGAAACTATCTTGATAATCTTTTACAGAACTCCTTTTATCGCGGAAAGCAAAAGAATTATCTGTTGCCGGTTTCAATAATTGTTCTTCAACAGGGCGGTCCTCGTGTAACATTTGTTCAGGTGAATGTTCTACACAAAATGTAGTATTTGGAATGGCTTCTAGTCTCTCATAAGGAATATCTTTTCCACAAACTTCACATCTTCCATACGTCCCGGCTTCCATCGCTTCAAGTGCTTGATCTACTTTTACTAGTTCCGATTCGGAATGTACACTCAAAGCGAAATCTCTTTCCCGTTCAAAAAGCTCAGTTCCCATATCTGCAGGGTGGTTATCGTACATCGATAATTCTCTTTCCCTTGCGTTTCCACTTCCAACTACTTCTTCATCTTGATGAATATCTTCCGTTAATTGCTTTTTTATCTCTAAAAGTTCAGTTTTTAAATGTGCTAATTGCTTTTGTGTCAACATTTACATCACGTCCTTTATAATCAATTCCTTTTTAGTATGAACCTATTGTTTGTAAACAACCGTTTCCTTATAGTTTCCTTTTTTTACAAAATAGTAAACATATTAAAAAAACACTTGCTATATAGACAAGTGTTTTAAGAAAAATAGCTTATGAAAAGTCCAACTGCCATCAGAAAACCAAATATTGTATTCGTTTGGGCTGTTGCTTTCATCGCTGGCATCATTTGTACTGGTTCTGTTTTTCCAATAAAGCCTTTAACAGCTTTCAAAGCTTTCGGGATGCTAATAAAGGTAATTAAAAGCCAAAAAGAGGTTTCTGTAAAAAGTATTAAAAAAATAATCCAACTGTATGAAAAGATAAACATAGCAGCTAAAAGGCCAATGGCTTTTTGTCTTCCAATAATAATGGCGAGAGTTTTCCTGCCATTTTCCTGATCCCCGTCCAAATCCCGTATATTATTCGCTAGCAAAATACTACCAATTAAAATGGAAACTGGGATGGATACGAGAATACTGATTTTTGAAATATTACCAGTCTGAATAAAATAAGAAATTTGTATGATGACAACACCCATAAAAAATCCAGACATTAATTCACCGAATGGAGTGTAGGCAATAGGTTTGGGTCCACCTGTATAAAAGTATCCTACTGCCATGCAAATTAGACCAACGACCGCAATCCACCAACTACTGCTCATTGCAATATAAAAACCTAATATGATGGATATTCCGAAAAGAAGAAAACCTAGGTTTAGAACAGTCTTTGGCTTTACTCCGTTTCGAACGATGGCGCCGCCGATCCCAACGGAATCTTCGTTGTCAAGGCCCCTAGCATAATCAAAATACTCGTTAAACATATTCGTAGCTGTTTGAATAAGTAAGCTTGCGACGAGCATTGCAATAAATATCGGAATATGAATTGGGCCATTATTTATTGCCAATGCCGTTCCTAACAAAACAGGAATAAAAGCTGCTGTCAATGTATGAGGGCGACTTAGTTGCCACCAAATCCGCCAACCTTTATCTGCCTGAACGACAGAGTTAGTTTGTATATTCATTACATTTCTCTCCCTTAAAATGATACATAAAAAAATTACCCAAATGATAAACCTTGCAACGAAACATCTTCACCTATTAAAGTGTAGGTAATGAGTAAGCTTGTGTCAATCCATTTCATTAGAGAAGTGAGAGAAATGTTTTCCATAAGCATGATTGCTACATTTAGCTTCAATATTCATATATAATAAAAGAAGTGAATTAGTAATAATGTTTTTGGAGAGATTATGTTGACAAAATTATTAACACAGACGTCCCTGGATATTTTACAGACGAAACTTGATGGGAAAAATAAACTTTTAAGCTATACCTTCCCCATAGATTTTTATGATCCGTTAGACTTTTTTAATTATCAATCTTCTACTTTTAAAGGAAAAAGATTTTTCTGGAAGAGCTCTGATGGACTTTTATGGACGGTAGGACTAGGAATTGCCTCTGCCATTTCAGCGGATGATGCTGATAAAAGATTTCAGATAACAAACATCCAGTGGAACCAGCTCATAAAAAAGGCGAAAATTGATAATCCTTCAGGAGTCCCTGGTACAGGACCACTTTTATTTGGAGGATTTTCGTTCGATCCATACAGTGAGCATGAAATGGAATGGGAAAATTTTGGACATTCTATTTTATACTTGCCGTCTTATATGTTAACTATTGCAGAAGGTCAATATTATTTGACGATTAATGTACTCTCAGATGATGATCATATTAATATTGAGTCGCTTCATCTAAAGGCCGACCATTTCTTAAAAGAATTAAAGATGGAAAAGAATTTAAAGACGGCAAAGCCTATAAAAATAAAATCTTTTAAAGAAGTTGCGCCAAAGAAATGGGTTCGTTCAGTAGAAGAAATTGTACATGTATTAAAGACGACGGACGTTAAAAAAGTTGTCTTTGCACGAAAACTATTACTTGAGTTCGAGGACAATGCACAATCGTCTTATGTCATTAAACAATTAATTGAACAGCAACCGACTAGTTTTATATTTGCACTTGAAGTAGATGATTATTGTTTTCTAGGTGCATCTCCTGAAAGACTTATTAAAAAAACAGGTGATGATGTTTTATCTACATGTTTAGCTGGTTCAATCGGTCGAAACCATAATGAAGAAGAGGATCAAAAGCTTGGCGAAATGCTGTTAAAAGATCATAAGAACCTATTTGAACATGAGTTGGTCGTATCGATGGTAGAAGATGCACTCAAGCCTTATTGCGCGGAAATTAATATCCCTAAAGAACCAACCCTAATGAAAACGCCAGACATACAACATTTATATACGCCCGTAACGGGAAAAGCAAATAATGATTTTTCAATATTAAATGTGGTAGAGAAATTGCATCCTACTCCTGCTTTAGGGGGAGTTCCAACGAAGGCAGCCTTAAAGATCATTCGAGATAAAGAAAACATGGACCGTGGTTTTTATGCTGGGCCCATTGGCTGGACGGATTATCTAGGGAATGGAGAATTTGCTGTCGGCATCCGTTCAGGCTTGTTAAATGGAAATAAAGCATATTTATATGCGGGATGTGGACTAGTGCCTGATTCCGTTGCGGAAGATGAATTAAAAGAAACGAGAATAAAATTCCAGCCTATGTTGAAAGCAACTGGAGGAGAGAGTATATGAGCCATCAAGAGGCACTTACAAAATATCTTGCTGCATTTATAACAGGTCTTGTCCAAGCTGGGATAAAAGATGTTGTCATTAGTCCTGGTTCACGCTCAACTCCTCTCGCATTAATGTTTTCAGAACATCGTGATGTAAAAGTATATATGAATGTGGATGAACGCTCTGCCGCATTTTTTGCTTTAGGACTTGCAAAAGCTTCAGGAAATCCAGTTGGTTTGCTCTGCACTTCGGGAACTGCTGCTGCCAATTATTATCCTGCTGTTATAGAAGCAAGTCTTTCAGGTGTGCCATTAATTGTGATGACGGCGGATCGTCCTCATGAGCTGCGCGATGTCGGTGCACCGCAAGCCATTGATCAGCTCCATTTATACGGGCGCCATGTAAAATGGTTTGCAGAAATGGCCTTGCCGGAAGTGGGAACAGCTCAGCTTCGTTATGCTAAAACAACAGCGATTAGGGCAGTGAAAGAAGCAATAGGGGATAACAGAGGTCCAGTCCATTTAAATTTTCCTTTGCGTGAGCCGCTTCTGCCTTTGCTTGACCCTTACCCTTTTAATGAAGAAGAGGCTACGATTACAATTGAAGACAGCATCCTTTTTCTTCCATATAGAAAAATGAAAAACATTGCCGAACAATTGCAGGGAACAGAGAAAGGATTAATCATCTGCGGAAAAATCGAAGAGGATGGTTTCACTGAAGCTGTTACAACCTTAGCGAGAAAGCTTAGTTTTCCTATTTTAGCCGACCCGCTTTCGCAGCTTAGAAGTAGTTCTTTGTCTGAAACGACTGTCGTCGATAGTTATGACGCCATTTTAAGAGCGAAAAAAGTTGTGACTGAACTTAAACCGGAAGTGATTATCCGCTTTGGGGGAGCGCCAGTATCAAAGTCACTTTCAATTTTTATGAAAAGTTTAAATGATACATACCATATCGTTGTGGATAGTGGATCTAAATGGAGAGATCCGAACTATGTAGGGACAACGATGATTCATTGTAACGAAACAGCTTTTTGTACAGAACTTGCTACTTTAATTCAAGATAAAAAGTCATCTAACTGGCTATCAACATGGTTGGAAATGGATGACATTGCAAAAAAAACGATTTTTAATCATATGCAATTAATTGAAGAGCTAGAAGAAGGAAAAGCAGTCTATGAGCTAGTGAATCTCCTCCCTGTTGACAGCACCGTATTTGTAGGAAATAGTATGCCGATTAGGGACATCGATTCGTTTTTCCATAAAAATAGTAAAAATATTACGGTGATGGCCAATAGGGGAGCAAATGGAATCGATGGCGTTGTATCAACCGCCTTAGGGGCATCTGTCTATAAACGACCGCTTTTTCTAGTCATTGGTGACCTTTCGTTTTTTCATGATCTAAATGGTTTATTGATGGCAAAATTACACAAATTGAACATGACAATCATTTTGCTAAATAATGACGGTGGTGGAATCTTCTCGTATTTACCACAGTATGGTGAGCCTAAGCATTTTGAAGTGTTATTTGGAACACCTACCGGCTTGAATTATGAACATGCAGTACAGATGTATCACGGCCAATATACAAAAATCCTCGACTGGGAAGGATTGAAAATGGCCATTTTAGATTCCATCAGTTACGAAGGATTAAATGTGATCGAAATTCCGACAGATCGTGAAAGAAACTTGTCCTCTCATCGTGAAATGTGGGAGAAGGTTTCCCAGGAAATAAACTTATTCCTACTGGATGCTGAACAATGAATATAATCGTCGATGGCATTGATTATTATTATGAGGTATCTGGAAAGGGAGAACCCGTGATACTTTTGCATGGGTTTACAGGTGATCATTCAACATGGAATCCAATTAAACAATATTTAATCGATTCCTTTCAAGTCATACGTATTGATATTATCGGTCATGGGAAAACTTCATCTCCGCCTGATGTAAGCAAATATAGAATGGAACAAGTCGTTTCCCAAATAAATGGAATCTTGGACCATTTATCGTTAAAAAAAGCACATATGCTCGGTTATTCGATGGGGGGAAGGCTAGCTCTAAGCTATGCGATTGCTAACCCTGAACGAGTGAAAAGTCTCGTTCTTGAGAGTACCTCTCCAGGTTTAAGAACGGAAGAAGAGAGAAGATTACGTGTCCAAGCAGATGAACAGCTGAGTGATAAAATCTTGCGAGATGGAATTGAAAAATTTGTTGATTATTGGGAGAATATCCCTTTATTTAAAACGCAAAAAAATATAAATATTCTAGCTCGTGAGCAAATTCGGCAACAACGGCTTGCAAACAATCCGATTGGTTTAGCGAATAGTTTAAAAGGAATGGGCACAGGTGCGCAGCCTTCGTATTGGGATGAGCTTGCTGCATTGGATATGCCTGTATTATTACTTTGTGGTGAACTGGATTCGAAGTTTTGTAGGATATCAAAAGAAATGCAATTATTAATCAAAAATGCGGACCTTGTCGAAGTGAATGAAGTAGGACATGCAATTCACGTGGAGGATCCAAAAAAATTTGGTACAATAGTGAAGGAGTTTTTGTGTAAAATTTCATAAAAGGAGGAAATGAAAAATGGGATATAATTGGACGAAGGAAAGAGAATACGAAGATATTTTATATGAGACATATAATGGGATAGCAAAAATTTCAATTAATCGACCGGAAGTACATAACGCATTTAGACCAAAAACAGTAATGGAATTAATCGACGCATTTGCATATGCCCGTGACGATGAAAATGTTGGTGTCATTATCTTAACAGGAACGGGCGGAAAAGCATTCTGCTCTGGTGGCGATCAAAAAGTCCGCGGTCATGGTGGCTATGTTGGAGAAGATAATATTCCACGCTTAAACGTCCTCGACTTGCAAAGACTTATAAGAGTGATTCCGAAACCAGTAGTAGCCATGGTTGCAGGGTACGCAATCGGAGGAGGACATGTTCTCCATGTTGTCTGTGATTTAACAATTGCTGCCGATAATGCGATTTTCGGACAAACAGGACCAAAAGTAGGAAGCTTCGATGCTGGATATGGTTCTGGCTATTTGGCTCGTATCGTCGGCCATAAAAAAGCGAAAGAAATATGGTTCTTGTGCCGTCAATATAATGCTCAGGAAGCTCTTGATATGGGTCTAGTCAACACAGTCGTACCACTTGAGCAATTAGAAGAAGAAACGGTAAAATGGTGTGAAGAAATGCTTGAAAAGAGCCCTACTGCCTTACGTTTCTTAAAAGCAGCATTTAACGCTGATACGGATGGTCTTGCAGGTCTTCAACAACTGGCAGGCGATGCGACACTTCTTTATTATACGACGGATGAAGCGAAAGAAGGACGCGATGCATTTAAAGAAAAGCGCAAGCCCGACTTTGGGCAATTCCCGAGATTCCCTTAATACGCTAATTTTCAAGCCTGATGGAAATACCCATTCAGGCTCTTATTTTATTTTTAGGAGGCCCCCGCATAATGGGAGAAATGATTCCAAATTGGCTGCTGCAAAGAGCCTATCTGACACCGGAACGGACAGCACTTGTCTTTAATGAACGATCATGGACTTTTCTTGAAATGAAAGATCGTGTTTATGAACTGGTCATGAGAATAAATGGATATTCTGTGTCCCGTCATTCTAGGGTTGCTATCCTTGTGAAAAATCGTCCAACGACTGTATTTTTGATTCATGCCTTACAATCGCTGGGAGCTGAAATTGTATTTCTTAATAGCCGCCTTACAGCAACCGAAATAAGTTATCAGATAAAAGATAGTGGCACAGATATTTTATTTTTTGACCACGACTTTTATACAACTGTGAAAGAACTTGAAAATTCAGTAGACCTAAAAGCTTATTCAATAGATAAAATTATGTCTTCCTCTCAAAAGAATACAGGTACTGTACGGTCCGACTTTGATCTTGATGAAATTTGTTCCATTATGTACACTTCAGGAACTACCGGTAAACCGAAAGGAGTTCGACAAACATATGGAAATCATTGGTGGAGTGCTACTGGTTCATCATTGAATCTCGGGATCCAAGAAAATGATGCATGGTTATGTGCTGTCCCTCTTTTTCATATAAGCGGACTTTCCATTTTAATGAGAAGTGTCATATATGGGATTCCAGTTTATTTAATGGAAGAATTCAATGAAAAGCATGCTAATTCATTATTGCAGAGTGGAAAAGTGACGATTATGTCTGTCGTCTCTGCCATGCTGAATCGAATGCTGTTGGATTTACAAGATGAAACATACCATGAAAATTTCCGCTGCATGTTGCTTGGAGGAGGTCCAGCACCATTGCCATTATTAGAAAAATGTGCGGCAAAGAATATCCCTGTTTTTCAATCCTACGGGATGACGGAAACGGCTTCCCAAATCGTTACGTTATCACCTGAGGATAGTTTTACAAAGCTTGGGTCTGCGGGGAAACCATTATTTCCAGCACAAATAAAAATCGTGAGGACCGATGGTAAAACAGCGGATGCTCGAGAAACTGGAGAAATTGCTCTAAAAGGGCCGAACATTACACCGGGATATTTAAATCAGAAGCAGTCTTTACAGGATGGTTGGTTTCTAACAGGAGATCTTGGCTATTTAGATGAAGATGGATTTTTATATGTGCAAGATCGCCGCTCTGATTTAATCATATCAGGTGGAGAAAATGTATATCCTGCTGAAATCGAAGCTGTGCTGATGGCACATGAAGCTATTGATGAAGCTGGAGTTGTAGGAATGAGTGATCCGACATGGGGGCAAGTCGCATATGCTTTTGTTGTAGGGAAGGAATTATTGGAAGAAGAGCTGCTTCAATTTTGCCGAGAAAGATTGGCTTCCTATAAAATTCCGAAACGAATCATACGAGTGAAGGAATTGCCACGGAATGCCGCGAATAAATTAGTGCGTGAAAAATTACGGTTGTTAATCGAGGGAAAAAAATAAATGTTACATATAGAACGTGTCCGTTTATCACTTATAGAAATGCCTTTAAAAAAGCCATTCTCTACCCATCTTGGCACCTTAAAAAATAGACAATCAATCATCATCGAGGTGATAGACCGAGATGGCGTTTCCGGATTCGGTGAAGCGGTAGCTTTTTCAACTCCGTGGTACACTGAGGAAACAACTAAAACTGAATGGCATATGTTAAAAGATTTTATTATTCCGTGGCTGTTTAATCAGAAAATCAATCATCCAAATGAAGTTTCTAGCCTATTCGATACTATACGAAGGAATGAAATGGCTAAGTCCGGGATGGAGACGGCTATCTGGGATTTATACGCAAAAAAACAAGCTAAACCACTTTCTACATTACTTGGAGGCAATCGAAAGGAAGTTCCTACAGGTGCTGTTGTCGCAACACAAGATGTAGAAACAGCCATAAAACAAATTGAAAAATTTCAAGAAGAGGGCTATCAGAGAATAAAAGTGAAGATAAGTCCGGGAAACGATATTGATTTTTTGAAAGCAATTAGAAAGGAATATCCCAATCTTCCACTAATGGCAGATGCGAATTCGGCGTATACACTGGAAGATATGGAGCGGTTGAAAGCGTTAGATGAGTTCCAATTAATGATGATTGAACAACCACTTTCCGTAACGGATATGGTGGACCACGCCACTTTGCAAAAGCATATCTCCACTCCCATTTGTTTGGATGAGAGTATTACTAGTTTTCACGATGCGTACAGTGCTATCAAGCTTGGCAGCTGCCAAATCATAAATATAAAAATAGGGCGAGTCGGCGGGTTGGAAAATGCAAAGCGTATCCATGATTTATGCGTTGAACATCATATCCAAGTATGGTGTGGGGGAATGATTGAATTTGGAGTTTCTCGAGCACATAATATCGCCCTTGCTACCCTGGAAGGTTTTACAATACCGGGTGATATTGTATCTTCTCAACATTATTGGGAAAAAGATATCATTGAACCTTATGTTGAAGTGAATGATGGAATGATTTCAGTGCCAACAGGACATGGAATGGGTTATTCGATCAATCGAAAAAGATTAAAGGAAGTTGCGATTTCTTATGAAGAATATGTAAAAGGGAAGGGAGTGTAACTCGCCTTCCCTCTTTTATTTATGTTTAAACGTTTGGCAGTCCGTTTCACGCTCTGTCTCTGCTTTTTTTCCAGTGTGGCTTACAACATAAATTTGGTCCGCTGAGCAACGATTGCCTTTTGCCCAATATTGACAGTTTTCTACTTCACATAATACATCATCAGCCAATTGTATCACTCCTTCTCAGAATAGGATACATCTATAGCTTTGGCTTTGTTAGAGATGTTATGAGAGGGAATGAAACGAAAATAATCACATCTTTTCCAATCGTGACGAAATATTATTGCTTTTTTTCAGGTACTGGATCGATTCCGCCTGGATGGAAAGGATGGCATTTTAAAATTCTTTTTATCGTTAAAAAACCACCATGCAATGCACCAAAACGCTGAATCGCTTCAATGCCATATTGCGAGCAGGTTGGATAAAACCGGCAAGTTGGTGGTTTTAATGGCGATATAATTTTTTGATAAAATCGAATCATCATGATTAAAATCTTCTTCAATATCATCGCTTCTTTCGTGAAGGCTATAGTGTGATTTTAACATAATTTCATTCAAGTAAGGAGAAAATACAATTGTTTGGAAAAAGCACAGGCAAGGTAAAGTAACGATAGGAGGAATGATGAAAATGTCAGATACAAATAAGTTGGTTCAAATGGTCAATAAGCAAGTAGCGAATTGGACCGTTCTCTACATGAAGCTACATAATTATCATTGGTATGTAAAAGGACCTAATTTCTTTGCTCTTCATGCGAAATTAGAGGAATTGTATAATGAAGCGGATACTAATATTGATGAACTTGCCGAAAGAATCCTTGCCCTTGATGGAAGCCCTATAGCCACATTAAAAGAGGCTCTTGAGTTGGCTAGTATTGGCGAGGCAGAGGGCAATGAAGACGCAAATCAGATGATCCAATCTCTCGTTAATGATTTTTCTGTTTTAATCACTGAATTAAAAGAAGGCATTGCAGTAGCAGACAATATGGGAGACGATCCAACTAGTGATATGTTAATCGCAATCCAACAAAGTCTAGAAAAGCATAATTGGATGTTAAAAGCATATCTTAAATAAGAAAAAAACTTGGCGCTGAAGCCAAGTTTTTTTCAGGAATTTTTTATGTATCCTTTCAGTGTAGATGTCTGGAGTTTGTATAATGTGTCCCATCCAATTGGGCAAACTTCCCTTTAAGTGTTTCCAGTAAGTACAAACGGATAAAATATTGGAGTTCATGCTGATCCATGTCTTTTACAATCTCCATTAATTCATTGCGGTTATAATGTTCTAGAACCGCAAATGTAATCATATCTAAATCTTCTTCATCGTCTGTAATTTTATTTCGATACATGGCGAATAGTTCGTCCACCAATCTCATTTATGTCACCTCTTTACCATAAGATATCATCCCATATAAGTGAGTTTCTAGCAACCCATAATTTTCTATACCCGAAATTTGATAGATACAATCTCGAAAACCTTGTTAAGAATAAAATTAGTAGCTGTGCGGCAAAATATGCATAGTATTTTTAGTCAATTAGGAGGTACTTACCTTGGAAAATAAAAAGACCTATTACATATCCGTGGGTGCAGGAGAAATAATGACGACCCCCAATGCCTCTCCATGGCAATTTAAAATTCAAGCTACAGATGAAGAAATTACTCGATTAAGACAATTATTTAATTTTAATCAAGAGAATAGTGTAGACGATTTTTTACGGGCTCACGTACCATTTATCGAATATCATAACGATTCAACCAATGACATCCACGATGAAAACTTAATAAAAGTTTATGAAATGATTCATCAGCTTGGGGATGAAGAAGCTAGAAACCATATTGAGAGTATGGACATTTTAAACAATTTTACAAGTGAATGATTAATCATGCACTCCTCTTTTCTCCATAACAACAGTATCGTATAGTGAGAAGGAGGAGTGATATTTGTGTTAGAATTTTTCGATGCAAATGGAAATAAAGTCGTTTTTTCGTTTGAAAAAAATGCATTCTCCCTTGAAGCGCGCCATGTATTAGTACTATCTCGCTATAAAGGGAAATGGCTGCTAACTGAACACCCTATTAGGGGTTTGGAATTTCCGGGAGGTAAAGTGGAATCAGGGGAAAGTATCGAAGAAGCCGCTAAAAGGGAAGTGAATGAAGAAACTGGTGGCATTGCAGAAACGTTGGACTACATAGGTGAATATTACGTTGAAGATAAACAAAACAAACCTTTTGTAAAAGCAGTTTTTTTTGCTGAGATTAGCACTTTGGAGAAAAGGGATCATTTTATGGAAACGAATGGTCCTGTCTTAAAAGGAGGGAATCTCGTAGAAGAGTTAATGAATCCGGAATATAGTTTTATTATGAAGGACATGGTTGTTTCACTTGCGATTAGCAAAATAATAGAGAAATATGGAGACTGCCTCATTTGAGACAGCCACATTATTCTCCAGCGTCTTTTATTAGCTTTTTTTCCAGCCACTCAACGACTTTATACATAATCGTGGCTACAATAGCGATGAGTAGAAGGGAAAGCATTACAAGTGTGAAGTTAAATACTTGGAAACCATATATGATCATATATCCGAGTCCTTTTTTGGAAACTAGGAATTCTCCAACGATGACACCTACCCAAGATAAGCCAACATTTACTTTTAAAGTAGAAATGATGGTCGGAAAAGATGCCGGCAAAATTGCTTCTTGAAAGATTTGTCTTCTTGAGGCGCCGAACGTTCTTAAAACCTTTAGGTAGTTTCCATCCACCTCGCGAAAAGAAGTATAGACGACAATGGTTGTGATGATGACTGAAATAATCGCTCCCATGGCGATGATGGAAGTAAAACCCGGTCCGAGTCCTACGATTAAGATAGGGCCAAGAGCCACTTTGGGCATTGCATTAAAAATGACGAGATAGGGATCGAGTATTTTTGATAAAAATGGAGACCACCAAAGAATTGCAGCAAGAATCGTGCCAAGGACTGTCCCTAGAATAAATCCTAACAATGTTTCGAAAACAGTAACACTTAGATGAGTGAATAAAGATGAATCAGCCGCTTTTTCGATAAATAGATTTGCCACTTTCGAAGGGTAACTAAAAATGAGAGGATCTACCCAATGGAGTCTGCTGGCAATTTCCCATGAGGCAAAAAAGGTAATGAAAATGAGTAACTGATAAAATAACACCCATTTTTTTTCTGTGGCCAGTTTTTGTTTATACTTTGCATGAAGGAGATGTGGATCAGTTATTTTCTTCAAGACTTTCCAACTCCTTCCACACAGTTTGAAATATTTCGTTGTAGCCTTCCATGCTACGGACTTTAAATGGAGAAACAGCACGAAGTTCTATAGGTACTTCAAATATTTTGTGAATCCTCCCTGGCTTAGAAGAAAAAAGTAAAATCCGATCACTCATAGATATTGCCTCTCCAATATCATGAGTTACAAGCACGGCTGTTTTTTTATAGGATCTTAGTGTTTCAAACACTAAATCTTCAAGTTTTAGTTTTGTCTGGTAGTCCAAGGCGGAGAAAGGTTCATCCAATAAAAGGAGCTTCGGATTTACGGCCATCGTCCTAGCTAGTGCGGCGCGCTGCCTCATTCCTCCAGAAAGCTGTCTTGGAAATTGTTTCTCAACACCTTCTAACCCAATTTGTTTTAGAAAATGGAGGGCCTCTTCTTTCGTTTCTTCATTCAATCGACCATTAAGTTTTAATCCCAATAAAATGTTCTCTTCAATCGTTTTCCAAGGAAATAAATAATCTTGTTGAAGCATATATCCGATTAAATTGGAGTTCGCATCCGGCGATTCATGATCAATCGTTACACTCCCTCTTGTTGGAGGAAAAAGACCGGCTAATATGGATAACATCGTCGTTTTCCCACATCCACTCGGTCCTAATAAGGAGATAAATTCACCTTCTTCAATTGAGAAGGAAATGTCCTCCAAAGCTTTCATTGCAGTGGAGGGAGTAAAATAAAAGTGGGCGACCTGTTTAACTTCTAAAAAACCCATTGCTTAAGCCCTCCTTTATTTTTTCATTACTTTATCGACAATCTCTGTATTTACCAGTTTTTCATAATCAACTTTTTCTGGTAGTTCACCAGCTTCTTCCATAATCGCTTGTAAATTGGTCCAACCTTCTTTTGTGATTTTCATTTCTTTTGCAAAAGAACCTTGGCTCTTGTAGCGTTCAACTACGACCTCTAATGTTTCAAGTTCGGAATCCTCGAAGAACGGCTGTACGACTTTAGCGATATCTTTTGGACTATTTTCATCGACCCACTTTTGAGCTTTATAGAGGGCACGAACAAATTTTTCTACAATGTCTTTATTTTTTTCGATATAGCTTTCCTTTGCCATATATGAAGTGTAAGGTACTTCTCTCGACTCTTCACCAAAAGAGGCAATAATATGTCCTTTTCCTTCTTTTTCAAAAATAGATGCTGTTGGTTCAAATAGCTGGACAAAATTGCCTGTTCCAGAACCAAAGGCACTTGCTATATTTGCGAATTCAATATTCTGGATTAACTCCAAATCCGCATGGGGATCGATGCCATGTTTTTTTAATACAAACTCCCCAACCATTTGTGGCATTCCACCTTTACGCTGACCAAGAAACGTCGAACCTTTCAGCATATCCCAATCAAAATCATCAATTTTTTCACGAGAAACAAGGAAAGTGCCGTCCGTTTTTGTCAATCCAGCAAAGTTTATAACCGGATCAGATGCACCTTGCGCATAAACGTAGATGGATGTCTCCGACCCGACAAGTGCGATGTCAGCCCCATCTGCCAACAGTGTCGTCATTGTTTTATCTCCGCCCCAGGCAGTGGTTAGTTCAACATCGAGGCCTTCATCTTTAAAAAATCCTTTTTCAATGGCTACATATTGCGGTGTGTAAAATATTGATCGAGTTACTTCAGCAATTCTTACTTTACTTTCTTTTTGTGAGCAAGCGGTAATGGACATAAGAATAAATGTTGATAGGATGACTACGATTCCAGTTTTTATCCATGCCTTCATTGTGCGATCCTCCTTGTGAATTAATCTGGGCTAACATATAGTATGAATTGAGCTAAAATGTGTGATAGCCTATAAGAAAAGCGTAAGCGCCTGTTCATCGACGTACAGGCCCATAGGATGTGGGTCCGTCGACGTCGCAACAGGAAGTTGCGGTTTTAGTCGACGTTCCTATGATGGCCTAAGACTTGAGATAAAGGAAACACGGCGAGGAACGAGTCTGGCCTCCTTACGCAAAAGAAAAGGGCAAGAAGTTTGCTAGTCGATAGGCGCTGGAGCTGGACAATTAAGGAATGCACTCTTTAGTAAAGGAGACCTCTATTAGCATGAATGGAACATTAATTGATAAACAACATTTTCCTTCTCCTAATCCTCTAGTGCGACTTTTTTTAGTCTCCTATATGTCACAAGGATTAAGGGTAAAAGGTTTACTAGCCGAGCCGATAGAGAATGGTATATATGAAGGGTTTCTTTACTTGCGTGGTGGAATAAAAAATGTGGGAATGGTGAGACCTGCAAGAATTGCCCAATTTGCTTCAGAAGGGTTTGTTGTTTTTGCTCCCTTTTATAGAGGGAATCGTGGTGGAGAAGGCAATGAGGATTTTGCAGGTGAGGATCGTAATGATGCATTTTCAGCATTTGAATTATTAAAAAACCTCCCTAACGTTCAAGAAAACCGCATTCATATTTTCGGTTTCTCAAGAGGAGGTGTCATGGCGCTTTTTACTGCGATACAATTTCCTGAAGCAGCTTCTATTGTAACGTGGGGAGGAGTGTCAGATCTTTCACTTACATATGTAGAACGAAAAGATATGAGAAGAATGATGAAGCGTGTCATTGGCGGCTCACCGAAAACAGAGCCAGCAGGATATGAATTACGAACACCACTGTATGAATTAGAAAATCTGATGCCACCTGTCCTCATCATTCACGGTGAACTTGATGAAAATGTATCGGTTGAACATGCGAAACGATTGGAAAAGAGACTTCGGTTACTTGGGAAGCAAGTAGAAACTTGGTATTTTAAACATTTTACTCATTATTTTCCGCCTGCTATTAATCGAGAAGTCGTCCGAGACCTTTGCCTTTGGATGAAAAAACAAAGATGTGATATATATTAAGTAGAATGGAAAAGGGGGAATCAAGAATGGGAATGCCGTTTGAATTAAATACGATGATAGTGACAAAAGGAAAGGAAAAAAGGGAGAAGGATAATTTGTTCACGCTCGAAAAAAATGGTTACAGACTATACCCAATTGATATTCCTTTAGAGGTTCGTCATTCTTTAGAAAGTGATTATCGTGCTACGGCCATCATTAAAAAAGTTGAATGGGAAAACGAAATGACCAAGATTTTATACCAACTGACTGCATTGCATTCTAGCAATTAAGTGTATCCACAAATTTTTCTTAATTGACAATGTCAAGCTTATTACGCTATTATTTTAGATTGAACGGATACTCTTATCCTGAGATGGTGGAGGGTACAGGCCCTATGAAACCCAGCAACCTACTGACAATTTGTTAGCAAGGTGCTAACCTGTTGCAGGGCAATTGCCTTGGGCGATAAGAGTGAAAGGCTCGAATGATAACAAAACCTTTCCTCATTGAAGAAATAGGGAAGGTTTTTATTTTTTAGGCGAATTGCGTGTTTTTAGATTTCATAGTTGTAAAGATGCCTTAATATCATTACGTAGTCGTTATCATCATGAAGGAATTGAGTACCGTTACTTATATAGGAAACCATACTGTTAAAAGGAGGAAACATCGTGTCTAAAACTCGCCATCTATTTACATCAGAATCTGTAACGGAAGGGCATCCTGATAAGATTTGTGATCAAATTTCGGATTCCATCCTAGATGCTATTTTATTAAATGATCCAAATGCACGTGTTGCATGTGAAACTTCTGTTACGACAGGTCTTGTACTAGTTGCTGGAGAAATTACGACAACCACTTATGTGGATATTCCAAAGATTGTCAGAGATACAATAAAAGAAGTAGGATATACTCGCGCGAAATACGGATTTGACGCAGAAACTTGTGCAGTCATTACTTCAATAGACGAACAGTCACCTGATATTGCAGCAGGAGTTAACCAAGCTCTTGAAGCAAGAGAAGGTTCTATGTCAGAGGAAGAAATTGAAGCAATTGGAGCCGGAGATCAAGGTTTGATGTTCGGCTATGCATGCAATGAAACAAAAGAATTGATGCCACTTCCAATCTCACTCGCTCACAAGCTTTCCAGAAGGCTGTCAGAAGTACGGAAGGAAGAAGTATTGCCATATTTACGGCCAGACGGAAAAACGCAAGTGACAGTCGAGTACGATGAACATAATAATCCGGTTCGAATTGATACAATAGTTATTTCAACTCAGCATAATCCAGAAATTACGTTAGAACAAATTCAAAGTGATATTAAGGAATTTGTCATCACACCTGTTGTTCCTGCTGAATTGATTGACGAAGATACAAAGTACTTCATTAATCCAACAGGACGTTTTGTCATCGGAGGGCCACAAGGTGACGCTGGATTAACCGGCCGAAAAATTATTGTTGATACGTACGGTGGATATGCACGCCATGGCGGCGGTGCTTTCTCAGGTAAAGATCCAACGAAGGTTGACCGTTCAGCCGCTTATGCTGCTCGATATGTCGCAAAAAATATCGTTGCTTCAGGTCTTGCGGACCGTTGTGAAGTTCAGCTTGCCTACGCAATTGGTGTTGCTCAGCCTGTTTCTATTTCAGTTGATACATTCGGAACCGGAAAAGTGTCGGAGGAAGTTTTTGTTGAAGCGATTAGACAAAACTTTGATCTAAGACCAGCGGGGATTATCCGGATGCTCAATCTTCGCCGTCCAATTTACAAAAAGACAGCGGCTTACGGTCATTTTGGACGTACTGATTTAGACTTACCTTGGGAAAGAACAGATAAAGCTGAAGCCATCAGAAAATCGGCACAGCAATAACAAAATAATGATGAAAAATGGGCTGTATGAAAAATACGGCTCTTTTTTTGTAAATATTACTGCCAAAATTGATAAAATAATGTTAGTATTAACAAGTATGTAACGCATTTATGCAACAATTGCGCTTGAAATATTTCAGAGTAGGTGACAAAGAAATGTGTGGGTTTATCGGTTGCATTCATGATCAGGCTACGGAATACCGCGAATCTGATCAAGAATTATTTAAACAAATGAATCAAATCATCACTCATCGTGGACCGGATGATGAAGGATATTTTACAGATGAACATATACAATTCGGTTTTCGCAGGCTGAGTATTATCGATATCGAAAGTGGTAAACAGCCATTATCATATGAAAATGAACGATACTGGATTATTTTTAATGGTGAAGTATATAACTTTGTAGAATTGCGTGAAGAACTTTTACAAGAAGGAGTCACGTTTGAAACAGCTTCAGATACTGAGGTTATCATCGCTTTATATAGCCAAATGAAAGAAAAAGCAGTTGAAAAGCTGCGTGGAATGTTTGCCTTTATGATTTGGGATAAAGAGAATCAGCAGCTGTTCGGTGCTAGAGACCCATTTGGTATTAAACCATTCTTTTATTTTGAAGAAAATGGTCGCACCTTCTTTGCTTCTGAGAAAAAGAGCATTTTGCTTGCAATGGAGAAAAACGAATTGAACCGTGACGCATTACAGCAATATATGACGTATCAATTCGTTCCAGAGCCAGATTCCATGACAGTAGGGATAAAAAAGTTAGAACCGGGTCATTATTTTATTAAAAAAATTGGGGAGCCATTACAAATTTCTCGATATTGGAAGGCGCAGTTCCATCCAGTCTATAAATCTGAAAAAGAGTTTATTAAAGAAATTCAAGATGTATTATTTGATTCTGTTAATATTCATATGCGCAGTGATGTTCCCGTTGGCTCTTTCCTTTCAGGTGGTATTGATTCATCGATAATCGCATCGATTGCAAAACAATTTCATCCTAACATTAAAACATTCTCCGTCGGATTTGAACGCGATGGGTTTAGTGAAATTGATGTGGCGAAAGAAACGGCTGATAGGCTTGGAGTCGAAAATATTAGCTATGTGATCACTCCTGAGGAATACATGAAGGAACTTCCGAAAATTATGTGGTTTATGGACGATCCACTCGCTGATCCAGCATGTGTTCCTTTATATTTTGTAGCACGGGAAGCACGGAAGCATGTAACCGTCGTTCTTTCAGGAGAGGGAGCAGATGAGTTATTCGGTGGATATAATATTTATCGAGAACCACAATCATTGGAAATGTTTAATAAAATTCCTGCTGTCGGTAAATCGCTTCTTCGCGGTCTTGCAAAAGTATTGCCTGAAGGAGTAAAAGGAAAAAGCTTCATTGAACGTGGACTGACACCGATGGAAGAACGTTATATAGGAAATGCAAAAATGTATTCAGAAGAAGAAAAAAGGAATTTGCTCAAATTTTATAATGAAAACATCGATTATCGTGATATAACGAGACCTTTATACGCTGACACAGTTGGGTATGATCCAGTAGATCAAATGCAATATATCGATATACACACATGGATGAGAGGGGATATTCTCCTGAAGGCGGATAAGATGACGATGGCTCATTCACTTGAGCTTAGAGTACCTTTTCTTGATAAAGAAGTATTCAATGTTGCAGCCAATATCCCAACTAGTTTGAAAACAGCGGAAGGTACGACGAAATACATCCTTCGGAAAGCGGCAGAAGGGATTGTTCCAGATCATGTATTGAATCGTAAAAAACTAGGATTCCCTGTTCCAATTCGCCACTGGCTGAAAAACGAGATGCACGATTGGGTAAAAAACCTTATTAAAGAAAGCGATACGGATCATATTATTAATAAGCAATATGTTCTGAATTTGCTTGAAGATCATTGCCAAGGCAAAATGGATTATAGCCGTAAAATTTGGACGGTTATCGTGTTCATGGTATGGCATTCGGTCTATATGGAAAATCAATACGACTTTCAAAATCAATATAAAACAGCCACCGCTCACTAAAGTAGTATGTTAAAGCATACTTACTAATAGGAATACGTGAGCGCTTGGCTGCCCATTTGCACCCAGGATTTTTCAAAATCTTTTATGGGTGCTTTTTTATTTTTTTTGCCAGTTAACGGATCATTAAAATAGACAAATTGATCGTCATAGCCAGTAATTAGAACGGAATGCTCCTTCATCGTAATTCGGACTTTTCCGTCTTTCGTATGCCATATTTGAAAATATGAATCTTCTAACTCTCGGTATTGAGAATTAATAATAACCCAAACAGGCCGTCCATCCGAAAGAGGGATTTTTAATTCATCGAAGGATTGTCCTGATAGATTAACCATTTTCTTGGGTAAATAATTTTCTGCAAGTTCCAAGATAGGTTCGTGATATACCCCAAGCCCCGGCTCATTGAAAGTATACATATTGCCCACGAATCCTTTATGAGGATTGCCAAAATGGATTTCGCCGTTTTTGATCGTGCGTGGTGTCGGATCTCTTTTGATTTCTTCAGCAAGAGTCATCTTATCCACTTCAACCCCCGCGCTACCTAAAAGCATTGCCAATGTCGTTACTTCACAGCCACGCGGCAGCTCTGGGAATTGCTTAATAACAGGAGCATCAATCAACACGTTATTCTCTATTTTAATAATGGCTGTTTTTTCTTTTTGTTCAGTTGATTTTGCAGCATGAATGCTTTGTAGAGATTCTTCCGTCTTTTCACTATACGTTCTGTCTATTCCATAAAAATAGATTGTGGCTCCAAAAACAATAATAGCCAGCAAGGAAAAGAAACCAGAAATGAATGTTTTTCTTTTAAATTTTACATATAGAAAAATGAATACACCGACGGCACATGCTATCGATATGAACTGCAGTGTTTCCATATAAATCAATCACCTTTTAAGCATAATGAACAGCTTATTACTAGAAAGTAACCTTCCTTTATTACATCGGAACATAATCATGTTTTTTCAATCTTTTTGTAGGGATTTGTAGTAAGCAGCTTTTTCTGCGTATTCTCTCGAAATTCGCTCCATATCTTTTATATCTTCAGCGTTTAATTCCCGTACGACCTTTGCTGGGCGTCCAAATGCGAGTGAATTTGGCGGGATGACTTTACCTTGGGGGACTAAGCTCCCGGCCCCGATAAAAGCACCTTCGCCAATTTCCGCTCCATCCAAAATAATGGAACCCATCCCAATTAATGCTTTCTTTCTTATTTTGCAGCTATGTAAAATAACCTGATGTCCAATTGTGACCTCATCTTCTAAAATGAGAGGATTTTCTGGACTTTGATGAAGGACTGAGTTATCTTGAATATTTACGTTTTCACCAATGATGGTTGGAGCGACATCGCCGCGAATGGAGCAATTGAACCACACACTTGAATTTGCCCCGATTTTGACATCTCCCGTAACCGTAGCATAATCAGCAATAAAAACAGAAGGATGGATGTCAGGATTTTTTCCTTTATAAGGGTAAATAGCCAAAGAAAAACGCCCTTTCTAAATTTTTCTATCTATAGTGTATCAAATTATTTACAATTATGTTGAAAACTCTTTTTGTTTGTCGAAAATATTTCAATTGTTTAAAAAGAAGGTAAAATATTTTTAACAAGTACATGAGGTGGTAAGGGTGCGAAAATGGGAAGCTTATCAAAATCCGAAGGGAGTTATCGTTATTGTCCATGGAGCAATGGAACATCATGGTCGCTATGGTTGGCTAGTTGAAAATTGGAGACTGAATGGTTTTCATGTCATTATGGGTGATTTGCCGGGGCAAGGGCTGACAACGAGATCCAGTCGAGGACATGTGGATTCCTTTGACGAGTATATAAGAGAAGTTCATAATTGGGTAAGAGAGGCAGAAACATACGCATTGCCTATTTTTCTTCTCGGGCATAGTATGGGTGGTTTAACTGTGATTAGACTCTTGCAAAACATCAAAGTGAAAATTGAGGGGGTATTATTATCTTCTCCTTGCCTTGGGCTTGTCGAATATCCTCCAGTTCCAATCAACGCTTTAACGGTTGGATTGAATTGGATTTTGCCTGAATTAAAGGTAAACAGCCACTTGGAAATAGACTTAGTGACGAGAAATGATGATGTGAAAGTAAGGGCTCTAAATGATAGCCTCAACGTCACGAAAGTTTCGGTACGTTGGTATCGTGAACTTTTAAAGGCAATGAAAGCAGCCTTTACAAAACTTTCAAACTTTCCCGATGTGCCTCTATTGGTTCTACAAGGTGGGGATGATAAAATTGTGAATAAGCACGATGTAATCGATTGGTTTAATCAGGTGAAAATTTCGGAAAAGATTTATAAGGAATGGGAAAATTGTTATCATGAAATTTTTAACGAGCCTGAGAGAGAGCGTATCTTTGATTATGCCATAAGCTTTGTTGAGATACAGCTGCGTCAAATAGGTTATAATATATATACTGAATAAGCGAGCATTGATGATGAGGTGATTGGAAGATGTCTTTGCCGTCGCATCCAATAGCGTTAATGAATCAAGTTTATCGAAAAATAATGCCTGCCGTTCATGCTGAATTAGCATATTGGAAGGAGCGAGCGGCAGCAATTCCAGATATAGAATTAAGGCAACAAGCCCTCTCTAGCATTGAACATAAAACCTTTCACTGTGAGGGCGGAGCGATAATGGCGCTTACAGCTCATGAAGAGAAGCAATTGGCGGTAAAATTTATCGTTGCATATCAAACAATCAGCGATTATTTAGACAATCTTTGTGATCGAAGCACATCTCTTGATCCAAAGGATTTTGCCGCTTTGCACGAGTCGATGAAGGATGCCTTGACTGTTGGGGAAGAGCCTAAACAATATTATCGTTTTAGAGCGGAAAGGGAAGATGGAGGTTATTTATCCGAGCTAGTGAAAACATGTCAAAATGTTCTAGCGGACGTACCTCATTACGAGGCTGTAAAACCGTTTCTACTGGAATTATGTCAATATTACTGTGATTTGCAAATACATAAACATGTTTGTTGGGAAGAACGGGAAGATCGTTTAAAAGAATGGTTTGCCAAGTATAAGGATGTATTGCCTGAAATGGGTTGGCATGAATTTTCAGCTTGTTCAGGGTCCACTTTAGGAATCTTTTGTTTAATTTCGTATGCCTTGAGAAATGATTTTGAAGAAAAACATGCGGAAATGATTCGCGAAGGATATTTTCCTTATATACAAGGCTTACATATTTTACTTGATTATTTTATTGATCAAGATGAGGACCGTGCGGGCGGAGACTTAAATTTTTGCTTTTATTATGAAGACGAAAACCAAATGTTAAATCGATTTATTCACTTTTTGGACGAAGCAGACAAGCATACGAAAAATTTGCCCGACAAGAAATTTCATCAGTTGATAAATCGCGGCCTTCTCGGAGTTTACTTATCCGATCGAAAAGTCAACGAACAAAAGGATGTCAGGACACTTGCGAAAAAAATCATGAAGCATGGCGGAGTCACTAGTTATTTCTTTTATTGGAACGGTCGGCTCTATAGGAGACTTCAGCAGCTGGTAAGTGGATCTGGAAGGTTTTTGACGGCAAAATAATAAGAAACAGTTAGACGGGAAGCACATTCTTTAAAGGTATCCACATAGTTCCAAATCTATAATTTCTCGGTAAATAGATAAAAGGGCGCTTGGAAGAATGTATCCAAGCGCTTCGTTCATAAAATATTTTGAAATGTTTTATCTAGTGTATCAAAAGAAAAGTTGAACCCTTCTTTTTCTAGTCTCTCTGGTATAACCCAACGACTTTTTAAGACTAATTCAGTTTCTGTTTTAATAATAACTGCTCCTATTTCCAGCATCCATCTTGGTGCGGGTAAACCAAGCTTTACATTCATTGAATCCCTAAGTGACTTCATAAGCTCATAATTACTTACAGGATTGGGAGCGGAACAATTAAATACACCTTCAAGGTCATTTCTGTTATTGAGAAAAAGAACGATTTGAAAAAGATCTTCGATATGAATCCAACTAAATTTCTGCTTTCCATTTCCTTGTATGCCGCCCAACCCCAGCCTTACTAAATTTCGATAAGGTGTCATCACACCACCATCTTTACCTAATACGATTGCTGTTCTTAATGCTATTTTTCTTGTATTTGGCAAATGGAAACTGAAAAATTCCTTTTCCCAATTAGTAGCTACATCGACTGAAAATCCTGACCCTATCTCTCCACTTTCTTCGGTCATAGGTCTGTCTTCAGCATGTCGATAAATTGTTGCCGTACTTGAATTCATCCATACTTTAGGCGGATTTTTACATTGTAAAATACTTTCCCCAAGAATTCTTGTCGTTTGTATTCTTGAATTCATAATTTCTTTTTTGTTTTTTTCATTATATCTACAATTCACTGATTTCCCGGCAAGATTTACTAATAGGTCCGATCCTTCTAATGCTTCTACAATTGCCTGTCTATCGTCCCATTGAATATTGTGTTGTTGTCTTGAAATATTGATTACTTCGTAACCTAGTTGATGAAATCTTTTCTTAAAGTATTGGCCGATAAAACCCGTTCCCCCAGCAATAATCACCTTTTTCATATTCATCCCCTCTCATAATTCGTGAAATGCTTCACAATATTTATCTTGATTTTAACACAAAAAGTTTGAAAAAATACAATTAAATACCAATCTTAATGCCGATTGGTATTCTTTCTAACATAAATAACTTATTGTTTGCCTCTTTTTTCAATCGCTATAATAAAGGGAGGATTGTTCACTTGGTTAATGAAAGCATATTGCAAAACATGATACTTTTTTTGGTCTAAGCTTGAAGTGTAGCGAAGCAAAGCATCTCTTTCTAATTTTCCTCCATTATGACCATAATAAATAACGAGAACCACGACGCCTCCAGGAACCATAATCTTTAAAAGTTGATGAACGGCGTATATAGTTGTTTCGGGTTTTGTAATAATGGATTTATCACCTTTTGGCAAATATCCTAAATTAAATATGGCATTTTTAATTCGGTGATGTTCATCTTTCGGAATAACGTCTAATACATGTTCATGACCTGTATGAAAAAGGGTTGTACGATTTAACAATTTATTTGTCATGAGTAATTGCTTCGTTTCGTGAACAGCCTCTTCCTGAATATCAAAACCGTATACTTTACCAGTATTGCCTACAAGATTGGCCAAAAAAAGCGTATCATGCCCATTTCCAATCGTCGCATCAATAACAATATCACCAGGCTTCACGACCTTTTCAAGAACAGATCGTGCAAATGAAAGTATATTCTCCAAAGACACTATTTCCAACTCCTAACTCAACATACAAAAAATTGTAACATAACCCTAAACAGAAGAGAACAAACTAAACCTGACCCTTTGGGGACAGTCCCTAAGGGGACGGGGCCAAAAGGGACAGGTTGAAAGGAGAGGATTGTTAGTGGCAACTCGGCAATCGATTGAGGATTGTATTAATCGTTGTGAGTCGGCTCTTCTTTATGCGAATGAGCAGTTTACTGAAGCGAAAAAGCAGGAACACTACTATGATGTAGAATTCAGTGAGGCTCAGCAAGGGTTGGAAAATGCGGTGCAGGAGCTTGAAAAACTAACGGATAGCTCGAATGCACAGCAACGAGAACAATTGCATCGTATTCGCTTAAAAGTTCAGCAGTTGCAAAACAAAATGATTCTCCAAAACCATGACCATCCGTTGTATAGTACGTGGCATTAAACAGAGTCTGGCACTTTTATGGTGCCAGATTTCCTGCAAATTAGCTTTCATTAAATATTTATTATCAAATGTGCCTTCGCAATTTTAGGGCCAATTAAAGCTATGTTTTCGATAATAAAGGAAAGCCTAATTATTGGGTTTACGCCCAGTCACAATATAAACAGGGGGAAACTGTAGATAATGCGGTCCAATCAAGTTTACATCATCCATACCTAATTCTGTAAAAACTTGTGCGTATTCT
The DNA here is from genome assembly GCF_019459225.1 of Bacillus sp. IITD106. Lineage (GTDB taxonomy): Bacteria > Bacillota > Bacilli > Bacillales > Bacillaceae_C > Lederbergia. The sequence continues at coordinate 27,443 of NZ_JAIAZY010000010.1, forward strand.
TTAACATGTTGAAAATCAAGAATGCCAAATCGCCCGCCTGGTTTTAAAACCCGTACCACTTCATTCAATGCCTTTCGCCTCTCATTACTATTATGCACATTATGAATGGCGAGGCTAGATACGACAATATCAAAGGAGTTTTGTTCAAACGGCATATTTCGAAAGTCACCTTCAATAACCTCAATTTTTTCAATGACTCCCTCTGCTTGAGCGTTTTTACGAGTGGCATCTGGATGATTACCAGATTGATCTCGTTGGTTCCAAATATCAAGGCCCACTGCATTTCCTAATGTTAATCTTCGAGCAGCAGCATTTAACACGAGCCCACGACCACAGCCTATATCGAGAATTACTTCATTTCCTTCAATATCTACTAAATCAAGTAATCTTTCCCTTTCATGCAACTTCCCAACCTTGCTCCCCAAAAGCATATAAATCGCTTCGGCTATACAAACGACAAAGGTAAAGGCAAAAACTAACGTTAATAACCATCCTATCCATTGCCATTTCATCACAAGGAACAAAAGGGATAAAATGCTTAAAACAAGTCCTGCAATGGCAATAACGGTTAAGTTAATAATCACACCAGGGGCATCAATACCGTAATTGGGTTTTATTGTTGAATTTTTCATTTCAACCTCCAATGGTTTTTAATTAATTTCCCGTTTGAACATAAATTCCATTAAAAAGAAATGGTGAGAATTGTAGTACTAAACCTATAAGTATTCCAGAAGAAATATATACTAAGTTGTTCTTATAATATTTTTATTGATAAAAATTTATTTGTGTTGATTTCCACTATTTATTATTCCTAATTGCAAATAAGCGTTACCTAAGTGGTGTATGACCATTTTATTCATATGGGAAAGAAAAGTAGAAACTGTTTCTTCTGATTAATTAACTGAATATATTTTTATCTTTCCTTTATATTGCCAGGACCTTCATAAAAGCATAGAATTGCTTTGGTACACGAATTATAAGATTGGGAAGGGTGCAGACAAACATGCCAAAAGCATTATGGCTGTTAGTCATTGGGATGCTTGTAAATGTGACAGGATCCTCTTTTTTATGGCCGCTCAATGCGATTTATATCCATGATCATCTAGGAAAATCTTTATCTGTTGCTGGATTAGTTTTAATGTTAAATTCAGCGACAAGTGTCGTAGGAAACTTATTCGGTGGAATCCTTTATGATAAATTTGGTGGATATCGTTCGATTTTGCTGGGAATCATTATCTCTGTCGTTTCATTAACAGGATTAACAATATGGCATGGATGGCCGCATTATGTTTATTTCTTGGCTTTAATAGGCTTCGGAGGAGGAATTGTATTTCCATCCATGTTTGCGATGGCTGGTGCGGTATGGAAAGAAGGGGGCAGAAAAGCTTTTAATGCGGTGTATGTTGCTCAAAATGCTGGTGTGGCGATTGGTTCCGCTTTAGGTGGTTTTGTTGCATTTTATTCTTTTGATTATATATTTCTAGCGAATCTATTTATGTATATCGTTTTTTTATTTTTAGCGATATTCGGATATAAAAACATAGCCGGAACTCAGTTAGCGCAAACGAATGTATTGCAGGAAAGAAAATCTTTAAAAAGCAAAAATAAATTTTATGCTCTTTTGCTTTTATGTTCCGCCTATTTATTAGGGTGGGTATGCTATGTCCAATGGCAATCAACCATTGCAGCTTATACTCAAGAGATTAATATTACATTAAAACAATATAGTTTTTTATGGACAGTCAATGGAGCATTAATCGTACTGGCACAGCCACTATTGCAAAGAGCTTTAAGAAGATATAATGATAAGTTAAAAGGTCAAATGATCGTAGGGTTTATTATTTTTATTATTTCATTTGTTTTAGCTGGTGCAGTCAATGAATTTAGAGGATTTCTCGCTGCCATGATTATTTTAACAGTGGGCGAGATGCTTGTATGGCCAATCGTTCCAACGGTCGCAGATAAATTAGCTCCGAAAGGGAGAGAGGGCTTCTATCAAGGGATTGTAAATAGCACCGCAACTGGTGGGAGGATGATTGGTCCTGTGCTTGGCGGAATCATTGTCGATTTAAATGGGATGAATTCACTTTTCTATTTCATGATCGCCATTTTAATCTTTGCACTTCTGTTTACATTTTTATATGATCGTCCTCTCAGCCATTTAAAAAAGGAACAAGCCAAAATCAATTAATAACCATAAGACCAAGGTCGGTACAGCCTTGGTCTTTTTATCTGTTCAGGAAATTGAAAATTAGAAACTTTAGGATAACTTTCTAGTATATATTGATAGAACATGTGCTTCCACTTTTGTTCCTGCATTTTTTCAATTGTAGTGATTTGTCAAATTTTTGTATTATAATGTTTACAGGATAGACATAGGAAGGGATTGCATATGAACAAAGGAAATATATTTACTAAAGTAGCAACATTAATTGTATTTCTATTAATTCCGGTTCTAGGTTTATATTTTTATTCAAATCATGTTAGCAATAATGTTGCTACTACGGAAATAAAAAGACTAAATAAAAAGCAATTATCATTTTTTGTTAATCAAATTGAGATGAACATGGATCATTTAGCAATGGTGCCAATAACATTAAGTAGAATTGAAAGTATTAAAGATTTTAAAAACGTTCATCTCGTTGAAGATCCTCTTGAATACATTAAAATTAAAGATGCTGCTATTAATACAATTGAATTGCATAATGTATCAAATAGTTGGAATAATGAAATTGTCGTTTATTCACCCCATTCTAAAGAGATGATTTCCTCCAAGTTTTCATCATTTAATATAGAATCCTTATATAAAAGTGAAAAAAACCGTTGGACGTATCAATCAATAAATATTCATGGTAAAAATCGGCGTTATTTTTCATGGTATACAACGGAACCATGGTCGAAAAATCCTAAAAGCATGGAAGCTAATTTAATTATTGGAGTAAGTTTCTCCGAAGACATTTTAATTGAATTATTAGATCAGTTTAAACATAGTGGCAGAACTGATCCGTTTTTTTATAGTATGAACGGCTCGACCATTACTAGCCGAACTGCAAATAAGGAAATGATTAGCGCAGTATCGAATGAATTGAAAAAGGAAATTCCCATTAATGAGCAAAGTGAGAAGATCATTAAAATACATAATAAAAATTATTTAATCAGTTATATGAAAGCCCCAAAAATGGGTTGGTATTTAGTAGATTATGTTCCGTTGGATACTTTAATGTCGCCCATACATTCTAGTCGCAATTTATTTTATATATCAGTACTGTTTTTGTTGATTACTGGCATTATTGCGGCATTTATATTGTATCGGCATGTCCATGTACCTATTAATCAATTAATTTATGGAGTTAATAGTATTAAAAAAGGCGATTATTCAGTCCGAATTTCTAGTTCACCGAAAAATGAATTCGCTTTTTTGATAAAATCATATAATGAGATGGCACAACAAATTCAAATATTAATTGAAAAGGTGTTGGAAGAAGAGGTTAGATCAAAAGAAGCCGTTTTAAAACAATTGCAATCACAAATCAATCCTCATTTTCTTTATAATTGTTTATTTTTTATTAAGAATATGGCTAAAATGGGAAATGAAAAGGCTTTAAATGATATGATACATAATCTGGCCGAATATTATCGATATACGACAAGAGTAGATAACCCTCTAGTATCAGTCAGGGAAGAAATCCATCTTATAGAAAATTACCTGAAAATATATACATTGCGGATGGAGAGAATTACATTTAACATCTCCATTCCAGAAGAAATGTTGAATGAGAAGATTTTGCGGTTAATTTTGCAACCCATTGTTGAAAATGCTATTGTTCATGGCCTGGAACCAAAAGTAGGTAAAGGAAACATAAGTATAATAGGCAAAATAAAGGAGAACAAAAACGTTATTATCATTGAAGATGATGGACTTGGAATGGCTATGAATGATTTAAATGAACTTAAGGAAAAGATACAATCACCCGTAAATACAGGTAATGATTATGGTATTTGGAATGTTAACCAAAGATTATTACTGTACTTTGGAAAAGGATCAGGGGTAGAGCTATCCGTACCAGAGTTGGGAGGATTTAAAGTGGTCTTGTCTTGGAACCGAATAAATAATTGAATGTTTTCAAAGTCTTATCCTTTAGTATAAGGATGAGACTTTTTTTGGCGCTAGCGGAACGTCGTGATTCCATTTTTAACACGAGCGGCTAAAGGCCGGAGTTTGATTTTAGGCTATTTATCCTAAAACAGTTTATAAAGTATCATAAATATTAATATTCTATTATTTTTAAAATGCCGGAAAATTTGTAATATGGTTAGTAGATTAACAACTAACTTGTAAGGAGGAGTAAAAATAGGTTAATAGATTCTATTAAAAAATGAAAACGCTTAAAGTAATGAAGGGGGAAATTAAATGAAAAAATATGTAATGTTATTTCTAGTTCTTCTGCTTACTTTAGTCATGATGTTTGGTTGTAATAAGCAAACAGATACGAAGGGAAAAGAAGGAAATAATACTGAATCAAAAGTAGTGGATGGAAAATTCGATCCTCCAGTGACAATCACTACTGGAAGAGGGCTTAATACCGGAGATGTAAAATTTAAAAACGGTGAGGATATCCATAATAACGTTCATAATAAGTGGGCGAAAGAAGAATTGGGAATTGATATTAAATATGATTGGATTGTTGCTGATGAAGGAGATCAGTTTAACAATAAAATCCGTTTATCTTTATCAGCGAATGAGCCACTACCAGATGTAATGATCATTGGGGATAGGCAGTTAGCAAGTGACTTAATCGAGTCGGGTCTAGTTCAACCGATTGATGAAGCAATTGAAAAGTATGCTACCCCTAGAATTAAAAAACTCTTTGAAGATTTTCCACAAGGTTTTTCTACGACGACTGTTGATGGAAAAAGATACGGTGTTCCTAGATACTCGGGAGGAAATGGGTCAGACTCCGTTTTATGGATTCGTCAAGACTGGCTTGACAAGCTTAATCTAAAAGGCCCTGAAACACTTGAAGACGTTGAAAAAATAATGGATGCATTTGTTCATCAAGATCCAGATGGAAACGGAAAAGATGATACAATCGGCGTTACACTTGCGATGAAATATAATTTGGCAACTTGGATGGCTGATGGAAGCTGGATATTCGGTGCATACGGAGATTATCTCCCTAAACTTTGGTCCAAAGACGAGGACGGTAATTTAGTTTATGGTTCCATCCAACCTTCCATTAAACAAGGATTGGCAAAGTTAAATGAATGGTTTGAAAAGGGTTACTTGGATCGAGAAGTAGGAATATTAGATGAAGAAAAAGCAATCGAAAGTTTTGTTGCCGGAAAATCAGGAATTGCAGCAGCTCCTCCGTGGGCAGCAGATTGGCCTTTACCTGACTTATTAGCAAATAATCCGGGAGCTGTAGTAAAAGCTTATCCTATGCCGAGCGGTCCAGATGGCAACATAGGGCGCTATGGTGAAGGTTATTTGACAGGAGCTTTCCTTTTCAATAAAGACTTTAAACATCTAGATGCTTTTTTCAAATATTATGATGCTATTTATGGATACTTATTAGGAGAATCTGAGTATTTTGAAAATGGAATGCATGAGGGATACGACTATGTAATGAAGGATGGAAAACCGGTATATGACAAGGATGAAATACCTGATGGCTGGGTGAACCCTGGAAAATATAATCTACTCGGTGATATCCCGGACGCTCCATTTTTGATGTATGACCTCCTTAAACAGTTTCATAGAGGAGAGAAAGAACCGCAAACAGCCTATGAACATATTCTCGTCGCCCGAGGCGAATTATGGTTAGAATCTGCAGCTATTGTGACGGATCAAAATGAACATCGCATTGAAAATTTATTTACTGGACCGCCTACAAAAACTCAGACAGCAAAAGGCGAGTTTTTAAGTAAAATGCAAGATAAGACCTTCAGTGAAATTGTTTATGGAAAGGCACCTCTAAGCGATTTCGATAAGTTTGTTGAAAAATGGAAAGCTGGCGGTGGAGACAAGATCACAGAAGAGGTTAACGAGTGGTATAAATCCGTCAATGGAGAATAGGTAATCTTAATTGGAGTGCGGGTATGTACGATTCGCACTCCAAAAGATTTATTGATTTGTGTTATAAGGAGGGTTTTATTTGAATTTACAGACTGGAACGGTAAAAAAACAAGTGATCACTACTAAAACTAAAACCCCAAAAAATAAATGGAATTTAAAGAAAAACTGGCCATTGCACCTTTTGCTATTACCTGCGGTGATTATTGCAATCATCTTCCAATATGGACCAATGGTAGGACTGGTAATGGCCTTTCAAAATTATAAGCCATGGTTAGGATTTATAAATTCCCCTTGGGTGGGTTTGGAACATTTTCGCACAATGCTTGAGTATCCCGATGCAAAGCAAGTAATTTGGAATACACTTGTCATTGCTGTCTTGAAAATTATTTTTCAATTAATCGTTCCCATCACTTTTGCACTTTTATTAAATGAAGTTTACAAAATGACGTTTAAACGGACAGTTCAAACGATTGTATATCTCCCTCACTTTCTTTCATGGGTTATTTTAGGTGGTATTTTGATAGATATGCTGTCACCAGAGGGTGGATTAATTAACAATATTTTAGTCCCATTATTACATATAGAGCCGATCTTCTTCTTAGGGGATAATACATGGTTTCGATTTGTAGTAATTGTCAGTGATATTTGGAAAGAGTTTGGATTTAATACCATTGTTTTCTTGGCTGCCATTACATCTATTAATCCTAATATGTATGAGGCCGCATTGATGGATGGCGCAAATAGGTGGAAACAAACGATTTACATTACGTTGCCTGCGATGCTTCCAATTATTATAGTTGTTGGAACATTATCATTAGGCGGTATTTTAAATGCAGGTTTTGATCAAATCTTCAACTTGTATAATCCATTAGTTTACGAAACAGGCGATATTATCGATACATATGTTTATCGAGTAGGTCTCCAAAATGGCGACTTCAGTTATGCGACCGCTGTCGGATTATTTAGATCGCTTATTAGTTTTGTATTAGTAGTAGTTGGATATTGGCTAGCTTATAAGATAGCTAAATACAGAATTTTTTGAGGAGGATATAGATGATATACAAGAGTAAATCATATAAAATTTTCAGTGTGTTCAACTACGTATTTCTTAGTATCATTACATTTTTATGTATTCTCCCTCTTATTCATGTATTTGCGGTATCTTTGAGTGGAAGTTCTGCTGCAACAGCTAATATTGTAAAACTTATTCCAGTGGACTTTACATTAGACGCTTATAAGAAGACAATAGGTAATGAAAACTTTATCAGAGCCCTGGGGGTCGGAATTTACAGAGTGATCCTAGGTACGATTGTTTCGATGACTTTAATGACATTTGCTGCTTACTCCTTGTCAAAAGAAGACCACGATTTTAAAGGGAGAAAGTACTACGTTTGGTTTTTTGTATTTACAATGTTATTTAGTGGGGGATTAGTTCCTTCCTATATAATCGTAACGAAGGTAGGATTGATTAACTCTATTTGGGCCTTAGTATTACCGGTGGCGGTTAATGCTTTTAACTTAATATTATTATTAAATTTCTTCCGTACAGCGGTTCCAAAGTCGTTGGAAGAAGCGGCATATATGGATGGCGCGGGTCATTTTAGAATATTATTTAGTATTTACCTTCCTGTTGCTGTACCTGCCATTGCAACCGTTTCACTATTTACGATGGTCTCCCATTGGAATTCTTGGTTCGATGGAATGATTTATATGACGGACGCGAAGAAATATCCGTTGTCCACCTTTTTACAGACCATTATCGTACAACAAGATTTTTCAAAGATGAGTGTTGACGCTGAAACATTAAGGAACTTATCACAGAGGACTGTTAAATCTGCGCAAATATTTATAGGTGCATTGCCGATGCTTATCATCTACCCATTCCTTCAAAAGTATTTTGTTAAAGGGATAGTACTAGGCTCTGAAAAGGAATAGCATTTCAATGAAATTTTTCTTACAGTAATATTCAATTGAGGTGATCTTACATGTATCAATTGCTACTAGTTGATGATGAACATTCGATTGTTGATAGTCTATCATTAACCATTTCTTGGGGAAAAGTTGGAGTAACCAATATATTTAAAGCTTACTCCGCTTATGAGGCACTTGATATTTTGAAGAAAAACTCTATTGATATTGTGATTACAGACATTAGAATGCCGGGGATGTCAGGAATTGAATTAATTGAAGAAATAAATAAAAATTGGAAACACATTAAATGTGTTCTGCTATCTGGATTTGATGATTTTTCATACGCACAGCAGGCAATCAAGTTTGGAGCTTCAGATTATTTACTTAAACCCGTTAAAGATGAAGAATTGATGAATACGGTAAAGCAACAAGTGAAAAGTCTAGATGTAGAATCGGAAAATAATACTCTCTATCAACCTCCGACTTTACATCAGTTGCTAGATAGTGGTTTATTTGATCGTGTGGAAAAAAAGCTTGCGTCGATTTTTAACGAGTTGAATACGGAAAGTTTCTCATCTAAAGAGTATTTATATGAAGTATTTTATTCGATAACCAGTGCGTTTATTTATATTGCACATAAACATGGTAAACATTTATCCTATATGATAGAAGACGATATCCAAAAAATATCAAGAACTAAGGATTTTACACCAGAAGAATTGAAGAGTTGGACGTTCGATTCATTGGAAAAAATTAAAAATGTCGTGATAAATGAGCAAAATGATACGCGTTTTCCAATCATACGTCAAGTACATACCTTTATAGAAGAAAACTTGGATAAGGATGTCTCATTGCAAAAGATTGCTGACCATGTATTTTTACATCCAGTATATCTTTCGAAAATATATAAAATGGAGACTGGGGAAGGCATAAGTGAATTTATTTATAAAACTCGAATGAAGTACGCCTCCAAGTTTCTTTTAAATAGCAACCGGAAAATTATTGATATTGGAACAGCGGTTGGATATCAAAATACGTCTTATTTCATTAGAGTTTTTAAAGATTTTTTTGGGGTTACGCCTCATGAATATAGGAATGCAAGTTATAAAAATAATGTGAAATAAAACTAAGGTGGTATGGTAATGAAATTAGGATTAATAGGTGCTCCAGTTGAAGAAAGTTTTAAAACAGCAAAGGAAAAGGGATTATCATTTCTTGAATTTTGCATCAATATAGGTGAGGATGTTGATCAATTTCTTGGAAATATTCCGCAAATATCTGATTGGAGTAAATCGTATAATATTGGGATACAGTCCATCGGACGTTGGGGAACAGATAAAATAGATAAAAATGGCAAAATCATAGAAGAGGAATTGCAAAGATCTTTTCAATTAATTGATGCCGCTAGTACATTAGGCTGTGAAAATTTTGTCTGTGGTTGCAATTATGTGAAGGAACTGTCTTATTACGAAAATTGCCAAGCGGCTATTGAATATTTATCTAAGCTCATTCAATATGGTGAGGAAAAAGGAGTTACTATTTCTACATACAATTGCCGCTGGAATAATTTCATTAAAGATGAAATGGCATGGACAGTCATTCATGGTTACTTAACTAATTTAGGAATCAAGTATGATCCTTCCCATTCGCGATATGCAGGCTGCGATTATTTAAAAGAAATGCGGGATTGGGGAGATCGTTTCACACATGTTCATATTAAAGGTTCTGTCATCATTGATGGAAAAAGATATGATGATCCTCCGGCTGGACTAGATCAGACCGACTGGAAAACGTTCATAGCTATCTTATATGCCAAGAAATATAACGGTGGCCTTAGTATTGAACCGCATTCCGAAAACTGGGTTGGAGAATTAGGGGAAAAAGGCCTTGATTATACGATTGATTATATGAAAGAACTACTAATTTATTAAAGTAGATAACCGATTTTATGGAGAAAAGGCACCTCCTCTCAACAGAAAAACACAGCGGGGATGAGGATGCCTATTTTTTCATGATTGAAAACATGTTTGCAATAGGGAAGGAATCTACATATATGCCTAGAGTGGTATGGTTATTAATTATAGGGCAATTTATATTAATGACGGGGTCTTCTTTTTTATGGCCTTTGAATTCAATTTAATGAGTGACCATCTAGGGAAATCATTTGAACTTTTGATTTTTTGTTGAAACATTGTATAATAATGATTACAATTGGTAATATCATGAATAACATATTTGAAACGATAACGAAGGATTAGTAATGATGAACAGCCTGTTTAGAGAGTTGGCGGAAGGTGCAAGCCAATCGGGAACCATCATGAACTCACCTTTTAAGTTGCATGTGTCAACGGATTTTTTAGAATTTATTCGATCTCTTGTAGAATATATTATTAAAATCCAAGTAATACATGCCGTTTTCCGCGTTAAGGATGAATGAAGCGAGTGTAATGACACTAATGTGGGTGGTACCGCGGGAGATTCAACCTCTCGTCCCAAGAAAAATGTTTTTTTGGGATGAGGGGTTTTTTGTTTTTTATAGATTGTCTAGCTTCAGCGCCTATCGACTAGTAAACTTCTTGACCTTTTCCCTACGATAAGTCAACATCGACTCGTCTTGTCTAGCTGCAGTCGCCAGCCCCTCGAGGTCAAATAACCTGAGTCAATAAAAGTCAAAATACAGACTTTTTTTGACTCAGAACATTTGCTTGTCGGGGCTAACCGGGCGACTTCCGCTTTTCCAACCTCGTCGTGTTTCCTTTATCGCAAGTCTTGGGCCCTGAAGTTTATACGTCGATGAGCAGGCGCTTACGCTTTTCTAAATTAAGGAGGAAGTATCATGAGTTTCAACCACAAAGAAATAGAACAAAAATGGCAAAAATATTGGGAAGAACATAAAACATTTAAAACAGATGCACATGGGGAAGGAAAAAAGTTTTACGCCCTTGATATGTTTCCATACCCATCTGGTGCTGGGTTGCATGTTGGACATCCTGAAGGATATACGGCGACCGATATTCTTTCAAGAATGAAAAGAATGCAAGGCTACAACGTTCTTCATCCAATGGGATGGGATGCTTTCGGGCTTCCAGCAGAGCAATATGCACTTGATACTGGTAATAATCCGGCTGATTTTACGCAGCACAATATTGATACGTTTAAAAGACAAATTAAAGAACTTGGGTTTTCATATGATTGGGATCGTGAAATCAACACGACTGATCCGAATTATTATAAATGGACGCAATGGATCTTCACAAAGCTTTTTGAAAAAGGGCTTGCTTATGTTGACGAAGTGCCTGTTAACTGGTGTCCAGCTCTAGGAACAGTACTTGCAAATGAAGAAGTCATCGATGGGAAAAGTGAGCGTGGCGGACATCCTGTAGAACGCAGACCTATGAAGCAATGGATTTTAAGAATTACTAAATATGCGGATCGTCTTCTTGAGGATTTAGAAGAGTTGGATTGGCCAGAAAGTATTAAAGATATGCAAAGAAACTGGATTGGGCGTTCAGAAGGTGCCGAAGTTATATTTGGGATTGACGGTTTTGATGAAACGTTCACTGTATTTACGACTCGTCCAGACACGCTTTTCGGTGCAACGTATGCAGTTCTTGCACCAGAGCATCCATTCGTCGAAAAAATTACGACGTCAGAGCAAAAGTCCGCTGTTCAAGCGTATATCGATCAAATCAAATCAAAGAGTGATCTTGAAAGAACGGATCTTGCAAAAGATAAAACGGGTGTTTTTACAGGGGCGTATGCTGTAAATCCTGTAAATGGCAAAAAAATCCCGATTTGGATAGCGGATTATGTGTTAATGTCATATGGAACTGGTGCCATCATGGCTGTTCCAGGGCATGATGATCGAGATTATGAATTTGCTAAAACATTCGGATTGGATATCGTTGAAGTTGTAGCTGGCGGAAATGTCGAAGAAGCAGCTTATACGGGGGATGGGGTTCATGTGAATTCCGGATTCCTTGATGGAATGAACAAGGAAGATGCTATTTCTGCCATGATTGAATGGTTGGAGAAGGAAGGAAAAGGGACGAAGAAGGTCACTTATCGACTAAGAGATTGGCTATTTAGCCGTCAACGTTATTGGGGTGAACCGATTCCGATAATCCATTGGGAAGATGGAACAATGACGACTGTTCCTGAAGACCAACTTCCTGTGGTATTACCTGAAACGGATCAAATTAAACCATCTGGTACAGGTGAATCACCATTAGCAAATATTGAAGAATGGCTTTATGTAGAAGACCCTGCTACAGGGAAAAAAGGTCGACGCGAAACGAATACAATGCCGCAATGGGCAGGTAGCTGCTGGTATTACCTTCGTTATATCGATCCTAAAAATGATACAGCACTTGCGGATGAGGAGCTTTTGAAAAAATGGCTTCCGATTGATATTTATATCGGTGGTGCCGAGCATGCGGTTCTTCACTTGCTATATGCACGTTTCTGGCATAAATTTTTATATGACATTGGTGTTGTACCAACGAAAGAGCCTTTTCAAAAACTATTTAACCAAGGGATGATTCTTGGTGAAGGCAATGAAAAAATGAGTAAATCAAAAGGGAATGTTGTAAACCCGGATGATATCGTGGCAAGCCATGGTGCTGACACATTGCGTTTATATGAAATGTTCATGGGTCCTCTAGACGCTTCTAAAGCTTGGTCTACTACAGGTCTTGATGGCTCACGCCGCTTTCTTGAACGTGTTTGGAGACTATTTGTAGATGAAAATGGTAAGCTTACTGAAAAAATAAAGGAAGGCGCAGGCCCAGTTCTTGAAAAAGTGTATCATCAAACCGTTAAAAAGGTAACGAATGATTATGAAGCTTTACATTTTAATACCGCTATATCTCAATTGATGGTATTTATCAATGAAGGATATAAGGCTGATGTTCTGCCAAAAGAGTATGTTGAAGGTTTTGTAAAATTGCTTTCCCCAATCGCTCCTCATATTTCAGAAGAACTGTGGGAAAAACTTGGGAACGCAAACACCCTTGCATATGAAACATGGCCAGTATATGATGAAGCAAAGCTTGCCAGCGATGAGGTAGAAATCGTTGTTCAATTGAATGGCAAGGTTCGTTCAAAATTGATGATCTCACGCAAAGCGACACGCGAAGAACTTGAAGAAGTTGCATTGAATGATGAAAAGATCAAAGAAATGATTGCGGGAAAAACGATTCGAAAAGTAATTGCGGTTCCTGGTAAATTAGTAAATATTGTTGCGAATTAGTTCAGGAAGGTGAGAAGGAATGGAGCTTATCAAATCAATTACTCCCGAAGAAGTCCAAAAGCAGCTCGAGGAAGGGAAAACATTAAACCTCATTGATGTAAGAGAAGATGAAGAAGTAGCAGAAGGTATGATTCCTGAGGCAGTTCATATAAAAATGGGTGATATTCCGGAAAACCTTGATAAACTGGACCCAAATTTGGAATATATTATTATTTGCAGATCAGGAGGTCGAAGCGGAAGAGTTTGTGAGTACCTTTTTGATCAAGGCTATAATGTTTGTAATATGGTTGGCGGAATGCTGAAATGGGAAGGCCCACTTAAACCTAAAAAATAGGATTGTACAAAAAGGTTATCTAGAAAGAGGTTGTAACTTTCTAGATAGCCTTTTATTATTAATATGATTAGATAAAATAGATTAGATAAAAAGGGGGAGTTGAGCATTACAATTTTAATGAATGTTTTAAAATCAATAGCTCTGTACATAGTGGTAATATTGTTACTTATCTTAATTGTACTGTTTCCACGTGACCCGGTTTATGATTATGAGGGGGAGGCGATGACGCCAATCCTTAAATATGAATTTCATTGGGATGAATATAAAGAAAATTTGCTGAATTTTTATCATTCTCTAAAAGATGAGCATTCATTAGGGATGACACAATATGATCTTAAAGCGGAAGAAGAGATTAAGAGGTATTTACCGAAAAGTTTAAAAGTGATTGCGGTTGCTTTCGTTCTAAGTATTGTGTTTGGAATATTGAAAGGTATTTTTGACTATAGGGTTAAAGATAGCAAACTCAAAATATTTGGAAATGGAAGCACTTGGTTCCTTCAGTCGATTCCTGATTTCTTCATCATACTTTGTGTTCATTGGCTGACTATTTTCATGGTTCCTACGTGGCGAATTTTTAATAACTCTGTTTGGTATAATTTTTTAGCCATTGGATTCCTTGTTTCTTTATATCCAATGATGTATATCGCGCGCATTACATTTGCGGCGATTGCTGCTGAAGAAGGGGAGTTGTATATTCAAGTTGCGAAGTCTAAAGGATTTAGCAATAAAAAAGTGTTATATAAACATATTATGCGTAATAGTATGCAAACGATTTTAACTCATATAACGCCTTTAATGCTTTTTATCCTTTCAAGTCTTCTCATTACAGAATATTTAGTTGGCTATCAAGGATTAGCATATCGGGTTTTTACAGCTATAGGTGTAGCTCATACTACTGTGTGGCCACCATATGAGCCCGGAATCATAATTGGAACTGGTCTTTGCTTTATCGTGCTTGTCATGTTCTCTCAACTTGTTAGTTTTATAATTAAAAAAAGTATAAAGCTAGAATGGGAGAGAGATTCGTGAGAAATAAATATTTAATTATCGGATGTGTTTTGTTAGCCTTTCTTTTATTCGTTATGTTTATTGGACCGAAATTACCATTTGTTGATACAAAATTAGAAGCTGAACGGCTTTACTTTCCTGAAAACGGAAAATTCCAAAAAGCTCCATATGCTCCTTCAGAACGCCAATGGTTTGGATCTGACCGCGAAGGGAGAGATATTTTTAGCTTACTAGTATTGGGTGCAAGCGAAACGATGCTTCTTATTTTTGGAATTACAATTCTACGATATATCATCGCCATCCCGCTCGGATTATCAGGGTATAAGAACAAAGGAATCATGCCCAAGATTATAAATGGGTGGCATAAACTTTTTTCAAGTCTTCCGGTTATCTTTATATCCATTATTGCGTTGAATATGCCCTTTCTTATTTTTTCTGAGCATCGAATGTATTGGGCTATCTTGACTATAGCACTCGTTGAAGTTGGAAGAGTAAGTTATATTATTCAACAGCAAGCGCATTTAATTTCGAAAAAGCCATATATGGACGCTGGAATAACATTAGGGATGAAACCGGTAAGTCTTCTAAAAAACTACTATCTATCTAATCTAGCACCTGAAATCGCAACCAATTTTTGCCTAGATGTCGGCAGAGTGGCATTATTGATGGGGCAGTTAGCGATTTTTGGGATCTTCATGAAAGTGGATTTTGTTCAAACAGGTTTCGGCTTGATGGAAATTGTGAATACAAGTCTTGAATGGGGAACGATGATGAGGGAGTCAAGAAAAGACGTTGTCACTGCATTTTGGATTCCGTTTTTCCCAGCACTTGCATTAGCATATGTGATTTTCACTTTCAATATATTGGGAGAAGGGTTAAGAAGATTTTTTAACCGCCACTTAGAATAAATTCTGAATGTTATAAAAAGTAACTTTTTTGGATATAATAATTAAAAAATTCCGAAAAGGTGAGAGCGATGGTTCAAGTAAAATTATTCGATTGTGAGCACGAAAAAGATCTCGAAGATGAAATGAATAATTTTCTCGGAGATCTGGAGGAAAGAGATATAATTGATATTAAATATAATGTTGCTGCGATTGGGGAAGCTGGTTCAGAGCAAGTTTATTGTTTTAGTGCCATGGTGTTGTATGTAAAATAAAAGCTGTCTAGATCATGTCTAGACAGCTTCATTTAGGTTAAAAGCGCTGCATTCGTACCGGCTAATCTTCCTGTTACTAAAGCCGATGTGATGTTGTAGCCTCCAGTGTATCCGTAAATATCTAGCACCTCTCCACAGAAATACAGACCAGGCATGATCTTAGAGGCCATTGTTTTAGGTTCAATTTCTTTAACAGATACCCCTCCGCCTGTGACAAAAGCTTTTTCAAGCGACAATGTTCCATTCACTTTAAATCGGAATTGTTTGCAATTTTGTGCAAAGGAACGCAATTTTTCACTAGAAATCGATGCGCATAATGCTCCAGGGTCTATTTCGCTTTGTTCTAATAAAAACAATAAATAACGCTCAGGAAGGATTCCTTTGAACGCATTTTTTATAGCCTTCTTTGGCTCTTCCTTCACTATTTTTAAAAAATCCTTATGTAAATCCTCTAATTTACGTTCAGGAAGTGCGTCCAATGACATCATAACTTCATCGAGTTTCCATTTTTTTTGCGCCTTCACGACGAATTGACTACATCTCAGAACAGCTGGTCCGGAAATGCCAAAGTGCGTGAAAATCATATCCATTTGATGAGTAATGAGTGCCTTTCCTTTCGGATTTAGAACACTTAATGCTACATTACGCAACGATAATCCTTGTAATGTTTTTTCTTTTATAAAATCTTCCGATGATGTAACAGGAACTTCAGTTGGGAATAGCTCTGATATCGTATGACCTGCTGCGATTGCCCAAGGAAATCCATCGCCTGTTGAGCCTGTTTGAGGAACAGACTTACCGCCAGTTGCAACGACGATGGCTTTACTTTTTATGGTTTCACCAGAATCTAGCAATATTCCACTCGTGTGATGGTTCTCGAATAGCAGTTCCTTCACTGGACTATTTACTTTTATTTCTACACCAAGTATATCTAGCTGTTTTAAAAGAGCATCTACAACTGATTGAGCTCGGTCTGAAACAGGAAACATCCTCCCATGATCTTCTTCCTTAAGTTCTATCCCAAGATTTTCAAAAAAGCGGATGATATCTTCGTTGTTAAAAACAGAAAATGCACCGTAAAGAAAGCGGCCGTTTCCCGGAATATGACGGATAATTTCGTCGATCGGAAGCCTGTTCGTAACATTGCAGCGTCCACCACCGGAAATCGCCAGCTTGCGTCCTAATTTATTTCCTTTATCAATGAGAAGAACTTTAGCATTATTTTCAGCAGCTCCAATAGCAGCCATTAATCCTGAAGGTCCTCCGCCAATTACAATGACATCATACATAATATAGTTCAACACCTTGTTATTTGCTGTTTGCTATGGTAATTATATATTCAAAACTTTGCAGGTACTTTCTACAATTACTGTTTCCGTCTAGCTCCAGTGCCTATCGACTAGCAAACTTCTTGTCCTCCTCCCTATGATAAGTCAACATCGGCTCGTTCCTCGCCGTGTTTCCTTTATCTCAGTCGAAGGCCCTGAAGTTTGTACGTCGATGAAAAGGCACTTGCGCTTTTGTTCTTCAATTGTAAAATTAGAGGGGATGAAAAGCAAACAGTTCATATCCCGTTCATTGTCAAATGGCGTAGATACCTGTAAACTAACAATAGAGATTTACTGAATCCAATCGGAAGAAAAGGGTGCTTAACCGGTAGTAAACCTTTATCATTCGGTAATAAAATGTCTGTAATCGATTGTAATAACAAAAACATCGGTAGTAAATATGGCCTATTCGGTAGTAAAATATAAAAATAGTCATTTTCACATAAAAATAAATTACGGAGAGTTAGAGAATGTATGTCTTCTAAATTAATTCGGGGAACTTTTATATTAACGTTAGGTACGATTTTGTCGAAAGTGTTGGGATTAATATACGTAATCCCTTTCTATGCCATAATTGACGGGGAAGGGCCGTATGCTTTATATAATTTAGGGTATGTGCCTTATACCATTTTTATCAGTATTGCAACAGCAGGGGTGCCTTTAGCTGTTTCTAAATATATCGCTAAGTACAACGCAATGGAAGAATATGCGGTCGGTCGCAAATTATTCAAATCAGGTCTTTTAGTTATGAGTGCGACAGGAATCATTGCATTCCTGATTATGTATTCAACGGCTACACCATTGGCGGAAATCGTTTTACGGGGAGCGAAAACCACATTTACTGTTTCCGACGTCGCGCAAGTAATCAAGGCAGTTAGCTTTGCCCTGCTGGTAATTCCATTAATGAGTTTAATCCGTGGTTTTTTCCAAGGACATCAGTCGATGGGCCCTTCAGCTGTGTCGACAGTAGTAGAACAACTTGCACGTATTGTCTTTTTGTTGGCAGGAAGTTTCGTAGTTTTATTTATCTTAAAAGGAAGTATTGTCACTGCTATTAGTATTGCCACTTTTGCAGCACTCATCGGGGGAATCGCAAGCCTTATCGTCCTTTTAGTATACTGGAAAAAACGAAAGCCTGGTCTCGATGAACTATTAAAACATGACAAAGGAACCTTACAAATTTCTTTAAAAGATATGTATAAGGAAATTATCGTATATGCGTTTCCGTTTGTTTTAGTAGGAATAGCGAACCCTCTCTATCAATTTATCGATCAAGCTACTTTTATGACTGCCATGGAGCAAGCAGGTAAAGCTAAAGAAAGTTTTGATGCTTTAGGTACTTTAAATGGAACAACCCATAAGCTTGTCATCATTCCAGTTTCCTTAGCCACAGCCTTTGCGCTGACGCTCGTTCCACTTATAACAGAGGCATTCGTAAATAATGATCGAAAAATCATGTTTCGTCAGCTCGACCAGACGATACAAGTGTTGATGTTTATTACATTACCGGCTGCATTAGGATTGTCTCTACTAGCGGATCCGATCTATTCGGCCTTTTTCAGATATAATCCTTTTGGTGGAGAGGTTCTTCGTGCCTATGCTCCTGTAGCGATTCTCTTTGCATTGTACTCCGTTACAGCAGCGATTTTACAGGGGATCAATGAACAGCGTTTTACGATTTTAAGCTTGTTAACAGGTTTACTATTAAAATTATCCTTTAATATCCCATTCATAAAAGCATTTGGAACGGAGGGAGCCATATATGCGACTTCCCTGGGGTATACTGTTTCTATTATTATCAATCTTTTTGTCATTCGAAGTTTTGCACGTTATCCATTTAAGTTAATTTTTAGGAGATCCCTTTTAATCATCATTTTTAACGTCATGATGGTCGTACCTGTTTATTTTGCATATAAAGGATTGCGACTTTTCTTAACTCCAGAATCAAGATTTGATTCAATCCTGATTATTATCATCTGTGCTTCCATCGGTGGTGTGATATATGCCTATTTAGGACTTAAATCTGGATTGGCCGACCGACTGTTTGGTGAAAAGTTAGTAAAAGTAAAACGTAAACTAGGAATTAGAAGTATATAAAAGGGAACTGACCGTTTGGACCTTCCAATACAGTCAGTTCTTCATTTTCATTAATAGTAGTCTTGGTATTCGAACCCCGGACGACCTCCTGGAAACTGCATTTGTCCTGGAAAGCCCATTCCTGGAGATGTCATTTGTCCTGGAAGTCCTGCCTGTCCCGGGAATCCAGTCATTCCCGGAAATCCAGACTGTCCGGGCATACCAGTCTGACCTGGAAAACCTGACTGTCCCGGAAATCCTGCTTGCCCAGGAAATCCTCCCATGCTACCACCCATGCCTTCTAGTTTTGTAAGCCGTGAATGCAAGCGCTCATGTTCTCTTTCTAGTCGTTGCATTCTTCTTTCTATTTGGCTCATCCTTTGGGTTATCCCAGTGCTTCCAGTTGTGCCAGGGAATTGTTGAGGAAGCATTTCTCCATGAAACTGGGGTTGCATTTGTTGTCGAGATCTCATGTGTGTATTCACTCCATTCATTTATCTCCTGCATCATCAGCCTATGTTTCAAACTAAATAATGTTTGGGCAACAGCCTAAAAAAGCTGCTTATTATTATAAACAAAAAAGGGTGAGAGTTTTGCGAATCGATAAGTTGTTATCAAATATAGGATATGGAAGCAGAAAAGAAGTAAAAAAGATTTTAAAAAATGGACAGGTTACGGTGAACGGGACAATAGTTAAAGATGCAAAATTTCACGTAGATCCGCTAGTGGATTCTGTCTACCTTTTTGGTGAAAAAGTTCAATATCGTGAGTTTATTTATCTTATGATGAACAAGCCTGCAGGTGTCATTTCAGCTACCGAAGATGACAGAGATGAAACGGTGATTGATTTATTGAACGATGACGAAGCCGTTTTTAGTCCCTTTCCAGTTGGAAGACTAGACAAAGATACGGAAGGCTTGTTACTGCTAACAAATGATGGGAAGCTTGCACACCAACTTTTATCCCCGAAAAAAAATGTCCCTAAAACTTATTTTGCCATCATTAATAGCCATGTTACTGAAGATGACGCAGCGGCTTTTGCAAAAGGAGTCACTCTTGATGATGGGTATGAGACAAAGCCGGGTAAATTAAACATTTTAAAATCTGGGGAGTATTCCGATATTGAATTGACCATTACAGAAGGTAAATTTCATCAAGTGAAAAGAATGTTTGAAGCAGTAGGAAAAAAAGTAGTTTACTTAAAACGGATCTCAATGGGGCCACTTTTACTAGATGATTCATTGGGAAATGGAGAATACAGGGAGCTTACTGAAGAAGAAGTACAACAGTTAAAAGAATTTTCCCCAAATGAAGAGCGCTAATTTGGTTCATTGGGTTATGTCCAATAAGAGAAGTATACTGGACAGTCCAAGAAAAAATCGTTGGTTTAATGTCCAATAGTGAATAAGTTACAAAAAAATTTAGAGAAAAAATAATAAAAAAGCCATTTAGTATGCAACCTCATGTTAAATGAGATTCGCATGCTAAAATGGCTTTTTGTAGTGAATCGTTTCAATAAACAACTCTACAACGGTTTATATTATTTTCTATGATGTTATTTTTACTTTTTTCTTTGTTGTTGTCCATTTTCCCCGATGTGGGCTGCTGATCAGGTCATTGTATTCTAACACATTCAAATCCCTTTGAATGGTGCGAGGAGTGCTCCCGAATTCTTCCGCAAGCTCACGTGTTGTTACGGTGCCATTTTCCTTAATGTATAAATAAATGGCTTTGATTCGGGTAAGCATTCTGTTCGTCGAAGGTTTCAAAAAACCACTCCCTCATCTTTAATTCCTTGGCAGATGGAACGGTCGGCTTAATGTCCCGGACAGAACGGGCTATTATCTTTTTCCGTATAGACAACTCCTTAAATATTTTTCACTATTACTAAAGTCTTTTAGTCACAAAAAGCAACTAATTCAGACAGTTCTATTTTAACGCATTAATGCGAAAATTTAAAGGGTTTTTACAAAATGAACGATACCGAAACTTTCCACTAAATGAATACGTATAAAAAAGTGATCAAAAAATAAGGTGTGAGCAACATGTCATTGTTAGAAGTAAATATTAAACAAGCAGGCTATAAAACAAATGTTGATACAATCAGAGATATCCAATTTTCAATAAAGAGGTCCGAATTAGTCGGGATGATTGGATCAAACGGAGCGGGGAAAAGTACCACAATAAAAGCTTTTCTTGGTGAGCTTCCTTTTTTGAATGGGGAGATTAAGAGAAAAGAAGGCAGCAACTACTCATACATACCTGAAAGACCGATTTTTTATCCGGAATTAACGTTATGGGAGCATTTTGAATTTATAACTGCTGTGGAGGAACTTGGTGAAGCCTCTCTTTCCTATGCAAAAGAAATCTTAAGGAAATTTCGTTTATACGATCGTATTCATGAATTTCCTGCTACTTTTTCAAAAGGGATGCAGCAAAAAGGGATGATTGCTCTTGCTTTATTTACAAAACCAGATTTATTAATTATTGATGAGCCATTTATGGGGCTTGATCCGGGATCTACAAAACTATTATTAAATATGCTTGAGGAAGAACGTGCAAAAGGGACAGGCATTCTTATGTGTACACATATTTTAGATACTGCACAACGAATTTGTGATTCTTTTATCATTATAGAAAAAGGGACGATGAAAGCAGCGGGAAGGTTAGAAGAAGTGCTAGAAGCTTGTGGGGCAGAGGATGGAAGTCTTTATTCATGCATTTCGATAGAGGATGAGGTCTATGAATAGCAGACATCTTTTGTTTCAACGAATCACTCAAAATTGGAAACAGCAATTTGCTGTTGTAAAAAGAGTCGTAGATTGGACCGTACTCGTTTATTTAGTCATACCAGCCATCGTTATTTCGTTTTTTGTTTATCGATCGTGGTGGATTCAAATTCCGGACTGGATGACGATCGTACAATTACCGGTTATATTCGTTTTATTTTTCTTATTTTTATGGGGCGATCATTTTTTAACATATGTACGCGAGGCGGATCGAATCTTTTTAAGAAAAAAAGAAAAGCTTTTCCTTGGCATGAAACGGGGCGGCATGCTTTATTCCTACGCTTTTCAGTTATTATCAGCCGCAACGATTTGTTTATTTATTGCTCCTTTATGGTTTGCACATTTTGGTTTACATATGAAGCAGTTGCTTATATTTGCAATGCTGTGGGTTTCATTGAAATGGCTCATTATGGGTGTAAAAGGTAGATTGAATGTCGAACTAAGAGGCTGGAGAAGTCTTGTAACAGGAATTCCTCTTTTTATCGGAGCAGCTATCATTTGGATGTGGTGTTATAAGGCATTCATCAACGAAAATAGTGTATTGATCTTTGCATTAATATTAATCAATACAATCGTTTCTGCATGGATCGTACAGCCACGCTTCAACTCTGTACATACTTTTGAGCAGGATTTGGCGATTGATGAACTAGAAAAAAATAAATATATCGAAATGATATTTGGGCTTTCAATGGATATGGAAAAGATGCCAAAACCAGTTCCCGTCCGAAAAAATCCACGACTATATTCTCAATCAAATCGAATATTTAAACATCGCTCACCTAAAAATGGATTTATTGAACTTTTTATAAAGGCCACAACTAGAAATACCGAATATATTAAGGGATATTTTCAAATAATGGGTGTGACATCTGCGGCAACAGTGATGCTTCCGCCTCTATGGTTAAAAATTTCAATGGCTATTATAGGTACTATATTCCTTCTCACTTGGCTTGGTTCTGTTTGGTATAAAGTAGTCGGCAGCCACTCTTTTACAAAAAAGTATTCCACAGAAGAAGCTTACTTCGAAGGAAAAAAAGTGGTCACGAAGGTACTTGTTTTACCATTTATTTTCATTATCACCTGCTCTCTGATTCTGAATATTTGGATTCGTAATCATTTTTTCTTTTTCTGATGGGCTAAAAAGAGGTACAATATAACACAGAATGATTAAAGATTAAGGCAATAGAAGAAAGGGCCTTTGAAAAGGAGCATGATCATGGGTTCAATCAATTGGTTACAAGAAGTAGAAAAACGAAAAGAAGATTTGATTACAGATTTACAAGGATTATTAAAGATTGAAAGTGTATTGGATGAAGAAAATGCCACGGAAGAAGCACCTCTAGGCATAAATGTTAAAAAAGCATTGGATTATATGCTGGAAATCGGAAACAGAGACGGCTTTGTTTCAAAAAACAGTGGAAATGTCGCTGGCCACCTAGAAATGGGAACTGGTGAACGTTTAATAGGTGTGTTAGGACATGTTGATGTAGTACCTGCTGGAGATGGCTGGTCTGTCAATCCCTTTGAAGGTGTCGTACAAGATGGCAAGATTTTTGCTAGAGGTGCGATTGATGATAAAGGGCCGACAATGGCCGCTTACTATGCAATGAAAATCATTAAAGAATTGGAATTACCGCTAGAGAAACGTGTCCGGTTAATCATCGGGACGGACGAAGAAAGTAAATGGCGTTGTGTAGATCATTATTTTCAGCATGAAGAAATGCCTGATATGGGCTTTGCACCGGATGCCGATTTTCCAATCATTAACGCGGAAAAAGGAATTGCGGATTTCGACCTTGTTCAAAAAGTGCAAGAATCAAATGATCCAACTGCTGCCATCACACTTTTATCCTTTGAATCAGGACTTCGTTATAATATGGTTCCAGATAAAGCAAAAGCTGTCCTCGATGTTAAAGAGAATAATACGGAACTTATGCAAATGTATAATGATTTCTTAAGCAATCAAGATTTGCAAGGACAATATTATGTTGAAAGTGGATATTTTATCATTGAACTTGAGGGAGTTTCTGCTCATGGCAGTGAGCCTGATAAAGGAAGAAATGCTGGTCTTCTATTAGCTAGCTTTTTATCTACAGTCGAATTAGATAAAAAAGGAAAAGGATTCATATCATCAGCAGTCGATTTCTTTTTTGGGGATTCACGAGGACGAAATCTCGGTGTTCAATTTAAAGATGATATTTCAGGGGAACTGACAATTAATGTCGGGATGATGTCATATAATGAACAGGAAGGCGGCAAATTCGGATTAACGATGCGCTACCCTGTCACATTTAATTGGAAGGAAGGCTTAGATACCCTTAAAAAAACTGCAGAAGAAAAGGGTTTCTCCGTCGCCAATTTTTCCAACTCCGAGCCTCATCACGTCTCTGAAGATAGTGAATTGATTCAAGTATTAAAAAATGTTTATGAAATGCAGACACATAAACCTGCTTCTTTAATGGCTATTGGCGGTGGGACATATGCTAGATCATTAAAATCAGGTGTCGCCTTCGGGGCATTGTTCCCTGGTCGTCCTGACGTTGCCCATCAAAAAGATGAATATATGGAATTGGAAGACTTAGTCAAAGCAACAGCGATATACGCACAAGCAATTTATGAGCTTGCACGTGAAAAATAGGGAGATGAAAACAATGGTAAAAGTAATTTTGAATGATGACATCATCGATCGATCAGAAGCAGCAATTGATATCGAAGACCGTGGTTATCAGTTCGGGGATGGAGTGTACGAAGTGATCCGTGTTTATGACGGGGTACTCTTTACTGGTGACGAGCATTTGGAGAGATTTTATAGCAGTGCGGAAAAAATTAAGATCACCGTACCTTTTCAAAAAGAAGACCTGCTCGATTTAATGAATCAACTTATTCGAGTTAATAATGTTCATGATGGTTCGATTTATATGCAGCTTACTCGAGGAGCATCTCCGAGAAACCATGTTTTTCCAAGTGTAGATACGAAACCTGTGTTAACTGCGTATACAAAAGAAGTAGCAAGACCTGTAGAATCATTGGAAAATGGTGTTGCTGCAATGGTAGCGGAAGATATTCGCTGGCTTCGTTGCGACATTAAAAGCTTAAATCTTCTCCCGAATTTATTAGCGAAGCAAACCGCAACGGAACAAGGCTGCTATGAGGCGATTCTGCACCGTGACGGCCTTGTGACTGAGGGCTCTGCATCAAATGCTTATATAGTTGTAGATGGAAAAATAAAGACCCATCCAGCTACAAACTTAATTTTAAACGGCATTACTCGCCAAGTCGTTGCCCGTCTTTGTAAGGACAATAATATTCCGTTTAGTGAAGAAGCATTTACATTAGATGAATTGCGAAATGCAGACGAAATTTTCGTTACAAGTACAACTTCTGAAGTAATGCCAGTGGTAAAACTAGATGAAAGAGAAGTCGGTAACGGCAAGCCTGGTGAAGTGACTAGAAAACTCCAAACATTATTTGTTGGGGAATTTGAAGCTGTAAAACAAGCTTATTCAATGTAAAAATGAAAAATCCAGTAACATCGTTATCGGTGTTGCTGGATTTTTTGTTAATATGGTCATACTATTCATAGAAAGGACTGATGATATGACAGGCCATTACTTTTATGCTTTAGCCCTTCCGGATGAAGTGAAGCAATTTTTATTAAAAGTGAGTAAGCAAATCAAGGAGGAATTCCCATTTAAAAAATGGGTTCATCACGAAGATTATCATATTACACTAGCCTTTCTTGGTCATGCGGATCAAGCCAGATTGGCGCAATCCTTACAATCAGTAAAAAAAGAAATGAATGATTTCCAATCGTTTCAGTTGAATATAAACCATACAGGTATTTTCGGAAGTCCGAAAGAACCAAGAATTTTATGGGCTGGGGTCCATCACTCAGAGAATCTGCAAAGTCTTCGTTCAAAAGTCTACGACAGCTGCATTGAAGCAGGTTTCCAGCTTGAAACGCGACCTTTTAAACCACATGTTACGCTAGCTAGGAAATGGAATAGTGACAGTTCTTTTTCATTTGGAGATTTTCAAAAATTTACTTCGGATGTTTTATCTGAATTTGAATTTCTAGCAGATGAGGTTGTACTTTATCAAACTCATCCTGAAAAGACACCTAAATATGAAAAGGTTCAGTCTTTTCGATTAACAAAGGCACTACCTTCCTTATAATTGTTAAACATATTATAATTGGAGATATTATACTTTTTGGTCAATAAGTAAAGGATGATTTTCGATGGCTCAGCTCATCAAATTACAAGATTATGTAACTCGATATGAAACTGATATGTCTCGGTATCCGGCACAATATGTCCGTTTAAAAAAGCAGCAGTGGGAGAATTTGAAAGCAGCATGGGAATCTGGGACTCTTCGATTTGATAATGAATTTTCGAATCAAGAGATCTTTGAAGAGAAGCAAAGTATCTTCAATAAAATAAGAGGTTGGTTTTCGAGAGAAGACGAAACCATTGTAGAAGAACTTGATATCCAGTTAGAAAAAGAGGAAG
The DNA here is from genome assembly GCF_019459225.1 of Bacillus sp. IITD106. Classification (GTDB taxonomy): domain Bacteria; phylum Bacillota; class Bacilli; order Bacillales; family Bacillaceae_C; genus Lederbergia. Next base: position 53,886 of record NZ_JAIAZY010000010.1, read on the forward strand.
AAGATTTCGCTTTTCGAAACTTTTTACATGCAGCTAATGAACAGGAACTAAAACAGCAATTTCTTGATCATCTCTTCCGTTTTCAAATTAAATGGGCGAGTTCAACTATTCATGAAAAATCATTTGTAAATGAAGAATATTATGAAAGCGAGAAGCTGCAACATTTTTTGCAGCGACTGCCTGATAATATACTTCTTTTATATGAACCTATTTTTCTATTGAAAAAAGCTCCTGTTGAGGTAGAGGTTTTACTGCTTACTCCTACTGAGATATGGTGCTTAGCTTTTTTGGAAAAGGAAGACGATGCCGCCTATTTAGGTTCAACAGACCATTTTTGGGTTGAAAAACACCAGGATCATGAAGCAAAAGTTTTGAATCCTATGATGTCAGCAAACAGAATGGGCAAAATCGTTAAACAGCTTTTTAAATTATACGAAGTCGAGCAGCCCATTCGTAAAGCCGTTGTTTCAAGAAATGGATACATCGATTTTCCAGAGGTTCCAGGAGATATATTATTGCTAGATAAACGGTCTTATGAAGATTGGTTTCATAGATTGAGAAACTTGGCTTCACCATTAAAAATGATGCAAATTAAAGGCGCGAAAGCCCTTCTGGAATATTGCCAGACCACCTCCTTTCGCAGGCCAGATTGGGACAAAGAGAATGATGAGGAATGAAAAAAGGAAGCTTATTTTTATTGTAAATCCCGCTGCTAAAAATGGATACAGTCTACGAATATGGAAGAAATTAAGTAAACAATTAAGAGATATTCCTCATGAAGTTTATTTTACTGAAAAAACAAATGATGGGACTAAAATCGCAAAAAAAGTAGCGATGAAAGATTCTAATCCACTTCTGATTGTCGCTGTCGGTGGGGATGGGACCATTCACGAAGTAATTAACGGAATCATAAATAAGCCTCACGTTACAATCGCCTATATCCCAGCGGGTTCTGGAAATGATTTTGCAAGAGGGTACAGCTTGCCGACTGATCCGATGAAGAGCATTGATTTCATTAAATCGCTAATAGATTCTCCCGCAACTTTATTTGACGCAGGAATATATACAACCAATAAAGCCGAGAGTGGCGTTTTTGTAAATAGTGTCGGGGCGGGATTTGATGCATTGATTTCTATGAAGGGAAATCAATCAAAGGCAAAAAAATGGTTAAATTCCATCTCACTTGGAAAACTCGTTTATACATACTTTATCCTTACGGAACTCTTTCGTTATCGTCCAACTACGTTAACGCTTGAGGTGGATGGCGAAAAGAAAATATATGAGAAAACTTGGTTTGTCACGATATCCAACCAGCAGTATTTTGGTGGAGGAATGAAAATCGCTCCACATGCAGATGCGAGGGACGGAGAATTCAATATAACAGTGGTCCATAACTTATCTAAATTAAAACTACTGTTCATTTTCATGACCGTTTTTTGGGGCGGCCATTTAAAATATAAAGAGGTAGATTCATATAATGGCCGGGAAATTTCTATACGTTTTGAACAACCAGTACGGGTCCATGCTGATGGGGAGGATATTGCAGAAACTCCGTTTTATGTAAAAATTTCTCCCAAAAGCTGGGGTCTAATCCAAAAAGCAGAATAAGACGAAAAAATAATTCGGTTATTTTAGGTTTTCCTTAAAAACGTCTTGACGAAAAATGAGGATTAGATATAAAATTTAATAACTGATAGCTATTGTAGTCGAATATTTTTCAATAGCTGTCTTTTTTTGTTGAATAGGGTTATTACGAATTCGGGGATTTTCTCCGTTGATATAAACGAAGGTGAACATAAAGTGGATTTTTCATTAGGGCAGGATTGGGAAATCACTCCTGCTGGCGGGGCAACAGGGGAAGCTTTTTTTGCAAAAAAAGATAATAAAAAGCTGTTTCTAAAGCGTAATTCTTCACCATTTCTCGCTGTGTTATCGGCAGAGGGGATTGTTCCGAAGTTAATTTGGACAAAAAGAATGGAAAACGGTGATGTCATTACGGCCCAGCAATATTTAATTGGCAGGGAGTTTACACCGAATGAAATGGCTGATAAAAGGGCAGCGAAATTATTAAAAAAGATACATGATTCGCAGCCTCTATTAATGATGCTTACACGTATGGGCAAGTCTCCATACGGCCCTGCACAAATGCTTGATGAGGTAGACTCCACACTTGATGAAGCATTACAGAATGTCAAATTGGTGAAAGATGCTCATGCGTTTCTAAAAAAAGAAGTGTCCAATATTGAATGTAATGAATGGGCTGTTTGCCACGGTGATGTAAATCATAATAATTGGCTCATTTCTGATAAAAATAAAATCTATCTGATTGATTGGGATGGCGCGATGATTGCCGATCCTGCCATGGATCTTGGACTGCTTCTTCATTGGTATATACCGAAAACCGATTGGGAAAAATGGCTCGATCAATACGGAAAAACATTGACGGAAGAGCTTGAATTAAGAATGAAATGGTATACGATTGCTCATACGCTGTTGTCAATTCAATGGCATAAGAACAAAAATCGATTTCGTGAAATGGAATATTGGCTTAATTATTTAGATGATTTTAACTACGAATAAGAATTGATTTGACCTACCCACTGGGAGAGTTCTTCCTGGTGGGCGTTTATATGGCTTTCGAGATTGGAAGAATTTTTCCCAGACTGACAATAAGTATAAATTTCTTCCAGGAGCGGCTGCAGTTCAGGGGATACGGAATCATTGGCGAGCAAGGATTTTACTAGTCTTCCTATTTGTTCACATTCCGAAACCGATCCACAGCAATCTTCTAGGTGATTAACCAAAATATCCTGAAGTAAATTAACTTGGTCTTGGTGGCTAAGTGACATAAAGAAATCTCCTTTTTACGCTAATCATTTTGTTGCTAGTGTACGGAGAAGGGATTGCTTTTATTCATACAAATATACATGAGGTGTAACATCCATGCGTTTAAGACATAAGCCTTGGGCAAAAGAAAAAATCGCGAACTATCCACAATACGTCATTCCAGATCCAGCGCAATACAGAGGAAACTGGGATGCTTTGTTTAAAAATAATCAGCCTATCCATATTGAAGTCGGTACAGGAAAGGGACGTTTTGTAACTGAAATGGCAAGAGCCAATCCTGACATAAATTATATCGGAATTGAGCTTCAGGAAAGTGTGATAGTAGCTGCACTTGATCGGTTGATCGAGGCTGAGCTTCCTAATGTAAAATTGTTAAATACGAATGGTGAGGATTTGCAAAAGTTTTTTGCTAAAGGTGACGTGGAACGAATCTATTTGAACTTTTCCGATCCATGGCCAAAAAATCGTCATGAAAAAAGACGGCTGACTCACGAATCCTTTTTGCGTATATATGAAGAAATTTTAATTGATCATGGAGAGATTCATTTTAAAACGGATAATCGTGGTCTATTTGAATATTCTTTAGTAAGTTTTTCAACATTTGGCCTTCTATTAAAATTTGTAAGTTTAGATTTACACAATAGTGATTTCGAAGGAAATATTATGACAGAATACGAAGAGAAATTTTCATCGAAAGGTCATCCGATTTATCGATGTGAAGTGAAATATTAAAATCCGCTAAGTTTAGTGGATTTTTTTTTATGGGGCTTCAATGTTAAAATGATCATAAAGAGATGGAAGGATGTAGATATGATGGAGGTTTTTAAACTAGGAGCCATCACCTTAACATGGCTGAATGGCGGCGTCACACATATGGATGGTGGCGCGATGTTTGGAGTTGTCCCAAAACCATTGTGGTCGAAAAAATATCCCGTAAATGAAAAGAATCAAATTGAATTACGGACAGATCCCATTTTCCTACAAATTAATGATAAAAATATATTGATTGAATCTGGCATTGGAAACGGAAAATTGACTGATAAACAAAGAAGAAATTTTGGAGTGACAGAGGAATCAAACATATCAGAATCGCTCGCGGAGTTAGGATTAACTCCTGAGAATATCGACATTATTTGTATGACACATCTTCATTTTGATCATGCTTGCGGGTTAACAAAACCAGCTGGAGACGGTTTTGCTTCCGTTTTTCCGAATGCGGTCATTTATACATCTGAAGTCGAATGGAACGAAATGAGAAATCCAAATATTCGTTCGCAAAATACATATTGGAAAGAAAACTGGGAGCCAATAAAGGATCAAGTAGTGACTTTTAAAGAAAGGCAAGAAATTGAAGGAGCCATCACGATGATTCATACTGGCGGACATAGTGACGGTCATTCCATCATTGTGATTGAAAGTGAAGGGGAGCGTCTAGTCCATATGGGGGATCTCATGCCGACTCATGCACATCAGAATATTCTTTGGGTTCTAGCTTATGATGATTATCCAATGGATTCGATTCGTGCAAAACAAGAGTGGATTCCCTCGACGATGAAGGCGGAAAATTGGTTTACTTTTTATCATGATGGGCATTATCGTGCGTTGAAATGGGACGCGGAAGGGAATATGTTGGATTCAGTGAAAAGAAACAGGGAAGAATAGTTTTTCGATTCATTAATCTTACTGAAAAATAAAAAGCTATTAGGTGAACCAGGTTCAACTAGTCGGATTGTTGGTATTTTTATCGAATAATCAAGTTATTGAGTCCTTTCGAGTGAGGGAGTTAGCATGGTTTCGATAGGTGCCCTTCATGACAGAAACAATCCAGCTGAAGGTAACCAATCCACGTATTGATGCCCTTCGTGACTAGAACAATCCGGCTGAAGGTAACCAATCCACGTATTGGTGCCCTTCATGACAGAAACAATCCAGCTGAAGGTAACCAATCTACATATTGGTGCCCTTCGTGACAGAAACAATCCAGCTGAAGGTAACCAATCCACGTATAGGTGCCCTTCGTGACTAAAACAATCGAGCTGAAGGTAACCAATCCACGTATTGGTGCCCTTCGTGAGTGAAACAATCCAGCTGAAGGTAACCAATCCACGTATAGGTGCCCTTCGTGACTGAAACATCAAGTTATTGAGTCCTTTCGAGTGAGGAAGTAAGCAATTGAAAGGTCTCAATTGGATTATGGAGTCCTTTTCGCGTAAGAGAAAATAGCTAGTAAATGGTCTCAAACAGCTTACAATGTCCACTAGTCCTAATCATTTTACTAAGAAAGGGTCTCAATCAAGTTATTGAGACCCTTTGTAAACTTCAAATTTTACATCGAAATTTATATTGGATATATATCAAGAACGCTTCCTGTATAAGCGTCAGCAATGAATTCATATTGCTGGCGTTCTCCGTTTTGTCTCCTCGAAATACCTCCACGATATACTTTTGTTTGAATGGCATATTTTTTATAGTCCTCAGGCTTCATTTGCATCCAAGAACCGTCAATTTTACCTTCTTTTTTAAATGCGCGCTTTACATTCGCAAGAACCTCTTCTCCAGATAAAGGCATCGTCTCATTCAATTTTTTACTTAAACAATAACCTCCGACTATACCAGCCGCCGCCCCAGCAACAAAAGATTTCCAATCCAAACCTTGCACCTCCGCGTATATCAACTAATTTCAGTATACAGGAACTGGTGGCATTCTTCCATTCGTTGATATAGTAAAGAAAATGAAATAATTTAGCATAAATGAAAACCGTCCCTATACGTACATCGTCAAATAATTGAAAGGCAAGGGGGAACATAGTGGTTACAAATCGTTGCAACGAATCAAGTATGACTGAATTAAATAATAGCTATTATACGATTGCGGATAAAGAATTATGGCTAAACGAAATCATGGACACTTATGGTGATGATGTTATTTGGCTTGCTTATAGTTATGTAAGGGATCGAGCTATTGCTGAAGATCTGGCACAAAATACGTTTATAAAATGCTATCAACATGCAGACAGTTTTCGTGGAGATTCTTCTCTAAAAACGTGGATATACAGAATTGCCATTAACTGTTGCAAAGATTATTTAAGAAGTTCGTATTTTAAGAGAATGTTACCTACGAACCTTATTCATCATTTCATTCATGAATCTTTCGCTTCGCCGGAATCTATTTATATGAAAAAAGATACATCCAACGCGTTAATTGAGCATGTATTTAGTTTAGCCCCGAAATATAGAGAAGTCGTTATGCTGTATTACTTTGAAAACCTAAAAATCCAGGAAATCGAGGATATCCTGAATATAAAAGTCAATACGATAAAAACCCGATTACGAAAAGCAAGAGCGATTTTAAAAGAAAATATTGAGAAGGGGGGATACCCTTTTGACTAAGAAATTAAAAGAACTAAGAAACACTTTGCTGCAATCGGAATTAAAAGATGTAAAGTTTAGACACAAAAACAAAGAAAATGTCTTTAACCAACTCCACGCACATTCAAAAAAGCGGTATAATTGGCTGCCAATGACTCTTAGTTTCATCGTTGTTTTCACATTTATCTTTACGGGTTTTCTATTTTTAAAGGATTATATGACACAACCTAGTCTACAAAGTGAATCACATGCAAATAAACAAAATGAAGAAATTGGAATGGAAAAAGAAGACGTTCGATCACTTATGCTTAATACTGCCAACCATTTTAACTCAGCAAAAGGAATCTTCGTTTTTAAGGATGAATTCCTCTCTGAGACTTTGGAATATGAAGTAAGTTCGAATGAAGGTGCTTATATAAAAACTAAAATAGATAAACAGGATATCAATAATGCTCTTGAAAAAAAAGTATTAGATAAAACGGAAATTTTTAATGGGAATCAGCTTTTAACCCTTTACGAGGAGAGTAAAAAATATGAGTTATCCAGCCTTACTAACGAGGAGCATCCTTTTGCAGGAACAGCGGAAAAATCATTATATCCAAATGATATAGCGGAAATGTTTTTGAAGGACGAGAAACGGTGGCTTGTTGGAAACCATATCACAACATTTCTTGATCGAAAAGCAATCGAAATTAAAGGAGAATTTGACGAGGAAAACTCTATAAAATTTGCAGCATCTACGTTTAGATTATGGGTTGATAAGGAAACTGGAATTTTACTTAAAATGGAATTGACCAACAAAAAAGGTCGGGTCATTGAGTCACTGGAAACTAAAAAAATTGAGCTTAATCAATCCGTAGATAAAAATAAGTTTTCAATTGTTATACCTGATGAGTATACACATGCAGAAGGTAACGGGGCGGACTGAATATCCGGACACATCTGATTAGAATGGAGGTTTACAATGAAAAAAATATTGCTCGTTTCCTTCGTGCTTACTTTATTTTTACTTTGTGGTTGCTTTCCGACGGGTAAACCGAAAGATTCTGCAATAAAAGTGAAGGAACCCCGATCAGATTTAAACATCCCTGACGCGATAGACATGGAATTAGACAAAAATTTAACCGTAAACGCAAAGGTTAAAGTAAGTGAAACGGATCATTTATCAATTACCGCCATTACCTTAAAACACTTTGATGAAAACCTAGTGAAAAATACTCTGTTGGAAAATAAAATGGTGGCAACAACCGATGAAGATCCTAATTTCTTGCATCCTGATTACAAAGATATCACCATTCTCACTACTGATGAATCGTATTTAAGAATGGAAGTAGGCGGTATATTTTATGAAGATGCCTATTATAGTGAACGTGAATATGACAGTAACATTATGGGAACTAGCTATTTTATACGTTCAGATTTAAAAAATGTATTTAAAAAATCATCCCTTGCTGATCTAAATAAAGATGAGGCAATCGAAAAGGTTAGAAATGCAGTAAATCAGGTTGGCATTTCACAGCTAGGAAGTCCGGATGTGATTGCACTGGACTTTGAAACATTGGAGAGTGAATGGGAGGATTATGAGGGAAAACATGGCAAACACCCGCGCAAATGGGAAAAGGATGATGAAGCGTACGTCGTGATTTTTCCGGTGCAATATCATAACACAAACATAACAAATAAAGGGTATTTCAATGCTGATAGTCAGTTGCCAGTAATCGGAAGCAGAATTATGGGAGTGGTGAATAAGCGTGGATTAATTGCTTTTACGGCGAGCGGCATTTATGAGGTTGGGGAAAAGAAGAATGACCATATTACTCCCATTTCTCTGAAAACTGCTCTTCAACTAGTAAAGGATAAGTATAAGGACGTTATCATATCAGATCCGATTGATATTTTTAATATTGCGTTAGAATATGTCCCGACTGTATCAAACACAAATAATATTACATATGAGCTTGTACCTGCATGGGTTTTCACGGGGAGGCAGGAGGTAACCTTTAACAGTAAGGAAGGGTCGACGAAGGGCTTTGCTGAGTTTACGATCATGATTCATGCGGAAACAGGCCAAGAGATTCGTATAGGGGGGCCATACTAATGAAAAAAAGAGCATTCAAGATGTGCATGTTGCAACTTTTTTCGGCACCTCTATTTTATCTTTCTATTATTGGAGTAACGGTTCTTTGTTTTATTAGTATTTCAGAGAGAATATCCTTATCGGATCCAGGTATTACAGTAGCCTATTGTCTTGATATATTCCTAGGATTGACAATGTTTAAAAAATTGGTCGTTCTTTTTGCTGCCATTCCTTATGTATCGAGCTTTTGCGCTGATTGGAAATATCAATACATAAAGTCTATCGTCATTCGAGCCGGAATAAAGAGGTATGTTTGGTCAAAAATGATTACTTGTTTTATAAGCGGATTTTTAACTGTGTTTATAGGACTTCTTTTTTTTATCGTCATTTTATCGTTTAAAATGCCATATTTTCCAAGCGAAAATATAGAACAGTCCATTTACCCACCGTTTGGCCCGCTGGCTGAGGGGCAGATCCCGATATTATATTTATTGTCACACATGGTCGTTTTTAGCTTGGCTGCTTCATTATGGACAGTAGTTGGACTTACGATGTCTGCATTTATCCCCATTCCTTTCGTAGCAATAGCCACTCCTGTGGTTGCAAGTTATATTCTGGAAGAATTAACAGCGTTATTTCCAAGTTGGATTAATTTACATGCTTTAACAAATAGTATGGATGTCATCCATCAAGGTCCATTGATTAGTCTGTTTTACTTTTGTTTCGTTTTCATATTATTTTCTCTTCTAGCAGGTTTATTGTTTGATTTTCAAGTGAGGAGGCGAATTCGTAATGAGGTTGTTTAACCGTGCTCGCTTTGTTTGCTACCAAAACTTTCGGAAATGGCCAACCAATTATAGAGTCTGGATTATTGCGATTATATTAATCATGCTGACTCACTTTTTTACAAAAGAAATTGGTCATTATTCAAAGGAAGTAGGAATAGGAATTTCTCCTTGGATGTTCCCTTTTTTATTTACCCAAAAATATATAAAACTTTTATTCTTTTTTCCTTTGATTCTGCTATTTTGTGATGCCCCATTCATTGATGAAAATCAGCCATATGTGATCGCAAGAAGTGGACGAACTCCGTGGAGTATAGGGCAAATAGGATATATTATTAGTGCTTCGGCTTTTTATTTTGTATTTTTGATTTTACTATCAATTGTGATTAATCTTCCCTATATGCAGTTCACGATGGAGTGGGGAAAGGTACTTGGTACAATCGCCAATACGGATGCTTATAAACAGCTGGGTCCAAGAACGCTTAGTTTACCACCTGATATTATGTATTATTTTTCTCCTTTGCAAGCAATGTGGTTTTCCTTTTTACTTTCATGGCTGACGGGAATTTTTTTAGGATTACTAATATATGTCGTTAATTCGATATCTGGTACAAGAATGTTCGGTGTCTTGAGCGCATCACTTTTTCTAGTATTTGATGCAACACTTGGAGGCAAGGCGAATCTTTACCGATATTCACCTGTTTCTTGGAACAATCTAGAGCGAATAGATATTGATGGAACGACTCCGATGCCTTCCATTACCTATATATACATTAGCTTTGCAGTATTAATTGTCGGAATGATTGTATCCGCCATCATGGTAAATCGGAGACAGGCAATCAATGTTCTGCCCCCTATTTAAGAGGATGTTCAAAAAGTCCGGTAAAAATGACACAGCGAATTTCTTCGTTGGCTTGTTTCTCCGCTGCTCATGTATCTAAATGCATACATTCCGCTGCTCGAAACTACGCCGCCTCGAAATTCTTGGTCCTTTTTATCCTCCTTTTTGAACACTCACTTTAAGGAGTGAAAAAAATGGATATAGCAATTGAAATTCATAATGTTACAAAGAGATTCGGGGAAACAACTGTTTTGAATGGAATTTCCCTTTCATTAGAAAAAAATAAAATTCATGGTTTAATTGGCAGAAATGGATCTGGTAAGACGATGTTATTGAAATGTATTTGTGGTTTTGTGATACCGACGACAGGGATGATTAAAGTAAATGGGAAAATAATCGGAAAGGACGTAGAAGTTCCCGAAAATGTTGGGATTATTATAGAAGCTCCAGGATTTTTACCAAATTACGACGGTTATACAAATCTAAAGTTTCTAGCCTCGATTAATAAGATGATTTCGAAGGAAAAGATACTCACTACAATTGAAAAAGTAGGATTAGATCCTAAAAGTAAAAGATCAGTAGGCAAATATTCTTTAGGGATGAGACAACGACTTGGTCTTGCACAAGCCCTTATGGAAGACACTGATATATTAATTCTCGATGAGCCGATGAACGGGTTGGATAATCAAGGAGTTTCCGATATCCGAACTCTTCTATTGGAACTAAGAAATCAAGGTAAAACCATTATTCTTGCTAGTCATGGAAAAGAAGATATTGAAATATTATGTGATACCGTACATGAATTAGATCGAGGTGAAATCATTCAATCGATAGCAAAGTGATAACACCGATTAAGAGATTTTAAGAAGGTTGGGGTTAACAATAATGCCCCTTTATAACTTAACAATGGCATGTACGATGCAAGTTCTGTAAAATAAACACTGTACATAGATTGGAATGATCAGGAGGTCTGGATATGAATCAAGAAACACTCGACTTATTTAAAACACTGACTGAACTCCCAGGGATTGCTGGAAATGAACATGCTGTGCGCAGTTTCATGAGGGAGCAATTAGAAAAATATGCAGATGAAGTGGTCCAAGACCGTTTAGGCGGAATCTTTGGAGTAAAACGTGGAGATGAACAAGGACCAACTGTCATGGTAGCAGGTCATATGGATGAAGTTGGTTTCATGGTTACCAATATTACCGATAATGGAATGATTCGTTTTCAAACAATCGGTGGCTGGTGGAGCCAAGTATTACTGGCCCAACGTGTTCAAATTATTACAGAAAATGGACCTGTAGATGGTGTAATTGGTTCCATTCCGCCGCATTTGCTTAGTGATGAACAACGGAAAAAGCCAATGGATGTTAAAAACATGATGATTGATATCGGTGCAGACGACAAAGAAGATGCTAAAAAAATCGGCATCAAACCTGGTCAACAAATTGTACCAGTATGTCCGTTTACTCCAATGGCAAATCCGAAGAAAATTATGGCAAAATCATGGGATAACCGCTATGGATGTGGATTATCAATTGAGCTTTTAAAAGAACTAAAGGATGAAAAAATCCCGAACATCCTTTATTCTGGGGCGAATGTTCAAGAAGAAGTTGGCTTAAGAGGGGCAACAGTTGCAGCGAATATGATTAAACCTGATATTTTCTTCGCACTTGACGCAAGCCCTGCAAATGATATGTCAGGCGACAAAAATGAATTCGGCCAGCTCGGTAAAGGGGCATTGCTTCGAATTTACGACCGTTCAATGGTTACCCACAAAGGAATCAGAGAATTTATTCTCGATACGGCAGAATCAAATGATATTCCTTATCAATATTTCGTTTCCCAAGGTGGAACGGATGCAGGGAAAGTTCATCTTTCTAACGAAGGCGTACCAAGTGGAGTAATCGGTATCTGTTCACGTTACATTCATACGCATGCATCGATTGTTCATGTTGATGATTATGCAGCAGCGAAAGAGCTCCTTGTGAAGTTAGTGAAAGCGAGCGACCGTGCCACAGTTGAATCTATTAAACAAAAATAAGTAATATGAGGTGAAGGAAACTTCGCCTCTTTGCCATGTAATAAATAATAAAAGGAGTCATACCATGAAAATAGCAGTTGGGTCTAAAAATGCAGCAAAAGTTAAAGCAGCTGAAACTGTTCTGCGGGATATCGGCTATCAGAACGAACTTTTTCCTATAGATGCACCATCGAATGTAAGTGGGATGCCGTTTTCAGACGAAGAGACGATGACAGGGGCAATGAATCGAGCAGAGTTTTGCTTAACCCATGAGGATATAGATATTGCTATAGGTCTTGAAGGTGGTGTAACTGAAACGCCGCATGGTCTTTTTTTAATCAATTATGGCGCGTTAGCCGAAAAAGGTAAGGAGACGATTGTGGCAGGTGGAGCAAGAATTAAGCTTCCGGAGGAGATCGCTGAACGATTGAGGGCGGGAGAAGAGCTAGGACCAGTGATGGAGGATTATAGTAAGAATAAGAATGTGCGTTCCAAAGAAGGCGCGATTGGAATTTTTACACATGGTATGGTAAATCGCGATGAAATGTTTATGCATATTATGAAATTGCTTGTTGGACAAAGAGGAGACTGGCATTAACAAACCAGTCTCCAAACATGTTTTATTCAAAAATATAAGCGAGCGCCTTAATCGCTTGGTTGACAGTTTCAACGGTTGCATTGGCCTTCCTGGATAATTCTTTTAGCGGATGGTGTAATTCTTCAGGACGTATGAGAATTAATGGTTTTCCGAGTGCAACTGCAGCACTTGCATCCATAGCAGTATTCCACTGTTTAAACTTTTCACCAAATAAAGCAATAACAAGGTCGGATTTTTGCATAAGCACTTGAGTTCGTAAGTTATTAAAACTTGAAGCAGCCGCATCGCGGAATATGGCATTAGGCTGATCACCGAGTATTTCTTCCCCAATCGCATCGGAGCGATCATGATCTTCCATCGGTCCTACGAAATCTACGGGAAGCTGCAACGTTTTAGCCTTTTCCTTAATTTCTGCTCGCCAGTTACTATGAATTTCACCTGCTAAATAAACGGTTAACCTCATAACTTATCCCTCCTATATGTACTACATGACATTGTATCATTTTTTTCCAATAGTTTCTTTGTCTGTACCTGGGGTTGTCAAGTTGTTTTTAGGAGTAGTATGATAGACATGTGAGTTTAGTAACATAGGGGGAAGGATCATGAAAAAAATAATAGTAAGCGCTATAATCATGTTTGGGGTTTTGATTATAGCAGCTTGCGGGAAATCGATAGATGAAGAAAAAGTAAAAGCAGAGACAAATGTTGAGCAAGCTTTCCAAACTAAACCAGCGGAAGCAAATGAAGAAGTTCAGTCTATAAAGTTCAATCTACCAACAGAGTTTACAATAAAAGATGAATCGCCAAATAATATTATTTTGGAAAAAGGAGACTACACTTATATCCTTTTTTATAATCCTAACGAACAAGCTAATAGTAAAGCGCTTTACGATGGTGTTATGGAGAATGCAAATAAAGTGATTGTTAATAAAACTTTTTCAGATAAAGATCGAGTTGGATATATTGTCATCAATGAAACAGGTAAAGAGATGTATGAAATTAGTGTTGGGATTGGCGGGGTTAAAGCCACTACAGAATCTGATTTAAAAACTCTTGCCTCAGATGCGGAACTTTTAATGAAAATCGTTAACTCTACATCAATCAAAGAATAAAACGATTTAGAGGCGGAGTATTCCATCTCTTTTTATACTTCAAGACATTTTGCTCCTTATTTTTCGTCTTGCTGTGATAAGCTTAAACAAATTGGAATTTAAAAAAGCATGGCTTGAATAAGCTGCCATCAGTTAATCAACATAGGAGGGAAATGAGATGGAAAAATTACAATCCGTAGAGCAATACGAAGCATTAAAAAATGAAGAGCGGACAATCTTTATGTTTTCTGCCGACTGGTGTGGAGACTGCAAATTTATCGAACCATTTTTGCCAAGACTTGAAGCGGATTATCCAGAATATACATTCATCGAAGTCGACCGCGACCAATTTATTGATTTATGCGGTGAGCTAAATATTTTAGGGATACCAAGCTTTATCGCTTATCATAACGGCGAGGAAGCAGGTCGCTTCGTCAGCAAGGACCGTAAGACGTTGGAAGAAATTGAAGAGTTTATTAATGGTCTATAAATAATGAACAAACCTCTGCAAAAATTCTGCGGAGGTTTTTTTGTTGTTTCTTTGAGACTAAAGCTAGTTTCATGTAAAATAAACGATAGTGTATTGCACCCAAGGAGGGTTGAATGATGAAAATGGATGAAAAGAAATTAAGAAGGGAATTAGAGAAAAGGCTTGAAAAACAAGGCCGTTCTTTTAAATATGATCGCGAAAAAGAATCACTTCGTATTGAAAACGAGGAAACTGGGAAAGGGATTGACGTTGCCCTTCCAGGAATTGTGGCAAAATGGCATGAGCATAAAGAAAAGGCGATTGATGAGGTTGTCTATTATGTGGAAGAAGCCCTTGAAGTAATGGGGAAAGAACAAAGCTTAATGGGCAGTGAAAAGAAAATATACCCGGTGATCCGATCTACTTCTTTTCCAGTTGAAACGAGCGATGGCATCCCGTTTATGACAGATGACCACACGGCTGAAACGAGAATATATTACGCCTTGGATCTCGGTAATACATATCGAATGTTGGATGAGAAACTAATTGAAAAAGAAGGGCTTGAACCGCAAAAGATTCGTGAAATAGCCCGTTTTAATGTCAGATCATTGTCTACTGAAATGAAAAAAGATTCTCTTGCAGGAAATGATTTTTATTTCTTAAACACGAACGATGGCTATGATGCGAGTAGGATCTTAAATGATAAGTTCCTCCAGGAAAAAGCGGAAACGATTGAAGGCGATATGGTCGTAGCCGTCCCTCATCAGGATGTACTCATAATCGGGGATATTCGCAATGGAACAGGTTACGATATATTAGCTGAATTAACTATGAGCTTTTTTACTTCGGGAAATGTCCCAATTACGGCACTTTCATTTATTTATGAAAAAGGAAAATTAGAACCCATCTTTATATTAGCAAAGGATCATAAAAAAGAAGACTGAAAGGGGATTTTAATATGAATGTATTTTATAATTTAGAAGGTGTTGGCGATGTTCTTCTAATTAATTTAGGAGAGATCGAACATAGAACGTTTGAACGAAAAGGGGACGTTGCCCGGATTTTTGATGAAAAAACGAATAAAACGGGAGGCTTTAATATATTTAATGCTTCTCGATATTTTCAGGTAGATGCGAAAGGGCAAGTCGATTTAAATGAAGAGATCTTAGGAAAAATAAATGAAGCGCTTGAGATAAACGGTTTTGAAGAAAAACTGGACGCCGATTTTTCACCTAAATTTGTCGTCGGGTATGTAAAAGAAAAAGAAAAACACCCAAATGCAGATAAGCTAAGTGTTTGTAAAGTTGATGTTGGGGCGGATGAACTGCAAATCGTTTGTGGAGCACCAAATGTCGAGGCAGGTCAAAAAGTAGTAGTGGCAAAAGTGGGGGCAGTCATGCCAAGCGGAATGATCATTAAAGATGCAGAACTGCGCGGTGTACCGTCCAGTGGGATGATTTGTTCTGCTAGGGAATTAGCACTTCCTAACGCACCTCAAGAAAAAGGGATTCTCGTTTTGGAAGATGAAAAATACGAGGTAGGACAGGAATTTAAGTTTTAAACAAAAAGCGTGGAAAAACGAAATTTTTCCGCGCTTTTTTTATCATGTCTGTAGTTAACTATATTAATTCGGGTGTTGCGATAATTGTTATAGTTGTATTATTATAAAATGATAAAAAGAAAGCTAATCCATTTTCAATAAAATGATAGCTAAATCTTTTATAGAAGGCGGGGAACAGAATGTACAAAAGAATATTACTGGCAGCAGATGGTTCCAAAAACTCTATTCGCGCAGGTGAAGAAGCGGTAAAAATTGCTTCTTTCACGGAAGACTCAGTCGTAGAAATTGTATTTGTTATCGACTATTCAAAAGGTTCCAAAGAGGTACTCCAAAGCAAGGATGCCGAAACCATGGATGTTGAACGTCGAAAAAAGCTCCTGCCAATCGAGGAAATGTTTAAACAAGCAAAAATTACATACAAGGTAACAGTGCTTCACGGAGATCCCGGTTCAGTTATCGTTGAATACGTAAATAAGTTATCATGTGATATGGTTGTGATGGGCAGCCGTGGTTTGAATGCATTGCAAGAGATGGTCCTCGGAAGTGTTAGCCATAAAGTGGCAAAAGATGCGAAATGTCCTGTTTTGATAGTGAAATAATTTTATAAATAGAATAATATCTTTAAACAAACAGGGCTCCTTTTATACCCTGTTTGTTTCTTTCTATATAGGATTTCGCTTCTTCCTAAGTTTAAATTATTCACATGAAAATATTGTAAACTTTAAGATAAATAACTCTGTTTGGAGAATGAGCCTTCCTTTGATTTTCTTTTATAATGTATAAACCTATCTAACCATTTGAATATCTTTAAATGGCCAATATATTATTTTTGCTGGGCCAATCACATCTTCGATTGGAACTGCACCGATATGCCTGCTGTCCGTACTATGTCTCCTATTATCTCCCATAACAAACAAATGACCTTTTGGCACAGTATCTCTACCTATTGGAGTATCCTTTAAAGAAAACGAATATGTAAGAGGTATACCAGGCATATTCTGTTTTTTATATTCATCCAGGTAAGGTTCTTCATATGCTTTTCCATTGATATATAAAATATCGTCTTTAAACTCGATAGTGTCTCCAGGCAATCCAATTACTCGTTTTACGTAGTTTTCGCTTGGAGAGGCTCGGAATACAATAATATCAAATCTTTTTGGTTCCAATAATGAATAATTTACTTTATCAACAATCATCCGATCTCGGTCATGCAAAGTCGGCATCATAGATTCTCCTTTAACTGTGGCTGGTGAAAAAATAAAATTCCGAACTATGACAGCTAGCACAATAGCAATAAGAAACGCTTTCGTCCATTCCCATAATTCACTTTTCTCTTCATTCATAGCAATCACCCTTTCAACTACCCTTATAAATATATAAATTATACTGGTTCCGTTATAAAATATTCAAATATATTTTTAAAAACAAATATGTATTCCTACAATTATTAAAATAATGTTACCAATTTTTAGAATTTCTCATTTATAATTATAATAACAAAATTGGACCAATAATAAGAGTAAAAATGAAAGGTGGAAAGATTTTGGGAGGTAATGAATTCTTTTTCGTTAGGGAACGTTAACATTAATAAATGCTGGATTAGCACAAGCGAAGAATAAAAGTGGTTTAAATTGGTTTTTACTTTCTATTATTCTAGGACCAGTAGCAACTTTTTTTACTTGTCATAACGGAAAAAAAATAAACGAAAAAAGGAGAATGGAATAATGACAGTCATTCAAAAAAACGATGCCGCATTAATTTCCAAAGACTCATTTCACGCAATAGGTTTAAAATGGGAAGGAACATTTGCTGAAGCGGGTGAGGGAGGAATTCGTAAGATTCAAACTGAATTGAAAGAGAGATTAAATGAGATCCCTCATATCGTGAGTCCGGATATTTTGCTCGGTCTTTCCTATCATGCAACACCTGATAGCGATGGTTTTACCCACTATGCAGCTGTTGAAGTGGAGAGGGTAGAAGACATTCCTTTTGGCATGGTAAGCATATATGTCCCTACTTTATCATATGCAACATGTGAACATCTTAAAGGGCAAAATATTAAGCAGTCATACAATAATATATATAGTTGGATAAGTTCTGAAGGATTAAAGGAAAATAATGTCGACCATTTAACTCACTTTGAAAAATATCCGATGAATCAAGATCCTTATTCGACTGATCCTGAATTTACCATTTTGATTCCTGTAACTAGGTGATACAAATGCATTCTACATATGTTAATTGGAACGGAAAGGTAAAACTAACTTGGATTCCAATTTCTGTTCTTCCAGAACGGAAATTGATAACGAGTGTGCACGGATTTTGCTTTTATGAGAATGAATTATTAATGGTTGATTTATATGACCGAGGTTGGGATTACCCTGGAGGACATATTGAAAGCGGAGAAACTCCAGAAGAGTGTTTTAAACGAGAAGCTATGGAGGAAGGTTATGTAGAAGGGGATTGTCATCTTTTAGGGTATGTTGAAGTAAACCATCAGGAAAATATGAATTGGAATGAAGATAGTCCTTACCCTCAAATAGGTTTTCAAGTTTTTTATCGTATGGATATCCAAAAGCTCCATCCTTTTGAAGGGAAATTTGAATCTTTAAAGAGAATTTTTATTTCCCCATGTAAAGCATCCGAGTATTATGAAGGGTGGAATGTGGTCCACGAACAAATTTTACAAGAAGCTAAGCGAGGATTAGTCAGTAATGAATATCAGGACTGAAACATTTGCAGATTATAAAGCTGTTTATGATTTGAATTATGAGGCATTTGCAATGCGGGAAGATGAATCAAAATTGGTAGAGCGGATTCGTGATTCTGAAGGCTTTATTCCAGAACTATCTATTGTAGCCGAAGAAAATAGTGAAATCGTTGGCCATATATTGCTAAGTAAAGCAAGTGTAATACACGGTGATAAGTCAACCAAAGTCATTGTGTTAGCACCTATAGCAGTGAAACCTAAATATCAGAAAAAAGGCATTGGAAGCATGTTGATCAACGAAGGGTTAAAAAGAGTAAAGGAGTTAGACTACGGACTTGTTTTATTAATTGGTCACCCATCTTATTATCCAAAATTCGGTTTCAAACCTGCCCGTCAATTTGGATTGGAATTACGGCAGTTTGATGTTCCGGATGAAGTTTTTATGGTTTGTGAACTAAAAGCGGGAGAACTTGATCACGTTCAGGGAGAACTTCAATATCCGCCTGCATTTTTTTGAAAGGGACTTAGAGATGTATAGAGAAGAGATAAATGAAATAGTAGAAAGAGTATTAAATAGAGAGATTAGTGAAGTTTGCCTTCAGTCGGAAGGATTTCAAAATATTGTAGCTACGTTTAAATTGGATGAAAAGGAATATGTTGCAAGATTTAGCCAAAAGAAGAAAGAATCGATTGACGCAGAAATTCGATGGATGGAATATTTACAAGGCAAAGGGATTAAACTTGCAGCTCCTGTTCAGTTCAATGGTTTAGAAAAAGTTATTGACATTGAAATGAATCAAGATAAATATTTGCTTACGTTTTTTCAGCACACATGTGGACAACCAGTAAATGTGTTGGATAATGCTGAGTGGAATGGTGAATTTTTTTATCGATGGGGTAGGATGATTGCAACATTACATAATATTACAGGAGCTTCTTTTGAACGTCCAGAAGGTAGTGCAACTATTGAATCCGATGAAAAATGGGTGAAAGTCTTTTATAAGGAATTAAATGAACAGCTCGATACCTTTTCCAAGACTCCAAATAATTATGGTCTTATCCATAACGATCTTCACCAAGGAAATTTCCACATTGTGGATGGCGGCATCGTTTTATTTGACTTCGACGATTGCGCGTATCAATTTTTGGCTCAAGATTTAGCTGTATCGATTTATCATGCGATATGGACGGGAACATCTTTTTATCCGGAGTGGGAGGATTTCCCACACTATTTTCTTACCCATTTATTAAAAGGCTATCTTTCCGTGAGACAACTTGCAGAAGATATGTATGACCAGCTTCTTGTCTTTTTACAAATGAGAGAGCTGTTTTTATACACTTTGTTCAAAGAAAAGTGGGACCCAGAAACTATGGAAGACTGGCAGTTTGGGAAATTGAGAGAATTGGAAAGTAATTTGATGGAGAAGCGAATACCTTATCAACAGGAATTAAGGAAAGTTAAGCATTATTTTATGTAAAGGAAGATGAGTTCGAGGTTATTCAAAACAGTGTACTCCATAAAATCATCTTTATCCCCTTTCGCAAATTCACAGCGAGAGGGGATGTTCAAGTTATCTCAAACTACTCCCATTGCTTTAATGATCCCAGCATGTAATCCTTCATGCCAGATTACGAATTGAAGAAACGCATCTACTGTTTCCATCTTATAAGTATCAATCTTAAACGCTTCAGAAGCAGCATTACCTAATTTTCCTACAAAAAATTCATCTATGTATCGACTTTGCTTTTTTAACGCATCTAATAATTCTTCCGCAGAAGGTGGATTCTCAGACCACTCAGATGGCCGTGATCCAGGAACAAAAAATGCTGTCCAATTCGGATTTTTCATTTCATACTCATTATCAGCTTTATGTAACAATATTTCCGCCGTTACATAAATATGACCAACGTTCCAGCGAATCGAATTGGAGAAGCCATCCGGAATATCGTCCCACTTATCAAGATTTGTTTGATTAAGTGTCCTTATCGTATAAGTACGGGCGAATTGAAACTGTTTTAAAGAAGCCATTTCCTTTCCTCCTCTTTATATGATAAAACCATTATATACCATTTCGCTAGTCGTTGTTCTTTTTAAAAAATGCTAAAATAGTAGTATCCGATTTCAAAAATAGAAAGGGTGTTTTCTTTTGCAACAAGCTGTATCTATTTCTCATAATGGTCTTACACTCCGTGGGATGGAACATCTTCCATCTGGGGAAAAATTACCCGCGGTTATTTTGTTCCATGGATTTACAGGTAATAAGCTCGAGCCTCATCGCTTATTTTTAAAAATTTCAAGAGCGTTGGAAAAGCAAGGCTTTGCTAGTTTTCGCTTCGATTTCCTTGGCAGCGGAGAGAGCGATGGAGACTTTGAAGACATGACTGTTACAAAGGAGTTCGAAGAAGCAAGATCAATCTTTGAATATGTTAAATCTCATCCAAAGATTGATGAAAATAAAATTATAGTATTAGGCCTGAGCATGGGAGGACTCGTGGCTAGTTTGCTAGCAGGTGAGTTGAATAATGACATTGAGAAATTAGTGTTACTTGCTCCGGCAGGAACGATGCATCAAATTATAGAGCCGATGGAAGCGACTGTTCCGTTTATCGTCAGCCGCAACGCATATGATCATGGTGGAAACCTTGTAGGAAAAGCATTTGGTGAAGATTTAAAAACCTTAAATGTTTGGGATCGCGCAGCCAAATATACAGGCAATGTTTTACTTATTCATGGAACAAAAGATGAAGCTGTTCCATACGAAGTATCTAATATGTATATTGAAAAATGCTATGGCGACCGGGCTACACTACATACGATCGAAAATGGAGATCATACTTTTAACTCCTATCAATGGGAGAATGAAGTGATTGGTTCGATTTTGGATTTTGTAAAGTAAAAAAAGATAGTTTTATTTAAAAATTTAAACGCTTCAAATAATGATAACGACCTTTATCATAAAGGTCGTTATCATCTTTACTAGCAAAACAAATCATTATTCAAATGTCCCTTTCACAATTGCTTCACCATTTTCAACCATCATTCTCCCCATTGCAAAAACCGTATCAATCGTATAATCTTCTTTGTTCAGTAAAACTAAATCAGCATCTTTTCCTGCTGTAATCGTTCCTTTTTGTTCTAGTTTTAGTATAGATGCCGGATTTTGTGTAATTACTTTAAAAGCGACATCAGGAGAAATGCCTTCTATCAAAATAGCATCCCGTACTTCCTCAAAAAGTAAAGAAACTTTTCCGATTCCTAATCCTGTAAAATTTCCTTGCTCGTCAAATTTTGGCAGACTTCCTTGAGCATCGGAAGTGAAGGTGATTTGTTCAATATCAATCCCGTCATCTAGCAATCTTCTTAAACCTTTACTCGATTTAATATTCCAATCGTTTTTCATATTTGGAATGGAGCTTGTAGTAAAGTCGACATAGCCACCATTTCTTGCATATTCGACCGCTGCTTCAAATAAATGGGGGTTTCGATTTATATGAGTCGGATAAAATTGCTGGATAGGTATTTCGGTTGTTTTTACGACTTCTTCCACTAAGCGAAAATGTTCATAACTGTCGCCGACATGTATATTCACAATACCCGCCTTGCCCGAAAGCATGCCACCGATCCTTGCTGCGGATGCAATTTTCGCAAGTTCTTCTACTGTTGGTTGAGATGAACGGTGATCTGAGATTGCAATTTCTCCTACGCCGATAATTTTATCAACAAGTATAATATCATCTTCAATGTTATCCATTAAAGTTTTAACTGGAACTTGATAGGAACCTGTTTGAACATAGCAAGTAATTCCTTCTTCCTCTAGCGCTCTTGCTTTGGCAATTAAATTAGTCATTGTTCTTGTCGTGCCATCGGTTCCGATTACGCCAATAATCGTTGTCACTCCAGCAAGGGTGGTATCGGTTAACTGAAGTTCGGGGGTTCTAGTTCTATAACTGCCTTCGCCGCCGCCACCAGTTATATGAACATGGGCATCAATAAATCCAGGAACAACTATTTTACCAGCTGCCTCCACTACATGTATATGAACAAAACCCGCAGGAACATCAATCCGCTCTTCAATAAATCCAATCTTTTGATCAACTAGGAGGATATCCTTTTTTCCAATATAATCAGGAGAATAGACTTCACCGTTTTTGATGAGAGTTAACAAATATGCCCAATCCTTTCCATATGAAATATGTCTTATTTTATTATTGTACACTTTTTTCTTATCCCGTTTCTAATTGACCTCAAACATGAATATAGGATTCAATGTAACTAGAATGAAACTAAACATTCAATAAAACGTATAGTAAACAAGGATTAGAAATGTAGAGGTGAAAAAAATGAGCGAACAAAATCAAGACCAATTGATGGCTGAAATTGCAGAACTAAAGGAGATGGTAAGGAAGTTAGAATCGGATATAGAAGATATTAAATTTTTCACAAAAAGACCTATTTTTGATTCAGGAACAATTGGAACCGTTGGAGGAATTATTTTAGGAGCTCTTGCTATTATTGGGATATTTTGGTGAACGAGAAAACATGCCCTTCGCATTTGCTAAAAGGGCATGTCATATTTTTAATCTTTTTACAATACATCAATGCGTTTCCTTATTGACTCTTATTATTTATCGTGCGTTTGGAAACACTCTTCGTACTGTATCGCTAAATTCGTTAAAGAAACCACTTACTGGGCGCCCTGCGTTTATGTCATTTCTATAGCCCGTCATTCGATTAAAGAAATCGGGGTTTTCAGAAATGTAGACATTATCAATATTGTTATCGACATCTCTAACCTGCTTAGCGATTTTTCTTTGTACCGTATTACTCATTTCGTTATTTCCTCTATTGCTTAACTTTACTGCCACATAAGCGTTTCGCCTAGTAACAAGAACATTTGCACTATCGACTTCTTTAAGCTTGGTAATCTCATCTGCAATATTGTCTGCTACATCGATTCGATTATTGTCATTGAAATCACGATTATTATTTACTCCAAGCCCAGTGTTATTATTTACTCCAGTTCTTGTGTTATTGTTTATACCATCCCTTGTTCCTGTGTTATTAACACCATATCCATCCCTTGTTGTCATATTTCGATTATTGTCTGTCCAATTTCTGTTGGTGTCAACATTTGGGTTGTAGCGAACTCCAAGTGGTGTATTATTATCGTTATTCGCGATTCGATCATTATTTTTATTGTTGGTTGCACATCCTCCCATAAGCATAACGGAAGCAAGACCAACGTAAATCACCGATTTTGCAAATTTCATTCATTCTCCTCCTTTTAATCGTGATTCTTTTATAATGTTCCATTTACCTAAATTTTTATCCGCAGTTTTTGTTATAATGAATAAATGACAGCTATGACGGTACCTGGTAAAAAGACCGTATTTATACAGAATTGAAAGAATAGAGGGATAAGATGTCCTGGTTGAAAAAAATATTTTCTAAATTAATGGATGAAACAGAAGAAGAAAATTTTCATGAATCTAAGCATGTTGTTCAGCATCCGGAAATAGATACTCGTATGAAATACCAATATCCTAAAGGAACGTTTCGATTTCCTTTAATAGAAGATCCTCCGAGAAGAAAGGAAATAAAAACAGAACGAATAAACCAAAATCGGAAACAAAGAACAGAAAATAACAATGTACGAAGTGTTTCGCAAAGTTCACAAAATAAAAAACTTGAAATACAACAGAATGAAGAAAAACAAATTCTTAATAAAAAAACGGATAGTAGAAAAGTTGCACCAATGATAAAACAGCCGTTCCGTCCAACGGAGATTCCGTCTCCAATTTTTGGCTTCGAACGTCCTGAAAGAGAGAAATTTGAATATGAACTGAATGATTCATTTTTTGGAAACGAAGATGAATTTGAAGATACACAGCTTGTGGAAAATCTTGATGAAGCAACCATTTGGGAAGATGAAGGCATCGTTCAGGACAATGACTTAGTAGAGCAAGTGGAAGCAAAGGAAAACGAAACGATGGATAACCTTGTTCTAGAAAAAGAACATCCACAGCAAGACGTTATAAAAGAGAGAGAAACCAACGCCAAAAGAACTCATTTACCTTTTAATGTTCTCATGTTAAAAAAAGATAAAGAAAAATGGCAAAAAAGACATGATGAAAAAATAGAGAAACAAAAGCCAATACAAATTGCAAAGGACGAAGCGGCTGCAGCCATTCTAGAATCAAATACAATACAAGGTGAATATCATTTTCCATCCTTAAGACTATTGAAACCTCCAGTGATTATATCGGAGAATAGAGAGTGGCTGGAAGAACAAAAAGAATTACTTAACGAAACGCTTAAAAATTTTAATGTCAATGCACATGTTGTCAACGTCAGTCAAGGTCCGGCTGTTACAAGGTTTGAAGTTCAGCCTGAACGGGGAGTGAAAGTGAGTAAGATCACAAATCTTAGTGATGATATTAAGTTAAGCATGGCAGCTAAGGATATCCGAATTGAAGCGCCTATCCCAGGAAAACGATCAATTGGCATTGAGATTCCAAACTACGAAAGCCGACCTGTCCAAATTAGTGAAATTATCGGAAGCAAAGCATTTTTACAAAGTAAATCATCCCTTACCGCTGTACTAGGGCTTGATATTTCCGGTGTTCCAGTCGTTACGGATCTAAGTAGAATGCCCCATGGACTAATAGCAGGGGCAACAGGTTCGGGAAAAAGTGTATGTATTAATTCAATTTTAGTCAGTTTGCTTTATAAGGCGAAACCAGATGAACTGAAACTTTTATTGATTGATCCCAAAATGGTTGAACTAGCCCCTTACAATCATATTCCGCATCTAGTGAGTCCTGTTATTACTGATGTAAAAGCTGCGACAGCTGCACTCAAATGGGCTGTGGATGAGATGGAGCGCCGTTACGAATTATTTTCGCATGCAAGTGTTCGTGATATAAGCCGCTTTAATGAGTTGGCTGTGGAGAGTGGGCATTATAGCGACAAGCTTCCATACATTGTTGTGGTGATCGATGAGTTAGCCGATCTAATGATGATGGCTCCTACTGATGTCGAGGAATCGATTTGTCGAATCGCTCAAAAGGCTAGGGCGTGTGGAATCCATTTGATTATTGCAACACAGCGGCCTTCTGTTGATGTTATTACAGGTTTAATCAAAGCGAATGTTCCGACACGAATTGCTTTTTCCGTTTCCTCTCAAGTTGATTCTCGAACGATTATCGATATTAGTGGAGCTGAAAAACTGCTTGGTCGAGGTGATATGTTATTTTTAGGCAGTGGTTCATCCAAGCCTGTTAGACTTCAAGGAACTTTCGTATCCGATCAAGAAATCGATCGAGTTGTAGAATTTGTGCGTACTCAAGGGAAGCCTAACTATATGTTTGAGCAGGAAGAATTATTGAAACGAGCACAAGTACAAGAAGATGAAGATGAACTATTTTTAGAGTCATGTGATTTTGTCGTTAGTCAAGGTAGTGCTTCTACGTCACTTCTTCAAAGACAGTTTAGAATCGGCTATAATCGTGCAGCACGGCTAATATTGATGATGGAACAGCAGGGAATCATCTCTGAAGCTAAAGGAAGCAAACCAAGAGATGTACTAATTAACGAGAATGAACTAAAAGTATTAAAAGATTCTCTAGAATAAAAAGCCTGAAAATGTTATTCTTATTTTTGGATGTTTAGATGAGAAATGGTCATTTAACTTAATCAATGCTATAATGACTAAATACAAAAAATATCATAAACATTTCTAAGCTTTTACATACTAATCTTTCTGCCGTAAATAATATTGGTGAGGATTGATAAAAGCGCATGTTTAAAAAGGAGGATAAAAAGGACCAAGAAATTCGAGGCGGCGCAGTTTCGAGCAGCGGAATGTATGCTTCTAGATACATGAGCAGCGGAGAAACAAGCCAACGAAGAAATTCGAAGTGTCATTTTTACCGGACTTTTTAAACATCCTCTAAAAGCGATTTTGAGCAAAATGTGGTTCTTAATCATATGATGCAAATAGACAGATGATTGTTGGAGGTTCAAATATGACTGTATACCATTTCGTAGGTATTAAGGGCTCTGGGATGAGCGCACTTGCACAAATTCTTCACGATATGGGATATAATGTGCAAGGTTCAGATGTAGGAAAATACTTTTTTACACAAGCTGCCCTTGAGGACTCAAATATAAAAATTTTACCCTTTCAGCGCGAAAATATAACAAAAGGCATGACGGTCATAGCCGGAAATGCTTTTCCTGATACACATGAAGAAATTGAAGAGGCAATGAGTCAAGGGATTCCCGTGATTAGATACCATGCTTTTCTAGGCGAATTTATGAAAAAGTTCACTAGCATAGCTGTTACCGGTTCACATGGGAAAACTTCAACAACTGGTTTACTTTCTCATGTCATGGGAGGTGCAAAGCCAACATCTTATCTCATTGGAGATGGTACTGGTAGTGGAGTAAAAAATGCGGAATACTTTGTATTTGAGGCTTGCGAGTATCGAAGACATTTCCTATCCTATTTTCCAGATTATGCTATAATGACGAATATTGATTTTGATCATCCGGATTATTTTTCAAATATTGATGATGTTTATTCTGCTTTTCAGCAATTAGCTAAGCAAGTCAATAAAGCCATCATTGCTTATGGCGATGATGATCAGCTGCAAAAAATACAAGCTGAGGTACCCGTTTTATTTTATGGATTTGGTGATGGAAATGACTTCCAGGCTCGGAATCTTCAAAAATCAACTAATGGCACAAAATTTGATGTGTTCGTGCGCAATCATTTTTATGCAACGTTTGAAATTCCTACCTTTGGCGACCATAATGTGTTAAATGCATTATCGGTCATTGCATTATGTCATTATGAGGAAATTAATGTAGAAGTGCTTCAAATTCAGTTAAAGACATTTGGCGGAGTTAAGCGCCGTTTTACGGAAAAGGTTATTGGAGATCAAGTATTGGTTGACGATTACGCCCATCATCCAGTTGAAATTAAAGCGACGATTAATGCCGCACGCCAAAAATATCCTAATAGTCAAATCGTTGCCGTCTTTCAACCGCATACCTTTACACGAACTCAAGCATTTTTACAAGAGTTTGGCGAAAGCTTAGGTGAAGCAGATAAAGTATATTTATGTGAAATTTTCGGTTCCGCTCGAGAAAACCATGGGAAATTATCCATTAATGATTTAAAAGATAAAATTAACGGAGCGGAAATTTTAAATGAAGAAGATACCTCTCCACTTTTAATGCTAGATAACTCGGTCTTACTTTTCATGGGAGCCGGCGATATTCAAAAATTTCAATCAGCCTACGAAAGCCTTTTACAACAACAATTAAAAAAGGCACAGTAAGCTCGAGGGCTAGGCACTAGGGTTGGACATCAATGAAAAACATACATTAGGGGTTGCCCCATTTGGCCTTGTACTAGCAAGACTTTGGGCAACCCCTATTCTTATTATGATAGGAATACTTCATTTTAAATAAGAGAACTATAATACATAAACAAGAAGGATATCAACACGATCATAACGAAGTATAAATTTATCAGTTTAGGAAAAGTTGAACTAGGGTAAAGTGAATTGTACATTAGGAGGTGCTGCATACATGCAGATTATTTTATATTTAAGTGTGGCATTAATTGCGATAGCGTTTTTAATTCTAGTCCTAAGCTTAACAAAGACTTTAAAAGCAATGAAGGAAACGCTAGAAAGTGTTTCTCATACATTGGATGGCCTTGAAACGCAGTTAAAGGGTGTAACAGGTGAAACAACGATGCTATTACATAAAACAAATGCCCTTGCCGACGATATTCAAGGCAAAGTTGAGAAGCTCGATACAGTCGTTTTGGCTGTAAAGGATGTCGGAAATACGATACAAGATATGAATGATTCTGTAAGAAAAGTAACGACATCCATTTCATCAGTAATGGTTAGAAATCAAGACAAAGTAGCCCAAGTAGTACAATGGGGTGCCGTTGCGAAAGAATTAAAAGATAAATGGTTTGGTGAAAAAAAGAAAAAACAAGACTATAAACCATTTGATTCTGAAGTGAAAATCCACGACCATCAATTAGAACGCAGTAAAGGGTAGAGAAGTAAAACAAAAGGATGGAGGATGATAGCATGAGTAATAATCAAAATAATTCTGGAAGTTTTATGACAGGAATAATTGTTGGTAGTCTTGTAGGGGCGGTAACGGCTTTGTTGATGGCTCCAAAATCAGGAAAAGAGCTTCGCAACGATATCAATAACCAGGTGGAAGCATTGAAGGAAAAGTCGGGTGAATGGAAAGAAACTGTAATGGAAAAAGGTTCAGAGTTATCCTCGACAGCTGTGGAAAAAACGAATCAGCTTCGTCAGGTTGCAATGGAAAAAGGCAGTAACGTAGTGGAAGTCGTGAAAGAAAAAGCTGACCAATTCAGTAATACGATAAATGGTGCATCCAATGATGTTGCGGAAAAAACGAAAGACATGGTTGATGGCTGGAGAGACACAGTTCATGAAACAGCTGATAACATGGCCGACAAAGCTAAAGATAATATTGATCAAGTACAATCCCAATCAGAAAAATTAACTGAGAAAACGAAAGATATGGCGGATAAAATCAATAACTCCATGAATGAATAAAATGACAGGCCGTTCCATTGTGAACGGCCTGTTTTTCTATTGGTTTGAAACAGTGGGCCAAACAATTTCAAGATGATCACCATTTTGGATCGGGGAATAAAATGTAGCCTCTTCATTATTTATTAATAGTGAAAAATTTCCAGTTGCATTATTAGGCTTTTGTATTTCCACATAATTAAAGATGTCTTGAAAGATGAATGCTGCTTCACTCGTTTCGTTCCATTCAATATGGTCGCCCGAACTTAATTCATCATCTGGTTTTAAAATCTCTCCATTACGGTTATATTCAACGGCTGTTTTCGATATAATGATTCGTTCATGGTTAAAAAATACCGTGATGGACCGTTGAAGTAAATGCCCCATAGATGAAGCTAGATTATGAATTGTTGGAGCCAGTTTTCTTGCAATATTTAGTTCAACGATGGCGGGCAATGGTTCATTTACATTTGCTTTATTCCCATTTAGCCAAATTTCAGCTGAAAAATTAGGAATGACTTGTTCTTTACCATTAATGAATAGCTTAAACGGACGAATCATGTTTAATAATTCTTTAATATTCAATGTTGTTAGGAGCTCGGAGATCGTATTAGGAATATGTACTGTTATCACATCACGGTCGCTAACCATATCGTTAAGCGCAGCCTTTTTACCGTTTTTCTGAATGGTTGGCGGTACATAATAAGACTCCCCGTTAATAACCACACGTTTTTCTGGAACCTCATCAATTAAATCTCTGATTCTTATTTGTAATGGCTCACCATCTGCCCCTTTTTTAGCGACAATAACATCCCCATTTTTAATAGGGTCCTCTAAACTGCATTCCTTCCCATTTTTTAATAAAATAGGAGGTTCACCATATGATCCAGGGATCGTAACTTGCTGCCCGTTCATTGTTGCG
Source organism: Bacillus sp. IITD106 (assembly GCF_019459225.1). GTDB lineage: Bacteria > Bacillota > Bacilli > Bacillales > Bacillaceae_C > Lederbergia. The sequence continues at coordinate 83,781 of NZ_JAIAZY010000010.1, forward strand.
AATATGGCCATTCCAGGCTTTCCATAAAGCTTATTAATGATAATTCCTGAAGCAAGGATACAGTCAGCTACTGTTAATTCCTTTACCTCGAACATCCGGGTTGTTTGATCGTTCACGGTAACTGTTACATATTGTATCGGCGATTTTCTAGCGGATATAGCAATTCCAATCGGTGTAATATTTTCTGGTCCACCAGGGATATGATCAGCAAATGTTAACCCTTGAATGGCTTCTGCTCCTCTTATAGCAACTCTATTTTCAGGTAACTGCAGCATTTCGGCCAATCTTTTAGGTAATTCAGGAGTTTTGCTTCCTCCTCCTACAAGCATGACTGCTTTTGGTGCTTGTCCATTATTAAGTTCTCTTATTTGCATACTAATTTCTCTTGAAAGCTTATCAATGGCAGGAGATATTTGCGAAACAACATCAGATTTTAAAACTTCATTTTCAAATCCAAGAATATCGTGAACAATAATGGAATCTTTCTCCCAAAGTTCCCTTTTTGCTTGCTCAGCATCCGGAAAATCGAGTAAAAGCTGATCGCTTATCGCTTCAGTAATTTCGTCGCCGGCAGTAGGGACCATTCCATATGCTACTACTGTTCCTGTATTTGTAATAGCGATATCAGAAGTTCCTGCTCCTATATCAACTAGTGCCACATTTAGCCTACGCATTGAAACAGGTACAAGCACGTTAATGGCCGCAATCGGCTCCAAAGTGAGAGCATCTAGCTCTAAATCTGCTCTTTGTAAAGCCTTAATAAGCGAATCTACCACGACCCGAGGCAAGAATGTAGCAATTATTTCTACTGATGCCTCATCACCTTGCTGATCAATTAAATTTCCTATAAGCAGATCATCTATAAAATAATGAAGAACTGAGTATCCTACACAATAATAGGAATTAATTTTTTCCGTTGATTGCTGTTCGGCAGCTGCTGCTTGCGCATTTTGGACTGCTGTCAGCTCAAGATAGAGGATATCCTCTTGATTAATCATCGGCTTGCCTTTTATATTTACGATGGCTTTGGCACGTTCTGTTTTCAATGATCTTCCAGCGGCAGCTACACAAACCTTAGAAAGCTTTCCATGCGTTTTTTCTAATTGATCCTTAACTTCTTTGATTACATGGGCAACAGCTTGTATGTCATGAATTTGACCATCTACCATCGCTCTGGCTTTATGTTCTTTTACGACTAAATCTAGCACTTTATATTGTTCAACGTTCTCTTCTAGTATAAGGCCAACAACAGAACGAGTACCGATATCTAATGCGAAAATTTTTTCACCCTGCACGGAATTTCACCTTCCAGCTTATAAACATTATGTATTAGTGCTAATTAAAAATGTAACATAACTTTTAGGTAAAAAGAAGATTAGCTGTCATTGTTTTACAATCTTCACGACAGAAAAACACAAATTTTTATCAAAAAAGAACATTTTTTGAAAAAAAGAAACGAAAGTCTGAAAAATTTTTCACAAACAAGGGAAATCATTTGCAGGCAGAGGCTCTGTATCGTATGATTATTGAAGAATTAATAAACGGTTATTGATCGTTTTGTCGAATGATGTAATAGAGGAGTGTGAATTGCTGATGAATGTAACAATATATGATGTTGCAAGAGAAGCAAATGTTTCAATGGCTACTGTTTCGAGGGTAGTGAATGGCAATCCAAATGTAAAGCCAACTACGAGGAAAAAAGTATTAGAAGTAATTGAACGATTAGAGTATAGGCCTAATGCGGTAGCAAGGGGTCTTGCTAGTAAAAAAACTACAACGGTTGGTGTCATAATTCCGGATATCTCAAGCATATTCTACGGGGAATTGGCTCGTGGTATAGAAGATATCGCAACAATGTATAAATACAATATTATATTGAGTAATTCCGACCAAAATTTGAACAAAGAATTACATCTGCTTAATACGATGCTTGGAAAGCAAGTGGATGGAATCGTGTTTATGGGCGGGAATATTAATGAGGACTTGCGAAATGAATTCAAACGTTCTCCTGTTCCAATTGTCCTTGCAGGCTCTATTGAAGAAACTGGCACTGTACCATCGGTCAATATTGATTATCGCCAGGCTTCATATGATGCTGTTACTGCTTTTATAAATGAAGGCCATAAGAAAATTGGATATGCTATTGGTTCACTGAATGATTCAATCAATCGTGAGCAAAAGCTAGTCGGTTACAAAGAAGCTCTTGAAAATGCTGGATTGGAATACAATGAAGAATATGTAGTGGAAAGCGATGACACATATGATTCCGGACTTGAAGCGTGGACAAAACTAAGTCAATTGTCTGACAGACCAACAGCAGTTGTAACAGGGCACGATGAATTGGCATTAGGTATTATGCACGGTGCACAAGATGAAGGATTAACGATTCCTAATGATTTAGAAGTTATTTCTTCTGATGATACAAGGCTTACTCTAATGGTGCGTCCACAACTTACATCCGTTGTCCAGCCTTTATATGACATCGGAGCTGTTTCCATGAGATTGTTGACTAAATTGATGAATAAAGAAAAAGTAGACGAGCTGACTGTTGTTCTTCCTCATCGAATTGAATATAGAGGAACGACGAAATAACAGGCATATGCGATAAAATAGTTGATTAGAAAAGGACCCGTGTGATGTGGGTCCTTATAAAAAACGGGCTGCATTATTTTGCGTGCCCGTTTTTTTGATTGTTTCTATTTAATTGTTGCCTAACCATGTACAGTGCTCGATCTAGATTTTGTTTATTTTTTTCTTCAATGTCCTTTTTTCTCGGGATAGGTTCATACATATCAATTGGATCTTCCCATTGATTAATCAAATCAAATGAAGCTTTAGGTTGCCAGCGCTTAATCCAATTTTCAGGCAGGGGGCCGGAAACATCAGGCCATCCAATCATCTCAAGCCAGATTAGTGACCAAGCCCTAGGGACAACCCTCCATATATCATAACCGCCGCCACCCACAGCAATCCATTTCCCATCACAATATTTGTGTGCGATTTCATGAGCCAATTTCGGAATGGCCCTATATGTTCTCATTGAAGTGGAGAGGTGGGTTAAAGGATCGAAATAATGTGCATCTGCCCCATTTTGGGTTAAAATGACGTCCGGTTTAAAATATTCCGCTATATCGATGAAAGCAGTACGATAGGAATCTATAAATGATTCATCTTCCGTAAAGGCATCGACTGGAATATTAAAAGAATATCCGTAGCCTTCTCCTTGCCCCCATTCATTTACACTTCCTGTCCCGGGAAATAAATACCTTCCCGTTTCGTGAATCGATAGTGTACATACCATATTATCATCGTAAAACGAACTTTGTACTCCGTCACCATGATGAGCATCTGTATCTACATACAAAACTCTTGCTTTGTATTTTTCTAAAATATATTTGATCGCAACGGCACTATCGTTATAGACGCAAAATCCTGATGCTTTCCCAGGAAAACCATGATGAAGCCCGCCGCCAAGATGAAGGGCATGATTCGCTTTTCCTTGTAAAACATAGTCTACGGCAGTTAATGTACCTCCGACAAGTTGTGAACTTGCATCATGCATTCCTTTAAAAATAGGTGTATCGTCAGTACCTAAGCCAAAGCTTTCTGCCTTTTCTTTTGGAAGATTTCCCTCACTTGCAAGCTTAACCGCCTCAATATAGGAGTATTCATGATTCAAAAGAAGATCTTCGACAGTTGCTGTTCTAGGGGCAACGATATCATCTGGATGAATGGCTCCTAGTTCCTTTAACAAATCTAAAGTTAAAGTTAAACGATGCTGGTTGAACGGATGGTGGTTCGAAAATCGATAGGATAATAATGAATCGGAATAAATAAATACTGCATCTTTTTTCATCGTTTCATCCCTGGCAAATAAGGCCACATCACTTGAAGTCCTTCTTTTTTTAAGTTTTCTATTAGTAAAAGAGGATTGATCGTGGCTACCCGGAAAACAAGGATTTTATTGTTTTCATTATCTTGGTCGGGATAGACAAGGACACTATGGACATTGACGTTAAATTTTTGAAATATCCCCGTTACTTCATGGAGCACGCCAGGCAGATTTTTTACTTTAATTTCTATATGTGAACCTGGTTTATTTGCCCCGGTCAATTCAACTAATGTATGTAATAAATCTGTACTCGTTATGATTCCTACTAATTCTCCATTATTTAAAATAGGTAAACATCCAATTTTTTGATCATAAAAAATCACGGCTACTTCCTCTACAAAATCAAGAGGGTTCCCAGTAATGATATTAGTCATCATAATAGTTGACAGCGGCATTTCGAGTTGCTCATTTATTTTTTCACTATCAGTAAATACAGGTGTGGCACTTTTAATATCCCGATCAGTAACTAGACCGACCAATTTCTTTTCATAGTCTAAAAGCGGGAGATGCCTTATTTTTTTTTCGCGCATTAAATGGATGGCTGTTCTAATGGAATCGTCGGGTGATAATGTAATGACATCCTTTTTCATTATTTGCTCTACTATCAATATGTTCACTCCTTTTCTATTTGGTTATCAATACATAAAGCGATTTACAAACCGTATACTATCAAACTGTTGGATCGATTCTGAATCTACTCTTTTACCAATACGAACCATCAAACAGTTAGCAGGATGGGACGTAATTTCCGGATCATCGGTGGCATACCATTCCAATCCACCGGAATTCATCATTTTCTCCATTATTTTTCGATATTCCCACACGTCTAGCCCAGTACCTTTTAAATCCCAGTGCCAGTAATATTCAGTTGTAATGATAATATAATCTTCCATTGCATCATCCATCATCGAAACATGTAAAAGTCCTTTTCCTACTCCAGAACCACGATGCTTTGGAATGACTTCAATAGCGCCAAGTTCAATTAAATTCTCCATATTTCCCTGCGACCATCTTTCCAAAGGATCTGGATATAAAAAGGTGACATAGCCAACTACTAGATTTTCATCTCTTGCAATAATGATTCTTCCCTCAGGGAGATCCGCTATTTCAATTAGTGCTTCATGCTGTTGATTTGCAGGTCTAAACGCAACGAGGTCTTTATGAAAATCAAGATTACTGAGTTGCTCTGCTGATATAGGTCCTTCAATGAGCAAACTGCCATTTTTTGTTTTTAATTCCATCGCATTATACGTTTTTATATGCTCCACAAAACAACCTCCTTAAGTCTTGTAATTATATTATAGCTGTTATGAATAGTAAAAAATGTTCAAACAATTGTTAAAAAAATTGAGAATAATAGTTCTTTATATTATAATATAAAACGTAATTCTAGACACTAAAGGGGAGTTGTGCACATGAAAGTGGAAGCGTTGCCAGTCATCGAAGGTAATTACAATTTACAAAATTACGATGAAATGTATGCAAATTTTAATTGGTCTGAAGCAGAGAAAAGCTTTTCGTGGTATGAAACAGGCCGAGTAAATATGGCCTATGAAGCAATAGATCGTCATACAGAGACGTTTCGCAAAAATAAAGTTGCGCTTTATTACCGCGATGGTGTTAGAGACGAAAATTATACGTTTAATGATATGAAAAAATGGACGAATAGAGCAGGAAACGTTCTAAAGGAATTCGGAAATGTTGAAAAAGGCGATAGGGTATTTATTTTTATGCCTAGATCACCAGAGCTTTATTTTGCTATTCTTGGAGCGATTAAACTTGGAGCAATTGTTGGTCCACTTTTTGAAGCCTTCATGGAAGGTGCAGTAAAAGATAGACTAGAAGATAGTGAGGCAAAGGTTCTTGTAACGACTCCCGAATTGTTGAAAAGGGTTCCTGTTGATGAATTGCCTGCTTTGAAGCATATTTTTTTAGTAGGCGAGGATATTACAGAAGAAGGCCCCTATATTGACTTTAATAAGCGTTTAACAGAGGCAAACAAGAATCTTGATATTGAATGGGTTGACCGAAATGATGGAATGATCCTTCATTATACGTCAGGATCTACGGGCCGTCCTAAAGGTGTTCTGCATGTTCATAATGCTATGATTCAGCAATACCAAACAGCTCGCTGGATTTTAGATTTACAAGAAGAAGATATTTATTGGTGCACAGCCGATCCGGGATGGGTAACAGGGACGTCATATGGGATCTTCGGACCATGGTTGACAGGAACGACGAATGTGATTGTCGGAGGACGCTTTAAACCGGAGAATTGGTATCAAACATTAGAAGATTACGGTGTAACTGTATGGTATAGTGCTCCAACAGCCTTCAGGATGTTAATGAGCGCAGGGGATGAGCTTGTAAAACAATTTGATTTATCCGAGTTGCGCCATATTCTAAGTGTTGGGGAGCCTCTTAATCCAGAAGTCATTCGATGGGGAATGAAAGTATTTCATAAGCGTATTCACGATACTTGGTGGATGACGGAAACGGGAGCGATGTTAATCGCCAACTATCCAAGCATGGACATTAAGCCAGGATCCATGGGAAAACCAATTCCTGGGGTAGAAGCCGCGATTGTTGATGACCAAGGAAATGTGCTTCCTGCCAATAGAATGGGCAATCTAGCAATTAAAAAAGGCTGGCCATCTATGATGCATGAAATATGGAATAATAAGGAGAAATATAATTCATATTTCTTGCCTGGAGACTGGTATGTTTCAGGTGATTCTGCTTATATGGATGAAGATGGATATTTCTTCTTCCAAGGTAGAGTGGACGATGTCATCATGACTTCTGGCGAACGTGTAGGACCATTTGAAGTAGAAAGCAAACTTCTCGAGCACCCTGCAGTAGCGGAAGCGGGTGTCATTGGGAAACCAGATCCAGTTCGCGGAGAAATCATTAAAGCATTTATTGCTTTGCTCGAAGGTAATGAGCCATCAGACGATTTGGCAGAGGATATTAAACAATTTGTGAAAAAAGGTCTTGCCGCCCATGCAGCACCTCGCGAAATTGAATTCCGTGAAAAACTACCTAAAACGCGTAGCGGAAAAATTATGCGTCGCGTGCTTAAAGCTTGGGAACTAAACTTACCTACTGGCGATTTGTCTACAATGGAAGACTAATAAAGTAGTAAGAATCCTTTATCGTAAAGATAAAGGATTCTTTATATTTATCAAGAAAAGCGCAAAAGCCTTGCTCATCGACGTACAGGCCCGCAGGATGAGGGTCCGTCGGCGTCGCCACAGGACGTGGCGGTTTTAGTCGACGTTCCTTTGTCGGCCTTCGACTGAGATAAAGGAAACACGGCGAGGAACGAGCCGATGTTGACTTACGCAAAAGAGAAGGACAAGAAGTTTGCTAGTCGATAGGCGGATAGGCGCTGGAGCTGGACAGAGTAGACGTCCATTGCCAGTGAAATCCTATTTGGAATTTATACTTTCCTAACTTCAGAAAAAAACCGGGCATTAAGCCCGGTTTCATCATTGTTATGGATTTTGCTCACCTGAGTCATTTCCACCGTTATTTTTCTTCTGTTCTTCTTCTTTTCTTTTTTGTTCTTCAGCTTTTTTCTTTTCTTCTTCTTGTTTCTTTTTCTCTTCCTCTTGTTTTTTCTTCTGTTCATCTTCTAGTTTCTTCTGCTCTTCAGCTTTCTTTTTCTCTTCTTCTAATTTCTTTTGTTCTTCTTCTTTTTTCTTTAGTTCTTCACCATTTCCAATTGGTGTGGATGGTTTCGATTCTCTACCCGCAATATCTACGGCTACAACGTAAAACATTCCGTCCCCAACTTTATGTGATAGATTTGCATCTGACATAATGGATGCAACCTTCTGACCAGTATCCGAATAAATACGGTACCCAATGACGTCTTTACTTGAAGATGCGCTCCAATTTATCGTTCCGTTTGAATAGGAAGCATTAACTTCAGCAGGAGCTTTTCCATCATCAGCAAGCTTATCATCAGCTACTAATAAACTTTTCCATTTAGGATTATCTGGAATAAGCTGCGAAAAGTCTTTTACATATCCCATCGTTATTCGTTTTAAAAATTCTGGATTAATGACTAAGCCTTGCTTTGTAAATTCTTCAGGTGTAGATGGTAAAGCAGCGTATTTTTTACCGCCGGCTAAAACAAATCGACCGCCTGCACCTAAGCTGTCATCCGTTTTGGATGGAACAAATTTGGCGTTAAAAATATCTGATTGAATAAGCCCAGCTTTTGAACATGCTTCAGATGGCAGCATCCCTGAAACTGCGCAATAAGAACGATTGACGATTCCACCAGGCATTTCGAATCGTTCATTATCTTTTGGTTTAACAACATCTGGTGCAACATCGTACGCAGCGTTCATTAATTTAGCCCAAATACCGTAGTTTCTAAATGATACCGTATCACTGTATCCAAGACTGAGAGATCTATTGGAATTGTATCCAATCCAAGTACCCATTGTGACATTAGGATTTGAAACAACAAGCCATGAATCTTGTGAATTATTGGAAGTCCCTGTTTTACCAGCCCAATCAGCTGAGAATTTCAGCTTACTCGGTAAAGCGGCGGCTGTACCCCCGGGTCTTAATACATCACGCATGACATCTGTCATTAAATAAGCAGTTTGTGGACTAAATACGTCGACCGGTTCTGGTTTATGCTCGTAAATGATATTTCCTTTTTGGTCAGTAATTTTTTCGATCATATAAGCGTCGAGAAACTTACCACCGTTCGCAAAAGTTGTGTAGGCATTTGTATTTTCTTCAACAGTAACCCCAACTGTTAGTCCCCCAAGCGCTAGAGAAGGAGCGGAGTAATCTCTCGGATCTAAACTTGTAAATCCCATTTTTTCTAAAAAATTAATAGGCTTTTGATCGATGATTTTCATATATGTTGCAACCGCTGATGCGTTATATGATTTGGCAAGAGCATATCTAGTTGAAACTAGTCCATAGAATTTGCCTCTTGAAAAGTTATAAGGTGTGTACGACTTTCCCCCAGCAGGAATATTATATGGAAGGTCAGCAACAACAGCTCCTGGTGCACTCGCCCCAAGTTCATAAGCAGGTGCATACACGAGAAGAGGCTTCATTGTCGAACCGTTTTGGCGCTTTGTATGGGTTGCATGATTGTTTTGATTTAGTTCATAGTCACGGCCAGCTACAAAACTTAAAATTTTTCCTGTTTTATTTTCAATTAAGATGGAGCCGATTTGAACAGGATCATCTACTATTTCCACTTCACCTGTTTCTTCATTTTTTTCTTCAACCTTATAAGTCGGTCCATAATCTTGATACTCATCTTTTGCCTTTTGTTGAATATCATATATATCCTTATTGATTGTAGAATGAATATTATATCCGTTTTGGCGTATATCTCGATTGGCGAGTGTCCAGTACTTGTTAAATAACTTATCATCCTTTTTTAGATCTTCTTTGGAATAACCGTCTTTTTCAGCTAAAACTTCAGTTAAAATATTGACTGCCCTTTCTTCAAGTTCGAATGCTAGAGCAGGGTATTCTTCAAAAGTTCTCGGCTGTTTTGGAATGAAATCTTTTGTAATATCATAATTAATGGCTTCATTGTATTCTTTGTCTGTAATGTATTTTTCTTTTTTCATCCTGTTTAAGACAGTTTTCATTCTGTTAAGACCAGGTTCCAGTCCTTCTGGGCTTTTAAGTTCCCCTTTATTTGTAAAAGGAGTATAGCCGAATGGACTTTGGGGCAATCCTGCAATAAAAGCGGCTTGAGGTAGATTAAGATCTTTCGCTTCTACTCCAAAGATGCCTTTAGCAGCAGCTTGAACTCCCCCGACATTTTGACCAGAAGAATTCCGGCCAAATGTAGAAACGTTTAAATATGCCTCTAAAATTTCATCCTTCTCTAGAAATCTTTCAATTCTTAATGCCAAGAGCACTTCCTTCGCTTTACGATCAAAGGAAACTTCATTTGTTAATATTTGGTTTTTAATCAGCTGTTGTGTAAGCGTACTACCACCAGACTGCACCGCAGAATTTGTAAACTCCTGAAAAACTGCGCGGAATAAAGCTTTAGGAACAACCCCTTTATGCTCATAAAAATATTCGTCTTCAGTCGCAATAACAGCTTTCTTTAAATAATCGGATACATCCTTAATTTTAACTTCTTCACGGTCGATATCCGATCGCAGTTTTCCTAATGGAACATTATTATCAAAGTATAAGGTAGACGTTTCTTCATATTGATGAATATCTTTTACCATTGAAGCTTCAGCACGCACTTTTTCATCTTTAACAAGTGCTGCAAAGTATCCAGCTCCAACCCCTCCGGCAAACGCACCGCCTACTATGATGACGATTAAAAGCAGAAGCAGTAAATTCCAAACGACACCGTATGTTATGCGGACTCCCTTGCCGATTTTTTTAAAATTAAAAGCGGAAGCGAGTTTATTCATTCGTTCTTTGCTTCTATTTTCGCGATTTGTCATAAGTTTTAATCCCCCCAAAATCATAACTATTATAGCATAATTGAAAGGAATGGTATGTAAAAATGGAAGAATTTCCACATGAAGATTGACATAATTATTGAATTATGTTTAAAATACGATATATTAAGCATAAAATTTTTATACAAATAAGCGTCGACAGGAATGAGTAGTCAGCTGTCCCTGTTTTTAGAGAGTCGGTGGGTGGTGGAAACTGGCACAAACAGTGTGATGAATTACCTCCTCGAGCTTTTACTGTGAAAATGGAGTAGCGGTAAACGGTTAAACAATCGTTAATGGAATTAAGTGAGGAGTATGATCAATCATATTCCTAAGTTGGGTGGTAACACGGTAAATAGTCGTCCCTTCGTTTTAAACGAAGGGACTTTTTAATTTTTATGGAAAGTAGGGAAACATGATGGGTCAATTATTAGAAGACTTAAGATGGCGTGGCATCATTTATCAAGAAACTGATGCTGAAGGCATGGAAGATACACTAAGTAAAGAGAAGATTTCGTTATATTGCGGTGTGGATCCAACTGCGGATAGTATGCATATTGGACATTTGTTGCCATTTTTAACGCTAAGACGTTTTCAAATGCATGGACATCGTCCAATCGTACTCGTTGGTGGAGCAACTGGATTAATTGGCGATCCAAGTGGAAAAAAAGAGGAGCGCCAATTGCAAACGATTGAACAAGTTGAGAAAAACGTTCAGGGAATTAAAAAGCAGCTTGAACAAATTTTTGATTTTGACGGAGAAAACGCCGCTGTTATGACGAATAATTTCGACTGGGCGGGCTCGATGGACCTTATCACTTTTTTAAGAGATTTTGGTAAAAACATCGGTGTTAATTACATGCTTGCAAAAGATACAATCGCATCGCGTTTAGATACTGGAATTTCGTTTACGGAATTTTCCTACACGATTCTTCAGGCGATTGACTTCTTTAAACTTTATCAGAACTTGGATTGTAAAATGCAGATTGGTGGAAGTGACCAATGGGGAAATATTACAACTGGTCTTGAAATGATTCGAAAAATGGCGGGTGAGGGTGCTAAGGCGTATGGCATGACCATTCCACTCGTGACGAAAGCGGATGGTACGAAGTTTGGAAAAACGGAAGGGGGAGCTATTTGGCTTGACCCTGAGAAGACAACACCATACGAATTTTACCAGTTCTGGATTAACACTGCAGATGCCGATGTTGTAAAATACTTGAAATTCTTTACATTCCTAGAAAGGGAAGAAATTGAAGAACTAGAGACATCAGTGAAGGAAGAACCACATTTAAGAAAAGCACAACGAGCGTTAGCAGAAGAAATGACGCGCCTCATCCATGGTGAAGCTGCATTGCAGCAAGCAATTAAAATTACAGAAGCTCTATTTAGTGGAGACGTGAAAAAATTAAATGTTGAAGAAATCGAGCAAGGATTTAAAGATGTGCCTTCTTACGAACACCAAGAAGGAGACGATTTAAATTTAGTTGAAGTTTTAGTAGCAGCAAAAATTTCTTCTTCCAAACGGCAGGCAAGGGAAGACATTCAATCTGGCGCCATTTCTATTAATGGCGAAAGGATTACAGATACTCAATACAGTTTAGGTGAAGAGGACAAACTTGGAAATAAATTTACCATTATTCGCCGTGGAAAGAAAAAATATCATTTGATTCGTTTTTAATTAGAAAGCCAGCTCCTTATCCGGGAGCTGGCTTTTATGAAATCTTAAATCCCTCAGTAGGAAAAGCAAACTCGAATGTCGTTCCATTACCAACTTCGCTTTTAACAGAAATGGTACCATTCATTGCTCTAACAATATTATAAGCTACCATAATACCAAGCCCCGTACCGCTTTCTCCTTTTGTAGAATAATACGGTTCGCCTAGATGCTCTATTTGCTCAGCTGTCATTCCTTTTCCAGTATCTTGAATCCGAATGAGATGATTTGTTTGAGAAGATTCTACTTCAATTGTAATGGTCCCCCCATCATCCATTGCTTCAATTGAATTTTTAATAATATTTACGAAGCATTGATGAAAGCTTTGTCGGTCTCCCATAATCTGAATCGTAGCTTCGAACTTTGTATCTATCGTTACCATACTTTTTTTTGCAAGGGGCTGGAGTGTATTAACAACAAATTGCAACTCCTCATTCACATCAAGTAATTCGATTGTTTCAATTTGAGGCTTAGAAAAGTTTAAAAAATTTTGAATAACTTTTTCAGCGGAATTAAGTTCGCTTTTTAAAATAGAGAGATATTGGTCGCTCTTATCTTTTGTAATCGTCTCATCCTGCATGAGTTGAACAAATCCAATAGCGGCTGTTAATGGATTTCGAATTTCATGAGAAATTGCCGCAGCCATTTTCTCGACTACTTCTAATCTTTTTGTCTTCACTAAATGGCGACGAAGATAAAGTGATTTACAAACGATTTCAATAATAATGGCTATGATCGCTACACCGAGAGGTTGAATGATTAAATATCCAAAAACTATATCAAAAACTGTATCGAAAACTGGGTATGGTTGTTGGTTTAATTCAAAAAAAATAATGAGAAAAATGCTAATAATAAGGGACATTCCAGTAGCTATTATCACTCTACTTTTTGAAGTTTTCTTTAAAAACCAGGGTGACATTTTCCAAAATATTAAAGAGAAGATGACAATCATAATGGATGTATAAAAAAAACCGGAATTTAAACCATATATTCCTCTAACTATTATGATAAACAGACCTAGTAATGGACCTATTCCAACATAGAGACCACCAATTGTAAAAGGTATAAGCCGTAAGTCCAAAATAATACCGTCGTTGAAACGATAAGGTAAAATAAAACAAATGACCAAGGATATAAATGAAAAGATAGTAGCAAATATTATGTAGGATTTTAAATTGTTAGAACATCCTATATACAAAATAAGGATAAACAGTAATATGATTATTAAAGATAGGTTAAAAAAGAAATAAATGGTTATGTCCAATCAGCAATCTCTCCTAAGTACGTAATTTAAAGTGCAAATATTACGAATAAATCAGGGAAAAGAATGTATTTTAAATCATTCGCTTAAATGAGAAGCGATAAGTTGTACCAATCCCCATTTCACTTTTTACATCAATCGTCCCTTTCATTGCTCGAACGATGCTGTATGCGACCATAATTCCAAGACCAGTTCCTTTTTTACCGTTTGTTACATAGTGCGGTTCTCCAAGACGTTCGATATTAGTCTTACTCATTCCTAATCCAGAATCTTTAATATATATAAGGATATTTTTTTTGTTTACTTCGGTTTCTATTAAAATGTCCCCGCCATTTGGCAACGATTCAATGACATTTCGCATGATATTAATAAAGCATTGATGGAATTTCTGACGGTCCCCTTCAATGTATCCAATTGAAGAGAATTTACAGGATATTTTGATAGAATATGAGTTTGCAAGAGGTTCCATTAATTTTAAAATATGAAAAAGTTCGTTATTAACATTAAGTTTTTCTAGCTCATCAATTTGTGGCTTTGAAAAAGTTAAATAGTCTTTTATGACTTGTTCTGCTGCCTCTAATTCTCCCTTTATAATGGAAAGATACTGCAATCTCTTTCTTGATTCCAATGATTCCTCGTCTAGCAGCTGGGCGAATCCAATCGCAGACGTCAGCGGGTTCCGGATTTCATGAGAGATGGCAGCGCCCATTTGTTCAACAGCTTCAAGCTTTTCAGTTTTTAATATTTGTTGATATAGCTGTTGATTTTTTTCAATCATCTCAACAATAAATGAAAGCATGGCAACACCGATAGGAGCAACGACGATTAAAGCAATAAAAATATCTAGAATCCGAAAAGGAGGAATCGAGACTACTATTATCGTTAAATTAATGATGGAAAATAAAAGTGTGAAACTGGTTGAAAATATAGTTCTCTGGATAGGAAGCAGCTTTAGAAACCACGGTGATATAAACCAAGTAATGATACTTAATAAACTATAATATCCTAGTATAAAATAGAATCCGAAATCAATGCCATAAAAGGAACGGAAGACAATAATAAGGAGAGCTAGCAATGGCCCTTGCCGCAAATACAAAGCTCCAATCATAAAGGGTACCATACGTAGATCCATAAACATGGAATCATTTAATCTGTATGAAAATAGATAACATACCAAAATGGAAACTATACAATATAAGAGTGCGGTTTTTTTATAGTACTGAAAGGTTACGAATCGTTTTGGAAGTATAAAACAAAGAAACAGAAGGACAATTAGTAAGGATAAATTGAATAGTAAATGCGTCGTTAAATTCTCCAATTGTTAACCTCTTTTTCTTATAATTTAGATAAATATTACTATGGAGGCTGTAAATGCACAACAACTTTTTACATATTCAACCATTAATTTAATAGATTTCACAAAATTTTTGCAGTATATTGAAATTAAGAGGGAATATACATGGGGGTTGTTGCGTTGACAAAAACTACGAATATTGCTCCGTGGCTGTCAGTAAATAATGGGGCTAGGGCTGTTGAATTTTATCAAAAGGGTTTTGGTGCCGAAGAAGTATATCGACTTGGAGAAAATGATACTGTAATGATTTCTCAACTTTCGGTCAATGGAGCCATTTTTTGGATTCAAGAAGACGCCGCTTCGAGCCCTGAAGTAGTAGGGCAAGGATCAGTACGGATGATTCTAACAGTGGATGATCCAGATGCTATGTTTGAAAAAGCCGTTGCAGCAGGAGCTAAGGAAATTGCACCTATATATGAAGAGCATGGATGGAGGATCGGGCGTATCGAGGATCCTTTTGGGCATCATTGGGAGATTGGGAAAATGACTGTAGAGTAGGATTCCGGAAATTTGCTAGTATGAAAAGAATAAAGGGAGTTCATATGAATGTTTAGCCTTTTTAAAAGAAAATGCAATATATGTAAGAGAACAGTTGAGAGCAAGTTGCTCAGAAAATATGTAAATGATAAAGGAAAAAAGATAGCACTTTGCGAACAATGTACGGTCTACGCTGAAAGAAGAGCGTTTAGAAAAGCAAATTAAAGCTGAAGTGTTAAGCTAGAGCATTTAAACATGATTTCATTGCTGAAATTTTTACATTTTGAATTAAGGAGAGATGTTGTGCAAACCATATATGACTTTATAGTAAAGATGCCAGATGGAAAAGAAAAATCATTGAGTGATTATAAAGGAAAAATACTACTTATTGTAAATACAGCTAGTAAATGCGGCTTTACACCCCAATTTGAAGGCCTGCAAGCCCTTTATGAAAAATATAAAGAGCAAAATTTTGAAGTACTTGGTTTCCCCTGTGACCAATTTAAACAACAAGAATTTGATCATATTGAAGAAACGATTCAATTTTGTCAAACAAACTATGGAGTTACCTTCCCAATGTTCGCTAAAATTGATGTGAACGGAACAAATGAACACCCTCTATACACTTATCTAAAAGCACAAAAAAGTGGCATGTTTTCAAAAGCAATAAAATGGAATTTTACCAAATTTCTTGTTGATCAAAATGGTACAGTTGTTAAACGCTATTCTCCTACGACCAAGCCTCAACAGATCGAAGAAGATATAGTAAAATATTTATCATAAGATTCCCGCTCCTGATAGAGTGGGTTATTTTATTTGACTCAAGTTGAATCTATGATATCTATTCTTTTAAAGTTATAATATCATTAAGAACTAATTGTTATTTATTGTAGATAAAGAATATTTATATTTTTTCAAAAATGGGGGAAGAGGAAAATGGGGACAAAAATTTTTGATGTTGAAAAATATGCAGCAAAAGCAAGGCAAGCTGTAGCGGAAGGAATCGTGTTGCTAAAAAATGATCGTCATGTACTTCCATTAAAAAAAGGCAGCAAGATTGCAATATTTGGGAGAAGCCAATTCAATTATTATAAAAGTGGAACGGGATCTGGAGGTTTGGTTAATACTTCATATGTCGTAAGTATTTTGGATGCTTTAGAACAAAGTGAAAGTTTTTCCATAAATAATAATGTGAAAAATACATATTTGGACTGGTTGAAGGACAATCCATTTGATGCGGGAATTGGTTGGGCAAATGAACCTTGGTCACAGAAAGAGATGCCATTAAGCGAAGACTTTGTTGATTCGGCGAGAAAAGAATCGGATGTCGCAATTATTATTATAGGACGCACCGCTGGGGAAGACAGGGATGCAACAGCCGATGAAGGAAGTTATTTACTGACTGAAACAGAAGAGGAGATGCTTCGCTTAGTTTGCCAAAAGTTTGAACAAACAATTGTCCTATTGAATGTTGGGAATATCATTGATATGAAGTGGGTAGATACATACAATCCTTCTGCTGTTCTATATGTTTGGCAAGGCGGGCAAGAAGGTGGAAATGGAGTACTCGATGTTTTAAATGGAACCGTTTCACCAAGCGGTAAGTTAACGGATACGATCGCTTACAATATTGAAGATTATCCTTCAACACCTTATTTTGGAGATGCTAAAAGAAATCTTTATGTAGAAGATATTTATGTTGGGTATCGCTATTTTGAAACTTTTGCAAAAGATAAGGTAATGTATCCTTTTGGCTATGGACTCTCTTACACTACTTTTTCTATAGAAACAAATTCAGTGAATGTATCAGAAGAAATGATTGAAGCAAAAATTACTGTGACCAATACTGGTAGCTTCGCTGGTAAAGAAGTAGTGCAGTTGTATTATCAAGCCCCACAAGGGATGCTCGGTAAACCATTTAGAAGTCTTTGCGGCTTTTCTAAAACGAAAACCTTGCAGCCAGGAGAATCTCAAAGTTTAACAATTGAATGTAAAATCTCTATGCTTGCTTCCTATGATGATAGTGGTGCAACGGGTAATAAGTCCAGTTTTGTATTAGAAGAGGGTAGATACGATCTTTATATCGGAAATGATGTGCGAACCGCATCGCTAGTTTACAGTTTTACTATAGAAGAAACTCGCGTAATTGAAAAACTTTCGGAAGCATTGGCACCAGTTACGGCTTTTGAGCGAATGAAACCGATTGTTAATAGTGAAAAGGTTGAAATTGGCTCTGAATCTGTCCCTTTGAGAACAGTGCCAGTAGCAGATAAAATTAAAAAGAATAAACCAATTACAATCCCGTACAGCGGTGATAAAGGATGGAAACTCAGCGATGTCTCCGAAGAAAAAGTTACCATGGAAGAATTTATTGCCCAACTCTCAGAGGAAGATTTATGTTGCATCGTAAGAGGGGAGGGAATGAGTTCTCCTAAGGTAACCCCAGGAACTGCTGGAGCATTTGGTGGAGTAACAGAAGAGTTGCAAAAATTTGGAATTCCTATCGGATGTTGTGCAGACGGTCCAAGTGGAATTCGAATGGACTCTGGGACTATTGCTTTTTCATTGCCAAACGGAACATGTCTTGCCTGTTCATTCAATGAGGAACTATCCCAAGAACTGTATGAATTTGTTGGTTTAGAGCTTCGAAAAAACCGAGTGGATACTTTACTTGGGCCAGGAATGAACATACACAGAAATCCTCTAAATGGTAGAAACTTTGAATATTTTTCGGAAGATCCACTTGTAACAGGGAAAATCGCAGCAGCCCAGTTAAAAGGAATGGGGAAATACGGAGTAGTAGGAACGGCGAAACATTTTGCGGCCAATAATCAAGAATATGAGCGTACAAATGTTGAGGCGGTTGTATCTGAACGAGCACTTCGAGAAATTTATTTAAGGTGTTTTGAAATAGCTGTAAAAGAAGGAAAAACCTATTCGATCATGTCAACTTATGGACCCATTAATGGACTTTGGACTGCAAGTAATTATGATTTATTGACTGAAGTGTTACGAAACGAATGGGGATTCGATGGCATCGTAATGACGGATTGGTGGGCAAAAGGAAATGATGAGGGAGAACTAGGTGATATTAAAAATATATCATCAATGATCAGAAGTCAGAATGATCTATTTATGGTTACAGCTGATGCAAAGCAGAATACAACCAATGATAATGCAGTCGAAGGATTAGCGAATGGAAAAGTTACTATCGGTGAGTTTCAACGCAGTGCCATAAATATTTGTAAAGCCTTAATGAAAATGCCGGCTTTTGATCGAATGAGAGGAATTGAAAGTGAACTGGACCGTGAATTGGAAAAATGTTTAACTGAAGAAGAAGCAGCATATTTCGATATGAAGCAATTAAATATAGTAGAAGATTTATCGTTGGAACCAGATACATTTAAAACTAACAAGGGTGAATCTAATGTTTTCCATATCACTGCAAAAGAAAGAGGCATATACCAAATTGAATTCACATGCAGAAGTAATTCTGACAATGCGTTAGCCCAAATGCCTGTATCTATCTTTAAAGATAAAGATCTCCTTAAGACGATTACACTTACAGGTAATGATACGGAATGGAAAACAGAAGTGATAGATCTTGGCCCAGTATTTTTTAATAATTTTCTCATAAAGATTTATTTTGGCCAAAGTGGGATTGAAGTTTCTGAATGTATATTAAAGTTAACTCGATCCCTGGAAGATGAAATAAGGGCACATATGGAAAATAGGTAAAACGTATAAAGACAAAATTTCTTGTTCTCAAAATGGAACAGTTGTTAAACGATATTCTCTTACGATCAAACCTCATCAGATCAAAAACCTGATGTCCCGCTTCTAATAGAGCGGGACATTTCATTG
>NZ_JAIAZY010000100.1 GCF_019459225.1 Bacillus sp. IITD106
GGGGCTGTCCAAAAAGTCACTGATTTTGACTTTTTGAAGGCCCCATTCTTAATTTTTTTCAAAAAAGAGCACAAAAAAATCGTCTTTTCTAGTAAAATGTAAGTGTCCAAACAAACATTTAAAGAAAGGGCGATTTTTTATGAGCAATCAAGTGATCACTAATAATAATGATACCACGCAAATGACACTTTTTCCAGAAGTAAAGGAAGAAGAGACTTCAAAAAGAAGATTAGCCCCTACATTCAAACCCTATAACAACCGACAAATCCAAGTTATTTATGATATTGATTCACTTATACCTGAAAATCACGTGGCCCGAGTCGTGGATGAAATGATTGAATGTGTACCCGATGAACAACTCTTTTCCCATTATAAAGGTGGTGGCAGAGCGTCCTATCATCCAAAAATGATGCTGAAAATTATTCTTTACGGCTACACACAAAAGGTCTATTCTTGCCGCGGCATTGAAAAATTGACAAAAGAAAATATCCCAACAATGTGGTTAGCTGCCATGCAACAACCAGACTTCCGTACCATTAACGAATTCCGTGGTGTTCGGATGCAAGGTTTGATCGATGAATTATTTGAAACAATCATCCACAAGCTGATTGAGGAAAATTACATAACATTAGAAAACTACTTTTTAGATGGGACGAAGCTTGAAGCTGACGCGAATAAATATTCCTTTGTATGGAAAAAGGCTACTTCAAAGTTTGAGGCCAAATTAAAAGAGAAAATTCAGGAAACCTTAAAACACATTCATGAGATCACCGAATTAGAGGATCAGGAAAATCAAACAAAAATCGATCCAGATACAAAGTTTAATGAACAAGATTTGGTGGGAATCGCCAATAAACTGGAAGGGAAAATTGAACAACTGACAGAGGAAATAGAAAAAGAGACAGATTCATCCGTTCGGAAAGAAATACGGAAGGAACGTAACGAATTAAAGAAGTCTGTGAAAAAAATGAGAGAGGACTTCATCCCTCGAATGGCTAAATACAAGGAACAAAATGAGATTTTTGGTGATCGAAACAGCTACTCGAAAACGGATAAAGACGCCACCTTTATGCGTATGAAAGAAGATCATATGAAAAACGGTCAGCTCAAGCCGGGATATAACGTTCAAATGGGTACCGAAAACCAATTTATTTTGTTTTATACCATTCATCAACGACCAACAGACACACGTTGTTTCATCCCACACATGGAGAAACTGGCAGCCTCTACTTTACCGATGCCGAAAACAGTCATTGCCGATGCAGGATACGGGAGTGAAGAGAATTACGTCTATGCCGTTGGGGAAGAAAAAGAGCCACGATTTGAGTTTCTTATTCCTTATGGGAGCTATTTACAAGAACAAACACGCAAATATAAGAATGACATCAAAAATGCGAAGAACTGGACGTATATCGAAGAAGATGACTGTTTTATTTGTCCAAACGGAAGGAAAGTGGTGTTTAAAAAATATCAAGACAAAAAGAATCAATCTGGCTATGAGCAAAGCTTCAAAATATACGAATGCGAAGATTGTACGAATTGCCCTTTAAAGCCACAATGTACAAAGGCAAAAGGGAATCGCCAAGTTCACTGGAATACGATATTTGAAGAAATGAAAGCAAAGGCCAAAGCAGCCCTTGAATGTGAAGAGAAAGCCGCTATCTACGCTCGACGAAAAATCGAAGTAGAAAGTGCGTTCGGTCACATCAAGGGCAATCGGTCGTTCCGCAGATTTTCGTTGCGGGGGCTCGGCAAAGTTCATGTCGAGTTTGGAATTGTGGCTCTAGCCCACAACATACTGAAAGTAGCAGGCATACGCCAGCTACTTTCAGAAACAAATAGAAAAAACAGAAAGGCAATTGGTGAAAAAATTTTCATTTTTCTCCAATTGCCTCTTTTTTAGGACTTATTAGACAGCCCCTTT
>NZ_JAIAZY010000101.1 GCF_019459225.1 Bacillus sp. IITD106
TATAATATTATCGAGGTGAGGCACATGCATCTTCAGGTATTCAAGAACAGAGGCAAGGAATACGTTCGGATTGTGGAATCCTATCGGGATCCAAAGACGAAAAAACCTAAATTGCGGGTGATCCAGGCTTTCGGAAGTAAGGAAAAATTATTGGCCGAGAATCCAAATGCCCTAAAGGAACTCGAGGAGAAAGTCAAACGGATGAATGCGGAGCGTAATCAGGCCAACGCTTCTCTTCTGGCTCATCGCGTCCAGAAATTTGTCGGGTCTGAAAGAACCAATTCCCAGGACCAAGGGGCTCCCGTCCAAAACTACGGCTATGAAATCTACCGGATGCTTTGGGAGGAACTGAAACTGGACTATTTTTTTCAATATCGTCAAAAAAGAGATACGGAGATCCAGTTCCCAACGAACATCCCCATCAGCCTCGCTACATTTTCCAGGCTACTGTATCCTGGTTCGAAACTCTCCACGTTCGAGGGAAAAGGGCGCTTTGCCCACCAATTCCCGTGCGAATTGGAGCACATGTATCGCTCCCTGCCGCTTTTGGCCAATCAGAAAAATAACCTGGAAGAGCATTTGAACAAGCAACTTGCCAAGAAACTAGAACGGAATCTTGCCGTCGCGTTTTATGACGTCACGACTTACTATTTTGAATCCGTCTCCGAAGACGTCCTGAAAAAATTCGGCTTTTCCAAGGATAATAAGGTGAACCAAGTCCAGGTTGTGATGGGATTATTGATTGATGACGAAGGCATCCCATTCGGTTATGATCTCTTCCCGGGAAACACCAACGATTTCAAAACCTTGGAACCTGTCCTTCTTCGGCTTAAGGAACAGTACGGGATTCAGAAGCTAATCATCGTGGCCGACCGTGGATTGAACTCCAAGAAGAACCTCTTGTTCCTAAAATCGCTCGGCTTCGAATATATCATGGCCTACAAGATCAGATCAGGGTCCAAAAAGGCAAAGGAAATGGTGCTTGAACAGGATGGCTATACCTGGCCCTCACCAGAGTTCAAATGGAAAAGGTGCGATTTCAAGTCCACGGTGCGGGTGGATGGAAAGACGCATGAAATCAATGATAACCTGTTGGTCACTTGGTCGTCAAAACGGGAACGGAAAGACCGGAAGGATCGGGAAAGAATCGTCGAGAAATCCAGAAAGCTAGTCGAATCGAAGTCCCGGATGAAGGCGGAAATGAAGAAGGGTGGAAAGAAATATGTCCAGTTGACATTGCTTGAGGACGACAGGATCGCATTCAACGAGAAGCAGCTCGAAATCGACGAACAGTTCGATGGCTACTACGGCATCCAGTACAGTGATCCCAAATTGACTCCAGAAATAGTCCTGGAAGCCTATCAAGGTCTCTGGAAAATCGAAGAAAGCTTCAGGGTGCTGAAAAGCAATCTTGAAACCCGACCGATTTTTGTCTGGACACCTGAAAGTATCCAGGGGCATTTTGCCATCTGTTACATGGCTTTGGTCATCCAGCGCCTGCTGAAATACCTCCTCAGGAAAAAAGGACTGGACTATTCCTCTGAAAGAATTCAGGATGCCCTCCGGAGCGCCACAGTCACCACGGTAAACATGGACGGAAGAGATGTTTTCATCAAGAACAAGGCAGAGGAAGAATTTCCTGAAATCCTTAAGGCCCTCGGGCTGGAGGATATCCCGACGTACGGTCAGAAGGATAAAAGGACAAATGCATATCTACAAAGAAAAAAATAAAATCTCCCCCCTAAACCTGATAACAGCGCGGCTTAGAGGGGAGTTTTGTTATTTTTACTGTTAAAGT
>NZ_JAIAZY010000102.1 GCF_019459225.1 Bacillus sp. IITD106
ATTCTCCTATCTCTTTATTAGATTCAGTACATTATAAAGAAGCATTTTTTTAAACGCAAAAATAATAACTTAAACCAAAAAAAATAAAAATATTGGAATTAATTGAACAGTTTGCTGGTAAGGAAATGGATTATTTTTTAAAATAATTGATGATATCCGTGTTGTAGACATTTTAGAAATGTGTAACAAAGTTATGACAACAACCGTCTAAAAAGAAAAAAGGGGAATTAATATGAAAATACTTCATGGGTTAATCAGCTTAGCGGTAATGATTAGTTTATTTTTAGTCATATCACCTTCTAAAGGTTTTGCTTGTTCTTGTGTTCCTGTTGGCACTGTCCAGGAAGGATTAGATGACAGTAGTAATGTTTTTTCAGGTAAAGTTATTGAAAAAGTGGATCCCAATAAAAATAAAAAAATCCAATCTTCAGCAGATTTGATTGAGGTAAAGTTTGAAGTGAACCAGTCGTGGAAAGGGAGCAATCAATCAGAGTTGATTGTTTACACAGAAAGAGATTCGGCGAGCTGTGGCTTCGAATTTTCGTTAAATAAAGAGTACGTCGTGTATGCGAAAGAAGTGGATGGAAAGCTGAGAGTATCTATTTGCTCAAGAACCGCTCCAGTGGCTTCTGAAAAAGAAGATTTAACTGAATTAGGGCAAGGTGAAAAGCCTGTAAAACAATTGTCTTCTAATACTGAAAATGTAAAAGAATCGGAGAAGGCAGCTGCACAAGATAGTGGTAATCAGGTATATATAATATTCACAGCATTAGGAATAGGATTGGCGGTTGGGATGATTGTTGGGTTTATTATGAAGGGGAGAAAAAGATAGTTTTTGAGGTGAATTGAGATATTTTGTGCTGTGATTCGGATGAGTAAAATTTTGATTTGGTCGTGAATCCCACACTGAAAAAATATTATATTCATTTTGAGTGTGCAAATATTTAAAATGGCTCTTTAGAGAGCCGCTTTTTTTGTGCTCTTTTAAAGGACTTTATCTAAATTAACCATCCCAGTGCAAAATGCTAGGACACGTGTGGAAGTTACTGCAAAAGACGGAAATGGAAAACTCAGTGCATCAAGAATCTTAACTGTTGTAAGAGCCGCTCCCAATATCCCCATTGTCAATAGTGTTACGAACAAATCAACAGCCGTAACAGGCAAAACGGAAAAAGGTGCGTTGGTAACAGTTGTAATTGGGAAGAAATCGTACAAAGTGAAGGCAAATAGTCAAGGCAACTTCAAAGTAGTCATTCCAAAACAAAAAGCTAAAACGACACTTTATGTAAGCGCAAAGGATTTTAAAGGGAATGTAAGTGCTGCACGGGTGGTGATTGTAAAAAAAAATGATGGAGGGCTTCTCAAAATACTTTACTTGGAGGGGCCTTATTGTTTTGTACATAATTATTACATTAAAAATGACTAAAAAATGATTAAAACAATGTTTTTAGCTACTTTTCTTTAATATCTTTAGCTGTAAATCTTGATAAAAAGACGTTTTAATAGATTGAAAGTAAAAGAATTTATGATAGAGTTAGGTTTAAGGCGAGGTGAGGCATAAAATGGAACAGCTTTTAAAACAACTAATAACTGACCTTCAATCGTTCAGAGATGAAGTAAATGGACGGTTTGAGGAAATCAGGACTGAGGTAAATGGCCGATTTGATCATGTAGATGAATTCAGAAATGAAGTAAATGGCCGATTTGA
>NZ_JAIAZY010000103.1 GCF_019459225.1 Bacillus sp. IITD106
GAATCAATTTCATAAATTAAACCCTTAGAGTCTCAAGGTTTTTGTGACGTAAAAAAAGGAGTACCTCCCCAAAATGTCGAAATGAGTAAGTAACCATACAAACTCTAAGACTGGAGGAAGACTCCCTATGACTATTATACGACAAGGAAGCCTGTTTGGCCTACAAGAATTATATGATTTAGAACCTACCCAACGATTTGATGCTATTTTTTCAGCCATAGACATCGAACCCATCCTTGCCCTACTTGAGAAAAAATCTCGTTTTGGTAGACCTGTGAACCTTAATTATAGGGCAATGATTTATTCCTTAATTGCTAGAATTTCAGAACGAATTCCGTTCATTAAAGATTTAGTGAAACGACTAAGAAATGACATGGTTTTCCGTTTGGATTGCGGCTTTTTAGTATCAGACACCATTCCGTCCGAGGCTGCTTATTCAAGAATGATTACAATCATTAGTGAATCAGATGTGTTGGAAGAGGTTCAACAAACTCTTCTTCGGCAAGCCATCACAGAGGGATTTATTACAGATGATACCGTCGCCATTGATGCCACACATTTTGAAGCCAAAGACCAGGCACCTCAAAAGGAGGAAAAGCCTAAAACCGAACCCAAAAAACGGGGTCGCAAATCGAAGGAAGAACGGGAACAATGGTTGATTGAAAAAACAGAACGTGAAGCCAATCTTCCGCTTTTTGAAAAGAAAATTGAAGACCAGTTAGATGTTCCATTATCCGAACTCCGTGCTGAAGTTCCTCAAGATCCCCAGTGGGGAGTAAAGAAAAACAGTGAAGGAAAAAATGTTTTTTGGTATGGCTATAAAGCTCATTTAGCTGTTGGCACAGAAAGTCAATACATTTTGCAATCTCTCTTTTCATCAGGTAACTTAAATGATGGAAAAGCCGCGATTCCCCTTTTAAAAGGAATCCAAGAACATGTACCACTTTCTACTCTGCGCTATGCAACAATGGATGCAGGATATGATTACGAGCCGATTTATACCCAAATTCATCAAATGGGCCATCAATCTGTGATTGCTTATAATAAACGGAACGAGCCTGAACCAATCGGCTTTGATAAACACTTCGCCCCCACGTGTTTCCGGGAACACTCCTATCGTTACGACAGTTTTGATCCAAGATATGAAACACTAAAATACACTCGTCCAAAAGAATGTAAAGACTGTCCATTGGCGAATGAAGGCCTCTGTCAAAAGGTGTACAAAGTAAAAATCACTACAGATCTTAGAAAATATACAGCACCCGCGCGTGGATCAAAGGCCTGGAAAACAATATTTAAACGCCGTACCGCTGTGGAGCGTGTCAATGCTTATCTCAAGGAATACTTTCAACTCGACAATGTTCGTTATCGTACGGGAAAACGGGCTAAAGTTCACTTTGACCTTGTAACACTTGTTTATAATGCTTCAAAATTGGCCGCCGATCGTATCAATGCATCGCTGAACCAACAAGCTGCATGATCCAAAAAAAGTTGAAAAATCTCAAACGCCCTTTTAAAAAAATGAAAATATAAGGGCTTAATTTCCTATTGCCAATTTTCAACGGCAAGAGTCCAATCTAAGTTTGGCAGTCCTTTTTCTAATAGAAAAAGGTTGAAGAATTTTATAAAAAGCAATTATGAAATTGATTC
>NZ_JAIAZY010000104.1 GCF_019459225.1 Bacillus sp. IITD106
TTCATATTAAGTTTCATTCCTTTCGCTGCGCTCAAGGCACAAAAATGAATTAAAGAAAAATTCCTTCTTTCCCGTGAATAGTTGATATAATGTATTTGGATAAGCAGATACACTACAGAGCACGGGGAGGTGAGTGGTGCAGCTCCTTTGCTGCCCGCATATTAAGATGTGCCGTTTGCTATTTTCAAGTACAAATAAGTGTGCCATCGAGCACGTAGACTAATCCTTGTATAAACAATTCCAGTTTATTTGTGGCAAACAGTCAATGTCTGCTTTATCCACTATAAACTATATGGGGATGTGTTTATGCTCAAAATTGTCCACCCTGTTTGTTGTGGAATTGATGTCCACAAAAAATTTGTTGTTGCAACGGTCGGTACGACGAACCAATCGGGGGTTACGGAATACCAGACCAAGCAATTTTCAACCTTTACCGAAGATTTGGAACGTCTTCTCGAATGGCTCAAATCCCAATCCTGCAAACATGTCTGTATGGAATCCACTGGAAAGTATTGGCATCCGGTATTTAATATTTTGGAGCACGATTGTGAAGTTGTCGTGGCTAACCCAAAATATGTAAAAGGCATTCGCGGCAAGAAAACCGATAAAAAGGATTCTATTTGGCTTTGTGATTTGCACAAACATGGCTTGGTTCCGGGAAGTTTTATACCACCTCTTCCCATTCGCCAAATTCGAGATTTGATGCGGTATCGGGTTAAGCTCATCAACTTTAAATCTAGCGAAAAAAACCGCGTTCAAAATTCTCTTACTGTTTCCAACATCATGATTTCTAGTGTCGTTTCCGATACATTTGGAGTAAGTTCTATGCGAATTATCCAACATATCCTTGATCAGCCGGATGATACGGACTTTGATGTTTCGTCAATGCTACATGGGAGGATGAAAAACAAAACCGACACCATTGTGAAATCCATTCAAGGGAATTTGACGGAACCACAAGCTGATAAAATGCGCGTGTGTCTTGACCATATTGATAATATTGAAAAACACATCGCGGTTATCGAAAGAGTTGTTTTAACATTAGTCCAACCGTATATGCCGCAAATTGAATTAATTTTATCCTTGCCTGGTATCAAGGACATCTTCACAGCCATTGCGATTCTTGGAGAAATCGGCATCGATATGTCTGTATTTCTTTCCGATAAACATCTGAGTTCGTGGGCAGGACTTACACCGCAAAACAACGAAAGTGCCGGAAAAAAGAAATCGGTCCGTATTTCACGGGCTGGCGTTTATATCAAGCCGTTGTTGGTACAGTGTGCCAATGCTGTTATTAAGAGTAAAACGTGCCCGTATTTCAAAGTCCGTTATGACCAAATCAAGAAACGCAGAGGGCACAAAAAAGCAATTATTGCGATTGCACACAAATTAATTGTTTGTATATACCATATGCTAGACAAAAATGAGCCATTTAATGAAGAGTTATACAATATGGATTCAAAACCAAAACTAACTTATGCACCCCAGATTACTGAGGAAATGGCAATACGATACCTAGAAACTTTAGGATATCAAATCCCCGATATGCGTAATAAAGTTTGATAATCTTACAATTTTATTCAATTCTTCCTAGGTCTGCCAATTTAGTAGGCTTATTTTGTTATGCTTACTTTTCC
>NZ_JAIAZY010000105.1 GCF_019459225.1 Bacillus sp. IITD106
TCGTCTAGGAAATTATAAAATCTAGACTTGTGGATAATTGTTCGTTAGAATGTTCGTATACATCCAAGGAGCCTAGGTATGAGTAAACAAAAAAGTGGGACAATCAAACGTATTTTAAAAGATCATTTTGATGGTTTCTGGAAAATGAATGATTATAGATTCCCGGAGTCATATCGAGAAGATATTAAAGAAACCGTAGAAAAAGCCATGAGATGCGGTACAAGAGACTTAGGTTATTCTCGCTATGAATGTTTGGGATGCGAAGGAAATCCTGATCCTGTTTTCGTTTGCTTTACCTGTAAGAGTCGTTTCTGCCATAAATGCGGAAAAAAATATACAGATGATTGGTCGGATAAACAGCAGGAAATGATCTTTAATGTCCCACATCGACATATGGTGTTCACTATACCCAAAGAATTAAGAATGGTCTTTTTTGATGATCGTAAAAAGTTAAACGAATTAAGTAAACAAGTCGCCGAGGTTTTTCAATATCATTATCAAAAGAGAAGTAAAAAGAGAAATTTAAAAGTCGGAGTTATTACGGTTATCCACACCTTTGGAAGGGATTTAAAGTTTAATCCCCACATACATGCTTTGGTAACAGAGGGAGCACTGGATAATAGGAATGAATGGGTTCAAAGTGAGTTTATTCCGTATGAATATTTAAGAAAGGCATGGCAAAAGGTCGTATTGGATTTACTTAAGAAATGGTTTCCCGAAAATCATAAAGTGATCCAATTAATAAACGATCTGTATGAGAGATATCCGAAAGGATTTTATGTAAATGCAGAAAAGAGAATGAAAGATGCCAAAGGTGCCGCGAAATATATCGGAAGGTACTTGGCAAGACCTGCCATCGCAGAGTATAGGATAGAAGAATATGATGGAAACATTGTTCGCTTCTGGTATGAAGACCATCAAACGGGTAAAAGAGTAGATGAAACACTACCCGTGTATAAATTTCTATTTAATTTAATACAACATATTTTTCCCAAGCATTTTCGAATGGTTGGTCGTTTTGGGTTGTACAGCAGAAGATCTTATCAAAAGGCAAATACAGTATTGAGCCTGTATGTATTTATGAGAACGAAACAACTATCATTTCTTTTTGAGACAAAAAAGAAAAAGAAAACTTATCGGCAACGGATGATTGAAGCCTTTGATCGTGATCCTTTTGTATGTCCACATTGCCATCGTACGATGGACTTGGTAGAAATTTGGCATCCCGAATACGGATTCCTGTATCATTATATGGAAGGCATGGAATGTGTAAAAAACAGGAGGCTGTATTCGAATGACCAAAAACAAAGAGCCGGATGAACTAAATAAAGAGTTTTTAAAATGGTTGGATGAAGAAGATCCATTTGGATTTGATGAAGAAATGAAAACAATACTATTTATATGTATTGATTGCAGGGAAGAAGACGATGTCCCCGAATTTGTTGTACAAGAATTTCAAGTGGACAAAAAACAAAATGAAGAAGTGGAGACCGTCTGTCCAAAATGTGGCGGCACTATGCGTAGGGCGAGAAAAAGTCCCAAGTGATTTTACTTCACTTGGGACGTCATTAAGGTCGCGTTAGCGATTTTGTTCTTG
>NZ_JAIAZY010000106.1 GCF_019459225.1 Bacillus sp. IITD106
GGCAGGTCTTCAACACAAATATTGATATTTATTTGCCTAGCTTTTTCTGCCAACTGATAGAGTGAATCTTTACTAGCCTCTATCCGGCTTTTTCGATCATTTCCTGAGATAGGTTCATAGCTTGGATGGATGATCACATTCTTGATGCCCCAATCACTTACCCACTGAAGCCACTCTTCATGGCTTCTAATGATTTCATTTCTTTTAAAAACATCTATTGTAGAAATATCCCATACCTCACCAAATGGAAAATGAATAGACCATATTTCCAAACCCATATTTTTTGCTTTTAGAATATATGGATCAAACTTGTTTGTTATTCCACGGATACTTAGATCGGGTTGATCTCTCGATATAACGAGTTCTATACAGTTTAAACCAGCTGCTTTAACTTCATGTAACGACACAGAAGAATCCGGTGACCAAGAAGTACCTACCTTCCAAGTGGCCGGTTGCGTTTTGTTTGCATTTTTCATAGAGACTAACACCTCTTCATCATTTAAAATTGATTACCTTTGAAAATTGATATTCAAAGATAATATAAAAATGCTATTCATACTACAACATATTTTGCTATATAATATTTAACTTATTTCATTTCTTCATCTATTGCAGTTTTAATTGGTAAGCGGCTTGCCTCCCGAATCGTAAATAAATTCTCCAAATGCCCCTTCCTAACAGCGCTGCGAACGCCAAGTCAGAGTAGCAACTGAATGCAGCAAGAAGAGTGGCTGAACTAGTAAAACTAACAACCCTTTATCCTTTGGTCGGGCGTGAGACGGTTACTTTTTTCTATTAGTGCTCATCATTACAGGGCTCATCCCATAACCCAAATCTTTGATTCATGCAAAAAGGAAAGCCCCGTAAAATTACTGTCTGGGTAGGCTTTCCTTAAATGTATTTTGATATTCTTTCTGAAGTAGCAGATATAGTCCATGTCATCCTTAATTATTCAACCTTTGTTCAATTTTGTTAACTTTTCTTTTAACACCTTCTACCTCGTGAAACAGGAGATCTACATCCGCTTGAGTATCCTGATTTTTAATCCGCAAATCTTTTCGAATATGGGTAAAGTTCTCTGTCATCAACGTAACATTATGTTTGAAAGCATCTTTAAGTTCCTCTTGACTTTGCTCTACACGATCAAAACGGTCATTTACTTCATTTCTGAATTCATCTACACGATCAAATCGGCCATTTACTTCATTTCTGAATTCATCTACATGATCAAATCGACCATTTACTTCATTTCTGAATTCATCTACATGATCAAATCGGCCATTTACTTCATTTCTGAATTCATCTACACGATCAAATCGGCCATTTACTTCATTTCTGAATTCATCTACATGATCAAATCGGCCATTTACTTCATCTCTGAATTCATCTACATGATCAAATCGGCCATTTACTTCATTTCTGAATTCATCTACATGATCAAATCGGCCATTTACTTCATTTCTGAATTCATCTACATGATCAAATCGGCCATTTACTTCATTTCTGAATTCATCTACATGG
>NZ_JAIAZY010000107.1 GCF_019459225.1 Bacillus sp. IITD106
TGTAATGTATCCCTTTGTCAAGACACAAAAATCATATTTTTAAGATAAATCCTCCTTCCCAAATTAGTCCTTTTTGTTGTCTTTTCAGGTTTAGTAAAATTCCCTAATCCACCACCCTTGACCTTGTTTGTGTCCGTGGTGGTGTACCTTTTGGCGGATGGGGAAAAGACAGCCTTTAGGGCTCCATCCGCATCAACAGCGTACCACGGACAATCACTTCTAAGCTCCGCTGGCGTGGCCCCGACCCCTTCCAGCGATCACTAAGAAGTGGCACTGCGGTCAAGGGCAAGCAGCTTCGCTGTGGTTCAGTGTTCTATCCAGGTCATCCTTAAAATGAATGGCTGCTGGGATCTTGTAGTCCAACGACTGATGCGGCCTTCTCCAGTTGTAATGTTCCATATATCTTTTGGTCATTTGTTTCAATTCTCGTACTGTTTCCGGATATAACAGATAAAGCCTTTCCCACTTGTAGCTCCGGAAGAAACGCTCTGTTCTGGCGTTATCTTTTGCTCGGCCCCTGCCATCCATACTGATTTTAATAGTTTCGTAGCTTTTAATGCAGGAGATATAGTCTTTTGATGTAAATTGGCTACCTTGATCACTATTAATAATTTCGGGTTTCCCGTGCTCTTTAATCGCCTCCTCAACGGTCCGAATGATAAAGTCAGTTTGCATGGTATTGCTCAATGACCATCCCACAATAAAGCGGGAGTACCAGTCAATGATGATAACTAGGTACATAAAGCCAGCTGGTGTACCACAATACGTAATGTCGATGCCCCAAACCTGGTTCCTGTGGGTTATGCTTACACTGCGAAGGAGGTAGGGATAGGTTCGCTCCTGTAAGTCACGTTTGCTTAGATTTGGACCGGGATAAAAAGCAACGATTCCCATTTCTCTCATGTATCGACGTGTAAGCTTTAAACCGATTTTTGTGAAACCAAGTCCATGTAGTTCCCTATGAATTCTTCGGGAGCCATATGCCGGTTCATCAAAATGAATCCGATCAATGGCATTTTTGATATCAATTTCCTCCTGACTAGGCTGATGAATTTTGATAGAATAGTAGGCAGTTGACCTTGACAGATCTAGTAGTTTACACTGATGTTTGACGGATATTTCATTAGTACCAAATTCTATTAAAGCCCTTTTTTCCTCCAATCTAAGACCTGTTGTTGTTTTTTTTTGAGCCAGTTTATATCCACGGTAAGCTGTCCAATTTGATTAATCAGTTCCTCCTTTTCGGCTTCATGTTCTTGCTTCAGCTTTTCAATTTCCGTGGATTTTTTGTCAAAAACCGCTGGCATGTTATCGAGAAATTCTGTCCGCCACCTGCTAATCAGTTGTGGACTTATATTATACTTTTGTGAAATTTCATTAAGGGTGTTTTCTTCCCTCAGTACTTCTAAAACAATTTTTGCTTTCTCCTCTGGTTTAAATGTTCTTCTCTTTTTACTCATAGTTATAGTTTATCTTATTTTTTCGGTTTATGTGTCCAACCCTACGGATACATTATA
>NZ_JAIAZY010000108.1 GCF_019459225.1 Bacillus sp. IITD106
CTCACTAGCTTTGCAAAATCCATACAAAAAATGGTAAATATAATCAGTAAGTAATCCATTGTAATTCAGTTAAAGTTTATTACTTAAAAAAGCCCGCACTGAACTAAGACGTCGATGGTTACCCAGTTAGTTAGTTAGCTATTATTTTGCCAGTCCTTCTATCAGCTTTACCGGTTTTAACTTTTTCGGGTGTTTCCTTGGTCGTCCGGGCTTTCCTTTTTTACGTCTTCCTTTGGAAGTCCTGGATGGCTTTCGGTGTAGAGCCTTGAGAAACCGATCCCATGTATCAAACCAATATTGGCGGAGAAACTGCAATAACTGCCATACGGTTTTGTTGGTACCTGTCTGGATTTTGATCATCTCACATATCGCATAGGCAATCATCGCAAGCCACAGCTGGTTCCAGACCGCCTCCGGCTTATGGCTAAAGAGTCTGATCAGTTTGATGTGTTGCTTGATCCACTTGAAAAAGAGTTCGATTTTCCAGCGTTGCCGGTAGATGTCGGCAATCTGTTCAGGTGATAGGTCCCAACGGCTGGTGACCACCCGATAGATCCTATTTTCTTCATCCCGGTACTCCACTAGCCGGAGGACAAATGAGCGGTCATTTTTGTTATCCCTAATCATTACATCTGCATCTCGTATGATCCGGCTGTTGGGGTCAACCTCACGCTCTTCGAGTATTTGTGTCTTTGATCCCTTTTTAATACGGGCCACAAATTTCATGTCATCTTGAAGCCACTGCCAATAACGGAAATAGTTAATGTATCCTCTGTCAAACACATAGGTGGCATCCTTGTCGACGACAAGATGAATGGCAATTTCCTGGTCAGACACAGCCGAGGTAGAGGCGATGATGCCCTTGGGATAGTTAATATCCTCGTTCAAGACAGCCAAGCAGAGGTGAATCTTCACTCCATTCTTGTCCTGTGAACAGTATGCCCATTCCCCAGCTTTGCGGGGCAGGATGATTTCACTTGAATCCACTACGGAAAGTGGTCCAATATCCGCGATGTTATGTCTTCCTCGATAATAGCTGTCAATTTGATCGAAAAGACATACAGCCTGTTCTTGAAGAAGATTGGTAGGAAGCTTTTCCAATTTGCGGTACAGGGTCGATGCGTGAATGCCTTCCAAATCAATTAGTTTTTGAAGCGCTTCTTTGGATTTAAGGTTCTCCTCCATCTCCCAAAGAGAAAGTCGTTGGTGAAGAAAGGCTTCAACAAACATGAGAATGGCTTTTCCGGATAAGAGCTTTTTGGCACAGTGGTCCAAAAAAGGATGACGATAATTTTCCAAATTTAATTGGCGTAAACAGTTTTCAACAACGGTAGATTCGGGTAAAGGATGTAAGATCATTTTTACCATCTCCTAAAGTTGAAGTTGGGTGGGTAACCATCCTTTTACGCCTATACTTCTTCTTTAGGAGCTTTTTTGTATTCTTAAACCTGTTTATGGAATATTTTGGTACTATTTTGCAAAGCTAGTG
>NZ_JAIAZY010000109.1 GCF_019459225.1 Bacillus sp. IITD106
ATAGGGAAAAGCAGAATTTCACAGTAGCTACCATGTTTGGGTCCATCACGGTCAGGAGGCGGAAATATCTTGATCGTGAAACAGGTGAACGGGTGGGATTGTTGGACCGTTATCTTGAAATCAAAGGCAGCGACTCCCTCAGTCCATTCCTGACCGAGATGGCAGTCAAATGGGCTGTAAAAGGACCTTCCTATCGCGATGCGAGGGATCGTTTCGTTGAATTATTGGGATATCAGGCGATGAGTCATGAAAAAATTCGACAAGAGGTCCTTAAGATTGAGCCAAAGGACTTTGAGGAAAAAGCGGAAGAGCCAAAGGAAGCGGATGTTTTATTCCTAGAGGTCGATGGTTTACACGCCCATAAACAGAATTCAACAAGAAGTACACGCGAAATTAAAATTGGAGTGGTCCATGAAGGGTGGGCGAAAAGACATCCGAGCAGTCAAGAATATCAATTAAAGAACAAGTCATATTGGCATACGCTTGATGATGGGCAGACCTTTTGGGAAGGGTTTAGCCGCTATTTATACAACCAATACGACATCACTGAAGACACGCATATCGTGATAAATGGGGATGCTGCACCATGGATTCGTTCAGGTGTTGACTACTTTGAGAATGCCACCTATACATATGACCGCTATCATTTGAAGAAATGGATCAAACAGGCCCTAAACAAGCGTTCCAAGGCCGAGCGCAAGAAAGCCTATCTCGCGGCGGATGCCAATGATCCAGTTGCTCTGTTGGTAGCCATTGCAGAGGCGGAAAAAGCAGAAACTGATGAGGATAAGAAAGCAGACATAAGGGATTTGCGTTTATTCATCCTCGAGAACCAGGAGGCATTTCGTGACTATCGTGAGCTTCTTCAGGAGAAAAATATAGATACCACAGGTATGCGGATGATGGGGGCGGCAGAGTCAAATATGAACCTCTTTTCGAAAAGATTGAAGAAGATGGGTTATAGTTGGTCACACAACGGGCTTTGTGGAATGGTCAGTGCGATGATTCATAAAATGGAAGGAACGTTGATAGAAGCTCTAAGGGGTACATCTACTGATGAGGAAATGAGGGACAAGCCTGTTGAGTCCTACCCCTCCTTTGCCAAATTGCTTACAAAGAAGACCCACAAAGCTATAGGAGCGATTCAAGGGCATATACCTGCCCTGAATAGTAAAGATCAAGGAAAGCCCTATATACAGGCCTTGCGCGGCTTATCTGGCCTACAATAAGTGATTGAAACCATTCCAGGTTTTATATGGAGTAGAGGGCATGATAGCCTTTGTGCTGGGCCAATAAATTTTTACCATGTTGGCTTCTTGGCTAAATATTCATGCCCTCAGAGGCTCCATGTCAAACCGGCTATAGAGGATATATTAATGCCTTTTCACCTACTAGCGCAAAGTTTG
>NZ_JAIAZY010000011.1 GCF_019459225.1 Bacillus sp. IITD106
TCACCAACAATAAGGCTCACCCCACTTTCTGTTTTTGAATGTATGCCCGAATCTGTGCTTCCGTTTGCTCGCTGACCGTTGCAACAAAATAAGAAGGGTTCCACAGATGACCACCCCAAAGTTTCCTTTTTAATTCAGGGAACTCTTTAAAAAGCAATCTTGCCGAAACACCCTTTAACGCCTTCATCATCGTCGGGATAGAGTGTTGAGGGGTGCAATCCACCAAAAGATGAATATGGTCAAGGTCACATTCCATCTCCACAATGGTAAAACCGTTATCCTCCGCAATTTGATGAAGTAATTCCTTTAGTCGTACCTTAATATTGTCGACCAATACTTTATGACGGTATTTTACACACCATACAAGATGATATTGAATGGAGTACACATATCCCCTGCCATATTTCACTTCTGCCATATCCGCCACCTCACCTGTATTATACCATATGTCAACCACCTTTTGTGATAGGATAATGATTAAACCAAGAGGGGAATAGCCAATTTATCATACATATGTCGAATCGTTAACATGACATGGAGTCATGCCCGATTCGAAGCCAATTCATCTCATGATTGAAATCACGAGTGTTCTCGGCAAAGTCATAAAATATGATATCGCGAAGTTGTTCCTCAGCCTTATCCGTTCGCAATATTTTATACTTCATCTTTTTTCCTTTCGAGGAACGATCCATGAATATCATCAAATGAATTTTGCATAGGTGCGACCCGTCCATTTTTCACATCGTCCTCAGCTTCTGCAAGTGTTCGTAGTAGTTCCAACTCTGATTTCATCTGATAGTAATCCTGTAATCCAAGAACTGCGGTATCGCCTCGTCCATTTACAGTAATAATAACTGCCTCTCTTGACTCTTTGCACTGCTTGGAGATTTCATTATAATGATTTCTTAAATCTGCTGAAGGTCTATTTGCAGATCCCATAGTATCACCTCTTTCTAATGTTACTTTTCATAGTCATATTATATCGACTATCCATTTAGAAACTAAATTCTGAATAGACAATTGGCTTAAGATATAATTAAAATCCTTATAAATGCCAATAATTAGCCATCTTCAAGGGTTGTTCTTCTTATTTTTTCTTCAGCAGTGCGACTGTCTCAACATGCAACGATCGGGGTGGATTGATGTCTTTTACATTGTCGGTAGTCGGAAACACGTCATCGCCACTTTTTGCACTATCGGTAGGCGGGAATATATCGATTAATTTTTACATATCGAAAAAATGAATACATCGCCGATTGCGTCCCTAGGATGTATAGACGCTGAAATTGGATTCTTGCTTCATCTGCTGATGAACGAACTTACGGTACAATGCATGTCCATCCATCAATTGAGCATGCGTTCCTTGGCCAGTCAAGATGCCATTCTCCAGGAAGATGATTTGGTCTGCATCAACGACGGTTGACAAGCGATGCGCGATGATAAGCGTCGTGCGACCATGCATCAAGTTTTGCAGTGCTTCCTGGACAAGTGCTTCCGATTCGCTATCCAGATTCGACGTCGCTTCGTCCAGAAGTAGCAGCTTTGGATCGCGCATCAGAGCGCGAGCAATGGCGATGCGCTGGCGCTGACCACCGGACAGCTTGATGCCCCGTTCGCCAACCTCGGTGTCGTATCCTGACGGCAATTGTTCGATAAATGCCGCGGCATTAGCCAGACGCGCAGCCTCGCGCACTTCGTCGTCGGTAACCGGACGCGTGAGCCCGTACGTGATGTTGCTTTTGATCGAACCTGACATGAGCGGGCTTTCTTGCAGGACGTAGCCGATCCCTTCCCGCCAAGCGTGAAGCGGAATTTGTTCGATGTTCTGCTCTCCGAGCATGATGCTGCCCGCCGACGTTTCATAAAACCGCTCCAACAAGGAGAAGATCGTTGTCTTACCGGCACCGCTCGGCCCGACGAAGGCGACAGTTTGCCCCGGCTCAATCGTGAAGTTTAAGCTGCGCAGCACCTCGTCCTCTTGCCCATAGCCAAAGGATACGTCCTGGAAGTGGATGGGCTGATTCCAATCGACTTGGTATGACGCATCTTCCGATTGCTCCCAGTCCGCAGACAGCGTTAACGCGGTTGCGAAATCAGACTTCGATTGACGGTCTGGCTCCTGATGGTCAGGATCATCATTTTGCTGATTTTGCTGTATGCGTCCTGTTGACTGCTCTGGATCAGTGCATAGCAACTCTTGGATGCGCTCGGTCGCTCCCATCGCTTTTTGAAAGGCGGTGAAAAACTGTGCCAGCATGCTGAATGGCACTACGACCTGGAACATATAAATAATGACAGCAACCAGTGTTCCGGCAGACAGATCACCGGCGGAAACGCGCGCTCCACCGTATCCGATGATGACGACCAGCACGGCCATGATCACGGTTGTCATTAGTGGTGAGACGAATGCTTGGATGCGTGCTTCTCTCATGCCGAAGTGAAACAAGCTGGCAATCTTTCGCTCGCCCCGTTCGCGCTCAACGGACTGGGCATTGTGCGATTTCACAAGACGGATGTCGCTGAGCACGCGACCGAGTCCCGCGCTGAAAGCGGCAAGCTCATCTTGCATTTGCAAGGAAATTTTGTACACCAGTCTGCCTAATGGAGCCAAAATCAGCATGGACACTGGCACTGCGGAAAGCATAATGAGCGTCATTTTCCAGTCGATGACAAACAGGATCACTAATGCTCCGATGATCGAAAGAATGCCGGAGATGGAGGTGACGAGATGGTTCGTTATTAGTGTCTTAAGCGTGTTCGTATCCTGCGTAACACGGCTGATCAGCTCGCCGGATTCGTGCTTGTCAAAGTAGGAAACTTTGAGTTTGAGAATGTGATTCCACAAGCGCAATCGGATGTTTCTCACGAACATCTCGCCAATATACGTCATGAAATAGTAGGAAAATCCGCCCGCAGCCGCCTGCACAAAAAACGCCGCTATGAGCCAAATGATGACGCCGATATCGAGACCACTAGTCGCAAATTGATCAATCAAATCACGGGTGAAAAGCGGCACAATCAAGCCGCCTGCAGCTTCCAATACACTTAGGATGATGGCAACGGCAAACAGCCCTCTCCTGGGAACGGCACTGCGCAACATTCGCAAAAACTTCCGCCATTGTCCCTGGTCATGATTATTCACTCTCTCTGTGTCCATCTGACAACAGTCCTTTCTTTATGGAATAGTACTCGAACGCTTCTGCAAACCATTTCTCTTCCTCTTCTGTAAACGGGGTACCGATCGCAGCGGGCAGTTCTATATTTTCTAAGTGATCCGCATATTCATGCATAAAGTACCAATTGTCGCCCATCAGTTCGTTAGCGAGAGCCATAAATTGCTCGATGAGCTGCTGGACTTCTTCGGAGTCTGGACGATGGTTGCGCAATGCTTGTTTGAGGTCTTGAAGGAGCAATGTCGAGCGCATGTTCCAGTCCCGCTCTTTGCTTTCGTCCGCGAAATTTTCCTTTATTCTCTGAATCAACGGCTCTGGAAACCAATCAGACATCCATTCCATCTGCTGCTGCTCCGTCACGATGCTGTGAATCAAGAAGGAGATCACTTGCGGATCTATCCTATGCTCGGCTTCAAGTACCGCGGCAGCATGATCAATCGCTTTCAATATTTGCTGAATGTGTTGCTGTTTATGCTCCAAAGCCTGTTTCTGCATTCGCAAAGATCGTAGCAAGGCGTTGCTGTCCCCCGCTTGTCCGGACATGATCGCTTTAATGTCTTTCAATGAAAAACCAAGATATTTGTATGCAATGATTTGCTGTAGCGGAATTAGATCGTCCGGGCGATAATACCTTCTCCCGGAATCACTAATATAGCTTGGCTTGAGCAAGCCTTGCTCTTCATAAAATCGCAGCGTGCGTGGACTGACACGGGCTATACGGGAGAATTCTCCAATGGACATTTGCTCTTTCATCATCTCAATCAACCTCCGAATTCATTGTACAACTTTACGTAACGTAAGAATCAAGCGTTTCTTTATTTGCATAATTTCGTTTGTAAGCTTTTCACGTAGGAATATCCCCAGCTCATGCTGGAGGCTAAACTCATTATAAATTTCAATGCTCTTAGACTGAACAAACAAGAAAAAGTCATCTACTAATTGCCTTAAATTAAGCAAAGATCCACCTCATACACCCTAATATAATTTATAGTTTTTATTGCCCTTCATAATAGTTTTGCTATATCCTCAAACCTTCTGATACCTCTGCTGGTTAGATGAGGTCTTTTCAATTGCCTTTATATTACCTTCCATTTTATTTACGTAGTTTAAAAATAATGTCCCAAGCAGAAGTCGATCCTTTCTGGGTATTCTATTCCATACATAACCCTTGAACAGATCTTTAACAAGAAAGACTTCACCTTCATTCAAGTTTTCAGTTTCCTTAATAGCTTCTTCTAGTAACTCATTAACATCACCCATGTTGTCATCTCCTTATCAATAACAATATCAACAACATTGTTAATAAGATTATATGCCTTTTACCAATTCCAGTCAATGAAAGAAAACCACCAATCAAGAGAATATATCTCCTGAATGGTGGTCATTTATGAAGGCTATGTTTATACATCTACTTCTACACCAGATTTAAATTCAATAGTTAGATTATCATCATAGACCGTTATTTTCTCTATAAGTCTCCTTACTAGCTGCTCATCATATTCCTCAAGGAGGGATTGTTCATTAAGGAATTTTTCCATCTCTTCTAATCTTTGCTTGGAACCTTTTTTGCCTGCTTCTTCTGCTAAAGCCTTATGCCTTTCCTCTCTGAGCCTGTAAATCTCATCGGCTATATCGTTATAATCCTCTTTGGAATTGGCCAGTCTCAAAAGGTCTTTTTGTAATTCCTCTAGCTTTTTATCTATCTCGGAAACAATATTATTGTCCGTTTCACTTATCACTGTTTCTATATTTTCCTTTAAGATAGTTAAAAAGCCATCCTTTTGCCCTATTAGTTTATTAATTGCATCCACCGTAGCAAGGCCTATCATATCCTCCAGCACGGTTCGGGAATGACAAGCTAACCCTGTATTCTCAAGCCTACTGACGCATCTCCAAACAATGGATCTTTTACCTCGATTATTCCAATGAACTCTACGGTATATTTCACCACACTCTCCGCAGAAGATAATTTGTGAAAATACATGATTTGCACTAAAGTTTCTTTTCTTTCCACTTGTACTTATATGTCCTTTACTTCTACGAACTAACTCTTCTTGAACCTGCATGAAAATTTCACGCGGGATAATAGCTTCATGACTATTCTCAACATAATATTGAGGTACGATACCGTTATTTACAACCCTCTTTTTTGTAAGAAAATCTACTGTGTAAGTTTTTTGGAGTAATGCATCACCAATATATTTTTCATTGCTTAATATCTTCCTTATAGTGCTGGTGTGCCACCTTTTTTTGCCCGCTCCTGTAAGTATGCCATCTGCTTCAAGTCCTTTTTTAATTTTATCCATACTGGAGCCTTCAAGATACTCTCGGTAAATCCTTTTGACTATTTCAGCTTCCTCCGGCACAATTACTAATCGCTTGTTTTCATCTTTGGTATATCCTAAAAACCTAGAACAATTGACCATTACCTCTCCCTGTTGGTATCGGTATTGATAGCCAAGCTTTACATTCTGGCTTAATGACTGGCTCTCTTGTTGCGCTAAGGATGCCATAATGGTAAGCATAATTTCACCTTTGGCATCCAGTGTATTGATATTTTCTTTTTCAAAATATACCGCTACATTTTTATCTTTAAGTTTCCTGATGTATTGTAGACAGTCCAAGGTATTTCTAGCAAATCGGCTTATTGATTTGGTAATAACCATATCAATTTTCCCAGCCATGCACTCATCAATCATTCGATTAAATTCATCACGATTTTTTGTATTTGTACCGCTGATGCCATCATCAGCAAAAATCCCTGCAAATTCCCACTCTGAATTTTTCTTTATAAACTCAGTATAATGTTCAATCTGCACTTCGTAACTACTAGCTTGTTCATCACTGTCGGTTGAAACTCGACAATAAGCTGCGACCCGAAGCTTTGGTGTTTCATCTTCTTTTCGATTGTTGTCCATGCGTTTTATTGCAGGTATAATCATTACATTTTTACTAACTGCCATCTTGCTGTCCCTCACTTTCTATTAAGCTATAAACATACTCCGCTTGTGTAAAAGGATTTGTATACTTCTGAATTATTTGTCCTATGGTATCTTTTTAATTATCTATCCTGCCTTCTCAACCCCAATAAAAAATCTAACCTATCAACTCAACCCCTATCACTTTCATGGTAGTTAACATGTTTCCTCAAAGAATAAAAATAAGGGTTTCCCGACATTAACATCCTCGACAAAGATGTCATGAGAAAAATTCAATGTCAGGAAACCCTTTATCTATAAGTGCTTAAAGTATCTTTATTTCTCAACCCTTGACATCAATACTACGCACTCCACATGGCATGAGCGGATAGAATGAATGTCATTTGGGTGTGGTGAGTTCTCAGAAACATATCCACTGCGTTTTTGGAGCTATCGGTTGGCGGGAAACATATCATCTCTTAATAATTACACTATTTATTTAGTTAATAATTTCGCCTTTGTTTTTGGCTAATTTTTCACGCCATTCTCCTTTTTCATCAGTTGTCAATTTCGCCCACTCTGTTACTTCACCAATAATTTTTAAAGGTTCTTTCGAGCGATATGAACGTGTTAAGTTACCAGGGAACTTTTTATCAGTAACATTAGGGTCGTTTTCAAATTCACCAGTTGGTTCTACGATATAAATACGTTCTCTTCCATCTCCTTTTGCTAATGCTGCTGCAAGCCCTGCAATATTTATATTAGCAGTGAAATAAACGTGGTTCATTTTAAGGTCAGATTTGTAATTGGAAGTTCCACCCGCTGTCAGTAAATTACCAACTTTCAAATCTGCCTTTGTCCCATGATAAAATGGCCCTTCATCAGAAGGCGCACCCTTATATGCATTTGATAGGTCATAATATTTTTCTGCCTGATCAGAATCACCCAACTTCTCAAAACATTCGGCAATGTTTCGATATAAAGTTGAGTATGCACTCTTAACATTTTCATCATTTATCCTGAATTACGAAAGTAAAATCTAGTTACTAAATGCAAAAAGGGCTCCAGCCTTTGGTATAATTGAGTTTGCGAGAACTACAATCCCAAAGAAAGGAGCACCTTTAAGGTGAAGTTTATCACAAATCTATCAAATATAAAAGTTAACTTTAACTTGGAAAACGCAACCAATATAGCGGGATTGCTGCCCTTCCTTCAGTTCCTGAAACAAATGGAAATCGAAAACACTTTTCGGTGTTTTGACCCAATCAAAAAAAGCAATTCGCAATTCCCATTTCGTAAGATTATTATCTATCTGATCATTGGATGGGTCGCGTCCTGTACACGTCTCTTCCACTTTCGTTCCATGCAGAAGGATGCCATGATCCAACAGTTTATGGGTGGCAAGTGCCCGCATCATACTTTACTGGGCAAAGACTTAAGGTCTCTCGCGAAATTCAATGTACAGCTTGATGTCAAAGAGCTGATGCACGATATCATTGAACCTGCCCTGCCATCATCCTTGATTTTGGATTTTGACTCAACCATCGAAACCGTTTATGGAAATCAGGAACTGGCTAAAAAAGGGCCAAACTCTCATAAACCGGGCCGTAAAAGCTACCATCCCTTGCTTGTATATGAAGGGAAGACCCGATTATGCCTGAATGCAGCTCTGCGGCCCGGAAACCGACATACTGCCGACAATGCCATTGAGCTGGCAAAAGAGACGTTGAATCTGCTCTCTGAGTCCCAATCCGTCTCTTATGGGCGGTTTGACAAAGGCTTTGCCGGAGAGGACTTTTATAGCTTTTGGGGAAGGAAAGCAGATTGACTACGTTGGAAAACTGAAATGGACGAGCCGTTTAGCCAAAGCCGTTTATACAGATCCCGGTCCATGGATTCGATTTGTCGATGAAGACATCGTCATTGAAGGAAAGACGATTGAATATCAAGCAACTTCCTGGAATAAGCCAAGGCGTGTTTCCGTGATCCGAAAAGCTGATCGTTTTGAAATGGATCAAGTACAATTTGTAGACTTTATCTGGGAACATGAAGCAATGGTCCATACGATGGATTGGACTCCGATTGATATATGGCGGTTTTACAACCAAAGAGCCTGCATGGAAAATTACATTAAGGAAGCCAAGTACGGGTTCTCTATCAACCGAATCCCTACCGGCTCATTCAAAGCCAATGAACTGGATTTATTGATCAAATTATTTGCGTACAATCTGTTTGAGCTTTTTAAGATGGATCATTGCCCAACTCCGATGAAAAGCTACACGATCCAAAGATTTCGTAGGGAAATCGTTCAGGCAGCAGGTGTATTCACCTTTCACGCCAGACAAACCATATTAAAGATTCAGGAAGCCTACCTTCATAAACGGGCTTTTTTGAACATGATCCAAAGCGTGAAAAAACTAGAGTGACCATTTGTAACTGAATAAATTGGAAATTTATTGCCTCTTCATTTGGGGAGGGGGAAGAACTATCCAATATACAAAATTTAGAGAATCTCAGTATCCAGTTTTACAAAATTTTACCAGGTTGCCTTGGAATTAATGTTCAGTAAATTTACTTTCGTAATTTGGGATAATTACAACTTTATCTGCCAGACGTTCAATTTCTTCTAAATAATGTGTTGTAAGTAAAACTGTAACATTTTCTTGTTTAGACATGGATAAAATGTTTTCCCATAAGGAAGTACGTACTTCTGGATCTAATCCAGTTGTAGGTTCATCCAGAAACAAAATTTTCGGCTTATGGATTAATACTAGTGCAACATCTAGTTTACGAAGCATACCGCCAGAATAAGTTGCGGCTATTCGATCTGCTACTTGATTCATTCCAAAATTGTTTAGCAACTCAGATACACGGTTTTTTAACTCACGACCATGCATACCATATAATTCACCTTGTAACATTAAGTTTTCACGAGCAGTTCCATCTAAGAAAACACTCGAATTTTGTGGAACACATCCAATGATCTTTCTTACACGATTCGGTTCAGTATTTACATCGTAATCTCCAATTGTAACCACACCACTGTCCGCTTTAGTAAGTGTAGTCAATATTTTTATTGTCGTGGATT
The DNA here is from genome assembly GCF_019459225.1 of Bacillus sp. IITD106. Classification (GTDB taxonomy): domain Bacteria; phylum Bacillota; class Bacilli; order Bacillales; family Bacillaceae_C; genus Lederbergia. Next base: position 9,180 of record NZ_JAIAZY010000011.1, read on the forward strand.
TGCCGGCTCCATTAGGTTCATGTTTATATAGACAATCAGCTATAATCCTTGCTAATCAAGGGTTACAAAAATTTAAAGACAATTAAACATATCTATAATCACACTTAAAACGTCATTTGAACGGTATTTTATCGATCAGTGGCGTTTTTAAGTTGTGATACTTAGTGGATAAAGGAGATAATTTCATTTCTGAATTTTATCCTCCCCTTGTCCCCAAAGAGCATGATTTCTTACAGACGATTGAAACACTTGCAACAGCAAGACAGACAACATCAGAAAAACAAGAAATGGAGAAATAAGAGGAATGGATATTAAAAGATTGGAAGTCTATCATACACCTACGGAAAAATGTACCCTTTGTCTTTGTTTGAATACAGATCAGTTCACAGCAGATTGTGACCAATATATCATTGACCGATACAAAAACTTTACTATTAATCCTAAAAAACGATTTTATTCAAGAATAGATACGTTAATTGATGAGATTATTCGTGAAGTAAAAAAGCCACCGTTCCAATTTAGAATGCGGTTAGAGAGTCGCCACAGTATTACCAGCAGTAATATTTTGTACAAATTTCAAATTTTTGATAGAAACTCATTCAAAAGTGATACTTTATCAGAAGTGATTGTACAGGAATATTTAGAACCAGAGATTGATTTTGTGATTATTTATACTGGAATACAAGGGCGATCAAAAACAGACGACAAAGGCGGATTTTACGGTCCCAAACCGTAAAATCTGTCTTTGTCGGGCAGGGCTTGCCCTGCCCTTACCCCCCGTTTCTAACAGGGGGGTAGAAAAACATTAAAAAACAGAAAAAAAGAGCTCCAAACCCAGTAGGAACAACGGTTTGAAGCGGATCGTGAAAATGTCAACTTTTATCGATTAGTTGACATCTTTTTATCTACTAAACAAATGTATACAAATAACGCATTCGTACGAATGAAAGAGAAACAAAAAACTATCTGTATAGCTATCTGCAGTTTATATTGGTGAAACGAGATGATACAGAATTATATTAAAGGCACCCATTAATTAATCTTTTTTCAAAATTAAGCTTTAACTTAAAATGGAGCTTATCTTGTTCAGGTTTATTATAAGTTATCAAGCACTAGAAGAGTGAGCTGGTATCCAACCTTTTATCAGTGCACCACCTTCTGAATGGTTATCTACAACAAGGTCACCGCCATGTCGTCTAACGATCCTTCTTGAGATAGTCAACCCTAACCCGACCCCTCCGGTTGAACGATTTCGTGATGCTTCACCACGATATAGTGGTTCAAAAACACGATGAATCTCTTCCGAAGAGAAACCTTTCCCCGTATCTTGAACTGTAAAGACCACTCTGTTACCGTCCTTATAGCATTGGACAAAAATACTACCAGAGTGTGGTGTATGTCTGACAGCATTATCCAATAAGTTATTTATGGCACGCTCTAATAAATACGAATCCCCCATGATCATACAATCTTCCCCAAAATCTTTTGCGATAATAGAGATGTTGTTTTGCTTAGCTAGTGGATTTAGGCTATCGATCGACTTCTTTAATAAATTCGGAAGATTAACCGTGCTTTTTTTGAGTTTCATCTCCAAATATTCCGTCTTTGTAAATGTAAAAAGATCCTCTACAAGACGGGCCAATTGTGCTGACTTTTCCTTACAAACCGCCAAATACTTTGCTTGTTTATCCGGTGAATCAGCAATTCCTTTTTCCAAACCATCCAAATAACCTCGTAAGGCGAATAATGGTGTCCGTAAATCGTGGGCGACTGCAGCAATGATAAATCGACGTTCTTCCTCTAATTCCACTTGTTTTTGCATGGATTCTTGGAGACTGTCTGTCATTATTTGAATTCCGCCATGAACTTCCGTAATTTCTTTGATCGGCGACTTAGGTAATTGGACGTCCAAATCCCCTTCTGCGACTCGTCGGACTGCTAGGCTCATTTTCTCAAGCGGTTTGAGAATGAACCTTCTCATGACATAACCGATGATAATAAAAGCTAACAATAATCCCGCAAATGCCGCAATCATCTGAACCACTCTTGAATTCGGCTGAAAAATCATTACTCTTCCAACTATGCGACCATCTTCCATAATTGAAAACTGTTCCGCTCGTGTAAATGAGCGGTCCTCCTCAGGGGCAAATTGAAAAATCTCTTGATTTGATTCGGTTAAAATTTCTACACCCATGTCCAATGCTTGTAACTTTCCTCTTAAATCATCTTGCCATTTGGGGTCAGACCAGTTTTCTGTATTTGTTTCAATGAAGTGGCTCATTTTTTTAAAATCTTCTTTTTGAGCTTCATTCGTATCGAAACTGAGTGATTTTGTTGTGAGTAAGTGGGCCGATACGTAAAATACCCATGGCAACATCAAGATTAAAAGCAAACAAAGAATAGAAAATGTACGAATGCGCATTGATCTCATTTTATTCTCCTTTAAAACGGTAGCCTATACCCCAGACATTGACTATATATTTTGGTTTGTTTGGATCGGGCTCAACTTTCTCACGTAGGCGGCTTATATGGACGCGGACAGTATGTTTATCGCCAATTCCATTCCAAAATTTCCCGAGTAATTGATCATATGTAAAAACAATTTGCGGATTCTCGGCAAACAGTCGCAATAATTCATATTCTTTTGGTGTAAGTGAGATGTATTTACGCTCTACAAATACTTCTCTTGTGGATAAATCCAAAGTGAGGCCATCGTAATCCAAGATCCTCCTGCTAAATCCCTTCTGGGAACCAGAGCGTCGCAATACAGCCTTCACTCGGGCAACAATCTCACCCGGAGATGCGGTTTTAACTATATAATCATCCCCTCCAAGTGCTAGCCCACGAATTTTATCTACATCATCACTGAGGGCGCTCAAGAAGAGGATTGGAATGTTACTTTCCTCCCGTACCTGCCGACAGAACTCGAAACCATTTTGTCCCGGCATCATGATATCAAGAATAATGCAATCAATTGTAACCTGCTTGAGTACGGACAGTGCTTGATCGGCGTCATAAGCTGTTTTTACATAGAAACCGTCATTTTCCAAGAAGTCTCTTAATAGTTCAACAATGCTTTTATCATCATCTACAACCATAATTGTCTGTTTTTCCTTCACAAAATCGTACCTTCCTTTCGATGCTAGTTTAAGAAACGAACCTTCCATCGAAATCTACTTTCAGTATATCACTCTTTCAACCATGAGTTAAATCACTTATTTTGTGATGGATTGTGATTGTTTTGTGACTTTTTTGTACAATCATTTGAGACATTTAAAGGTTATTCTTTAATTGTGAAGTTGATAGGCGAATGATCACTTTAAATAAGTATTTCGTCTTAATTTACAATTCGAAGGGAGGTAAACATATGGGTTTCGAAACATTCTTTCCATTCGGTGCTTTGTTTTGCCTTACACTTTTCTGCTTTATGGCGATTCGAATCTTTGAAATTCGCTATCGCTATAAAGATTCCAATCACAAAGACAGGGACATAACCATGATTCTTGAAAATCGGTTAGTCAAGGGAGAACTGAATGAAGCTGAGTATCAAAAGTTGAAAAAGCTTCTTACAAAATAAAAGAACGCTTCTTGTGGCAAGGGTTCAAAATAATTGCCAGAAAGTTTGATTAAATTTTTTTAAAAATGGAGGTCATATGTATGAATGTTCAAATTGTGTTATTTGATGGATTTGATTTATTGGATGTAATTGCTCCTTATGAAGTATTTATTGCAGCTGGAATGTACTCAAAAGAGGATATAATCGTTAAACTCGTTTCCGCTGAAGGAGAACGAATGGTGACAAGTGGGGTGAATCAATTACAACTCCAAGCAAGCGGCAAAATCGATTTGTCCTCTAAAGGAATCATTCTTGTTCCAGGGGCATCTGGTTCTGTTCATGATAATGGTCCAGATTCCATTCCAGTTAAATTAAAAAAAGCCGCTGAAACCGAGTTAAATAATCTACTACGAGAAGCAATGAAGAAAGCTGATATTTTACTTTCCACAGTTTGTGGCGGTTCTCTCATTTTAGCAATGGATGGTTTATTAGAAGGCCGCCATGCAGTAACGCATCATATGGGAATGGGTCTTTTGAGTGCTACTAACGCTATTCCAGTTAATGCCCGTATCGTAGATGATGGCAATCTTGTTACTGGTGGTGGCGTTACTTCAGGGCTTGATGTTGCGCTTTATTTAGTTGAGCGAGAGTTAGGCCCCCGTATAGCACATGCTGTGGAACAATTATTTGAGTACGAGCGCAGGGGTACAGTTTGGAAAGCTGAAGGAAATGCACCTAAAGAAAGTAATCATGAAAATCCAATGGAAACGGCAAGTTCTAGCTCCTCTAATCAAACTGATACTGATAAGAACTTTAATTTCCAAGGAAAATGGGATACTACGATTTCCACTCCTATTGGCGATCTTTCTGTTTTATTAGATTTATATTATGAAGATGGTCGTATAGTGGGAACTGTTAAGCAAGGAGATGATATTACTACGCTGGACAACGCTGTACTGGAAGGGAATCAATTAAAATGGTCCATGAAAGTGACGAAGCCTATGCGTCTTACATTAAAATTTATTGTTTCTGTAGATGGAAACAATATGTATGGTGAAGCAAAGGCAGGTATGCTTCCATCATCCAAATTAAAGGGACATCGTATTTCCTAAGGATGGAGTTGTAGTTATGTATTCATTTATTGTATTTGCTCACGTATTAGGTGCTTTATTGCTTGGTAGTTTTCTAGCTTTCCCATTTACGTTTAAATCTCTTTTGTCACGATCAGGTAGTGAATTGAAAATAGCTGTTAAAACATTAGTAGACTTTACCCGCTTTGCCCATTATGCATTAATTTTGTTAATCATTACAGGAGGATGGATGGCAATAGGATATGCCACTTATCCTTCTTTGTTATGGGTGGTGCTATCATTAATCCTGTTTATGCTGATTGGTGCCTTGATAGGTATGATACAAAATAAGTTGAAACGAGTTATTGTTTCTGAGGATCCTGACAATGCGTTACAACGAAATAAAGCCAAACTTAATACACTCGGTTGGTTTACATTTGTACTTATTTTTACCGTTGTATTCGTTATGACAAATCGCGGTTTATTTACCTAAATATTAAAAGAAAGGATAACGATAAAAATGAAAAAGAACATTTGGATCATTTTTTTAATCGTATCGTTCATGTGGGTCATGCATACATTTTCAAAAAATTTCATGATCGATCCCACTTTTCAGAACTTTCTTGCTAGAAAAGATGAAGTTCTAAATAACGAATCATTATGGATACTAATGATCAGATTACATATAATTTTTGCTATTATCTCACTAATCACTGGCCCCTTGGGTGTGATCAAGAAATTACGAATTAAATCGATCCAATTTCATCGCTGGAATGGTCGAGTCTATGTACTGTCTATTTTGTTAAACTTTATCCCTGGTGTTTACGTTTCTTTTTTTGCAACAGGAGGATGGTTGAGCACCATTGGATTTCTCGTTTTAAATACACTATGGTTTGGTACAACCATTCTAGGCTATATCAATATAAGAAGAAAAAACGTGATAAAACATAGTGCATGGATGTTAAGAAGCTTCGTTCTTACCTTTGCAAATATGTTCATCTACATCATTGTGGCCATTTCACACAATGCCTTGCAATTTTCGTATGGTACTTCATACACAATTGCTGTATGGTTATGCTGGGTGATTAGTTTATCGATTGCAGAAATCATGATACGAAAAAAAGTGTTTATATAATTGGTTATTAATATGAATATGGTCTTTGAAGAAATCTGTGATTAATTTTTCCACACGATAATTCCAATGCTCAACTTAAGAAAAATATAGAATAAATGTTCCCCACATATGATTAACCTGTCAAACTTTGAGATTCTTGAGATGAAAGAGAGTAAATATAATTACAGATTCTTAATAAAATCAAATATTTCACCACTTTTGGAACTGGCGGGTATTCTAGTGTTGCTGGTTTACCACCAATTGCAAGATCATTTTCAGAGATATGGGCTTTTTCATATGCAGTTCAACCCTATCCTACACAATTTTAGTAGACGTTATTCAGCATGTATTTTCGGTTGTTGTCACTTTAGTTTTCATAGCTTCACTACCAATCGTTTATAAAAGAGAACTTTTAGTTAAAAATAGCGGAGGACAATAAGCGACTATGTTAATAAACAATTCCTGTTATATGGTTATACAAAAAAAGATACTGCCACACAATTTAAAAAAACGTTATCTGGCAGTGCTCTTTCCAGACGACGGTTTAAATAGCAACCGTCTTTCTTTTTATACAGATTTTATAGATGGTACAAGGTTGATTTTTAAAAGAGAATGACGGCTCCTAGACGGTAGTCGTCAAGGAATATATTGAATGTTTGTTTTCTGATACCCTATTAAAAAAACTAAAAAGATTATCCGCCTACCCTAGATAAAAATGCTTATAAATGTAGTTTTTTAGATCATATGAGACGAACTATTGAAACGCATAAACAGACTGTGCAAACTGTTTATGTGTTTTTTGTTTATAAAAAAAGATTTATATAGTTTTTTACCAAAAATGCAACAAACCGCCTATTTGAATCGGGACTTAATACAAAGGGAGAAATGAAACAAGGTTTTCATAAATCAATATGGTATAAATCCAACAAGCGTTTCAATGGGATCTTGTATCACCTATAATTTTTTAAAGTTTTTTCAAAAAGATGCAACAAATCTCTCTTTTCAATCGGGACTTAATATAAAGGGGGAATTAATCATGTTATATTTATCATTTGTTTTTACTTATTAACGTCGTTTCCATGAACTTTTTTAGAAATAACAAAAAAAGCAATAAAAGAGTTGGCATTTTATGAAATGACTTGTTGAAGGATATGAAGGGAGAATATTGTTCCTTGACAAAGAAAGCATGGAAGATAACGCCATGCAGCATATGGACAACCCATCAGATACGTTCTACGAATGACGAGCTACTTGATTCATGCGCCATGACTTTCCCTTGAAATGAGCGATGCCTCTTGAATCTCATGCCATGGTGATAAATGGCTGGCGAAGACTCATTCGTGTGAATCATGATACTCCCCTATAGTCATCACTCGAGCGTTCAAAGCGTCGCAAGTGATGAATAGGGCTGGAAGTTACTTGCAGGGGTGAAATTCCCGTGGAGCTGTACCAACAGCCGTCTGATGGATCATGGAAAGGAAGTGAAACAAATGAACAGGATAAAAAGAAAACAGGCGCATGCCCGTCCTTCCCTTGTAGACATTCGCCACGTTTATATCGACCCGACCTTACCACCAGATAAACGATGGAAAAAGTATTTCCATGACATTCAGAATCCAACTCATTTTCTATGTGGTCCGGTAACGGTACAAATTTGTTTTACAACAAACGGAAAAGACTTGGCACATCATATCACCCATTATTTTTCCCACTATAATCGCTGAAGAAAACACTTGTTCATGATACAATAAAGACGTGATTATAGAGATTGGAGGAACATGGCACGAGTAAAAAACAAACGAAATAAGCACCAACATCAAGTATGGAAGGTGGCAGTTTATATCCGTTTATCGAGAGATGACGGAAATGATGAAAGTTTGAGTGTCACTAACCAACGGAAAATCATACAGGAGTACCTTGAACATACGTTTGAGGGAGAGTATACCATTATTGACTACTATGTAGATGATGGACAGTCTGGTACAACAGATTATGAAAGAATGGACTTTCAGCGTATGATTCAAGATGTGGAATCAGGTGTTGTAAACTGTATTGTCTGCAAGACCCTTGCCAGAGCTTTTCGAAACTATTCGGATCAAGGTTACTTTTTGGAAAGGGTATTTCCGTTACATGAGGTTCGGTTCATTAGCTTAGGAGATCCAGCAATTGATACGTATCTTCAACCAGAAATTGCTCAAGGGATGGAAGTTCCGATTACGGGATTAATGAATGATCGTTATGCCGCTAGAACATCGAATGATATTCGGCGTACCTTTGATATGAAACGGCGCAAGGGAGAATTTATTGGTGCATTTGCCCCTTATGGATATAAGAAAAACCCAGAAAATAAGAATCACCTGATCATTGATGAAGAAGCTGCACAGATTGTCCGAAACATTTATCACTGGTTTGTCTATGATGGCATGAGTAAAAGCGGTATCGTCAAGCATTTAAATGAGCTTGGCATTCCGACACCAACAAAATATAAACATAACAAAGGATTGAAACATTACACCCCAAACTATGCTAAGAATGATGGCATGTGGAGTTTGGGTACTGTATTTCGCATCTTGCAGAATGAAATGTACATTGGAACAATGGTACAAGGGAAGCAACGAGTAATTAGTTATAAAGTACACGAAAAAATTGCTCAGCCAGAAGAAGAATGGTATGTAGTAGAAAACACACATGAGCCTATTATTGATCAAGCTACGTTTGAAAAAACTCAAAATCTAGGCAAGCGTGATACTCGCACTGCCCCATCCAAAAAGCGTGTGTATCTTTTTTCTGGTTTCCTTCGATGCGCAGATTGTCATATGGGAATGACAAGAAAATCAAGTCGTAAGAAAACGAAGGCTGGTGTGAAAGAATATACCTATTATGTCTGTTCTACCTATGCAATTAAAAATAAAAATAAATGCACTCGACACAGTATTAAAGTAGAAGATCTAACGGAAGCTGTTTTAAAACCATTCAAACACAGATTGCGCTTGTTGGTAATATTGCAGAGATCATAACAGAAATTAATCAACAGCCTATTGTCCATACGCATTCAAAACAGTTAGAACGACTATTGAAAACTCGTAAGTAGGAATTAGAAAAAATCACTTGTGTTACTGACAATCTTTATATGGACTGGAAATGTGGTGACATCACCAGAGCAGAATACATGCGAATGAAAGCAAAATTTGAGCAACAAGCCGATGGAGTCAAACAAATGATCCAGAAGATCGAAACAGAAATTACCATTACTCAAAAAGGGATTGGCGTAAACGATCCATATTTGAAAACCTTTTTGAAGCACAAAAATATTGAAACGCTTAATCGTGGATTATTACTAGAATTGATTGATACCATCTATGTTCATGAAAACAATGAAATCACGATCCAATTTACGTTTGCAGACCAGCATAAACGGATGTTAGAGTTTATGAAAGAAAATAAAAAGCAACACATGGCAATAAAAGACCAAGTCATGTGATACGTTGGCTTGGTTTTTCTATCTTTTTTGTATGTTTGTCTATATATCTATGCCCCATTCGGGCCGATTAGTCCGAATATGCTACTTTCGTCAACTTCAAAGTTCAGTCCATCAATCGCCTTAATATTACCTTTATAAGTCTTTTTCAAGTTTCTTACCTTAATCACAGGTTTTAATTCCATGAGCATACCTCCATATCACATTTTGAAAATCCATGAATCTTGAATAATTCTATGGTATGCCCTAAGGTTGGAGTCAAATGCTTTTTTAGCTACTATTTATAAATGATTTACGCCAGTTATTATTAAAAAACATCTTGGTGGAGAGCGTTTATTGAAAGAGTTTCTTGCCTTAGATCGTGTTGTTGGTATTAAAGCAAGCTACATAAAAGTTGATCAAATAAAAAACTGATATATTTCCATAAAGAAAAAAAGGTTTCCTGACATTACCACATCCTACAAATTGGACTGGTAAAAAGCAAAATGTCTGGAAACCCTTTATTTACAAGCTTTTTAGTTTTTTATTACCCAACCCTTGACATCAATACTACGCACTCAACGTGGGTCGAGAGGACAGAATGAATGTCATTTGAGTGTGTTCGTTCTCGGAAACATATCCACGACATTTTTAGCACTATCGGTTGGCGGAAACATATCAACATCTTAGTAAATTCTTATGAAACTTATTATTTCCCGATTCTATTGTATACAGCTAATGCATCGGTAATATTATACTGTTCAGAATAGATATCTCCTTTTGCACCAGCTGTAATCAATATATATTCTTGGTAATCCACTTTGGCAAGACTCGCAAGACACAGACCAGCTTCATCGATATATCCAGTTTTCCCTCCTAAAATTTCTCCACCAATAATGTTTTGATTGTTGAGTTTTTCAAACATGGTACTGTAAAAGGTTATCCCTCCAGGGTGCTTATTCGTGGGTTGTGTGGAATGACGAGACGAAGTAAAAATCTCCCTGAAAGTATCATTTTGCAAAGCATAGCTTAGAAGAACAGCCAGATCTTTCACTGTTGTGTAGTGGTTTTCATTGTGAAGTCCGGTGGTATTTTCAAAATGGGTGTTGTCCATCCCTAGATCTGCCGCCTTTTGATTCATCATAGCTACAAAGTCCTGCTCCGAACCTGCAATCTGATCCGCAAGCCCAATACAAGCTTCTGCACCACTTGGAAGCATCACCCCGTATAAAAGGTCAATAGCCCTTACCTTCTCACCTGGCTGGAAACCGGCCATAGAAGCATTGGCACTGTAAAGACCATTAAAGGTATAATGGGTAAGTTGTATTTCTTTCTGCAAATTTGTCAAATTTTCTATAGCAACAATAGCTGTCATCATTTTAGTCAATGAAGCAGGATAGATCTTTTCTTCGCTATTTTTTTGCATCAGAGTGGTTTGATCTTTTAAACGGATCAAAATCGCATTAGTACTGTTCAGATTATCGGGAGATATAGAAATAGAGGAATCGGATTCTATATCTGAAGAGGGAATAGGCGTTGTTTTATCGACATATTCTTTCTCAAACTCATGTTGATTTCCTGGAATAATGATGATTTTGAAAACAAAAGCAAAAACAACAACTATCAATAAAAATATTACAAATTCGCGTATTCCTGACTTTTTCTTTTTAATTTTTCGCACCATAATAAATACCTCCTTATTCTGCGTGAAAATATTAAACCACAGAACAAGGAGCTATGTTGGAATTCAATCTTATGAATTTCTTAAGATTTTCTTAAGACGGAAGCTTTACTGTAAATGTAGTATTTTCTGTGTTGCTTTCCACAGAGATTGTCCCATCGTGAGCGTTGACAATTTCTTTGGCGATGGCCAAACCCAGCCCTGCTCCACCGGTGTTTGTGGAGCGAGAGGAATCTAACCGGTAAAATTTTTCAAAAATGGTTTCAAGTTTTGCCTGCGGGATTGGGTTTCCCTGATTCATAAAAGTTATTACAATATATTTGTCCTGCTGTTTAGCAGAAATGTCAATTACGCTATTTTCAACGCTATAGGCTATGGCATTTTTCAGAATATTATTGAACACACGGGCTAGTTTGTCTGCATCTCCCCACAGAGTGAGTCCGTCAGGTACATTGACAGATACCTGCTTTCCCTGTGGAGTCAGTATTGGATAGAATTCATCTGCCATCTGCTGGAGCATGAACAATAAATTTATTTTTTCTTTATTCAAAACAATAGTTTGAAGATTGAATCTTGTGATCTCAAAAAACTCATTGATAAGCTGTTCTAATCGATAAGCTTTTTCCAAGGTAATACTGACATATTTTGCCTTCTGTTCAGGGGGCATATCAGGAGCCTCATCCAGTAGATTTAAGTATCCTATAACGGAGGTCAGAGGTGTCTTTATATCATGAGCCAAGTAAACGACCAAATCATTTTTGCGCTGCTCGGCATCAAGTGCAGCTTTTTTTTGTTTCTCTAAGTTGTTTTTTATCTGATTGAGCTTAATTTCCATAAAATCCAATTCTGGTGATAATGTAATTTCATTATCGGATTCCTCAACAAGTTTATCCATTCCGTTACTTATTTCATCGAAATATTTAGTAAACCAAGAAATTGAAAATCTAAGCAAAATAATTAAGAATATGATAATGACAATAAGTGTAATAATATCTTTATTATAAAGAAATGTATACCGATAAATTATTACAGCATCGCTTTCACTCAAATAAAACTTATTCTTCAAAAATTCTACAATGCTCTCTCCAACACTGAAGTTGTCTTGAATTACAAAACGCAAGAAAATAACAGTTGCGACCGCGGCAAAAACATTAAGGAGCATTCGAAAAAATACTTTCCCTTTTAATTTTGTATAATCATCCCTTCTCTTATCTCTGTTACTTTTCAATTTTATAGCCAACTCCCCATACCGTTTTGATATATTTAGGATGTTCCGCGCTATCGCCCATTTTTTCTCTTAAATGTCGAATATGAACCATTACCGTATTATTGCTGTTACTAAAGTACTTGTCTCCCCATACCTCGCGAAACAATTCTTCAGAGCTTACCACTCGTCCTCGATTGGAACAAAGAACCCAAAGAATTGAAAACTCTGTAGGAGTGAGAGATAGCTTTTTTTCATTCAGTGTACATTCATGGCTCTTTTTGTCCAGTACCAATCCGGAAAAGGCAATCAAGTGTTCTTCCTGGTTTTTCTCTGGAGAATTATATTTGGTAAATCTACGGAGCTGCGCCTTTACACGAGCAACTAATTCCAAAGGACGGAATGGTTTAGTGATATAGTCGTCAGCACCTAATGTCAGCCCGGTAATCTTATCGATTTCTTCTTCTTTGGCTGTCAGCATGATAACCGGAAAATTATGCTTTTCCCTAATTTTCCGACAGAGCGTAAAACCATCAATGTCTGGTAGCATAACATCAAGTATCGCAAGCTCCAACTGTTTCGACTCAACACATCGAAACGCATCTTGACCGTTATAAAACTTGTATACTGTAAAACCTTCGTTTTTTAGATAAACTTCAATTAAATCTGCTATTGCTTGTTCATCGTCAACAACTAAAATATTGATACTCATAAATTTTATCCCTTCTTCCTACTTGCCAATTGTCTTTTTATACCTCTGCTGATTAGATGAAGTCTTTTCAATAGCCTTTAAATTACCATTCATTTTACTAACCCGATTAAGAAATAAAGTCCCAAGCAGAAGTCGATCCTTTCTGGGTATTCTATTCCATACATAACCCTTGAACAGGCCCTTAACAAGAAAGGCTTCACCTACATTCAAGTTTTCAGTTTCCTTAATAGCTTCTTCTAGTAGCTCATTAACATCACCCATGTTGTCATCTCCTTATCAATAACAATATCAACAACATTGTTAATAAGATTATATACACACTACTAACTTTTTTCAATTACAAAATAAAAACCGCCAACCAAAAGAATTTATCTCCTGATTAACGGTCACAAATGAGTTATTTTGTAAATAGTTCGCAATTGTATAATATTTCCTTTGTATCAAGTAAGGTAGCTTCTTCTATTCCTACATTATTGACTTTCATAAAGGATTGTACCGCTTGGTAACCCACTGCATAACCAGCAAACGGTGATAAGCCAACAGGTTGATAGCCCTGTTCTTTTGCAATAGTGTCACCAAACATATAACTACTAACCTCAGCAAATCCTTTGACATCTAGTGACTCCTTTATTATCTCTGTTGAATATTCCAAGTCCTCTTTGTCAAAAGAAGTAACCCAAGGTCCTAAAAATTCATCACCATACAGTTCTCTTGCAAAAGACTCTGCCAACCCCTCTATAATTAAGTAATCACCAACAGTAACGTTCCCATGATCCCAATCAAAATATGAAAAACGGATATTATGATGAAATTCATGCGCAATTACAGCAGGTATTTTCGGAATATTATAAGAATTAGGATAAATGGATACTTGAATAAAACCTGGGATTCCACCGAACCCACAATATCCCTTTTGCAATTCGAGCTTTTTTCGATCAGCTATATACATTCCAAATTTTAACTCGTCGGCATTTATTTTCAGATTATTTTTTTGAATAAAATTAACACAGGTCTTCAAAGTGTCATAGGCAGTTTGAAGAGCTTGAATTTCTTTTAGCTTCTCTAACGCAATCTTTCCAGTTTCGGTATTTGATATATCAAGGTAACCAAGCATTTTTGTAGCCATTATTACGTCGTATCCATTAGGTTGATTTGCCTTTAACGGAACATTAATGATATTCCACATTTTTTCAAAGGGCTTCATCATTGAATATCGATAGAAGTCCTCTCTCTCTTCTTCCATACTAAATAAATTTTCATATTGTTTGATTGTATCTTCAATTACTATTTTCATTGCTACCACCTTTCTTCTTTTGATTTACTGAAAAAATTTTCATTGCCTCACTCATAAACTTGGCCAATCCTTCACTATACTGATCAATGTTTTGTGTAAAGCGTTCATCTTCAATATAGAGTTGACCTAATCCTTGGAAGGCATCAAGAGAATACTTACCAAAATTCTTATTTAAAAAGTCATACCATTCTTTAATCGTTTTTTGTACTTCTTGCGAGTTAGGAGAATAATTGCGAAGTTGTACAAGTTTATTGAAAATCACATCCCAATTTTGAGATAAATCTTGTTGTTCATCTATAGCCATGTCTCTTAATTTTGCGCTTATCTCATCAACAGGTTGATCCCCCCAACGCATACGAGCCTCTTGTTCATACTGGTTGAGTCTAAAGTTAATACCCTCAAACCTTTCTTCGTTCGACATTTTAATTTCTCCCATCATGTGTTTAATCGTTTTATTAATGGTTTCAATCATTTTATCGACTCTATTTCGTTTCTCAATTAACATTTTCCGTTGCAAGATTAACGCTTCCTGTTGATTAAATGAAGGGCTATTGATAATCGTTTTAATCTCCTTCAAGGAGAAATCAAGCTCTCTGAAAAATAAAATTTGCTGTAACTTTTCAAGATCCTCTTCAGAATAAAGTCGATAGCCAGAATTGGTGGTTTCTTTTGGAGTTAATAACCCAATCTGATCATAATGATGAAGTGTACGAACACTAACACCAACCAATTCAGCTACTTCTTTTACTTTCATACTCATGCCTTATATGCACCTCCTTCAGTTGTCATTTTAAAGTATCACGTAACGTAAGGGTCAATAGTTAAATGAGGTAATTCAAACCCTGATCTTGCAGAAAAACCACCAACCAAGAGAATTTATCTCCTGATTGACGGTCAGCCACCAATGTTATATTTCTACATCTATCTCAATCCCAGACTTGAATTCAACAATGAGCTTATCATTAAACACCGTAACCTTTTCAATAAGCCGCCTTACTAACTGCTCATCATATTCCTCCAACTCACAGGGTTGTTCATTTAAGAAATCAGTCATTTCTGCGATTCGTTGCCTTTTTCCTTCTCGCTCTACATTCTCTACAAGTGCATTTTGCTTTAATTCTCGAAGGCGGTAAATTTCATCAGCCACATCTTCATAGTCGTTCTTGGACTTTGCTTGTATAAGAAGCTGTTGCTGTAATTCTTCTAATTTGCTATCAATATCATTGGTGGCATTATCATTTTCTTCATTAAGTACCGTGGCTATGTTTTTCTGTAACGTTGAGAGGAAGGGTTCTTTGTTAGTCAAAAGTGCGTTAATAGCCTTGACCACCGCTCTCTGTAATGTTTCCTCATTTATGGTAGGGGCCGTACATTCAGATCCTTTTTCCTCCAAACGGCTGACGCATCTCCATGGTTAAAAGGACCGGTAAAAGGCATGTATTACCGACTCTATTTAATTATCGATATTTTTAGTAGAAAAATAGTAGGTTGGGAGATTTGGGAAACAGAGGAGTCACAATACGCTGAGGAGTTAATGAAAAAGACGGTAATTCGCGAGAAGATTCAAGGAAGACCACTAGTGTTACATTCCGACAATGGGAGCCCTATGAAAGCCGCAACATTTCAGGTATTACTTGAAAAACTGGGGATCCAAAGCTCCTATTCAAGACCTAGGGTAAGTAATGATAATCCCTATTCTGAAGCGATGTTCCGAACTCTAAAATATCGACCTGAATTCCCGTACAAAGGCTTTGAAACACTTGAGGCTGCGCGTAAATGGGCATTAAAATTTGTAAATTGGTATAACTGTGTACATTTACACAGTGGAATCAATTTTGTGACACCAGAACAATGCCACACAGGTGTGCATATGGAAATACTGAAAAAGCGCAAAGAAGTTTACGAACTAGCGAAGCAAAAGCATCCAGAGCGTTGGTCACGCTCAACTAGAGACTGGAGCGCACATGATTCAGTGGCTTTAAATCCTATGAAGGAAAAAAGAGAAACGGATGGAACCAAATAACCTCGCTGCGACCAAGCTTGAACCTTTTCCCTTCTCATCAAGGGGCTGTCCAAAAAGTCGGTGAAAACTAACTTTTTGTGACATCCTTTTTATTTTTTTCCAAAAATGACAACAAAAAAATCGTCTTTTCTAGTAAAATGAAAGTACCACCAATCATTTTGGGAAAGGACGATTTTTTATGAGCAATCCAAAGATTACTAATGAACAGTATACCACACAAATCACACTCCCTCTAGAGGTAAAAGAAGAAGCAGTATCCAAAAGACAATTAGCCCCAACGTTCAAGCCTTATAATAATCATCAAAGTTTTTTTATTTACGATCTCCAGGAATTAATCCCTGAACACCATGTTGCACGTGTCGTTGATGAAATGGTCGAAGACGTTCCAGATGAGTTACTTTTCCAGCATTATTCAGGTGGTGGGCGTAGTTCTTATCACCCGAAAATGATGTTGAAAGTCATTTTGTACGCCTATTCCCAAAAGGTGTACTCTTCCCGTGGGATTGAGAAATTGATTCAGGAAAGTATTCCCGCGATGTGGTTAGCTGCTATGCAAAATCCTGATTTTCGTACCCTTAACCATTTTCGTGGCTACCGCATGAAAGCTCTGATGGAT
The DNA here is from genome assembly GCF_019459225.1 of Bacillus sp. IITD106. GTDB lineage: Bacteria > Bacillota > Bacilli > Bacillales > Bacillaceae_C > Lederbergia. The sequence continues at coordinate 25,907 of NZ_JAIAZY010000011.1, forward strand.
GAGTTATTTGAAAACATGATTCACCAATTAATCAAAAAAGGATATATCACATTTGAGGACTACTTTTTGGATGGGACAAAGTTTGAAGCGAATGCCAATAAGTACTCTTTCATATGGAAAAAATCTACGATTCGTTTCGAAGAAAAATTGAAAGAGAAAATCAAAGAAACTCTTCAACACATCCATGAACTTGCCCAGGCAGAAGAAATGGAACTAAAAGAGATTCCAAAGGAAGACGCAACGCCTGAACAATTGACCGCACTCGCTCATCAACTAGAAACACAAGTAGATACCATAACAGAAGAAATCGAAGCGGCAAAGGATGTATCTGTTCGCAAGGTACTACGTGCCCGTCGTAGTGCGTTAAAGAAACCCATCCATCTTATTCGTGAAAATTTTATTCCGCGCATTCAAAAATACCAAGCGTATCACGAGACATTGGGCGACCGTAACAGCTTTTCAAAAACGGATCCTGAAGCGACGTTCATGCGTATGAAAGAAGACCACATGAAAAATGGCCAACTGAAACCTGGCTATAATGTTCAAATGGCAACGGAGAATCAATTCATCTTATATTACTCGATTCATCAGCGACCAACGGACACGCGCTGTTTTATTCCGCATTTAGAGAAACTGGCAGCTTCTACTTTACCAATGCCGAAAACTGTCATCGCCGACGCTGGATATGGTAGCGAAGAAAACTATTTATATGCGATAGGAGATGAAAAAGAGCCACGTTTTGATTATCTTATTCCTTATAATACATATCTAAAAGAGAACACCCGAAAATATAAGAATGATATTAAGAATGCGAAAAATTGGGTCTACCATGAACAGGATGATTTGTTTATTTGCCCGAATGGACGGAAGGTGCTGTTTAAAAAGTATCAAAATAAAAAGAATGCATCGGGATTTCAACAAAGCTATAAAATTTATGAATGTGAAGACTGTTCCGATTGCCCATTAAAAGCCCAGTGCACCACGGCAAAAGGGAATCGCCAGGTTCATTGGAATACTGTATTTGAAGAAATGAAAGCAAAGGCAAAAGAAGCCCTTGAATGTGAAGATAAAGCAGGAATCTATGCTCGACGTAAAATCGAGGTAGAGAGTGTTTTTGGCCACATCAAGGACAATCGGTCGTTTCGCCGATTCTTATTACGAGGTCTCGAAAAGGTCCACGTGGAATTCGGGATTGTGGCAATAGCCCACAATCTCCTGAAAGTGGCTGCAATCCGTCAGCTACTTTCAAAAAATAATTCAATAGACAAAAAATCTGGAGGAGAAAAACGAACTGTTTTACTCCTCCAGATTTTTTTTAGGGACTTTTTGGACAGCCCCTAGTTAGTGTCAAATATAGTTCGCAAAAAGCATCAGTACCTCAAATAGGTTTATGCAGCAAATAATCGTTTTTCTTGAATCTGTTGAATAATCTTAGGATGAATGTAGGAACGTCCACTAGACCATTCCTCACTGTACTCGATGAGATAGCTTGTTACTAAACGAATGTAGGAGTCCTGGTTGGGAAATACACCAACTACACGCGTACGTCTTCGTATCTCTTTGTTTAAGCGTTCCAGTAGATTGGTAGAGGATATTTTACGACTGTCCATTTCTTCAAAGTGGAAGAATTGTAGCGTATTCTCTAGTCCTTCTTCTAGCGTTTGAATAGCTGCAGGATGTTGTTTTTCCTCTGAATCCATAAGATGTTCAGCATAAGAAAGTGCCGTTTGGTAGTCAGGCTGCAACCAGATCTGTTTGAGTCTAGCAGCGAAACGTTCCTTATCACGACTTGGAATATGAGCCAGTACATTCCGCATCATATGGACCTTACAGCGTTGCCAGGAGCAGCCTAGAAAGGATTCGCGTATCGCTTTAGCAAGTCCTTTATGAGCATCGCTTACGACGAGCCAAACGTCTTGAAGTCCTCTAGCTTTTAATCCTTCAAATAGCGTTTTGTAGGTCGCTTCGGACTCCTCCAACATTGGTTCAATCGCTAGAATTTCACGTTTTCCTTCTAGATCCATGCCAATGACAACCTGCACGGCCATGTTTACGACACGATGCCCATCACGAATTTTCTCATACAAGGCATCTACCCACAGCACAGGATACGTGATGGCTAATTGTCGGTTACGGAAGGCTTCTACTTGCTCGTTGAGCTCTTTAGTGATGTGAGAGACTTGACTAGCTGAAATGGATTCTATGCCTAATGAGCTTGCAAGCTTCTTGATCTTACGCGTGGATACGCCTTGAATGTAGGCTTCTTGAATCACTTGAAGCAAAGCCGTCTCTGAACGTGATTTCTCTGTGACAAAGAAAGGCACATAGCCTCCTTTCCGCAACTTCGGTACAAAGAGATACATCGTACCCATGCGTGTGTCAAAGCGACGCACACGGTAGCCTGAGCGGTAGGCTTCACGGCTGTCGGTACGCTCTGATTTTTGAGCCTGTACTTTAGCAGTAACTTCCGCTTCCATTAATTGCTCGCAGAGCCATTGTAGCATCGACAGCATCGGGTCCTGCTCAGACATAAATTGCAATAGCATTTGTTCTAAATTTCCATTAAAATGAGGGTAGGTCATCGGTTATCTCTCCTTCTGGTTTGCTCGTCACTTACCATTTCGGAGGTACCGATGACTTTTCCTTTTACTTTTGCGAACTTAATTATACGTTATCCTACCCTATTTTCGTTGTTTAAAAGTTGAAGGTCTTTTAAACTTTTTGATAAAACTGACACTCATAGCCATCTGCACTGAGTAACAGACCATTTGCCCAGGTTGGCGTCCTAGCCATCTGCTCACAGACAGCAGAAAGTGACATACCCATATCCGCCTCGATGATAATTTCATCGTGTACATGAGCCACAATAGAACAATTCTTTAATGTCTGCATGGCATGACACAAAATGTCACGACTAATTGCTTGAACAATATTCTCTACAAATTTTGGGCCATAGCTTTCGATTCTTTCCCATTTTTTCGTCCCACCGACACCTTCATAAGTAACCGACTCACCGCCGAACATATTCTCTCCCATACGAGGTTTTACATAAGCGAGCCGTCTGCCAGAAGGAAGAACAATAAAGATCATCCCACTCTGATATATAAATTTAATGCCGTGTGTCTCTGTGGGAGTCTTTTGCTTAACACAAGTTTTTACAGCACGATCAACATCCCACCACAGTTTTGTGATATTGGGATTCGACTGTCTCCAGGCTGTTACAAGGGGCTGAAGTTCCTCTTCTTCAATTCCCATCTCCAAGGCACCCATTGATTTTAATGCTCCAACAGATCCCCCGTAACCGAGGGCAAGTTCAGCAATTTTACCTTTCTGACGAAGATGGCCATTCACACCATGCTTTTCAACAGGTACATTAAACATCTGAGAAGCACTGGCACAGTAAATGTCACCACCATTTTTGAATACATCTATTCTCCATTTTTCGCCTGCAAGCCAGGCAATGACGCGAGCCTCGATCGCTGAAAAATCTGCCACAATGAACTTCATACCTTCTCGTGGTATAAAAGCAGTACGGATAAGTTCCGACAGTACCTCTGGGATTGAATCATAGAGTAAAGTAAGAGCATCAAAGTTTCCGCTTCGAACTAAAGCACGAGCCTGTTCCAAATCGAGCATATGGTTTTGGGGAAGATTTTGTAGCTGAATCAGCCTGCCAGAGAATCTGCCGGTTCTGTTGGCTCCGTAAAACTGGAACATTCCTCTTGCACGACCGTCACTACATACCGCATTCTCCATTGCTGTGTATTTTTTCACCGATGATTTTGCAAGCTGCTGTCGAAGTTCCAAAACAGTGCCTAGTGGTTCAGGTACTGTCTTTAACATCTCAGCAACAGCTTTTTTACCAAGAGTATCTGTTTCTAGCCCATTGTCGGCAAGCCATTCTTTCATTTGTTGCACAGAGTTTGGATTCTCTAAATTGGTTATATCCTGCATTACAGCCATCAGCTTTTCACGGGAATGTTCATCCATCTCGACAGCCTGTTTTACGAAAGTCATGTCAATGGCAATGCCGCGATCATTGATTTCCTGGTCGAGATGATACTCCTCCCAGATATTCTCTGGTACTGGAAACTTGGATAATCTCTGCTGTATTGACATCTCAGTTTCCACATCTCGAAGGTTATATGCTTTAAACCGCTCCCATTTTTCCACGTCATGTTCCGGCAGATTACGAATTCGGCCACCATTTGATTTAGTAGGGGAGCAAGGTGTACAGAAATATTTAATAAGGTCTTTGCCATCTGTCAATTTTTGCTTTTCTAAACCTAAAACTGCACCGACCCCCTCTAGCGAAAGCGGAAGTCCAATATATGCTGACCAGATCATGGAGCATTTCCAGGATGTAGGGTCAAGATATCCAGTGAGATTAAGCCATTTTGATAGACACACACGCTCAAACATTGCATTGAAAGCCCACTTGGTAACAGAATCATCCATAAGCGCGTTTATAATTTCATCTGGGATTTCCTCTCCACAAGCAAGGTCAACAACTTGTACCTCCCCGCCATCCACTGAATAGCCAAATAGTAAAATTTCAAAATCATCACTCTCGGCATAACGGTAAACACCAGACTTTTGAAGGTTGGCACTACTAAATGTTTCAATATCAATAGAAATAGAATTCATATATTACCGCCCTTTCCAATGCAAACGAGGTGGCAGAAGAACAACCTCCACCACCTCGTCTGTATTTATTCCTTATGCTAGAAAATCATCATCATCAATAGTTGTGAAATCATCAGCTGCATTGGTTCTTCCACCTAAAGGCTCTCCACCTCTTATCTTCTGGATGTTGCCAAGACCACATGCTACACCCTTATTGCCATTAGAGTTAAAAGCGTAGAAATTTAGGGATACTCTTGCATAACAACCGCTGTAAACCTCGTTACGATCCAGGATAGGTCTAACCGCTTTATCTACTATTTGGGGTGGAGTCTTGCTGTTGGCATTTACAAAGTAATGTCCTTTGTAAGCCTCGTCATCACGTTCTACGTCACCGTCTCGAAGTGGCAGTTTGATAGCAGCCTTATTCGGCTTTTTACCACCAAACTTTGCAAGGCCCTCTTCAATGGCTGCATCTACTGCTGCATTGATAGCATTGATGGTTTCCTTATCTGTTTTGGGAATCAATACGGATACGCTGTACTTTTCCGCTCCGCCATTGATGGATACGGGCTCCCAGCCGTGAAAGTAGCTAAGACGTGTGTTGACGCTTGTAACAACCTTAGTTCTGTTTTGATTATTCATATTCCAATTCCTCCGTTATTTCGTTAAATTCATTTTTTACGTTTGATATATTCATAGCTGGCCGCTTATCCGAATTTGGAACTAGCGTTGGCTTGCCCGGTGGTTTATGTATGAGACCACCAAGAATTTGCTCAAATTTCTTTTTGCCCATCAGCTTCTGCATTTCTGTAAGGGTTATGAGACTCTGACGGTAGATGTCCTTATATCCGTTTGCCTTGGCCGCTTCAGCCACAGCCCCTTCGTCCTTATATTTCCGAACTGATCTGCCCTCGACTACCTTAAAACCATGCCATTCTTTCCCGTGATTAACGGCAGCATCCGTGGCATAAGCAATGATTTCATTTGCCCACTTTGTAAGATCGGACAATTTAGAGAGAACTTCCTCAATTTCAGAATCCGTAAGCAGGGGTGGCAGTTTAAATTCCATCTGTGCTAATTTCAGCTTTTCTTCTGCTCTTGCACGGCATTTAACAGCCGCTCTACAGAAAGTACACCATTCACCTGGAAGATAGTCACCTTCGCCTTCATAGGCCTTTTTCGCCTTTGGCTTCAGTTCATTTTCTGCCCAGTCTTTTAATTCCTTTACCGGTATTGTCCATGTGCTGACATTTTCCCTGCGGGGTTGGAAGATGGTCATGGAAACTTCCTCAATGTCATACAGGCTATCGTAGATTTCCAAAGCTCCAAGGGCATATAATTTCATTTGCGGATTATCCACCGCATCTACCAACACACCCATGCCATACTTAAAATCGATAATATGAAGCTTTTTATCGCCAATGATGATGCAATCTCCGGTTCCGAATCCCTGTGGTACATAGGAGGAAAAATCCAGACGTTGTTCAATAAGTATTAACGGGTCCGTACAGCTTTGCCTTGCCAGTTCAAGCTGCTCCATTACAAATTCTACATAAGCATCACTGTGTTCTTCCATCTCGTCGGTGTTATAAGCTGAGACTGGACGTTTACTTCTCATGTGAAGTGCTTTTTTAAGTTTGTGTTCACAGAGAGCATGGGCAGCAGTACCTTCAGCGGCAGCATTGGATTCGCTGTTTTCAAATTCCAGTTCCAATCTTGCAGATGGAAGGCAATTCAGCCATCTATGGGACCCCGATGCGGAAAGTACTGCGTGATCACTCATTTCCTAGTACCTCCGCATCTTTCAACATGTCTGCATAATGTTTTGGGTCAACCTCGCTTAATTTACAGCCACCATATTTCTGGATGATTTCTCTGACTTGGGCAGTAAGACCAGCTTGACTCTTCTCAGCGAGTTTTGCTCTGACTTCCTCCAGAGTGATCTCCTTTTTCTTTGGCGCAGGTTTTTTTACAAGTGTAGTCGGTTCTTTTGCTTCGACAGGTTCATTGCCCGCCATTGCATCAGCAACCGCTTGTATACTGTCTGCCAAAGAGCGCATATCAGAAACCACATCAAGAAGAAGTTTGATTTTGCTCATGGTTTAATCCTCCCTCCTTAATCTCACTAATGGCGAGTTCCTTTACGGTGTCACCCGGGACAAGGATAGTCAGTTTCTGCTTATCACCAAGTAAGAAACGTAGGAAACGCTCCCTTATAGTGACATTACGACAGGAGACAATCCCGCCAGACTGTGGAGTTTTTGAAACACTGATTTTCAAGTTGTGTTTCATGTTCTTCACCTCTTTCTCGAGAGCGTTTATGTGTGCCCTCTATCTATTAGCCGTGGCAAGAGGGGAAAGTTGAGGATTCTGGAAAAACTTTTTTTAAATTCTTCTTAGCGGTAGCCAAACGATGTGAAATAGCACTTTTACTAACGCCTTCTCGCTCTGCATACTCGGTCATTGTCATGCCATCAAGATATACAGCAATAAAAGGTTCTGAATGCTTTGGCTTGAGAATGGAACGAATAATCTCACAGTAATATTCATAATTTTCCTTTTTATTTCGTGCCACTTCATGGGAATTATCGGGGAGATAGTCCATATGATCCGTTGCATCCTCGGATTCATCGTCCTTACGAAATGGTTTTTTTGGCATCCCTCTGTGTCTATCAAATTTATGCCAGTTATTGTACTCGGGTTTGTTATACTTATCGTTAAAAGCATCTTGAATTAAGCGCTCTTTATTTGATTTGGAAAGTCCTTCACCTACAAGGGACAGACTAACCCACATTTGCTCGGTTTCTTCATCATTAAGCTCGATTGTTTGAATTTTTTCTTCATACCTTACTGAAAATCTCATTAGATTCTCCTGTTCCCGTCTTGCAAGACGGCGGAGTACTAATGAGTCTTAGAAAAAATGACCAACAGAGTTACTTCCCGAAAATGTGCATAGGAAATAAAACGGAGGAGCATAAACTTTTCCAATAGCCCTTCATTGACTATCTTCGATTCATTTATGTATCCACCGTCTTCTGCTGGCCAGCTTTAGACGTATTTAAATTTTTGTAAGACCTGTGCCTTACACTTATAAACATAAAGGATTTCAAAATTTAGCGACCAACTCATCGAGTTGGCTTTTGTTTCCTTATAAATGGGGTTTTTTCAATTTTGAGCAAAAAAAAAGAACCCCTTTTGGGGTTCAAAACCAACTCAACGAGTTAACGAACTTTTAAATTTTTATTTCACTACCTAGTTCAGGTATTCCAAACTGCCCTAAGACTCCATTGAAATCGTCAAGCGAGAGTCCTGGCATAGTATCCATTATACGAATATAGGTTTTATCAGGATCAGAATAATAATTTAATTTGTTATTTGATTTATCAAATAACTTTTGTGTTATTCTCGAACTTAATCTCATGGCTACACAAATCGCCATCAAAACATTAGTAGTCATATTATTATAGTTATTTTTCTTAATTTTACCGTGATAGTTTATGTGCAGTCCTGTCTCTTCGTTAAATTGCTTAGGATAGTTCCATTTTCTATTCTCCATCAAAAACCATAAACACTCGCACAGAGATTTAGTTGGGTCTCCTATCATCTTCATAAGTTCAATTTCTTCTTGCTCATCATAAGAAGCTAACTGCTTATAAAATGCTTGGTAAGCCTCTTCTGGTTCACACATTAAAGAAGACTGATACTTTGGATGGAATGTAAGAAGTCTATTGTCAATTCCTTCTACTTTTCTAAGTACCGCATAACCAAGAAAATCCTTATCGGCATTTTCATATGTAGTAAACTTTTGCTCACGAATATTAATAACACATTTTGCAAGATTTTTCTTTGCTTTAGCAGTTAAATGAAGTACTCCATCTTTTTGTTTTACATACTGGGTGTCAGCGAGAACAAAGTACCCGTCAGCATAAACAAATCGTCCATCGCTTATCCACCCTTTAAGAACTGAATCTGTGTCAACAATCTTTAATGCTTCTACTGGAGTTAATTTGACAAAATCTTTATTGCTATTGATTTCTTCATAGACATCTTCATAATCTGAAAACCTTGAAATTGTATCTTTAAGACCAACCTCAATCAATCTATATTTTACTGATAACCGTGATGTTTTAAAGAAGATACTTAAATCTTCAATCAAAGTGTCACACGATAATATAACATTTTCACCAGCCTCTTTATATTGTTGAATAAACTCCAGTGACTTCTTTTTAAAGCTATTTTTTGGCATAAGGACCCTTGGTGCTAATCTATGTGCCTGCCATTCCAACCACCTTACTTCATTTTCTTTTGTGTTCTTTCCCTCAGGTGGAGTATAGAAAGTCTCAGATTGACGGCATAAAATAGGGTATAGCTTTTCAGAGGCGTTTTTATTTTTTATCTCAAGGATTTCAAAATATCTTTTATCTTTTTCCCAATGCAGTGCCTCATGGATTAGTGTGTTTCTTCTCGAACCTTCACCAAATACAGCTTCAGATAACGGATCAATCAATACAGTTCCAGCATTAAAAGCAGTTGATGTATATTGCCTTGTTTCTTGGTCATAAACATCTATATGTGCATCTAATAGCAAACAGCAACCAAAAACATCTAAATTGCTAGATAAGGAAACTTCTTGTACTGTAAGTCCCATATCCTGAAGAATCTCCTCAACTGGAAGAGGCATTGGATCAACCAATGCCTGCTTACAATATTTTGTTAGAAATTTAGTTGCATAATCATCAAGTCGATTCTTTCCAAGTATCAATGCACCCGATTTTTTATTAATATCAAAAATATCACTCGATGTTATTTTGCTCTTCATTCTCTACCCACTCCCCTTTTTCAATATAATCTAAAGGCAGCTCTGCTAATAGCTTTCTTGCCTCTTTCCAGGTAGGGTAGAACTCCTCAACAAGAGCATGGAATCTATGGGTGTGATTCTTTTCTATCAAGTGTACTAGTTCATGTATAACCACGTACTCAAGACATTCGACTGGCTTTTTAGCAAGCTGCAAATTAATCCATATTCTTTTTTTATCAATATTACAAGTACCCCATTTTGTCCTCATGTTTTTTATTTTGTATTCATTAGCATAAAGGTTTGTCTTTGCCTCGCACCTCGAAACCACACCATTCAATACTCGTTTAAGTTCTTCTCTGTACCATTCGTTAAAAGCCCTCTCCCTAGATTCCTTGGTTGATCTTTCGGGAGCAGTTAAAATTATTTTATTTGGTAGTTTAGTAATTTCGTATTTGTTTCCTTCATAAACGACCTGCAACCGATAAGGCTTTCCCCATAAATAATGTGATTCGCCAGACACATATTCACGTTCAGTTTGACGTGGTTGTGACAACATCCTATCTCTCACCTTTGTAATCTCCGGCATTTTCTTTAAAACAAAAAGCCTTATTTCTTCATCAGGATAATCACTAGGAGTGCTGACGGTTACATTTCCTTCTGGGGGATTAACCCTTATATAAAGATTTTTAAGATTTTGCTTTTTGATAATCTCTATTGGCATACCGCCAATTATTACTTCATTACACATCGTATTCTCCCTGTCTTTCAGCTATTTCGAAGACGGCATTTGTTTTTTCAGTTGCTACATCTTCGTCATAACCATATACCAATAAAATTTGATATATAGCAAGTCTTATATTTTGTTGTTTCTGGAAATTTCGCTTCCAATCAGGACGTATTGCATTACGGATAGCATTGTCACTATTTATAGCCAGTTTTTCATCTCTATCAAAGTAATCAAAGAAAGCTCTTCTGGCTTCGCTTTTCTTAATAGCATCAGGATAATCAGAATTTTCTTCTGGACGTAAAATCGCTTGTGCTAGTTCTACCACTTGACGCAGATACTCCTCATAACTCATAGCCTCAATTCGTCTTTGGTCAATAACTATTTGGAGCATTTCCGATAGCTTACCATAGTAGACTTTATTTGATGACATCTTCTTAACAATTTCATGTTGCAAGTTATTTTCAATTATCTCCGCTTTAGCATTATCGCTTCCTGGAAGTTCTTTCACTAATGCATCTATTGGTGTTGTAGTTGTATTATTTAATAGCAACTCAACCAATGACATATTGGCAAGTTCGCTTACAACCTTAGAATCTTCGGCACGAATGTAGGTGTCCAAGATATAACGCATATCCGCCTCATACGGCTTCAAGTCAATATAATCACAACTAGCAAGTTTAATCATTTCTTTTATTTTGTTATATCCAGAAATATCACTTCTAAGCTGGTTAACTTGATTATCTGAATAACCATAGTTGCTCACAAGTTTATCACAGCAATTTGCAAAGGAACGAGTCAGGGATGCAGTAAGAGCGTATAATATATCCCTACGACCTATTCTCTCATCATCCTCACTATTTTCACCACAGAAATATTCAATATAATCAGTATCCTCTTTCGGATCATTTACATTTTCCAGCAAATCCTTAAGTGATGCAATTGCACCTACCATTTCAGATTTGGCTTCATCATAACGATTCTTAATAAGTCCTTCAACATCTTCTTTATCAAAGTTATCGAAAGCCTCAGTTGTATAATCGGCAACGGCCAACTGTACATTACGGAACAAATCCATATAATCTACAATGTAACCATAGTCTTTATCCTCACCATCCGGTCTATTAACTCGACAGATTGCTTGGAACAAGTCATGATCACGCATAGATTTATCAATATATAGATAAGTGGCACTTGGTGCATCAAAACCTGTTAATAGTTTGTCCACCACAATAAGTAACTTCATTTTAGCGGGTTCTTTTTTGAATTGTTCTTTTACTTCTTTTTCGAACTCGGATAGTTTTTTACCTCTAAGCATCCGCTCATAAATAGACTTCTTATATTCTTCTTCACCCTCTTGACTTAAGTCGCTCGTAGCAGTTCTTACACTAGCGGCTGAAGGTTCGTAAGAGGTGACAACAGCACACCTATTAAAGCCATTGCTAGTAAAGATATCCCAATATCTACAAGCCTCGTATATACTGTTGGCAACCAGCATAGCCGTTCCACGTTCATTTTTAAGGCGCGATTTTAAATTCATATCAAAGATAATGTCCCCTGCAATTTTCTCAAGTCTTTGTCTTGAACTATATAATTTATTGATTGAAGTCCAGCTCTGTTTTAAATTTGTCTTTGCTCTTTCAGTAAGACCAAAGGTTTTATTATCAAACCACAAATCTACCTTTTCCTTATTGGATAGATCTTGGTCAACATCTCTTGCCTCATAACGCAAATCAAGAACAACGCCATCTTCAACACCCTCATCAAATTTATAAGTGTGAATATACGATCCAAATGTTTCAAGGCTGGTTTTCTTGTCCTTTTTAAGTAGCGGTGTTCCTGTAAAACCTATAAGCACTGCTTCAGGCATCAATACTTTAACAGCCTCGTGTAATTTCCCCGAGTTTGTACGGTGGCATTCGTCAATAAAGGCAATAATGTTTCCTTTTGCCTTAAAGTCAGCAGGTAAGTCCTTTAATAACTCTTTCCGATACTGATCCACATCGGATTGTTTACCTGCATTGTGCCCATACTTATGAATTAAAGAGCATATGATAGAATCATCATTTTTATTTAGTATTTCTCTTAAATCAGAGCAACTCTTTGCTCTTTTAACTTTCTCATTAACATCAATAAATAGGCTCTCTATTTGGTCATCAAGCTCATCACGGTCTGTAATGATAACTACGCGGCTATCTGCCAAATTTTCAATAATCCACTTAGCCAGCCAAACCATTATCAACGACTTACCGGAACCTTGTGTATTCCAAATGATACCGCCCTCTTTTTCAATAATCCTTTTCCTTGCAGCAATATTTGCAAAGTATTGATTATGTCTTGTAACCTTCTTCACTCCAGCATCAAAGATAATGAAGTCATAAATCAACGATAAAAAACGTTCTTTTTGACAAAGAGAGACTATAGCATCTCTTAGCTTATTCTTTTCTTTAGATTGAATATCCTTGATAGTTGCGGAAAGGTCATCGGTGGCTTTGATATCTTCTTTCCATTTAAGAAAATACTTTTCAGCCGTTTCGGTAGTACCGTACTTAAGCCCCTCTGCCTCATTACCTGCAAAAATTAATTGAACGGTACTAAAAAAAGGCTGAATATACTCTTTTTTTTGATTTGTAAGATTTTGACGAATACCTTCGCCAATACTCACGCATGAACGCTTTAACTCAAACACGCCTAGAGCGATGCCGTTTATATACAGCACCACATCAGGACGTTTTCTTTCTATCTGATTAAAACAAAGTACACTTACTTCTTCAGCAACATAAAAATCATTATTTTCTACATTATCCCAGTCGATATAATGCACAGTTTGACGATTTTTATTATCGTCCTTTACACCTTGCTTTCCGTAACGAAGTAGGGAATAGACTTCTTTATTGGTTTGATATAAGCTGTCCACTTGATTACTTGCCTTAGTAACAAGTTCATTTACTGCTTTTGAAATTTGGTCTTTCGTATAACCGCGCTTTTCTAAATTCTTCTTTAGCAAGTCCTCTTTAACTGGTGTGTTGTCTTGATCTTCAAGGTTGCCAAGATATGTGTAGCCTAAACCACCGTCTTTTTCTTCATCTATTAACCAGTGGAGGACCTTATTTTGTAATTTTCTTTCTAAATCAACAGACATAAACTTAACCTCCTTATAATTTAAGACGCACACGGCCTGTTAAAAGGTCATCCATTGCACCTTCTCTAATTCCCATTATCTTCTCTTTTTCTATTTCGAGAGATTCGATTTCTTCATCCATAGCTGTTAAGACAGAGGCGATGGCTTGTTGTTCTCTGATATCCTGTGGCATTCTAAACTCAAAATTACTTAAATCTTTTTGATATAGATGCTTTATTGTAGAACCTGCGGACAATGTATTAATAAACTCTTTAAAAATTGAGGACAACAAAACTCTATAAAGAAACGTTGGAAGAAGGCTAGGCGTAGTTCTGAAAACAAAAACTCCGCTATTCAGTGTTGCTGGTTTATCCAATTTAGGAACCAGTGCTACCTTCCCAATCGTTCCATCTTTTGTTACCAGTACATTATTTGACTCAACTTGAATATTTGAGTCCATATCGTATCGCTCTTTTGAGACAAATGATACGGTATCCAGACTAACCGTTCCATTATGGAAATCAGTGCCCCCAATTAAATAGCTGTATCCTCTTCTTAAATACTCTTCCTTTTTTAAACCTTGCCATCCAATTCTTGCTTTTGGTTTAATCACTTGGTTAAAAGAAACAGTTTCCCATTCCTTGTCAAAACCATCAACCCTAGATTTGCCACTAACCAAATCCTCTAAAGCACCATCACGGATAGCTTTTTTCTTTTCAATTAGTTCAGTTAGATTGTCAATATGCTCATCAAAATCTAACAATGCTTGTACAATTTCCTTTTGCTCAGGTAAAGGAGGATATGGAAACTCCATTTCAGCTATCATATCCCGTCGTACTGAATCAACTGATGATTTAGCTGTATATTTTTCAACTTCTTTTCCGAAGTTGTTTGAGAAATAATAGTAAAAGTACTTTCCATCAACATCTTGGAAATTGCTCATAACATAAACACGCTGATGTGCTGCAAATTTACCGTTAATATAATGAAATACCTTTCCTGTTCCTACCCCATCTCCTGCAGTCAACACAGCTTCACAATCAAAGTCTGCCACATCTATACGTTCAACGAGAGGTGAACGTACAAAAAACGGATACCTTCCGTTAACCTTGTTATCTTGAGTATCTCTGCAACCAGTTGTGATATCTGCAATATTTATAATTGTATCGCATTTCCAACCTTCTGGATAAGTTACCATGTGTACCCCATCCTTTCCAGAGCAGACTTTACCTTAATCCTTGACTGAGCTGTCTTTTCTTCAATCTCACCTAGAGTATGCTCATAGCGTTTTGCGATTAACACCACTTTTGAGGCTAGTTCATTTAATACTTGATCAATTGCATCAGCAATGTCACCTTCAAGTCTTGCCATCCACTTCTTATTAAAAAGCAAGTGCTTAATTTCATCAATTGATAACTCGCCATATTTAGCAAGCACCAGTTCATCAAGTATCCTTTGTGCCTCTTTGATAGCCTTATCAGCTTCTTCTTTTTCCGAAACCTTAGCTTGATATGCAAGTAGAGCGTTATATTCATCCGCATAAATTTCAGGGATAACCGCCTTTTCGTTTGCCTCTTTTAATGCGGCTTTTAGTTTGGTCTTACCAAATGATCCATTCTTATTTCTAAGTTCGTAGCCCTTTAGCTCACTGTTAGCTTTAACGATTTTCTCCATATCAATTGTATTGCCTTCATCTAACAATTCAATCAACTTTGTAATATCGCTCATTACAGGTGAGGTCTTTTTACTTTCGAGTTCCCTAATCCGTTTATTAAGATTTGCCTTTGGAATGCTGTCACCTTTTTCATTTAAGGCGTTTACAAGCAAACCTTCATCGCCAGATTCTTCTTCACGCATTTCATCAAGTTCAGATTCAAGCAATATGGATTTTTCTATCAACTCATTAAGTGCTAATAATTCAGTTTCAAAATACTCACGCTCGATAATATCTCTTGAAATTAATGCACCATCAAACGACTTCATTTTAGAAGTGTCATCAACTTTTATTTCTTCTCCATTTTCATCTTTGGCTTTCTTTTGAGCGTATACATATTCAATCTCGCGGCCAGCCTCATATCCACTAGCCTTAATTACATACACATCATCTTGCATTTTCTCATTCCAATAATTTAGCAAGAAGTCGTACACATCGTAATTGTCTAAAAGCTGTGCCGATTCGAAATCGTGCAGGATTTCAAGGCCAATGTTACGAATTAACTCCTTTGGATTTGTATCTGCATTAATGTTTAGCAGCACATTTTTTACTGCAATTCTCCATGTCCCGAATAGTTCACCACACTCGGTATCCTTTTGACTCTTTATATTTTCGTCTTCAGAGATAACCGTTTCTATCTCGTTTGGTGACGTAGCAAGGTTATATACGTTATGCTTTTCATCAACACAGGTAAATATTTCTTGTTTTAAATTTGGCGAAACCTTCCATAACTTTTCTATTGAATTAATATCAACTTCCGGAATTCCACCCTTTAGATGTGATGCAATATTTTGCGGCAATGTATCATCAATCTTTTGGATATATCGAGGGACATTCAGGTTACCATCGTTTTCTTCTAATATTTCTTTATAGGTAACAAAACGAGAATAGCCTTTAATTTGTTCTTTATTTATGCATGTTTGTACTATCTTCTCAATATCTTGTTCACGAAGGCGATTCTTGTTACCATCTTTCTTAAATCCACGGCTTGCGTCTACCATAAAGATGCCTTCACGATTATCGGCATTTTCTTTATCGATAATTATGATGCAAGCAGGAATACCTGTGCCATAGAACAAATTAGCAGGCAAACCAACTATGCCCTTGATGTATCGCTTATCAAGAACTGCTTTTCTAATGGTCTCTTCTATATTCCCTCTGAATAGTACACCGTGGGGCAGAATAATTCCTGCCTTACCATTACTATCTAACGCCTTTAAGACGTGTAAAAACCAAGCATAGTCACCATTCTTCTCCGGTGGAACGCCATAACCTTCAAATCTTTTATATTTATCTTCTGATGGTTTAATTCCATCAGTCCAATCCTTATCTGAGAAGGGTGGATTCATGACAATAAAGTCGAATTTTCTAAGCCCACCGAAATCATCCGTATATGCTGGGTTTGCTAACGTATTACCACTCTTAACTTCACCTGTACCTTTGTTATGTAGGATAAAGTTCATCTTTGCTAAACCAGCAGTATCTGGATATTTTTCTTGACCATATATTGTAACTATAGAGTCACCGTTTTCATCCATAGGGGCTTCATCTGCTGCACGGATTAGTAGAGAACCACTACCCGCAGCAGGATCATGAAGTGTCCATTTCTTACCAGTTTCTTGCTTAATATCACCAATACCAATAAGTCTAGCAATGATACGTGACACTTCACTAGGCGTATAAAATTGACCCTTGCTCTTACCAGATTCTTGAGCAAATTTCATCATGAAGTACTCATAAGCATCTCCGATGATGTCATCACCACTAGCTCTATTACTTTTGAAGTCAATAGCAGGATTTTGGAATATAGCAATAAGTCCAGAAACTTTATCAACTAGTTCCTTGCCAGAACCCAATTCATCCGGGTTATTAAAACTAACATCAGGAAGAGAACCTTGAAGACGGTTTTCCTCTAGGAACTTTTGGATAATCTTATCTACTCGTTCACCGACATCACTCTTGCCCTTTGCAGCAATTAAGTCATCAAATGATGCACCTTCGCTTACAGTAAACTCAGCAAATCGTTGTCCTTTGTATCTATCTGATACGTATTTAAAAAACAACAATACAAGTACGTAGTCTTTGTATCTTGACGGCTCTACGCCACCCCTTAATTTATTACACGCTTCCCATAGTAGGGAATATAGTTCTGATTTTTTCACGGCCATTCATTTTACCTCGCTCATCTTTAATATTCTGTTATATCAATACCTGATTTCAAAAGCCTTTCATAGCGTTCATTAGACAGTAGAACAGCAATAGGTTTTCCATTTTTCAAAACGAAAGCAGTCCTATCCTCATCAGATAATTTAGTTATTAATTTCGAGGATTGTCCTCTTAAAAAATCTGACATATTATAAAAGTCCATAGGCTGTTTTTGCACTTTATCTTCACTTTCCATATCCACACCTGCTTTTTCTTTTTATTATACCAAGAAAACCAGCCTATAGAAATGACTATTTACACTTGAAATGTAATTACTTTTTCAACTCAAATATTAAGATTTGTATATCTATAATATAGAGATAGGGATAATCCTTCATTTCAAAATTAGGGAATGTTTCATCTAATCTATCTCAACAACCCCATCAAGTTATCTAATCCGTCAACTCAACCCCACGCACTTTATTACTGTCGACCTGTTTCCTCAATAAATAAAAATAAGGATTTTCAAGGTTAAAAGGCACTGCCAGACAACGGGCAGAAAATCCTCCAATCTTGAAAATCCTTTATTTATCAATGTTTTGAATAGACCTTATTTATCCACCCTTGACATCAAGGCAACACACTCAACGTGCATCGTCTGCGGAAACATATCAACCGGCTGCACTTCCACTGTCTTATATCCCCCATCTTCCAAGATCCTCAAATCCCTTGCCAATGTAGCCGGATTACACGATACATACACAACCCTCTTCGGTTTCATATTAATAATTGTATCCAGCAATGCCTGGTCACAGCCTTTTCGCGGTGGATCCACTACTAGAACATCTGCCTGAATGCCTTGTTTATACCAGTTTGGGATCACGGTTTCAGCTTCGCCTACTGCAAACTCAACATTGGTAATGCCATTTAATTCGGCGTTTCTTTTTGCATCTTCAATTGCTTCTGGAACAATTTCAACACCGTACACTTTTTTTGCTTTTTGGGCTAAAAATAGTGAGATTGTGCCAATTCCGCAATATGCGTCAATGACGGTTTCTTCCCCATTCAAATCAGCATATTCTAAAGCTTTATCATAAAGAACTTTCGTTTGGTCTGGATTAACTTGATAAAAAGAACGGGCTGAAATCGCGAATTTGATGTCTCCAATGTAGTCGTAGATCACTTCTTCGCCCCAAAGAACTTTTGTTTGATCGCCAAAAATTACGTTTGTTCGCTTTGAATTCATGTTTTGCACGATGGACTTAACACCTGGTATTGCTTTAATGATTTCCTCTATCATTTGTTTACTATTAGGTAAATCTGTCGTACGGGTAATTAGTACAATCATCATCTCACCTGTCGTTTTACCCGTACGCGCCATTACATGCCGTAACGTTCCTTTATGAGTTTGTTCATTATAAGCTTTTACACCATACTTACTGCAAATTTCCTTAACCTGTTGCAGGATAACGTCATTTTGTTCCATTTGGATGAGACACTTTTCCATATCAATGATGTCGTGGGATCTTCTTTGATAAAATCCTCCGATCAACCCGCCTTCATGCTCACCAATTGGAACTTGGGATTTATTGCGATAACGCCACGGTTCCTCCATTCCTAAGACGGGATGTACGGTCACGTTTTCAAGCTTTCCGATTCGCTCCAATACATCACGTACCTGCTTTTCTTTCGCCATCAATTGTCCCTCATAGCTCAGATGCTGAAGCTGGCAGCCACCGCACTCTTTATAAATTGGACATTCCGGCTCAACCCGAAACTTACTTTCTTCGTAAATTTCGATTAAACGACCAAACCCGTAGCCTTTATTTAATTTCACGACTTTAATTTTCGCTTTTTCACCTGGTAAACCATTCGGAATGAAAAGCGGATATCCATCAACTTTTGCTACTCCATTGCCGTCATGTGTTAAATCTTCAAATATGACATCTATATAATCGTTTTTATTTACTGGTGCTTGAATTTTAGCCATTATTGTCTTCCTTTTCAGTGCATTTTTACTTTTATGATTGTAACATAGTTTTCTATTAGTACATAAAGAGTAAAGGAAAAATGAACCTAGACCAAAAAATCCATTTAACAAAGATATTAAAATCTGGGATAATCAGTACTGAAAAGACTATAGGCGGTGTGATATGACGAAAAAAATTTTCATACTAAACATCTTTTTATTTATTCTTTTTATCATAAGTACAATCATTACTTTATTTATTGTATATAAAGACATTGATAATCCGTTCTCTATCAAATTTGTAATAGGTTATGTAATTTATCTTTTAACATATGCTTTGTATTTAGGTATTGTTGCACTTGCTAACATGCGAAAATTAACATGGGGCGAAATCAGAAAAAGAAATTTGAAGTTTATAGGTTTGTTTATTCTATTTAGTGCATTGAATTATACTTTCAATTATTTTTTTCAGCCAACAAAGAATAGTACTTATGGATTTTTGTTCATTGGATTAGGATGTGCTTTAGGTTTATCTTTTTTGGATTTAGCATTCTTTGTAAAGAAGAGATCATAATCCTTTTGATAAAAGCTATATTCGGATATTAGCTACTTGTCCAAAAAGATTGAGATATTAAAGACTGATTCTGAACGGTCAGAAGGTCGTGCACATATCAAAGATTCATTATTTTTGATTAATCTCCTTCTTATTAACACTAATATCCCAATCCAATTACTGTAAGATCAATAGTATCGAACATTCAAATATCCCTTATTCAATTATCCAATCATAAAAGGCTAGCTATACAAAGTTAGTATAGCTAGCCTTTTTCAAATTAATTTAACTTTACTCTTTTTCCTTCCTCTTGTGAACGCGCAGCTGCCTCATTCACAGCCGTTAAACGGATGGCATCGTCCTTCGTGATAGACGGAGTTGTACCGTTTAAGATCGCCTCTGTCCACTGTACCATCGGCATTGGCAATGCTTTAGGTGCTTCAGGATTTTGCCAGCCGTCAAATTGAATTCCGTTAATTTTTATATTGCCATCCTCAATTAATAGTGTTCCTTCTGTCCCGTAAAGTTCAAGCTGGAACGGACTTCCGTTTGATACGAAGCTTGTTTCGATAATCCCTAGCGCTCCAGATTCGTATTCTACTAGAACGACCGCATTGTCATCTACACCTAGTCCGTTTGTTTGTTGAAGTCTCGCTTGAACAGCGACAGCGTTTCCTGCTAAGCGATTTGTCAAATAAATTGGATGAGCTCCAAGGTCGATCAAAGCACCTCCGCCAGCTTCTTCTTTATTGAAAAAGCGCTCAGGTAACCAACCGCTCGTTGCTCCTTCATTCGGAACGGCTCCGTTATGTGCAAAGCGGCAGCGAATCGTTGTCAATTTACCTAATTTCCCTGAATCCAACGCCTCTTGAGCATATACATAATAGCTTTCTGTCAATCTAGGCAATGAAAGCATGAATTGAACACCATTTGCTTCCACTGTTTGATAGATTTCTTCACAATCTTCCACTGAAAAAGCCAACACTTTTTCTGAAAAAATATGTTTTTTATGATTAGCAGCTGCAATCATTACTTCTTTATGTAAACTTGTTGGAGTGCTAACGATGACGGCATCAATATCGGGATTGGATAATACTTTTTCCAAATCATGTTCGAAAGGAACTCCTAGCTCTTCCGCCCACTTTTTCCCGCGTTCGGCATCCTCATCCCATACTAATTTAATGGAAAGGTTTCCATTATTTCTTGCATCTCTAGCGTAATCATCCGCATGAACATGCCATCTACTTAATAAGGCAACATTAATCAAAACGTACACTTCCCTTCTATTATTGTGAATCCTCTAAAAAATGAGAATCATATAAAGATATTATATCTTTATATTTGCTGGATGGGAAAAGATATGAAAATTTTTTATCTGGAACAATCCATTGTTTTAACAAAATGTAGTCGGGTAAATATGGCAATACGAGGTGGTATAAATGGAAAATCTCTTATTGACAAAGGAAGAGATGACAAACCCAAATATCGTTCCTGAATGGTTAGTAAGGGAATACAAGACCTTTCATAAAATCGTAACGAATAAAACATTTCCTTGCACATTCGGGATGGCGGGAGAAAAAAAGGGGAACTTCGTTATTC
Source organism: Bacillus sp. IITD106 (assembly GCF_019459225.1). Classification (GTDB taxonomy): domain Bacteria; phylum Bacillota; class Bacilli; order Bacillales; family Bacillaceae_C; genus Lederbergia. The sequence continues at coordinate 47,156 of NZ_JAIAZY010000011.1, forward strand.
ATATATTTCTCATGATGATTGGTCCGCACTTCCGAAAACATTAGAAGCATTCACTTCTTTATTTGATTCATCGAAACCTTTGATTCGCCACGGCTTTTTCCTATTTGTAGAACCTGAAGAGGAAGAACAATCGCTTGAATACTCTCGGCAATATTTTTGGAATATCCTTCAGTATTTGCATGAAGTTGATGAGAAACCATGGCCAGAAGAGTATCCGAAAGACCCTGACCATCATCTATGGAATTTTATCTTTTCGGGAGAGCCATTTTTTATCTTTGGAAATACTCCTGCATATAAACAAAGAAAAACGAGAGATTTAGGGAATAGCCTAATTCTAGGATTCCAGCCTCGTAGAATATTTGAAGGACTTGAAGGAACGTCTAAAGGTGGGATGATGTCTCGCGAAAAAGTCCGGGCTCGAGTAGAAAAATGGGATCGTTTGCCGAAACATCCAAATATCAGTCATTATGGCGATCCCGAACATCGGGAATGGAAACAATTTTTTATCGGAGATGATGCAAACCCGATTGAAGGTGAATGTCCGTTTCATCATAAGCAAATGTAAAAACCTGTCTCTGTTGTGGACAGGTTTTCACATTTATTCATTTTCCTTTGGTACTAAAGAAAAAATCTCATGACTTTCAAACGCTTCAATTAAACGGTCTAGCCATTTATAGTATTGAAGAATATAATCTAGTTTTTCTATATCAATTTTAGCCAGTTCTTTAATTTCCTCACTAGCATCATCACCTGAAACGAGTTGCTTTAATTCTGACAATGACTTTTGAATGGAATGAATATGCATCGAAATAGAGCTTTTCCACTTTGTCGAAAATAAATCGATAAAACTTTGATACCAGTCTTCTTGAACCTGGTATAAGTCTTTTCTTACCCCTTTTTTCCAAACTCTTTCAACCATTTTTAAATCGGATAAGGACCTGACTGACATACTCATACTCGTTTTGCTCATCCCTAGTTCTTCTTTCATTTCATCAAGAGTGATCGGTTGATTATGAAAATACATCATTCCATATAACCTGCCCGCAGAAGGGGTAACACCGTATAAGTGAATATTTTGCGCAATTGTTTCTATTATTCTCTCACGTGCTCTATCTAGTTGTTCTTTTCCTTCCACATCGTTCACATCCTAAAGAATAATCAACCTCATTATTTAGATTATAATCAATCGGACGTATTGTAAAGATTCATTTTATGAAGGAAAAGGGAGCATTCGAGAGGATTATTGCGTATGATAAAGAAATACTTTGTACAGTTTATTCTGTACAGACTATACACATTGAATATCATGTTATTTGCCGTTTGAGCTACAGGCTGTTATTCCTATAAACTTGTATAAGTAGCGAAGGGGTGAGGTTATGAATGAAGTTACGTTAAGAAAAAAAATAGAAGTGAATAATGTAACGAAAATTTTCGGTAAAAATATAAAAAAAGCAGCCCAGCTTTTAGAAGAAGGAAAAAGTAAAAGTGAAATTCTTAAAATGACGGGCGCAACGGTCGGAGTAAGTAAGGCAAACTTTGAAGTATACGAAGGTGAAATCTTCGTCATTATGGGTTTATCAGGAAGCGGAAAATCTACACTTGTCAGAATGCTTAATCGGTTAATCGAACCGACTTTTGGTCAAGTTCTGTTGGATGGTACTGATATTGTCTCATTAAAGAAAGAACAATTACGCGAGGTGCGTAGGAAGAAGATTGGGATGGTCTTTCAGAAATTTGCCCTTTTTCCTCATCGCACGATTTTGGAAAATACGGAATACGGACTGGAAATCCAAGGTTTTGCCAAAGATATTCGTAAAAAGATTGCCAAAGACTCTTTGAAGATTGTTGGTTTGGAAGGATATGAAGATCAATATCCTAATCAATTAAGCGGCGGGATGCAGCAAAGGGTCGGTCTTGCAAGAGCCCTTGCAAACGATCCGGATATTTTACTAATGGACGAAGCATTTAGTGCGCTTGATCCTCTTATTAGAAAAGATATGCAAAATGAGCTGCTTCAATTGCATGATAAGATGGGAAAAACCATTATTTTTATTACTCATGATCTTGATGAAGCACTTCGAATCGGAGACCGAATTGCTTTAATGAAAGACGGGGAAATTGTTCAAATTGGAACTCCTGAAGAAATATTAATGAATCCTTCGAATCACTACGTAGAAAGATTTGTTGAAGATGTAGATCTTTCGAAGGTATTAACAGCCAGCCATATCATGAAGCCAGCTGAAACCGTTCAAGTAGACAGAGGACCACGGGTCGCTTTACGGTTAATGAAACATCATGGAATTTCCTCCATTTATATTGTCGATAAACAAAATCGTCTTCTAGGGGCGGTTACGGCCCAAGATGCAAATGCTGCATCAGAGAAAAATCAATCTCTCCAAGATGTCCTCATTGAAAACATCACTACGATTGCTTCTGATACGTTGCTTACCGATCTTTTCAATGTCGTTTCCACTGCATCCATACCAGTTGCAGTAGTAGATGAAGAAAAACGCCTGCAAGGAATTATTATTCGCGGGGCTCTTATTGGTGCATTAGCAGGAGATAATGATTTTATTAATGACCAAGAAGATTCTATAAACTTGCAGGAGGTGAATTAAATGGATGAACTTTTACCAAGAATCCCTCTTGCCTCTTGGATTGATCAGTTTCTTGATTGGCTTATTACCCATTTCGGAACTGTCTTTGATGGGATCACTACTTTTTTAGAAGGAATGGTAGATGGAATCGTGAATGGTCTAGGATTCATTCCTTCTATTATTCTCGCTTTTCTCTTCGGACTTGTGGCATGGTGGGTTTCGAATAAAAAAATAGCTATCTTCTCCTTAATCGGTTTTTTAATCATCGATTATTTAGGCTATTGGAATCCTATGTTGCAAATGCTTGCTCTCGTTGTGACATCGGTTGTTATTTCGATTGTAATCGGAATACCGATTGGCATTTGGGCTTCACAAAAAGAATCGGTGCGAAAAATTGTCACGCCGATTCTTGATTTCATGCAGACGATGCCGGCATTTGTATATTTATTGCCAGCGATTTTCTTTTTCAATATTGGCGTAGTGCCAGGAATTGTCGCTTCGGTTATATTTTCAATGCCGCCTACGATTAGGCTAACGACGCTAGGCATTCGTCAAGTTCCTGAAGATTTAATCGAGGCGACAGAAGCTTTCGGATCTACGACAGGACAAAAATTAATAAAGGTCCAAATTCCACTTGCGATGCCAACGATTATGGCAGGTATTAACCAAAGCATTATGTTGGCATTATCGATGGTGGTGATTGCCTCAATGGTTGGTGCTCCAGGTCTTGGGGAAGATGTGTACCGTGCAGTGACCCAACTGAAAACCGGAGTCGGTGTTGAAGCAGGACTGGCCATTGTTATAGTTGCAATCATTTTGGATCGAATTACACAACATGCCGGAAAGCAAAAACAAGGGGGAAATGAATCATGAATGTATTCAAAATAATAGCCGGAATAGGTGCAGCTGGAGTTTTAGCGCTTGGACTTGCGGCATGCGGAAGTGGCAACGCCGATTCGAGTGGTTCGGGGTCTGAGTCAGTAGGTAAAAATGTAAAATATAAGATTACAGGAATCGACCCTGGAGCTGGAATTATGGAAAAGACAGAAGAAGCGATTGAGGAATATGGACTTGATAAATGGGAGCTTGTATCTGGTTCAGGTGCCGCGATGACTGCTTCTTTGAAAAAAGCGTATGATAAAAAAGAACCGATCATTATTACTGGATGGAACCCGCACTGGATGTTTTCAAAATATGATTTGAAGTATTTGGAAGATCCTAAAGGAGTATATGGTGGTGCGGAGGAAATCCACTCAATTGGCCGTCTTGGGCTAAAAGAAGATCACCCAGAAGCCTATAAAGTTCTACAACAGTTTAAGTGGGAAGATGAGGATATGGGGGCTGTCATGGTTGACATCCAAGAAGGTGAAAAACCGGAAGTAGCCGCTCAAAACTGGATTAATGAAAATGAAGATAAAGTAGCCGAATGGACAAATGGTGTAGACAAAGTCGATGGCGATAAGCTGAAGCTTGTATACGTTGCATGGGATAGTAATATTGCAAGTATTAATGTCATGAAACTTGTTCTTGAAGACTTAGGCTATAATGTGACAATCTCACAAGTAGAAGCTGGTCCAATGTGGACTGCAGTAGCTGACGGAAGTGCGGATGCTTCTATCGAAGGTTGGCTCCCTGTTACCCACCAAACGTACGCAGAAAAATTTGAAGGTAAGTATGAAGACATTGGAATCAGTATGGAGAATGTAAAAATTGGTCTTACAGTTCCAGCGTATATGGATATTGACTCGATTGAAGATTTAAAAGAATAATAATTTCGAAGCCCTTCACTTGTAATGTGGAGGGCTTCTTGCCCTTTTTCGCTATTTGCGGTAACCTATTTATTAAATTAATTAAAGGGTGTTTTTCATGGATTATAAAGCAATCATTTTTGATTTAGATAATACTCTATTAAACTACTCTGTCAGTGAATTGAAATCTATGCAAAGAACGGTCGAGGAGCATGGATTAATTCATAAGAAATCATTTACGTGGGACGAATTTTGGAATGTGTACACAACGATCAACACGAATTATTGGAATGATCGCGTAAAATCCAACTATTCGATATATCAAGTATTGGAGTATTCCTTTCAAGATACATTGAAAAATCTTAATCTAGATAGCTCCGAATCTAAGATATTGGCTAATTTTTACTGGGAAACCTTTTGCAATGCGTGTGATTTTGAAGAACATGCTCAAGACCTATTATCTCATCTACACGGGAACTATCGAATGGCAATTATTTCGAATGGAATTGGAGAAGCGCAGAGAAGCAGATTATCTGTCGGAGGAATTGATCATTATTTTGATGAATTGATCATTTCAGATGAAGTAGGCTACTGGAAACCTGATAAAGAAATCTTTGAAGAAGCTTTAAAACGGCTGGATATTAATCGTACAGATGCTCTTTTTGTAGGAGACTCACTCCACGACGATTACTATGGCGCTAAGAACGCTGGTATTGATTTTTGTTTCTATAATCGACTAGGGCATACAGTTGAAAAAAGTATACGTCCAAAATATATGATTGAAAATCTTAATAAGTTATTGGCGATTTAAAAAAAGATCTCTTCTGGATTTAGGAGAGATCTTTATCTATTTCTTCCAACACTTCACCAATTTTGCGGTCATTGATGACAAGATCAGCATATATATCAAAGTCTGTCGGTTCCATATTGATAATCACGAGTTTTGCACCGTTTTGTTTGGCGATAATGGGAAACTGATTTGCCGGAGTAACGGTCAAGGATGATCCAAGGACGATAAACAATTCTGCTTTTTCGCTTTCTTCAGCTGCTTGATATAGTGCATCTTCAGGCAGCATTTCTCCGAATAATACAACGGACGGTCGCAGTTTTCCTCCGCATTCACACATGAATTCTTCCTTCGCATATTTCTCATTTCCATATTCTTTACCGCAGACCTGACAATGAACTTTTTTCATCGTTCCATGAAGTTCTAATACGTTCTGGCTGCCAGCTTCAGAATGAAATCCATCAATATTTTGAGTGATAATGCTATTAATGAGACCTTGCTTTTCCCATTTTGCTAAAATATCATGGCCATAATGCGGTTTTGCTTCGTTTAAGCCGAGGACTCGATGACGGTAAAATTGAAAAAATTCCTCAACGTTTTTATTCAACGCTTCAGTGCTAGCAATCTCGCTTGGATCTTTTTTCGTCCAAAGTCCTTTTCCAGCAGAGCGAAAATCCGGCAAACCGCTCTCTGTCGACATCCCTGCGCCTGTTAAAATAACTGTATAATTAGAGTCCTTCAACCATTGCGATAACAATGAGACAACCCCTTTCAGGTTTTATATCTATTATAACAAATTAAAAGACTGCTCCAATAAACATGAGCAGTCCTAACGATTATTCTATTGCACCTTCAACTTCTTTTACCATGCTGGAAACAGATTCAAGTCCGCCTCCAGATAGATACCAGTAATCCGGATCTAAATAAATGATGTGGTCATTTTTAAAGGCATTCGTTTTTTCAACCATGTCATTCTCAACAATTTGCTTGCCTGACGATTCACCATCAACTGCAGCGCCTCTGTCTACTACGAATAAGTAATCAGGATTTTTTTCTACCAAGTACTCAAAAGAAATGCTCTGTCCATGCGTTGACACTTCAATTGTATCGTCTACTGGAGCAAAACCAAACACATCGTGAATGATTCCGAATCTAGATTTAGGACCATAGGCACTTACCTTTCCTTCATTCGCCAATACGACTAATGATTTTCCGTCCAAGCTAGATGCTTTTTCATTCAATGCTTTTATGCTATCTTCAATGGCAGTAAGTTCTTTATTCACTTCGTCTTCTTTGTCAAAAATTTTGCCGATTGTTCTTGCGTTCGATTCAAATGATTCCATATATTTTTCTGTATCAACACCTAAGAATATCGTGGGAGCAATTTCTTTAAACTCATCGTATAGCTCCATTTGACGACCAGAGATGATAATTAAATCTGGTTTGAGAGAATGGATTTTTTCAAAATCAGGTTCTTTTAAGCTTCCTACATTCTCATACTTTTCATCTTCGTATTTTGCTAAGTATTTTGGTATATTTGCTTTCGGCAGTGCAATTGGTTCAATTCCAAGCTTATCAAGCGTATCAAGCGATCCAAAATCAAAGACAACTACTTTCTCAGGATTCTTTTTCACTTTCGTTTCGTCGAGCTGGTGTTTTATCGTTAATTCTTCAGCAGACTTGGCACCTGTATTAGCATCGTTGTTTTTCTTTGCATCTGTTCCGCAAGCAGAGATTATAATCATTAATGCTGATATTACTAATATAGAGAAAACTTTTCTCATCACATTCACCTCTAAAAATTTATATGTAAAATGATCAATGATAATCATTATCAATTCATTTCAAAAAAAAATAAACTGATGTTCCTCCTCATTTACCTTCATGACAATGATATTCATTCTCAATTAGTAATATAACATATATAATTTTTTTTTCAACTAAAAAATTCCTTGTCACAAATTTGACAAGGAATTTAGTGGCTTTTATTTTTTTGAAATTTCTTCTAAAGGCTTCGCATTTCCATATGTAGGATACGGACGATTGGATGGACTTACCCATTTTGCCGCATTTACAAGGACTTTCTGAATTTCTTTATTGTGATAAGTTGGGTACGTTTCGTGTCCAGGTCTGAAGTAGAAAATTTTACCGTTACCTCTTTGGTATGTACATCCAGATCTGAAGACCTCTCCTCCCTCAAACCAACTAACAAAGACAAGTTGATCTGGAGCTGGAATATCAAAATGCTCTCCATACATTTCTTCTTTTTCTAGTTCAATGTACTCGCCAATTCCTTCTGCAATTGGATGAGAAGGATCGACGACCCAAAGTCTTTCTCTATCATCGGCTTCACGCCATTTTAAGTCACATGATGTTCCCATCAATTTTTTGAAAATTTTTGAGAAGTGCCCTGAATGGAGAACGACAAGTCCCATTCCTTCCAAAACTCGTTTATGTACACGGTCTACAATATCATCTGATACATCATGATGTGCCATATGTCCCCACCAAAAAAGTACGTCTGTTTCATTTAGAACATCCTCTGTTAAACCATGTTCTGGCTCATCTAATGTCGCTGTTTTAACATCAAACCCATTTTCAGCAAGTGTTTTCGCAATGGCACCATGAATGCCTTCAGGATAAATATCAGCAACGACCTGATTCTTTTTTTCATGGCGATTTTCATTCCATACCGTAATCCTCATGCTTTCTCTCTCCTTCATAATGTATTTAGAGCTCAACCGCTTACATACTCTAATATTGATAATATAGCAATTATGCGCTGGTTGAACAAGGAATTAAATTCCGCAAAATGAGAAACAGCCTCTCATCATATGAGGCTGTTTCATACTTTATCTTGGTCTCTAATTTTATCAATCGGTACGAAAACTTCTAAATGGCGGTAAAGATTTGAAAATTCCGCTGGGAGCAACCCGCCATACTCACCGTCAATATTTAGCTGCATTTTTTCTTTCGATTTTACTTTTACATAATTTGCTTTCGTATAAATTAAGTTCGGATCATTAATATGCTCTCCGCGAAGGGCTAATGATGCAATTCGAATAAATTCCGCTAAGTTTGTTTTTTTCAAAATCATCAGTGTAAATAGTCCATCGTTGACAGAAGAATCGGGAGCCAATTTTTCAAAACCACCTACAGAATTGGTCAAGCCGATGAGGAATAGCATAATTTCACCTTCGAAAAGCTTCCCATCATATTCGATGGTAACGTCTGCAGCGTGGATGGATGGAAGCATCTCGATCCCTTTTAAATAATACGCAAGTTGTCCTAATACGGTTTTCAGCTTGCTTGGGACTTCATACGTCAACTCCGTTAGCCGTCCGCCACCTGCGATATTAATAAAATAACTATCATTCATACGACCGATATCAACTGGAATGGTATCATTTTTGATAATGACATCAACAGCTGAATCAATATCTCTCGGTATATTTAAGGCACGCGCAAAATCATTAGTCGTTCCGGTTGGAATTACCCCTAGTTTTGGTCGAAATTCCTGCTCTGCCAATCCATTGACGACTTCATTGATTGTGCCGTCACCACCCGCTGCAATCACGATATCATATTTACGCTCTACAGCTATTTTAGCAGCTTGAATGGCATCTCCCTCGCCTGTAGTGGCATGACATGATGTCTCATAGCCTGCGCTCTCTAGCTTTTGTAAAACATCCGCTAGATTTCGCTTAAAAATTTCCCGGCCTGAAGTCGGATTATATATAATTCGTGCTCTCTTCACATACTTCACCCCATCACCAAGAAATCAAGGATTGATAATTATCAATTAAGCATCCGGACATATCATACCTCTTTTTTTCAATAAAATCCAGAACACGGGACAAGATTGGGCCAGGATGATGGACAGGTTGTGAACTTTTTCGAACAGTTTTCGTGAATAAACAGAAGCCAAAAATTTTATTTTATATCAACGCCATCAGCATTCTTAATAAATATGGTATGCTTCCCTGTCCCGAATGTTTTACTTGCTGATTTGATTTCATCTTCATCATTATTTTTCACACTCTTGGTGGTATCCCAATTTCCATCATCCAAATTGCGGGAATTTTGAACATCTAGTGTGACATTTGTATCCTTTGACACCATTATTTCCAAATAACCGCCGTTTACTACTTCCCAATCCGATTGCATATTCCGAGGTTTTAATGACAATGAATTTCCTTTTCCATTGACTTCAAGATTCATATTTTCCGGAATTAGTAGAATAGGCTCCATTTGACCGCTAAATCCACTATAACGGTTGTACGGTATTTCTTTAAAACGTATATAAATCGTATCTCCTTGTTTTTCTACTAGCGCATAATCTGAAATATCTTTTATTGGAAAGCCTTTTTTATCAACATCCCCTCTATACGTTCCAAACATTGTCAACGATTTACTCGTTGTACTTTCAATCGTAACGGGATATTGCTCTGTATCCACTTGAATGCGTGTAATCCCTTCTAGTCCTGTTTCTTCGTATTTCGGTAAATCGATTGTTTTTACTTCAGCTGAAATGTGTTGCTTTGCCGCATCCAGAAGACCTACAGTTTGCAGCAATGCTACACCCAGGCCAACCGTTCCAATAAAACCGATAAAGATGATACTAATAAAATCATATTTTACATGGCTATTATCCTTATTAAAAAACGCCAAATATATAAGAATCTCAATTCCTAGAATAATGAATAACACGGGCCACCATGATAAAAGAGCTACCGCGGGATCCCAGTCAAGCACTTGCTGTAGAAGAAGGAAAACGCCGAGGAAAACGAGGGCCCCTCCCATTGAAAAAGAACCTACTCTCCATGTTCTCATTCGTTATCACCTTCTTCTTTTTCAATCGCTACTTTCTTCCCAGACAATAATTTGATTCCGCCACCAATAAGTAAAAGACAGAGCACCCCTGTTTGGAAATAGCGATAAAACCAAAAATTAATATCGACGGCCAAAAGTCTTTGAACATAAGGAGCAACAATCGGCATGAAAATGTTTGTTCCAAGATAGTACACACCAAGAGCAATTAACCCAATCCCGACCCATTTTTGATGATTAATAAAGAACGACACGATTGGTACGTCTTCTTCAACCTCGTCTGTCTCTGCTCTTGACGCTTTTTGCAGGCCATCAAAGAAGCTGAAAAACCAGATGATCGGAACTACGAATAAGAAAATTCCGAGCCGTAACACATCAAGGATATAGATTGAAAATAAGAAAGCTGCCATTAACTGAATCCCGCGTTTTTGCAGTCCTAAGTATAAGTGACCCGCTCCTGGAATAATGGAAAGCAATGTAGCAATTGCTTTACTTTTTCTGCCTTCACCTGCTCTATTTTCAATATCTTCTAATACGGATTTATCAACAAGTGTCTCGCCTTTTTGTTTGGCATCAAGAAGTCTTATCACATCAAAAAATCCGTAGATCCAAATGATTGGCAGAGATGCTAGAAAAATAAGGAATTGTTCGCGCCCAGTCATTGCAGTTACAAATAACACCATTATCGCCACGCCAAGGAAGGAAGCTAACAGTGTCATTCCGCGATAGACTAATCCTAGCTGAAAGTGACCCAAACCTGGAACGAAAGAAAGTACTATTGTAAAAAATCGTTCCGAATCATTAGCTCTTTGTTCTACAGCCACAGCCTCTGTATTAATTGGCTGCTGGTATAATTTCGAGGCCGTAACAACTGTATCAATAAAATTCACTATATACATGATTAATCCGCCTAATGCGAAAATCGTAAAAAAATCTTCGCCCGACATTGCAGCCAACCCAAACGACAGGATTGGAATTCCAAAAACAGTAAATGTATAGAAAAACCCGCGCAAAACTTTTCCAAGATACATCAAACCGCCGCCTGGAAAAAATGCGAGTAAAAATGCGATAAATGGGTTTTTATTCATGACGATCCTCCTCCTTAAGTATCTTTTCGAATTTATTTGTAAAGGAATCTTGTTTATTTAAAAATGATTGCACGAATGAATCTGCTTGTTTTTGCTCATTATTTTCAAAAGAACTTGCCATATTCATAAGCTGAGAAAACACTCCAGTAGACATTAAGACTAATGTTACTGCTGCCGCCACGAAATAGTTAAAAATGGTTTGTTTTTGAGAAATCTTTCTTTTTGGTTTACTCGTTGGCTTCTTCAGCTCTGTTACTTGATGCATAATCGAATCCGCAAAGCTGGACGAATCAGCCATTTCCGGCATCTGGAATTCTTCCGCTTCCACCGCTTTTAAATAAAGCTCTAGACAGTGGTCACAACTGTAAAGATGGTTTTCATATATTTCTCGTGTTTCTTCATTTAGCTCATCCCGAACATATTCGAGCCAATTTTCATACGACTTATGATTCATGAAAAATCATCCTCCTTCCAGTGCTTTTTCATCCATTGTCTTGCACGATAAAGCCTTACTTCGACTGTTTTTGGCTGCACTTCTTCTTTTACCGCTATTTCTTGATAAGTCTTTTCTTTTATGTAAAAGTCTTCGACGACGGACCGATAATTTTCTGGCAGCTCCTTAATTCTTTTTCTTAAAAGTTCTCTTTTTTCTTTATTAATAAGTAATAGCTCTACACTTTCCGATGGTGGAGCATGGCCCGTTTCATCATACTCCACTTGCTGGTTTTCCTGCCTTCTTACTTGCTTTCTTTTTATATCAATCGCATGATTAACAGCAATTCGAGTGATCCACGTCTTAAATCCTTGCTTCTCATATTGGGGGAGAGAAGTATAGATTTTGAGGAACACTTCCTGCGCTGCATCTTCAGCATCTTTTTCATTGCGAAGAACGCCGTAAACTGTAAAAAATATATGGTTTCGATATTTTTCTACGAGAACACGAAACGCATGGTCATTTCCCTTTTTTATTTTTTCAATGAGCACATCATCCAAATTTTCTCTCCCCCCTTTCCGCTTGCATCATAATAGACGTTGCGCACAACATCAAACCCTACACATTTTTCTAATTCATTTTATCATGGTAGGGCAAGCGTATTTTCTTTATTTTGCTGAAATCCGTAATTTAGCAATGAAATAGAATCTGTCCACCTGGATTCTTTTCCAGAATGAAGCACAACGGCAATCAGCTTTTGATTTCCCCTTTTAGCAGACGACACCAGACAATATCCCGCCTGGTCAGTGAATCCGGTTTTTAGACCTGTAGCATCTTGGTAAAAATAGTGGCTATTAGGATTTAAAAGCTGATTCCGGTTTTGGTACGTATGTGTCCTTGTAGAAAAGAATTGCTTACTTACGAGCTTGCTGATCACTTTATTCCGATTTGCTTCCTTCGCAATTAGCGCAATATCGTAAGCAGTAGAAAAATGTTTTTCATCATGCAAACCATGTGGATTTACAAAATTAGAGTGGATCGCGCCGATTTCCTTCGCCTTTTTATTCATTAAATCGGCAAAATACTGAATAGCTTCAAGTTCATTCATCTTCTTGTCTTGATTAGCCATGTATACCGCAAGCGACCTAGCAGCATCATTTCCTGATTGTAAAAGCATGGCTGCAATCAGTTCCTCCACGGTTTGAACTTGTCCTTCAAATAAACCGGCACGCGCCTCGCCTTCTGTTTGGAGATAAACTTCTTTGCCGATCTTTACTTTTTCGTTAGGTGTGCTTTTATCAAGTACAACCAAAGCAGTTAAAAGTTTCGTCGTACTCGCTGGATACAATTTTTCATTTTCGTTTTTGGAAAAGATGATCTTCCCAGTATTTTCATCCATTAGAACGGCAGCTTCTCCTGATATATATACAGGTGAATGCGTAAACGCCATAATGATTTGATCTTTTTTATAAAAAGTAATAATCGTTAAAAGGATAATGATAAGAAATATACTTTTGCTTTTCATGGCACTCACTCCCCTAATTCGCATATCCATTACTAATAGACGTAGGAAAAAGACAATCCCCTACACAAATAAAGGAAAATAATACGAATTTGTAGAATGATAGTTATTTCACCACAAACTAAAAGGTGACGTCCAATATTCCAGACGTCACCGTACTTTGTTTCATGCTCTACTATATTTTCTATCGCTTGTTCTATATCAAAATGATCCTCTTCAACTGGATCATCAATTTCTTCGATTGTAGGTAAACTAGAAAGAAGATCGTTGAATTCCTCCGTATCAAACCCAGTTAATTCTATTTAGAGTGGATCGTCGGACAACTCCTGTAGTATATGGTATAATCTATTTATCGATTATTGATTAGCCGGGAGGAATCCTGGCTTTTTTAAAACTAATCTGGAGTTGATAAAATGAGTGCATTTACTTGGATTGGTTTAATAGCAGTCCTAATCGGGCTTATTTTTGTATTTTTAACTAAAAGGATTGATAAAAAGTAACTATTTAACCCCTTTACGTCTCATTTCTGTCATCTATTCACTAAGTATTTTCAATCCGCCTGTATCGCCTTTTCTATTTCTAAATCCAACAATTTCAATTTCTCTTTTTGGGACTTTTAACATTCCTTTTGTTAAAGATTAAATATTTACATAACCTTCCATGTTAACCTATTTCCATAATTCACATATATCACCATCATGTTTCACGTAGATTTTCATGTTCATCTCCTTTTATGTAGCAATTTGTACTCAAATTGGTTTTGCTTATGTCCACAACCTAGTCAAACGATTCTAACTTTCACAGTCATTGCAGATAGTTCTCCAACTTCCCTTAATCCTCTTATGGCTACCCTCACCGATCAGCACAATTTTTAAGCACTTATGGCAAATGCCTTTATATTTCAATTCAAACTCTCCTTAGAGTTACTTCACCTTTTATTTTGATAAATTCCTGAATAATTTTTCCTTTTATTACAAACATTAACGTTATTACATTAGATGGGAGGAATAATTAGTGCTTAACAAAATTCTATATTCAGCTTGTGCCCTTTTGATTAGTGCTTTCCTTTTTGGTGTTTCAAATGGACATGCCCAAACCCCAATTGCAGAAACCAATAACACTTTTTCTAGTAACGAAGTGACACATATTGCACAAAACGACGATGGGACAGATAATAACGTTAATGATGACAACGATACGGATTGGGGTTGGGTTGGTTTAGTCGGTTTAGCTGGTCTTTTAGGATTAAGGCGAAACGATAAAAAATAAATAATTTACCTATTAATCCTTTTAATTTGAACAAGATAAGAATGCCATTTGGTACTTATTCTTGTTCATTTTTTTATTAATCACTTTTCGTCTATTGCCCAGTGGATTCGAACTGCGAAATAAGAAAAATATTTTAGTGGATTCTTTACAATCACTCGGCATATAATTTATTAAATGCCTCTGTAGCTTTAGAAGGGAAGAGCGCCGGAAAACATTGTAGAACCGGGTCGCAAGGCAAGGGTTTCAGAAGCACCGAAAAGCAAATTAGCTGAGACAGGTGAAACTCCTGTCGGTGAAAGTCCGTAGGGAAGCGTGTTCTCCCCTAGCCTATGCTTACGAAAGGAGTGCGGGTTCGAATCCCGTCAGAGGCATTATATTTCTTATGTCGTAATTTCTGTCAACTAACTCTCTAATTTCTCAACTTCCCTCTTTTTCAATAACTTACTAATAGCGAAACCGCCTATCACCTCGTTTGTGCGTGTTAAAATTACTGATTGTCCAAAAAGGGTTTAGTTGATTTTGTATATGGGTGATTTTCTTTTCAAAACTGTCTTTATTTTGTTAATCCTTTTGGGAGCTGTTTCATTCACACTATTCATTAGACCAATACTTATTAGTGCTAAGGCGAAAACTAGTGCTTCTAATGAATTAAATAATAAGTTAGATAAAATTATTGAACTACTTGAAAAGCAAGATAAACAAATATATGTTATTTTTCTCAGCATGGGAATACCGCAAAACTTTTATGAATATAGAAAACAAAATAAAATAGTAGGCATCATTTAAAGATGCCTACCATTCTCTAAACCTCAAAATCTACCACAATTGGAAAATGATCACTTGGGAATCTTCCGTCTACTTGATCATTTACAATTTTCAGGACGCCTGCTTTTACATCTCCACGATATAAAATCCAGTCAATACGCCCTTCTCCACCTGTAGCATCATCAAAATTATTAAAGCTTCCGAGCTCTTCATTTATTCTTTTTGATGCAGAATCCCAAGTGTCTATGAAACTTCCTTTAGTTAAAAATACTTGATGTGTGTCTGTTTTTGCAACCGTGTTAAAATCGCCTGTAATAAATAATGGAATCGAGGAATCAAAAGCCTCCGCCTGTTCGACAATCAGCCCCGCTCCTTTTACTCTAGCTTCCTCAGAAATATGGTCCAAGTGAGTGTTCAAATGATAGAAAGATTGATTCGTCTCTTTGTCGAGGAAGTGGACCCAAGTAGCCATCCGCGTACAATCATTTCCCCATGTACTTGAGGCAATCACGTTCGGCGTATCGGATAACCAAAAATGATTGTATTCTAACACGTCAAAACGGCTTTTTTTATAAAATATTGTCATAAACTCACTTTTGCTACCACCTTCTCGTCCTAAACCGATCCAATCGTAATCTTCAAGAAGATGATCTAAATCCTTCACTTGGTTAAATTTACATTCCTGGGTACCAATAATATCAGGTGATTCCCTCACAATTAAATCCCTTATTAATCCCTTACGTTCCTCCCAAGAATTAGGCGGTGGATCACAGTCATTACGGACATTGTATGTCATGATGCGCAAATTCATTAGAAAAGCCCCTTTCCATTTATGTATACGATTGCAATTATATCATGTCTTAATGAAATTTTAGTGATGTTGACGGTTCCTATATGCAAAAATTGAGTTAATAATAGAAAATACAATTACTGCAATAAACAAATAAGTATTGGTAATATCTACCGTATTTAATTCATCTGCAGCATATCCTAGCAGAATCAAGTTTAACATGGAGATGATGGTACAAATAAAACTAATTACATAAACAGAGAAAGTGTTAAAGAACTTTTTGAAAAAAATTACACAAATAAAAATACCGATTGAGATTACCGTTAAAAATACAAACTCATATTTAACAAAATTAAATGCTTCAATTAGATTCATAGTTCGATATCTCCTAAAATAATATTTCCTACATTAATTATGACGTAAAATATGCGTTTAAGTTTTAAAATGTATACAAAAAATCCATCTTGATTTAGATGAATTTTTTAAAACAACTTTATTCCTCGATCAGCTAGGAAATGAATAGATTCTACCAACGACTCAGAATCTATTTGATAAACCTCCCGAACTAGCTTCACCCATTTTTCAATATCACTCATTTTAACCTCACTAATATTTCGAAACGTCATGATCTTCATGGTGTTATTACGCAAAAAATAGCATTGATGACCATTAAAACGAACAGCCGTAATTCTTCTCATTGTAATATTATCATCATTGTCCAGATACGATGAGCGAATATCTTCCGTTATGTCCGTTTCCGAAAGCGGTCTCCAGATAATTTGTTTTTTTACAAACGATTTACCGTTTGATTTGCGATCGATTTCATATGTATCCGAGCTTAGTTTTGTAAAAATAATCTCTTCACCGAAACCATGCATGTGATGTCTTAATTTAGCTTCCAATTCGACAGGCTTCATAATCGGCGAACCATACCCTACATCTACATAATACTTTTTATCTTGAAGCACTACCATAATGGCAAGATGGCCCGGTTCTACTTTTACAAGAGAGCAATCATATCCTAACAATGCTAGTAATCTCCCAAAATTCATATTGAGGGTGTAACATGTCCCACCCCAACCTTTTTCAACCATATTTTGAACGAAAACTGGGAGCGAGGGAATATAGTCAGGAGCTAATGAAAAATATTGAAATTTACTAAACGTTTCATACGGGACAAAGGCAAGGTGGTGTTGAATGAGGCGCTGCAAATAATTCAGATTCGGTTCCTCTCGTGTTAAGCGTAAATGCTGTAAATATTGATTTGCAATTTGCTCCATCATTCAACACCTCGTTCTTATTGAAGTCTATTTTTAATGCTATTATATACATCGTCCCAAACAGTAGGATCTGTTACATTCCTTTTCATCATTTGACTATACATTTCACTTTGTTTTTCAGCAAAGCTTTCATCTTCCTTATTAGGAAGCTTGGAACGTTGTTCTTCAACATATCGCTGTTGCCTTTCTGACCTTGGTCCCCAAACAGCACGTTCATTGCCTTCTTGGTCGATAAAAATGAAAATAGGGATTGCTCGAGAAGTACCATTTGTTAAGTATTGATCCATCAGTTCTAAATTTTGATCACGGAGCAGCATCCGCACTTCCAGCCCACTTTTTTCGGCGATTTTTAATAAAATGGGAACATTAAGCATGGCATCTCCACACCAATCTTCCGTAATGACAATAACGCGAAGTTTTTCATCTTTTAAATTGGCTAAAAATGCTTCATCGCCTGCTGGAATTTCAAATTTTTGAAGAATCGTTTGTAAATTTTCTTTGTGTTTTTCCATCGAATTTATGTATTCTTCTGATGTCATTCCTTTATTAAACCAATCCACTAAGTTCATATTCATGCCCCTTTTCTTTTATTGTTGCCTATTATTATATACTAGGATTACTTTTCGTTCAGCTTTGAGGCTTTATTTAAGTAGTGTATTTCAATACTTGGTCGTGGAAAATATTCACGGATAACCGCCTGCTATTGTCAAATAATGCTCCTGAAATCAAGAGTATCTTAATGTCACCTGATTGTTAAGACTGGTAAAATAAATTTGGCTAAATGTAGAAAACATAGAAAGAACATGTTTCATACATGCTTTTTCTATGTTCATTTCATCTACGATTTTCTTACTATTTTTAAAGCCCGACTCCATGACAGGGTTTGATCTAACATCTCCGCAACATAATTAATATGAAAATCAGCAGGTTGAAACACTTTAGATTTTGTGAAATCAGTAAAAATAGAAAACGTTGGATGGGCACGAACGGTTGCGACGGATAATTCCCCTAGGATTCCGCGTAAATGCTCAGCGGCACGTGCCCCACCCGTAGAACCATAACTTACTATTCCTGCTGCTTTATTGTTCCATTCTTCATATGCCAAATCGAGTGCGTTTTTCAATGCGCCAGTTATACTATGATTGTACTCCTGAACGATAAAGACGAATCCATCTATACCGGAAAGCTTTGTTTTCCAAGAAATGATTCCTTGTTTTTTTCCTGTTCCAGTTCCTAAAAATGGCAAATCATATTCAGCTATATCGAGAATTTCATAATTCGCCTCATCATGTTGCTGACCTATTTCTTTAACCCAATTTCCGACCTGTGGACTTAAACGGCCTTGACGTGTGCTACCTAAAATAATGCCAATATTTAATTTTTCCATGTTACTCCTCCTCGTATCGTATAAATGTTAATCCACTGTGAGGACAATTTTCCCTCGAACGTGACCGGTCTCTACTGCTTTGTGAGCATCAGCAGCTTGGTGTAATGGAAATGATTGTGATATGACAACGCGAAGCAGCCCTTGTTCGTACATCTGGGTGAGTTCGGATAACCTTGATACGCTTCGCTTACTACGGATTGGAATGGTCCCAAGCTCTTCTGAAAGATCGAAAGCAACGATTGTACCGATCCGTTTTTTGTCGTGTACAAGTTCTACAGAGGCACGTAGAGCTTCCTCGCCTGCTGCATCAAGAGCAACATCGACCCCTTTAGGTGCCAGTTCGCGTACTCGTTCAACAAGTCCCTCTCCATATGTGACCGGAATAACCCCTAAGGAGCGCAAGTATTCATGGTTACGTGGGCTTGCAGTACCTATAACTGTTGCACCCCATGCTCGTGCCAATTGAATAGCGAACGTTCCAACGCCTCCTGCAGCTGCATGTATAAGTACGGTGTCTCCTTTACTGACTCCGAGTTCCTGTAGTGCCGTATAAGCAGTCTGCCCTGAAGCGGTTAGTACACCTGCTTCTTCCCATGGCATATTTTTAGGCTTTCTAACGAGTTGGGATGTAGGAATGACCACATATTCAGCGTAGCAAGATAGAAGCGACCAACCAATTACTTCATTGCCAACGGAAAAGCTCTCAACCTCATCACCAACCATATCGATGATGCCAGCAAATTCATTTCCTAGTATTTGAGGATAGCGGATTTGCACTCCTGGTGGACTAAAACCTTGCCCGCGAATCGCACAGTCAACGGGCTGTACACCGGCTGCTTTTACTTTTACTCGAACTTGCCCACTCCCCGGAACTGGAGTACCAAACTCCATCAATTGCAATACGTCCGGTGTTCCTGGTGAATGAAAAGCTACTGCCTTCATTTTCATCAGCTCCTATTTTTAAATATTATTTTTGTTGATAATTCAATGGTGTTCTATATCCAAATCTAATGATGTAAATTAAGATCAAGCCTATATATGAAATTGAGAGAATCAAATAAAGATTGCTATAAATTTTACCTTCTCCAAGAAGATAGAAAGGGTTCCAAGCAGATTGTGCGTCAAGATCAACCACAAAGCTAATTAATGCTCCTGATACTGAGCTAGCCATAAAATTCAACATGGCCATAAGCCCCATCCCAACACCAGCCTGCTCTTTAGCCAATGTATTGGCCACAGTACCGGACATGGCGACAACGATAAATGACTGTCCCACCTGTCCGACAATCAACGCAATAGCGACGAATATCAGGGATCTTCCAATGAGAATGGACAAAAGAAGAAAAGCCGATAAAAGGAGAAGGGATGCGAGCTTAAATAAAAGTGTATTCCCATTCCGATCTGCAAGTTTTCCTCCCTGCTTTCCAAGGAAGGCAGCTGTTAGTGAGGCTGGAATCATGACCAATCCAATGGTTCCGGGATTGAGGTTATAAATATCAACCAACATAATTGGAGTCAAAAAAGGAATGGAAAAACCGATAGCGCTCACTAGAAACGCCAATATAATCCCTAAAAAGTAACGACGATTATAAAATAGGCTCGGTTCTATGAAAGGTTGTGCAGCTAAGCGTATGCGTACTACAAACAGTATGATAAAAACAATGGCTACGATCGCTAACAGCCAACTTCCGTCAGTAATTGCTAATAGTAGTGCCGCTACAGCTCCCCCAAGTAAAAATCCCCCTATCCAATCTATACTACTTGGAGAGCGGACTTTTTCAGAAGTAAGGTAACGACGAAATAGTGGCAATGAAATCAAAGTTAATAACGGAATAACAAACAACCACCGCCAATGTGCGAAATTTGCAACAAGAGCAGAGGCAATAGGTCCGAGTACCCCTCCAAGTGCGAGTCCGCTTGCCATTATTCCTAACACTTTTCCTCTCCGTTCAGTTGGGATATAACGTGTTGGGATAACGATAGCCAGTGCAGGAATGACAGATGCTCCCGCTGCCTGAATGATCCGGCTTAGCAGGACCATCCAGTAGTTCTGAGCAACAAGTCCAATCAAGGAACCAACCGATAGTAGAAGGAGCCCCATTGTTAATAATGATTTGAGTCGATAACGGTCTGATAGTTTTCCATAAATCATGGATCCGATTGCATACACGAGTAGATAAGCGGAGGATACCCAACTTACTTGCCTGTAGGTCAATTCGTATTCTTGACTGATTTCAGGCAGTACGATGTTAAACATTGTTGCACTCATCATCGAAATGACCATTGTAAACACCATTGTGCGAATGAACTTGTCGCCAATGTTAAGTTCGATTGATGATTCCATCATGTTTGCAAATGCTGTTCCCCTTTTAACCCTTCCCATTTATTTACCTCTTTCCATGTAAACCAGTTCTGTTGTCGGCTAGCCACTTTCATTATATAATCGGGAATATATATTGAAAAATACATATTCTGTTATATATCCATATACTGAATGTAATGAATGGGAGGGAATAGTAGATGGAACTGCTACAGCTTAAATATTTTTTAACGGTGGCTAAATTAGAGCATATGACGAAAGCTGCACAAGAACTTCATATCCCTCAACCTGCTTTAAGCAGAACGATTCAACGGCTGGAAGAGGACTTGGGGGTCCCATTGTTTGATCGTAAAGCACGTCAAATTCGTTTGAACCCTTTTGGAAAGGCATTTGAAGCAAAAGTGAAGGCTGCAATCCATTTGCTCGAAGAGGGGCGTCGAGAGGTGGAAGATCTATCAGGCTTAAAACAGGGTCGTATTTACCTGGCAGTTATGAATATGGAACAGGTTAGAGAACCTTTGCAGCGCTTTTTGGCTGACCATCCAGAGGTTAATTTCCGGATGTTTCAATCCTCTATGGAGGATTTTGAGAACATAGAAACAAACCAAGAAGTAGACTTCTATTTAACTTCGTTTCCGATTCAACAAGAAGGATTCAGTGAAATTCCATTGGTAACAGAAAAGCTCTATCTTGCTGTACCGCACGGACATAAATATGCAAATCGCAAAGCAATTCACCTTAGTGAAGTATCAGAAGAACCCTTTGTTGGATACAAAGAAAATTCTCCTTTACGAATAATGAATGATTCCCTTTGCAAAGAAGCAGGTTTTCGTCCGAAGATGGTGTGTGAAACAGAAGATCCAGCTAGTATCGCAGAGCTTGTTCGTTCTGGATTCGGTGTTTCCATTGTCGGTGGCTGTAAAAGTGGAGAGGAGCTGGATTTAGTCAAACTGCCAATCGAAGATCCTGCAAGTGAAAGGATTTTTCGAATAGCTTGGCAGAAAGATCGTTATTTATCACAGGCCGCCGTTGCATTTCGAGATTTTATTGTCACCTATTTTAAGGATAAAGAAGACACAATAGGAAACGAAAGTAGGAAAGCATTGATGCTACGATAGATTATCAAGTTGTTTAAAATCAATAAAGTCATCTGTATTCACGGATAACTGCATGCTATTGTCGCATAATGGTGTTTTACTGTTGGATAAGTATTTTTTATAGTCGGATAACAAGCACCGCAAAAAACTATTTAAGAACAAAAGCCAAGGCGCCCGTTCAGCGACGTACAAACTTTTTAAGCTTCTGACGAGATAAAGGAAACACGGCGAGGAACGAGCCGATGTTGACTTATCGTAGGAAGAAGCTGAAAGTTTGCTAGTCGCTGGGCGCCTGGAGCTAGACGGAAACTATCTTAAAAAGTTATCTACAACTTTTCAAATTTATTTTTTCCTTAGCAATAAAAATAGGTACTCCATTTGCGGAGCACCTATCCTTATCTTATCGTTTATTTATTTCTTGTTTCAACAATTTATTAACCATAGGCGGGTTGGCCTGGCCTTTTGTTGCTTTCATGATTTGGCCAACTAGGAATCCGAGTGCACGGCCTTTTCCATTCTTATAATCTTCGATGGATTGTGGGTTGGCATCCAATGTTTCGGTTACGATGGCGAGAAGTTCTCCTTCGTCTGAAATTTGGACTAACCCTTTTTCTTTTACGATTGTTTCAGCGTCGCCGCCCTTTTCAATGAGCTCGCGGAATACTTGTTTCGCAATTTTGGATGAAATCGTTCCATCTTCGATCAACTTAATCATCCCTGCTAAACCAGCTGGCGTTAGTGCAGTTTCATGCAGCTCTTTTTGTTCCGAGTTCAAGTATGCTGAAACCTCACCCATCATCCAGTTGGAAGCCTGCTTCGCATCGGCTCCTTCTGCGAGCACCGCTTCAAAGAAATCGGACATTTCTTTTGTTAATGTAAGGACCATCGCATCATATGCCGGGAGACCAAGTTCTTCCACATAACGTTTTTTACGTGCGTCCGGAAGCTCTGGAATTTCCGCACGAACGCGGGCTTTCCACTCATCGTCAATATATAATTGAACGAGGTCTGGTTCTGGGAAGTAGCGATAATCTTCCGCTCCTTCTTTGACACGCATAAGGATTGTTTCACCAGTAGCTTCGTCAAAGCGGCGAGTTTCTTGCTGAATCACTCCGCCTGATAAAAGAATTTTTTCCTGACGTTTTTGTTCAAACTCTAATCCTCTGCGAACAAAGTTAAAGGAGTTTAAGTTTTTCAATTCTGTTTTCGTACCAAATTCTTCTTGTCCAACTGGACGCAAAGAAATGTTGGCATCACATCTTAGAGAACCTTCCTCCATTCTAACATCAGAGACACCTGTGTATTGAATAATGGATTTCAGTTTTTCTAAGTAAGCATATGCTTCTTGAGGAGAGCGAATATCAGGTTCAGACACAATTTCAATTAAGGAAGTTCCTGCACGATTTAAGTCGACAAGTGAGCCATCCTCTTTATGCGTTAATTTACCAGCATCTTCTTCAAGGTGAAGACGTGTGATGCCGATTTTCTTTTTAACGCCGTCCACTTCAATCTCAATCCATCCATGTTCACCGATTGGTTTATCGAATTGAGAAATTTGATAAGCCTTCGGATTATCTGGGTAAAAATAGTTTTTACGATCAAATTTTGTTTCCGTTGCGATTTCACAGTTAATTGCCATTGCTGCTTTCATCGCGTACTCTACTGCGCTTTTGTTTAGTACTGGCAATACACCTGGATAGCCGAGGTCAATAACAGTCGTGTTATGATTTGGTTCAGCACCAAAATGGTTTGGAGCAGGTGAAAATACTTTTGATTTCGTTTTTAATTCTACGTGGACTTCAAGTCCGATTACCGTTTCAAAATTCATGTCGTCTCTCCCCCCTTACAATTGTGGCTTTTGTTGATGGAAATTTGTCGCTTGCTCATATACATGAGCAACACGGTAAATCGTTTGTTCATCAAAATGCTTTCCGATAATTTGCAATCCAAGTGGAAGGCCTTCTGTAAAACCACAAGGAACGGATATTCCCGGAAGTCCTGCCAGGTTGACTGGAATTGTCAGTAAGTCTCGTACATACATTGTTACAGGGTCGTCTATAACTTCTCCAATTTTATAAGCAGGTGTTGGCGTTGTAGGTCCAATGATTACGTCATATTTCGAAAATACATCATCGAAATCTTGCTTGATCAATGTTCTCACTTGTTGAGCTTTCTTATAATAAGCATCGTAAAATCCGGAGCTAAGTGCAAATGTACCAAGCATGATACGACGCTTCACTTCGTCTCCAAAACCTTCAGAACGTGACTTTTTATATAATTCCATTAAATTTTTCGGATTTGGTGTACGATAACCGTAACGAACTCCGTCAAAACGCGCCAGATTAGCGGATGCCTCAGAAGATGCAAGTAAATAATATGTTGCAACTCCGTATTGTGAATGAGGTAAAGAGACCTCTTCCCAAGTTGCTCCAAGACCTTCAAGCACTTTTAAGGCGGCAAGAACTGACTCGCGTGAAGCCTCACTAACGCCTTCACCTAAATATTCTTTAGGTACAGCAATTTTTAAGCCTTTAATATCTCCCGTTAATCCTGCAGCGTAATTTGGCACTTCCTTATTAACAGTAGTGGAGTCGTTCGGATCAAGTCCAGCAATAGCTTGTAAAACAATCGCATTGTCTTCTACCGTACGAGTAATCGGACCTGCTTGATCTAAGGATGAAGCAAAAGCTACTAGCCCGTAGCGAGAAACACGGCCGTATGTAGGTTTCATCCCAACTACACCACAAAATGCAGCGGGTTGACGGATGGAACCACCTGTATCCGTTCCGAGAGCAAATGGTACTTGCCCAGATGCTACAGCCGCAGCGGAACCACCAGAAGATCCTCCTGGAACTCTGTCAAGATCCCAAGGATTTTTCGTAATTTTAAAAGCTGAAGTCTCAGTTGTGGATCCCATTGCGAACTCGTCCATATTCAACTTTCCAATGGTGACGGTATTCGTTTCATTCAACTTTTCGATAACAGTTGCGTTATAAATAGGGTCGAAATTTTCAAGCATCTTGCTAGCACATGTTGTTCTCAAGTTTTTTGTAATGATGTTATCTTTGAAACCTGCTGGAATACCGAAAAGTGGGTTGTCACCGACTTTACCATCCAATTCTTTTGCTTTATTTCGAGCATTCTCTTCATCAATTGTTAAAAAAGCTTGTACCTTTCCGTCTACTTCATTAATCCGTTTAATCGATTGATCTACTAGATCAGAAACGGAGATTTCTTTTTTATGTAAAAGTTCGTTAATATCTTTTATGCTATGATCCAAAATCGACATGGGAGTCCCCCCTTAATCCAAAATTTTTGGTACTTTAATTTGTCCATCTTCATGTTGAGGGACGTTTCTCAACACTTCTTCAATCGGCAACCCTTTTACAGGCACGTCTTCACGCATAATATTTTCTTGTGCGAATACATGGGAAGTCGGTTTAATATTCTCCGTATTTAGTTCATCCAATCTCTCAGCCATTTCGATAATGCGGTCGAGCTGCTCTGTGTAAAGTTCCGCTTCATTATCGTTCATTTCAAGTCTAGCTAAATGTGCTACATGCAATACTTGATCCTTTGTAATTCTCGACATTTTTCTGCACCTCCAAATAAAAATCGATCCTTGCAATACTATTGATAATATCAGAAAAACTTAAACAAACGCAAGAGGGCAAGCCGTTTGCCCCCTTGTAAGAAAAGCTTTCATTATCATTTTCCGACGGGATTTGGGTTCGATTAAGACTGAAATAGAAAGTTCATTCGAGTTATGTCCAAATCGAGACTGAATTGGTACATTTCATCTCAATTCGAATCCAACCGCGACAGAATAGGGAATTTCATTCGAATTCAAGTCCGATCCCACAAAAATTTAAATACTAACAAAAACTCAATTAATAAATATGAACAAACGGTTCCTTATCTCCCGCGTTTTTGACTATTAGTGCCTCGGCTCCATTAATGGAAGTTATATTTACATCCACTTTAACGTGATCAGGAAAGTGGTCCATTACTAGCGAGGTTGCCCATTGGGTAAATGCTATTATTTCCGCTTGGCCATATAACTGGATATTAATATCAATTGTTAGTTTAATAAACTGTCCATCTTTATAAAATGCCTGCCCAATGACGCCATTATAATTTGGAAAGTATTTCTCCACATCATCTTTAAATCTCATAAAATAGGCTACATCATCACGGTGATCATTTTCTGCGGCAGTCGATGGAAAAAGATAATATTTTTCGTCGATCGCTTTCCAGTCGCCTAGTGAGCCACTTCCTTTATCCGAATGGGCGTATGCAAAAAAGTTTCCTGGAATGACTGCATTTTTATTTTTTTGCTCAAAAAGGGCGATAGTGATGGGTACATCGCCAATCTCTTTATCAGAACGAAGTCGTTTAATAATCTCTTCGGCCATTTTCTTACCTTCAGCAGCCAATGTAGCATGTGGAATATCCTGTTCAAATGTAGCACCATACTTTTCTTTTTGATAATAATGAACAGAATTTAATGCGAGTCCAATCACAATTCCACCGAGTTTTACGGTATTATCATTTTTGATTAAATAGTCATGTTCTAGAATATGTGCAAGATATATTGGACTTTTTGCATTTTGCTCTTCTATCGTCCCTTTTTCATCGTTTACGGGATTTAGACCTATATTATCTTCTTCACTTATTTTTAATTCTTTCAACTGACTCGCTGTATATTTTCGTCTAAGCCATTTATTGACTGTCTCTTTATCGAGCTTTTGGCCTTCTTGAAAAACATATTTATCTGTTGGAAAATTTTCCTTTGCGACACGCATTAACCCTGTTTCAAACTCATCAATATCGTATTTTGTATTAAGATTTGATACGACCATTCCCCTTGTTTTACTAGGCACAAAATCAAGAATTGTGCGATAGTAAGATTCAGAAATTTGATAAGTAGGAATGATGGATTTTTCCTTTTTGTCATTTGTATCCTGTACAACTTCATCATTCTTTTCGAACGTTGGCATACAGCCGCTTAAAAGGACCGCTGCCAAAGCCAATGCCAACCATTTTTTCATGCTATTTTTCCACCTTTATTTTGTAAAGATTGGAGGAATAATGACTAAGCTAGTTCCTCCATAAGCCTTTCTTCATCCCACACTTCAATTCCAAGTTCTTCTGCTTTTGTCAATTTCGATCCGGCTTCCTCTCCAGCAATGACAAGATCTGTTTTTTTGCTCACACTGCCCGACACTTTTCCACCGAGAGATTCTATCTTTTCTTTCACTTCGTTTCGAGTCATTTTTTCAAGCTTTCCAGTTAAAACAACTGTCTTACCGTTGAAATATGAATCTATATTTGCCGTTTCAGATCTTTTTGGACCGTGATATTCCATGTTAACTCCAGCATCTTTCAGCTTCGAAATTAACTGTTCGAATTCTTCATTCTCAAAAAATGTTGCAATTGCATCTGCCATTTTTTCTCCGACTTCTTCCACGTTCAATAATTCTTCACGCGATGCAGATGCAAGCTTATCGATAGTTTCAAAATGTTCTGCGAGTGTTTTCGCCGCCTTTTCTCCAACATGGCGAATGCCTAGTCCGAACAGTAATTTTTCCAAAGAATTTGCTTTTGAAGCTTGAATGGCATTGATTAAATTCGTTGCCGATTTTTCTCCCATTCTCTCCATATTTAGGAGCTGGTCTTTCGTTAAAAAGTAAATGTCTGCAGGATCTTTTACAAGTTGCAAGGAAAACAGTTGTCCAATGACTTTTTCTCCCAATCCTTCAATGTTCATCGCATTTCGGGAAACAAAATGAATAAGCCCTTCACGTCTTTGCGCTGGACATGTCGGATTGATGCAGCGAAGTGCCACTTCCCCTTCTAAACGGACTAATTCACTATCACATTCTGGGCAATGTGTAGGCATATGGAACAGAATTTCTTCACCGCTCCTTCGTTCGGTAAGTACATTCACGACTTCAGGAATAATGTCTCCCGCTTTTTTTACGACAACATAATCGTGAAGCATAATATCTTTTTCCCTTATTAAATCTTCGTTATGAAGGGATGCCCTTTGTACTGTCGTTCCTGCTACACGAACAGGCTCCAATATGGCCGTTGGTGTGATAACACCTGTTCGACCAACACTAAGTTCAATATCAATCAGTTTTGTAACAACTTCTTCAGCAGGAAATTTATATGCAATCGCCCAGCGAGGTGTTCTCGCCGTTGTACCAAGCTGCTCTTGCTGGTCGATTGAATCAACTTTGATGACGATCCCATCAATTTCATAATCAAGATTCAGTCGATTTTCCGTCCACTTATTGATATAATCAATCACTTCTTCGATAGAATCACATTTTCTTCTTTCCTTATTCACTTTTAAACCGAGCTTTTCAAGTAAATCAAGGCCAGCACTATGAGAAGTTACACCTGTAGTATCATAATCCCCCATGCCATATAGAAAAATGTCTAGGTTACGTGATGCAGCAATTCTTGGATCAAGCTGGCGCAGAGAACCTGCAGCAGCATTTCTCGGGTTTGCGAATAGAACTTCTCCATTTTCTTCACGTGTTTTATTCAATGCTAAAAATGATTTTTTCGGCATAAATGCTTCGCCGCGCACTTCAAGGGATAAAGGCTCCCTCAATCTTATTGGGATGGAACGTATCGTTTTTAAATTCGTGGTAATATCTTCACCAATCGTTCCGTCTCCCCTTGTGGCTCCTTGTACGAAAAGTCCGTCGACATAACGAAGCGATACAGCCAATCCATCAATTTTCAGTTCGCAGACATAGGAAAACGAATCTCCAATCGCCTGTCTAATTCGGCGGTCGAAGTCGCGTAGATCATCCTCAGAAAATGCGTTGGCTAAGCTCAGCATCTGGGTTTCATGTCTAACTTTTTCAAATGCCGATAAAGCTTCACCACCAACACGTTGAGTCGGTGAATCCGGGGAAATCAACTCGGGATGTTCTTCCTCAAGCTTTACTAGTTCCCTCATCAACCGATCATATTCTGCATCTGGAACAGAAGGATTGTCCAAAACATGATATTCATAATTGTATTGATTTAAAAGATTGTATAGTTCTTTTAATTGTTTTTCTACTGAATCAAGGGCCATATTTCGTCCTCCTTAAAAGCGTAATGTTCCGTGTTCAAAAAGGAGGATAAAAAGGACCAAGTCGGCTAAAAACGCTGACGTCCTGTCAGCAACGCCGACACTAGCACATCCTGTGCGTCGGCGGGCTCAAGCTGCGACGTCCTGTCGCATCGCCCGCACTAGTACATCCTGTACGTCGGAATTTCGAGGCGGCGCAATGTATGCTTTTAGATACATGAGCAGCGTAGGAACAAGCCAACTAGAAAAACCGAAGTGTCATTTTTATCGGACTTTTTGAACATCCTCTACTAGACTTTTTTTATTGGGGCATATTCGGCCAATAGGCGCTTAATGCCGGTCGGACTTGGAAAAGCAATGTCGAGTTCGATGCTTCCATTTTTTTCTTTTACACTAACAACTGTACCAATACCCCATTTACCATGCTCCGCTTTATCTCCAACCTTCCACGCTAAGCCATCTGCACCAGAAACAACTGGGGTTGGTCTTGTCACAGGCTTGCTTCGAGTCTGTCCACCAACGGCAAAGCCTTGGACAGCAACTGGTCTTCTCATTTCCTTATGGGCATGCTCTAATAATTCTTCAGGAATCTCAGCAATAAATCTGGAAACAGGATTCATATTCGTACGGCCAAAAAGTGTTCTCGTTTGTGCATTTGTAATATATAATTCTTCTTCTGCACGGGTGATGCCGACATAAGCGAGCCTGCGTTCCTCTTCCATTTCTTCCTCTTCCATTAAAGAACGGCTATGAGGAAAAACGCCTTCTTCCATCCCGATTAAAAAGACAATCGGATATTCGAGCCCTTTCGCGGAGTGAAGTGTCATGAGTGTAACAGCATCCCTAGGAGTGCCATCTTCATCAAGCTTATCGATATCTGCAACAAGCGCCAAGTCTGTTAAAAATGCAATCAAGCTTTTATCATCATTGCCATCTTCAAAGCTTTTTGTAACAGATAAAAATTCGTTTATGTTTTCTAATCGGCTTTCAGCCTCGAGTGACTTCTCTGCTTTAAGCATTGCTTCGTATCCAGATTTCTCGATGACTTCTTCAACGATTTCTGTAACAGATAGAAAATCTTGCATTTGTGTAAAGTTGCGTATGAGTGCATGGAATTCGGCAGCGGTATTTGC
The DNA here is from genome assembly GCF_019459225.1 of Bacillus sp. IITD106. GTDB lineage: Bacteria > Bacillota > Bacilli > Bacillales > Bacillaceae_C > Lederbergia. The sequence continues at coordinate 77,298 of NZ_JAIAZY010000011.1, forward strand.
TGCTTTTCCAGATAATCCGATAAAATCGATCTCATTTAACGCCTGATACAAGGATAAATCATGTTCTGCTGCATAAGACGTAATTTTATCTAAAGAAGTTACACCAATACCGCGTTTCGGAACATTTATGATTCGCCCTAAGCTGATGTCGTCGTCTGGATTGGCAATCAGCCTTAGGTAAGCTAACAAGTCTTTAATCTCTTTTCGATCATAGAACTTTGTACCGCCGACAATGTTATATTCAATATTCGATTTTAATAAAACTTCCTCCATTACACGGGATTGCGCATTCGTCCGGTAAAGGATGGCAACATCTGAAAGCTTGCGATTGTTGTTTGCTGTTGCTTCCTTTATTTTTCCAACAACGAATTGAGCTTCTGTTTGCTCGCTATCCGCACGGTAATACACAATTTTTGGACCCTCTTCATTATCGGTCCATAAATTTTTAGGCTTACGATTATGGTTATTTTTTATAACTTCATTCGCCGCTTCCAAAATTCGTTTTGTTGATCGATAATTTTGCTCTAATAAAATGACTTTCGCATTTGGATAGTCTTTTTCAAAGGAAAGGATATTAGCAATATCAGCTCCACGCCATCTGTAAATCGACTGGTCGGAGTCGCCGACGACACATAAATTTTTCAACCGTGCAGCAAGTAATTTAACTAATAGGTATTGAGCACGGTTCGTATCTTGGTACTCATCAACGTGAATATATTGGAACTTACGTTGATAGAATTCGAGTACCTCTGGAACACTTTGAAAAAGCTGAATGGTTACCATGATTAAATCATCAAAATCGAGGGCATTATTTCTGCGAAGTCTACGCTGGTATTCCGTATAGACTTTGCTGACCGTTTGCGCATAGAAGCCAGCCGCTTGTTTTTCATATTCTGAAGTTGTGACCAACTCGTTTTTTGCACTGCTGATCGCATTAAGAATTGCTCTTGCGTCAAACTTTTTCGAATCAATATTAAGATCTTTTTGGACATTTTTGATGACAGATAGTTGGTCCGTCGTATCGAGGATTGTAAAGTTGCGGCTGTATCCAAGCCGATCAATATCGCGTCGCAAAATACGAACGCACATGGAGTGAAAAGTAGAAATCCATACTTCTTTAGCTGTGCCGCCCATGATTTTTCCAATCCGGTCTTTCATTTCACGTGCCGCTTTATTCGTAAACGTAATCGCTAAAATATTGTATGGATTCACACCTTTTTCCACCATTAAATAGGCCACTCGATGTGTAAGCACTCTCGTTTTGCCACTTCCAGCCCCAGCCATAATCAACAAAGGGCCTTCGGTTGTTTTAACTGCCTCCTTTTGCTCCGGATTTAATCCTTCAAGGAGACGATTTGATAAAAATTGCACGTTCTTCACCGCCTGTTAAGGAACATTTGTTCTATTATATCGTTAGTTGTGAACTGTTTTCAATGCTTCGTCAAAATTTTCGTAAATGGCGTTACCTACGATAATCACATCGGCAACCTGTCCCATTTCTTTTGCTTGTTGTACGGTATTAATTCCTCCACCATAAAAAAGCGTAGTTTCTGATAGCTGTTGCTTCACTTTTTTTACAAGCTCGGGGTCACCGTAAGTCCCACTGTATTCCATATAAAAAATCGGCATACGAAACATTTTTTCCGCCATCATTGCATACGCAACGACATCGTCGTCATCTATATTCGTATCTGCATTTGTTTGTATGGCCGCTTTACAATTATCATTTAAAATGCAATAGCCTTCAATTAGAATTTCATTCCAATCCATTATTTCTCCGTATTCTTTTACGGCTGAGTGATGCAAGCCTGATAGCCAGCGGATGTCCCGGCTGTTGAGTACAGATGGAATGAAGTATAAATCAAAGCCCGGCGTAATCGAATCAAGATTGCTCACCTCAAGTACGCAAGGTACAGTATATCTTCTAATTCTAGCCATCAGATTAAGAACTTTTTCTAACGTTACATCATCTGTGCCTCCAACGATCATGGCGTCCGTTCCCGATTCACATAATTTTTCAAGCTGCTCATCTGAAATCTCTTTATTCGGGTCCAGCTTAAAAACGTGGCGCCATTCCTTTACATCGTACATATGCTTAAAATCCTCCATAATTTTCGATACCATACTACATTATAGCATTTTGGCGAGTATGGCACTGAAGAAAAAGAGAAAATTCTTTGGCTATTGCATTTTATCCGTTCTAGTTATTATGTTCACGAGTCTTACGATACTTTTGAGTATACTCATTGTTGAGGCTATATGAAAAAAATCTAAAAAGCCTAGCATCTTTATTTTGCAAGATGCCAGGCTTTCCTCTTTCTATTCATTTTCTTTATTGATCCTATTAAGCACCATTTCATACGTATCGTTTCCGTAATTAAGACAGCGTTTGACACGAGAAATCGTGGCCGTGCTTGCTCCTGTTTCTGTCTCAATTTTATGATACGTTTTTCCCTCTCTTAGCATTCTAGCTACTTCCAAGCGCTGCGATAAGGCTTGAATTTCATTTATCGTACATAAATCATCAAAGAAACGATAGCATTCTTCAACATTTTTTAAAGACAGGACAGCTTCAAATAATTGGTCAAGCTCTCGACCCCTTAATTTTTCGATTTGCATCTCTCTATCTCCTTTTTACGTTTCCAGCTGACGAACAGTCAATTTTTTATCATTGCATTTTATTTCTCCTCAAACGAGACATCGTTTAGGCTTGGAACGACATTGACCCAGAGTTTCCCCGGAACTAGTTTTGCGGGTTGGCCATCCTCATAAGGAAGAATCTGACCGTCAGTATTTCTCCACTCGATTTCTTTCATCATTCCTTTTTGGAACAAGTAAGCTTTACCGCCAGATTTTAAATCAATAAAACGTCTTCCCGCAGAATCTAAAACTTTATGTTCAGTTTCAATGACTAGAAGATTGTTCACTAACACTGGTTCGCGTGTTTCATTTTCGACTGTTTGTTCACCATCAGAAAAGCGGGAATATTGTCCAGATTGTGCGTCATATTGATAATCAGCTGTAAATTGTGAACCATTTCCATACACTACTTTTATATGATCCGCGCCATTCCCATTCATGCTTTCAAGTTCATCTTCTTTGTAAAAATGCATCGAAGCTGGAGGTCCTGCCATAGAATATCCATTGTCCTCTGCACCTTTTTCAATATTTTTAAAAGTTATATAGGAATTATGAGGTGCCTTTCGATCAGATGATCTCTTAAATAATGTACCGTCGTATCTCATCCCGTTTAAATTGTCGATGACACCAGATGAAAGTAATTTTTCCGCTTCAGGGCTATACCCATGTGCTATGAAAAGAGCTTTGTAGCCCTCGGCAAGTTCAATAAAATATTCACGGGCACTACGGACGGGTCCAATGTTTTCCGGTTCTTCACTTTGGAATATCGCAACAAATCTTGTAATGTTTCCTTCAGCAAGCAGTTCAAACACAATATCTGCTTTCGAAAGCCCCGTTTGTGGACGTGCAGCAGGGTGATTGTTAACCGTTACCGCAATAGCCCTTTGATTTGGCTCCGTGTCAGTTCCTATTCCTGTTAGTGGAAAGTGGTATTTATCCGTTTTTTCTTCAGTCTGCTCCGTTTGCTCTGGTTCCTTTACATCTGGCTTTTCCGTTTCTTTCTCAGGAGCCTTTTTACTACAAGCTGAAAATAGTAAAATTGCAGTGATTAAAAATATGACTGTTATCCATTTATGTTTCACTATTCCATCCCCTAATGTCTTTTATACTCTATCATTTTAACGCATTAATGTCGGAAATAGTATAGTTTTATTCATAACATCATATATTCCGCTTTGCGTTACACGAATATAGGGCAGGTGAGTTGCAGAGAAAAATAGTAAAGAATAGATAGGATCCGTGAATGGGTATCCCCTTTCGTATAGTAATTCCTTTAATTTTTCTTCAGCGTTAATTAATTCATCCAACGATTGATCAGCCATTATTCCCGTAAGCGTCAATGGGATTTCATGTAGGATCTTGCCGTTTTCTGCAAGGACAATACCCCCGCCAATTTCTTTCATTCTTTTAAAAGCGAGAATCATATCTTTTTTCACTTTACCTATTAAAATAATATCTCCAGTATTGGAAAAAGAAGAAGCGAAACCGCTTACACTTTTTGCGAATCCTTTGACAATTGTGTTAATTCGCCATTTCCCTTTCCGATCTAACAATGCAAAATAACTTTCTTCGTGATTTTGTGGTAGATAATCAATTGATAAATCGAGAGAAACAGAATATGGTTTAGTAATAACATCATTAACCATTTCAATTCCAAAAGGCATGGAAAATTGCAAATCAGAAGATTGCAGATCCCAATCTAGTTTAAGTGGCTCGAAGCCGAATTTCTTCCAATTAATATCTAAATCATTTATTAAATTTTGGCCATCTCTTTTTACCCATTGACCCTTTGCCAGAACTGATATAGGAGTCGGCACTTTATCGTCTGAAAGGAAATTAATATTTGCGACCCTACCTGTCGCTATCATTCCGTGATGGTGAGTCATATTGTAATGGCGTGCAACATTATAGGAAGCCATATGATAAGCGTCTACTACGGGCACTCCATTTTTAATCGCCGTGTCAATCATCATATCCATAATCCCTTTTTTATAAAAGGAAGGTGTAGAACCGTCAGTTGTAAAAACAAGCGAATCATACTGATCAAGCCCTAATTCCTGCATTTCTTTTAACATGACATTCAAATCTGGTCTGATGGAGGAATGTCTAAGGGCAACGGTAAACCCAAGCATAAGTCGTTTGTAAACATCCGCTCCAGTCATCGATTCGTGATCCCCATCCACACCGAAAAGCTTCATTTTTGCCAACGTTTTTTCAGAAGCACCTGGGAAATGCCCTTCCACTTTTTTGCCGAGACGCTTCGTTTCTTGAATCCAATGCAGCATTAAATCGTCACCAGCCAGAAGCTTAGGCCACCCCGTCAATTCTCCTCCTTGAACGACAGCTTCATGTTCAAGCCAAGCTTTAATCTCACTATTTGTAAAGATCGTTTCCTCTTCGTTCATCTCCGTTTGTGAGTCAAAACGCCCCCACCAATACATCGAAACAGGTGATTCATTCAGTTCATTTAGAAGTGAAAACGCTTTCTTTTTACTTAAATGAAGAAAAAAGAATAAGTTATCACAGATTAACGTCGTTGTGCCAGTTTGAGATGCAAAACGGGCGAATGATTGGGGATTATAGAGTTGGAACGGATGAACATGAGGCTCAATATAACCCGGAACTAGTGTCAAGCCAGAGCAATCCATCACTTCACAGTTTTCCAATCTTTTCGGCAGCTCTTCACCAATATAAATAATTCGATCATGATAAATCCATATATTAGACGTAATCCATTTCTTTAAAATTGAATGTAGAAAACGGGCGTTTTTTAACAAAAGAGTAGGCGACTTTCGCCCATCAATAACAGAAACCTGTTCCCGTATCTGTCTATTTTTCCAGCGGTATCGTTGATTCCACATACCCAATCCTCCTGGGACCAAAACTTTCAACACAATACTATTCTAACATACTATCCATTTTAACGCAGTAAAGTTCTACAGAAAAATATTAATAATTTGTGAAGAGAATTTGGGGACAGGTTAAATGGGGACGGGTTCAAATGAACCCGTCCCCATTTAACCTGTCCCCATTAATATTAAAGGGCTTTATGTGCAATGTCTTTACGATAGAAAAATTCTTTATCATCTAGTTGTTTCATTTCTTGATAGACTTTTTCTACAGCTTTTTGAATTGAATCTGCTTTTGCAGATGCAAGCAGTAGTCTCCCTCCATTTGATAGGTAAGGTCCTTCATTTTCTTGACGGCTTGTTCCTGCGTGGAAAAAGGATACGTTAGGATCATCAGATGAAAAGGTTGGCAAAGGAATACCTTTTTTATATTCTCCAGGATAACCATCGGCTGCTAACACAACGCCAACGACTGCTTCGTCCGACCATTGAATGTCGGGCTCTTTTCCGTCTAACAAATCATTCAGTAACTGGATTAAATCACTTTCAAGTCTCGCTAATACTACTTGTGTTTCTGGATCTCCAAAGCGGGCGTTAAATTCGATTACTTTGGAACCTTGATTTGTCTGGATTAATCCAGCATATAATATTCCGGTAAAAGAACGATTTTCAAGCACCATCGCTTTCGCTGTCGGATGTAGAAGTTCTACAACTGCACGTTCCACCTCAGACTCAGAAATAAATGGGACAGGAGAATACGCACCCATTCCACCCGTATTTGGACCTTTATCACCATCAAAGGCACGCTTGTGATCTTGGGCAATAACCATTGGATAAACTTTTTCTCCATTCACAAAAGCCATGAGGGAAAATTCTTCGCCTTCAAGGAACTCTTCAATTACAACCGTAGCAGATGATTCTCCAAATCTTGCATCAAGAAGCATATCCTTTAACGCGGCATCCGCTTCTTCAAGTGTCATCGCAACGACAACACCTTTTCCAGCTGCAAGCCCATCAGCCTTAATAACAATAGGCGCTCCCTTTTTTTCAACATACGCTTTAGCCTCATCATAAGAATGGAAACTCTCGTATTCTGCAGTTGGAATATGATATTTTCTCATCAATTCTTTCGCGAACGATTTACTACCTTCAATAATGGCGGCATTTTTACGCGGACCAAAAATTTTCAAACCAGCCGTTTCAAATTCGTCCACGATTCCTGCCGCAAGGGGAACTTCGGGTCCTACAATTGTTAAATCGACCTTATTTTCTTTCGCAAATTGAATAAGATTTGAAAAATCCGTTTCTTTAATCGGAACAAGAATAGCATCTTCCCCGATACCAGCATTTCCTGGCGCACAATAAACTTCCGTTACCAATTTGCTCTCTTTTACTTTTTTACAAAGGGCATGCTCACGACCGCCTCCGCCCACAACCAACACCTTCAAAAAATCACCGCCCACTATTATTTTTGACCTGTCCCTTTTGAACCTGTCCCCATGGGGACTGTCCCCATTTAATGTTTAAAATGACGCAAACCTGTGAATATCATGGCGATGCCGTGTTCGTCGCATGCTTTGATTGAGTCTTCGTCGCGTATGGATCCGCCTGGTTGGATGATTGCTGTAATTCCTGCTCGAGCTGCTTCTTCTACTGTGTCGCTCATTGGGAAGAAGGCGTCCGAAGCAAGGACTGCTCCTTTTGCTCTCTCACCAGCTTGTTCGAGGGCGATTTTTGCCGCTCCGACTCTGTTCATTTGCCCAGCTCCAACACCTAGCGTCATATCGTTTCCTGCTACAACAATCGCATTGGATTTTACATGTTTAACAACTTTCCACGCTAATTTCAATGCCGCTAATTCTTCATCTGTAGGTTTGCGTTTCGTTGGAATCGTAATTTGCGCATCATCATATGTGAAGGAATCTTGATCCTGCACAAGCAACCCGCCTTCTACGGAAGTAAGCATTTTTTCTCGTTTTTGTGTACCTTCAAATGGAATCGTCAATAAACGAATATTTTTCTTGCTCGTTAAAATGTTCAATGCTTCCTCTGTAAACGATGGGGCAATAATGATTTCTAGAAAAATCTCATGCAACTGGCGAGCGGCATCTACATCTACTTCCCTATTAAAAGCGACAATACCGCCAAAAATCGACGTTGGATCTGCTTCGTACGCTTTCTTAAATGCTTCAGAAGAAGAAGCACCAACCCCAGCTCCACAAGGGTTCATATGCTTTACCGCAACAGCCGCAGGTTCGTCAAAATCCTTCACAAGCTGTAAAGCTGCATCCGCATCGTGAATATTATTGTAGGATAATTCTTTCCCGTGCAGTTGTTCTGCATTTGCAATTGAAAAAGCTGATCCTAGTGGTTTTTTATAAAAAGCTGCTCTTTGATGTGGGTTTTCGCCATATCGTAAAGGTTGTTTCAATTCATATGTAAACGTCACTCGCTCAGGCTGTTCTTCACCAGCAAGCTCCGTCATATATTCCGCAATTTGTGCATCATATGCAGCTGTATGGCGGAACACTTTAGCAGCAAGCTTTCTTTTGGTTGATTTTGAAACTTCACCATTAATGCGCAGCTCAGAAAGAACAGTTTCGTAGTCAGCTGCATCGACGACAACAGCAAGATCTTCGTGGTTTTTTGCAGCTGCTCTCAGCATTGAAGGACCGCCGATATCGATATTTTCAATTGCATCTTCTGGTGTCACATCTGGCTTAGCGATTGTCTGTTGAAAAGGATATAAATTTACACAAACGACATCAATCGGCTTAATGCCTTGCTCTTCAAGTTGTTTCAAATGGTCATCGGAACTTCTTTTCGCAAGCAATCCCCCGTGAATCATAGGATGAAGCGTTTTTACCCTACCTTCCAATATTTCAGGAAATCCAGTAATTTCGTCCACACCCGTAACAGGCACACCACTATCTTCAAGCGTCTTCTTCGTTCCACCTGTTGATAACAATTCAAATCCAAGCTCAACAAGCGCTTTTGAAAAGTCAACTACACCTGTTTTGTCTGACACGCTGATTAATGCTCTTTTCATGAACCTGTCCTCCTCAGTTTTTTCTCCGAAGTATTTTTGCAAGACTTCCGGATAAAATACATGTTCTATTTCGTGAATCTTCTGTTCTACTTCAGTTAATGATTCCTCACCCAAAAGTTCTAATGCTCTTTGTGCAATGATCGGACCCGTATCCATTCCTTCATCCACATAATGAATCGTGACTCCTGTGATTTTCACACCCGCACGAAACGCTTGGCCGATGGCATCTTTACCGGGAAATGATGGAAGCAAAGAAGGATGAATATTAACGATTTTATTTTTAAAAGCAGAAAGCAATGTCGCTCCGATTAATCTCATATAACCCGCAAGTACGATGAAATCCACATCGTTTTCTCTTAAAACACTGATAATTTCTTGCTCAAAACTTGCTTTCGATTCAAATTCTCTTGGATTAAAAACGAAAGCCTTTATGTTTTCATTTTTGGCTTTTTCGATAACAGGTGCACCCGGTTTATCACAAACAAGCAAGGCGACTTCCAAATGAAGGCACCCTGCTTTAACCGCATCAACGATGGCTTGAAAATTGCTCCCTGTACCTGAAGCAAAAATAGCTATTTTTTTCACTTTATTGTCCCCGCATTCACGAATGTAACTCCTTCATCTTCAACTACGGAACCAATTTTATAAGCTTTTTCACCGTGTTCTACAAAGAAATGAATAACAGCCTCAGCATCGTCAGGGCGAACAGCTACGACAAATCCAATCCCCATGTTAAAAATATTGTACATTTCGGTTTTATCCAGTTGTCCATACTTTTCAAGAGCTTGGAAAATCGGTAAAACTGGCCACGCTCCTTTTTCAATGACGACTCCTAAGCCTTCAGGGAGCATTCTTGGGATATTTTCGATAAATCCGCCGCCCGTAATATGAGACATTCCTTTTATTTCGAATTCTCGCAAAGCTGCTAAAATCGACTTGACGTAAATCTTTGTAGGCTTTAATAACTCCTCGCCAAGACTAACGGACAGTTCAGGGAGTTTTTCATCAAGTAAAAATCCATGCTCTTCCAAAAAGATTTTCCGAACTAATGAATAGCCATTGCTGTGAATTCCGCTAGAAGCTAGGCCAATAAGTACATCGCCTTCTTGAATATTCTCACCCGTAATGATATGCGATTTTTCACAAGCCCCTACAGCAAATCCTGCAAGATCATATTCGTCTACTTCATAAAGTCCTGGCATTTCTGCCGTTTCGCCGCCGATTAGCGCGCAGCCTGCTTGCTCGCATCCGTCCGCGATTCCACTTACGATTTGCTCAATTTTTTCAGGAACCGCTTTTCCTAACGCGACATAATCGAGAAAATAAATCGGTTCTGCCCCTTGAACAACGATGTCATTTACACACATCGCTACACAGTCGATTCCTATAGTGTTATGGCGATTCATCATAAAAGCTAGTTTTAGCTTTGTCCCTACACCATCCGTTCCCGAAACGAGAACCGGCTCTCTTAAATTTAATTCAGATAAATCGAATACTCCACCGAAACCGCCAAGTTGCCCCATAACTCCAGATCGCATCGTCCGTTTCGTATGCTTTTTTATTTTTTCTACCGCTTCATATCCTGCTTCTATATTAACTCCGGCCTTTTGGTAGGCATTAGCCATCCCGCCCGCCTCCTAAATTTTTTAATAACTATTCAATTCTTTTTCATGCGGCAATAGCGTATCAGGATAAATTTCCGTAGGATATTCTCCTGTAAAGCAAGCAAGACATTGACCGCAATTTTTTCCGTAGCCTTTACGTCCAATCGCTTCCAGCATTCCTTCAACGCTTAAAAATGTAAGAGAATCCGCTCCAATGATTTCACGAATTTCTTCGACGCTATGAGCAGACGCAATCAATTCCTCGTGAGTAGATGTATCAATTCCGTAAAAGCAAGGATTTTTCATCGGTGGTGAGCTGATGCACACATGAACTTCCTTAGCACCCGCTTCTTTCAGCATTCGAACAATTCTTTTACAAGTAGTACCGCGAACAATCGAATCATCAACCATGATAACACGCTTGCCTTCAACTACTTTTCTTACAGGGGAAAGCTTCATTTTAACGCCGCGTTCCCGTAATTCTTGTGATGGTTTGATAAATGTCCTACCAATATAGCGGTTTTTAATTAAGCCCATTTCATAAGGAATCCCAGCTGTTTCCGCAAAACCAATCGCAGCAGAAATGCTTGAATCAGGAACACCTGTTACGACATCTCCTTCGATTTGGGCTTCCCGAGCCAGTACTTTACCGAGGTTTTTTCTAGCTGTATGGATGTTAATTCCCTCTATATCACTGTCTGGACGGGAAAAATATACGTATTCCATCGTACACATCGCGTTTGATGAAGAAAGGGTAAATTTCTCAGCGTTCAAACCTTCGTCATTAATAATAATTAGTTCCCCAGGCTCCACATCGCGGACAAACTCGGCTCCGATCAAATCATAAGCACAAGTTTCCGATGATACACAATAAGCATCACCGATTTTTCCGATCGATAGTGGACGCAGCCCGTTTGGATCCAAAGCAATCATCAATTCAGTTTCTGTTAAAAGAATAAGTGCATAAGCACCTTTTACTAAGGATAAAGCATTTTTCATTTTATCCTTTAACGTAAGATAACCGCTTCTTTTGATCAAATGCGCCAAAACTTCCGTATCAGAAGTCGTTTGAAAAATACTTCCTTGCATTTCAAGTTGATGTTTTAAATCATTCGCGTTGATTAAATTGCCATTTTGCGCCAAAGCCAAGCTCCCACTTTGAGAGTGAAATAGGAGGGGCTGGACGTTCTCCAACCCTCCCTTTCCAGCTCCACCGTATCTGACATGGCCAATAGCACTACTGCCAGGGAGGCTTTCAAGCTTCTTTTCATTAAAAACATCGTTAACAAGACCTTCACCGCGAATGCCTTTAAGGCGACGACCATCCGTCACAACAATTCCAGCACCTTCTTGGCCGCGATGCTGCAGACTGTGCAAACCATAGTACGTAATTTTAGCAGCATCCGGGTGACCCCAAATTCCGAAAACGCCGCATTCCTCGTTTAGCCCTTTAATGTCAGCAAACATGGAATGGCTCCTTTCCAAGCATCTTCCAATGTCTTAACTTCGGAAGAAATCAATTGTTTTTCTGAACCTTCAATGACTAACTGCCCTTTATCTGTAACTTCTCCGATCAAGACAGCATCCTCCACTACTTGTTCAAACGCTTCTTGATATTCTTTTTTAACAGATAAAACAAAGCGGGATTGCGTTTCGGCAAAAAGTGCGGCCGTGTCATTTCCTGCAAGTTTTACTTCCGCACCAAGTCCGTTCGTACTAAACAGTGACTCTGCAATCGCAACGGCTGCTCCACCTTCTGAAACGTCGTGAGCAGATGCGACGTATCCATTGCGAATCGCTTCAAGAATTTGCTTCTGTCTTTTTACTTCTACTTCTAAATCAATGGCTGGGGCTTTACCGAAAATCTTGCCGTTAACCATCTTCTGTAGCTCACTTCCGCCGAACTCATCTGTCGCTTCACCGACTAGATAAATAAGGTCTCCAGCTGATTTAAAATTTTGAGTAGTAATATAAGATAAATCTTCAATCAAACCGACCATTCCGATAATAGGTGTTGGGTAAATCGCTTTTCCGCCTTTTTCATTAAAAAGTGATACGTTTCCTCCGATAACCGGACTTTCAAGCGCGATACATGCCTCGCTAATACCGGCAGCTGATTTTTCAATTTGCCAGAAGATTTCCGGTTTCTCAGGACTGCCGAAGTTTAAGCCATCTGTAATCGCAAGCGGCTTTGCTCCTGAACAAACAACGTTTCTTGCTGCTTCTGCTACAGCAATTTTCCCGCCGACTTCAGGATCTAAGTAAATATATCTTGAATTACAATCCGTCGTAATCGCAATCGCCTTATTTTTTCCACTAATTCTAACAACTGCTGCATCAGAGCCAGGGCTAACAACCGTATTCGCTCCAACATGTTGATCGAATTGGCTATACACCCATTCTTTACTCGCAATCGTTGGTTGTTGTAAAAGTTTTAGCAATGTCTCGTTGTAATCTGACACTTCAGGAATGTCTTGCTCCATCGCTTGGAATTCGCGATAATACGCTGGTTCTTCAGAAGGTTTATGATAAACTGGTGCATCCTCTGCAAGTGCATCCGCAGGTACTTCTGCAACCACTTCACCTTTATGAAAGAGACGAAGCATTTTATCATCTGTTACATGACCAACAGAAACGGCTTCCTGATCATATTTTTCAAAGAGATCAATGACTTCCTGTTCGCGTCCTTTTTTCACAACGATGAGCATTCTCTCTTGAGATTCTGAAAGCATCATTTCGTAAGCTGTCATATTTTCTTCTCGCTGTGGGATTAAATCAAGATTCATTTCCACTCCGAATCCCGCTTTACTCGCCATCTCAGCAGAAGAACTCGTTAAGCCCGCTGCACCCATATCTTGAATCCCGATTAACGCATCTGATTTAACTAGTTCCAAGCAAGCATCCATCAACATTTTTTCTGTAAAAGGATCGCCCGCCTGAACAGCTGCTCTTTCTTGTTCTTCCTCTTCATCCGCTAATTCTACAGAAGAAAAAGTAGCTCCATGAATTCCATCACGACCCGTAGGTGAACCGACATACATCACCGTATTGCCGACACCTTTTGCTTGCCCTTTTTGAATATGCTCATGATCAAGCAATCCAACAACCATCGCATTTACGAGAGGATTTGTTTTATAAGCATCGTCAAATTGAATTTCTCCGCCAACCGTTGGGACCCCAAGGGCATTTCCGTAATCAGCAATCCCTGCAACTGCTTGCTCTAGTAAATAACGAACTCTAGGAGTATCCAGTTCCCCAAAACGAAGGGAGTTTAACGAAGCAATGGGCTTAGCACCCATCGAAAATACGTCACGAATAATCCCGCCGACCCCAGTTGCTGCTCCTTCATATGGTTCAACTGCAGATGGAGAGTTATGGCTCTCGATTTTGAAAACAACGGCTTGATTGTCACCGATATCAACGATTCCAGCACCTTCCCCAGGTCCTTGAAGAACTTGATCACCTTTAGTCGGGAATTTTTTCAAAACTGGCTTGGAATTTTTATAACTGCAATGCTCTGACCACATAACGGAAAAAAGACCGGTTTCCGTATAATTCGGTGTTCTTCCGAGCATTTTTTCCGCTAAGGAAAATTCCTCATCCGTCAAACCCATTTCGCGATATAGTTTTTCTTCCTTGATTTGTGTTGGATTTGGCTCAAGCGTTTGTTGCATGTAATTCCCTCCAGTTTCTTACGATCGATTGAAAGATTTTAAAACCATCTTCGCTACCAAACAATGAATCTACTGCTCGTTCTGGATGTGGCATCATTCCAAGAACATTTCCTTGTTTATTCGTAATGCCTGCAATGTTTTCGATGCTTCCGTTAGGATTCGATGTATAAGTAAAAATGATTTGATTGTTTGCTTTTAACTCAGCAAGAGTCTCTTCATCACAAAAGTAATTCCCTTTTCCGTGAGCAATCGGAATATTGATTTGCTCCCCTTTTTCATAAGCAGAAGTATAAGCTGTGTCGTTATTTTCCACTTTAAGTTGTGTAGGTTTGCAAATGAACTTTAGATTGATGTTTTTAAGCATTGCACCTGGCAACAAACCTGCTTCAAGTAAAATTTGAAAACCATTTCCGATTCCGAGAACGAATTTTCCAGCTTCAGCAGCTTTTTTTACAGCTTTCATAACTGGCTGCATATTAGCAATCGCACCCGGGCGAACTGCATCACCGTAAGAAGCTCCTCCTGGTATAAGGATGGCATCATATGCGTCTAAATTTTCACTTAGGTGGCTAACGTATTCCGCTTTTTCATTTAATTTGTTTATGATGACATCATGCGTATCAACTTCACAGCTTGTTCCGGGGAAAACGACGACAGCGAATTTCACTGTGCAACAACCTCCTCAATTTCAAAGCGATAATCCTCAACTTCTTTGTTGACGAGGAGTTCTTTACAAATGTTGTGTACCGTTTCTTCAATGTTTCGATCTGTTTTTTCAAGCTTCAACTCAATATACTTACCAACGCGAACTTCCTCAACTTCAGGGAAATCTAGCTTTTGCAATGCTTTCGTAGCTGCAGAACCTTGTGGATCAATTACACTTTCCTTCAACGTTACAAATACCTTTACCTTATACATCATCATGTCTCCTCCAGATCCTAGTTTGGTTTAAACCCCTTAACGTTTCCTCTATATCATTAGTCAGCACAGTCACATGCCCCATTTTACGATTATGTTTCGCTTCTTCTTTTCCGTAAAAATGAATGAACCAATCAGGGCGCTTAGGAATCTCATCGATTACCGCATTGACATGCTGTCCTAAAACATTAACCATCACTGATTTTTGTAAAAGCTTCACCTTTTGCAGCGGCCATCCGCAAACAGCACGAATATGCTGATCAAACTGTGATACATTACAAGCTTCAATCGTATAATGACCAGAATTATGAGGTCTTGGCGCAAGTTCATTTACAAAAATTTTTTCATCGTCTGTTAAAAAGAGTTCCACCGCCAATGTCCCGACTAGATTGAGATAATCGGCTATTTTATGTGCCAATTCTGACACGCTCTTTTCTACGTTATCTGATATTCGTGCAGGAACGATCGTTTGATGCAAAATATTATTCACGTGTATATTTTCGCCTACTGGAAAATAACTCAATTCACCAGACACGCTTCTCGTCATTACGATTGAAATTTCTTTTTCAAAAGGAATCCATGCTTCAAGGACGCACGGTCCATTTTTTAAAAGTTCGGCAGCAGCATCTAAATCCTGATCACTTTTAATTACATATTGACCTTTGCCATCGTAGCCGCCACGCGATGTTTTCAAAACGGATGGAATGCCGATTTTTCTAACTCCATTCTCTAAATCTTCTACACTATTAATCACGGCATACGGAGCAACTTCGACACCAGCTTTCTTCAAAGCTTGCTTTTCTAAAATCCGATCTTGTGTGATTTTAATTAATTTTGCACCTTGTGGAATATGAACTTTATCCAAAAGCCAATCCAATGCTTCATAATCAATATTTTCAAATTCATATGTAACAACAACGCTTTTCTCAGCTAATTGCAAAAGTGCATCGCGATCATCATATGCTGCTACAATTTGCTCATCCGCGACTTGTCCGGCTGGCGAATTAGGTGTGGGCTCCAATACAACAACACGAAAACCGGCTTCTTTTGCTGAAAAAGTCATCATTTGGCCAAGTTGACCTCCACCAATGATTCCAATCGTTTGCCCAGGTTTAATAAACTTTTCAGACAAGCTGATCACTGCTTTCCAGTACTTTTTCTTTTAAATCAGATCTTCTTTTTTCTAGGCGATCTGCAACCGCATTATTTTCAATTCCGATAATTTGTGCGGAAAGCAATCCGGCATTTATCGCTCCAGCTTTGCCAATGGCCACCGTTGCAACTGGCACCCCACCTGGCATTTGCACGATGGATAATAACGAATCCAGTCCTTTTAGTGTTTTCGATTCAATTGGAACCCCGATAACTGGCAAAACGGTTTTAGCTGCTACCATCCCAGGGAGATGTGCTGCCCCTCCAGCACCTGCAATAATAACCTTTAATCCACGTTCTTTT
Source organism: Bacillus sp. IITD106 (assembly GCF_019459225.1). Classification (GTDB taxonomy): domain Bacteria; phylum Bacillota; class Bacilli; order Bacillales; family Bacillaceae_C; genus Lederbergia. The sequence goes on from NZ_JAIAZY010000011.1 coordinate 93,487, forward strand.
GCCGTTTCTGCATATTCAAACATGTAATCCGGCGTCCGATGCGCTGACACTACTTTCTTTTCATACGGAACTTGCAATTCATCCAATATGTCGCAAGCGTGTTTCATCGTTTCCCAATCGGACGTACTTCCCATAATGATTCCGACTTCGGTTTGCATGTAATCCCTCCGTCCATAAAATAAAAAATCCGGATAAACTGCTTTTCTTCAAAAGAAAGCAGTCAATCCGGGTATTGTATACGCATTTGAAAAAAGCACAACAAATGCTTCCCAAATTCCACTTTCCTCATAGTCCAATTATTTAAGGTAATCGGGTAGAGACTTATGGGCCATATTCCCATGATATACGAGGCTTTTAATACAATTTAATCTTAGCAAAGAATAGAATGCGAGTCAACCAAAAATCGAACATTTAATATTCGTTAATTCCGAATGTTCGTGTTTAGGGCTATTTCACTCCTTGGAAGATTATTTTTCGTGAAACTGGGATGTAATTTGTTTTTCCTTGATGTGTTTCCTCTTTAAAAATTGGTTTTTCAGTTCGTTTAATAACCCTATATCCCTCCTGTTCCATCCTCTTTAAACAATCGCTAATTGTTTCATTTTCCAACACTTCGAATTCTTTTTTCAATTTGGCAATTTCCCTTTCTTTACAGCCTTGACCCAAAACCCTCCATAAATAGTTTTTGGTTCATACGCGATAATAAATGCTTTTGGGTCGAGTTCCTTAATTTTTTGATACAACTTCAGCTCCATTTTTCTAGAAGTCAACACTTCAAGCGCCATTCGATCACCTTCCAAACCTTGAGCTGCCCAACTTGTCACTCCATACCCTTCATTTCTCAATTGCTTAGGAAGATCTCGATCATATTCCTTCGTAATCACATTCACCATTATATAACCCAGCGCCATCTTTTCCTCAATTTTTGTACCAACTATGACACCTATCCCATATCCGACTGCATACGCAATTAAATTTTGAATCTGATTAAGGTTGTCAAGAACAAGACCGAGCCCAACAACATATATAATCACTTCAATCATACTTAAAAATGCGGCAATATACCGATATCCTTTTAAGGTCAAGATCATCCTAATCGTAAAAAATGAAACATATACGATGTTAATCGTTAATATAATGACGACCATTATAATACTGTTTTCTAACATGGAATTTCCCCCTATATATGTTCTTTTAACCATTTACCCTTAAGCAGAGGATAACATACAATTTTAAGGAAAATTCCTTTGAAAAAACAAAAAAACTCCGTAGACAATTTGCTACGAAGATTAAGATTGGATAAATATTAAGACAACTAGGAGAGTGATCACTCCGAATAGGGACAAAGCTACAAGTATATAGATCAGAAAGTGAAATAATTCCTTAATTTTTTTCCCATTTCATGATAGACTCCCCTGTAAATGGTTTTAGTTTACGATTCTTTTTGCTCCTACATACTTAGTCTTCCAGTAATCAAGGTTCATCGATTGGACTCTTACTCCATTGGATGTAGCCCCGATGAATTGTTTCTTTCCTACATAAATACCGACAATCGAAACAGATTTTCCACTAGTTTTGTAGAACACTAAATCCCCTGGCTTTAAATCTTTCAACTTAACGCTTTTTCCTTTTTTAAATTGATCAGCACTCGTACGCGGCACATTGACTTTTGCACTTTTGGCATACACATATTGTGAAAAACCAGAAGCATCAAACCCTTTTTCTGTCGTTCCACCCCACTTAAACGGCTTCCCTTTTAACGTTTGTGCATAGGCTGCAACCTTATCCCCTTTTGTTTGTGCGGCAGCATCCGCATTTAAGCTAAACAAAGATGAAAATAGTAGTGCTAGTGCGGTGACCACTGCGATCACCCATGATGATTTTCTTACTGAGATCCCCATTTCCATTACAAATCCCTCTTTCTTTTTATTGTATTTTTCTTTCTAATGACATCATAAACAATTCAAAGAAAGCATTAGTTTCTTATTGGTTAAAAATAGTTACATAAAGGTTAAGCGTGTTGTTTATCATAAGTGGATTGAGTGCTGATGTGTGAAAAAGCTGTGGAATTTATTCTGTCCAGCTTCGGATCAGTAAGACCGGCGAATCTCTCTTTTGATTCCTCGATCTTCTTGAACCTTCTAATCCTTGCCTATATTGTTTTCGTTTCTTTTGTATTGGTGACCTTCACTGGGAGAGAATTTGTACTGAAGGGTACCAATCGGGGGTTTGGTGACCTTCACTGGGTAAAAATATGTATTGAAGGTCACCAATCGCGTTATTGGTGACCTTCACTGAGCGAAAATACATACTGAAGGGAACCTATCGCAGTATTGGTGACCTTCATGGGGAAAGAATTTGTACTGAAGGGTATCAATCGTGTCTTGGCACTTTTTCAAACACACAAAAAAAGACATCCTTAATTGGATGTCCTTGGTTGCCTGGCAACGTCCTGCTCTTGCAAGGGGAA
>NZ_JAIAZY010000110.1 GCF_019459225.1 Bacillus sp. IITD106
GGCTCTTCACCAAAATATAAGGTTGACAAATTAAGCACAACTATGCTATTTCACGGTTGCACTCCACCATGATACGCTCTTTATAAACAGACTGATTTCGAGTGAAATATAGTCTTCGTTGAAGAGCTTTAATTCGATTATTACGCCCCTCTACAGCAGCGTTTGTGTAGCGAAGACGATGATAATTAATAATTTCTTCCTTCCAATTGAGCATCGTTTTTAAACATGCATCTACTTCAGATAACTCAAGGGATTTCCCTTGGTCACACCAGCGTTCAAACCAAATTGTAGCCGTTTTTACATCCGGCGCGCAGTCGTACCATGTAATGAAATCTTCTTTCCATTTATAAATGTTGGCTAAACTCTCATCATAGCTCAAACATTCTTGAACAATCACTGCCTCATCATCTGTTAGATCATCTGCACGCTTATTCAGGAGACGTGCCTTTGATTTGAGATTCTTTTTGGCTTGCGCCGAAAGCTTTGATTGTGCCTTTCTGCGCACATCCTGTAGAGCCTCTGTCACATAACGGTTTACATGGAATCGATCGGCGATTCGAATGGCATTTGGGAACCATTCTTCACAAAAAGTATGATACATTTTGGCCAAATCCATCACGACGGCAATGGGGTTTAATAGCCTAAATAGCTCATGGTTTTCAGCGTAATTCTGCAGTTCCTCCCCTTTTCGTCCAGGGATGACATCGAGAAATTGACCTCCCTTTAAGTCATGAAGTCCTGTATTATAGGTGTGACCTTTACGAATCGCAAAGTCATCGATTCCAAGCACTAAGTTATCCCGTTCCACGGCCTTTTGATACACTTGCTTTTGAACTTCTTTGCTCTTTTCATGGAGTTCGCGCTTAAAAATTCGTTCCATGGTTGAATAAGGAACTTGTTGTTCATGAGATATTTGTTCAACCGTTGTTCCGAACGTTTGCCGAGCAATGAATGCGGAAAAGGCCTTAGTATAGCGTTTTTTTGGCTCAACAAAAGTGTACTCCCATGTGAAGTTCGCGTCGCATTGCTTACACAATAAACAAATGGCTGGAATTCGTAAGTCAACTGTTTTATCAAAAGCTGCTAGATGACGCACGTCCCGTTTATAAGGTACGCCGTTGCGAATCACAGAAGAGGAATGACAACATGGGCAATTTTGAACATATTCAACAGGCGTAACTTCGATGATTGCGCGATATTCTTCTATTTTCACATTAACAATTTTTACTTCTGGAAAATTCAAGAGTTCATTGATATACTTAAATGGCATCTGTCTAACCTCATTTGCTTTTTGTGTTGGAACTCAAAGCATAACAGGTTGGCAGATGTTTTTCATTTATTTAGCCTCTTTACCATATTTATCTACATAAAGTCAACCATGGATTTTGGTGTTGACCC
>NZ_JAIAZY010000111.1 GCF_019459225.1 Bacillus sp. IITD106
ACTAAAGTCGCAAGATTCCTAAGTAATGAAACCTATTGGCTTCTAATGGATTAGGCTATCCCCGCAGTTCCTGCGGTTAATCGCAATGCTTCCTTGCGAAGGTTGATACTTGCGTTAAGATCACGATGGTGATGACACTTGCAAGCTGGGCATGTCCATTCACGCAGCGCCAGACTCTTAACGGCTTTATGCTGATGGCCACAATCGGAACACAGTTGGCTGGAGGCAAAGTTTTTCGCTACGATAACGACTTGCTTTCCATACCACTTGGCTTTATATTCCACCATCATTCTGAATTGTGCCCACGATGCTTCACTTATAGCCTTTGCAAAAGTATCGTTTTGAAGCATATTCTTGACCGCTAAATCTTCCATCCCGATGATGTCGTGGTTTTTGACAAGATGGGTGGAGATTTTATTTAACATGTCTTTTCTTGCATTCGTGACTTTTTCGTGGATTTTGGCGACCTTCACACTTTGTTTATGCCAATTAGCTGACCCCACTTTTCTTCTTGATAAGATACGTTGTGCCCTGGCCAGTTTTTCTTCCAGTCCGCGAAAAAACTTTGGGTTTTCGTAGACAGTCCCATCCGACAGTGTTGCAAAATCCTTTAATCCCACATCGACGCCTACGGCTGAACCCGTTTTTGGCAATGGCTGCACGGCCACCTCCGCAAGAATGGAAACAAAATATTTCCCACTGGGATTCCGTCTAATCGTGGCATTTATGATCCTCCCGTTAACCTCTCGACTTTTCGCAAAGCGTACAAGTCCAAGTTTGGGGAGTTTTAGATGTTTATCCAGCACAACAATATTTCCGTTTACATGCTTGGTTGTATAGGACTGGACAGGATTCTTTTTCGATTTAAAGCGTGGCTCATCATTTTGCTTTTTGTAATATCTTGTGTAGGCATCATTCACATTTTCAATCGACTTCTGAAGGGAGATGCTGTCCACTTCTTTTAAAAATGGATAGTGCGCTTTCAATTCGCGAAGGGCTTTGATGGACTTGTTTTTGTCAAAGAATTCCCCTTTCCAATTATTTTGAGGGAGTTGTCCATTTTGAACCATTTCATTACTGATGTGCCAATAAGCATCCTGTTCCTTTTGTTTGCCTACAAAAAAATTGTGCACAAAACGGCAACAACCAATCGTTTTTGCGATAAGGACTTCTTGTTTTTTTGTCGGATAGATTCTGAACTTATACGCTTTAT
>NZ_JAIAZY010000112.1 GCF_019459225.1 Bacillus sp. IITD106
TTCAGATGATGCAGCAGGTTTGACGATTTCCGAGAAATTGCGTGCGCCAATACAGGTATTTACTCAGACACGTCAGTTATTATGTAAATGAAGTAACGCAACATGGATATAATATTAGTCTTGTTGTGAAAATTGCCGCTGATGCTGTGAAAGACTATATTTGCAACAATAATAATGTTTTCTATCACGATATTACAGTTGTTGCAAAGGAAGCCATAAAAAAGGACGTTAAAAGAGTAATGGAGGTTTTTTTAAACAAAGGTGAAAAAATAGGTTAATGTAAGGAGGAGTTGAAGGTGAAACGCGATCAATATGAAAGAATTCGAGAAGAAGCACTTAAGCTTTTTGAAAAGGCGAATATTATTTTAACTGACGAAGAAAAAGAAAATGTAGAGGTTGCAGATTTTGGATTAGAGAAAATAGAAAACATGGGATTGCAATTGGTTACATACGTAAATACAGATCTAGTTTGTGCAAAGGAGCTAGCTTTACTACCAAATCAAACATGTCCTGAACATAAACATCCTAAAAGAGATTTTGATGATGGAAAAGAGGAAACGTTCAGATGCAGATATGGAACAGTATATCTCTATGTGGAAGGAGAACCTGTTGAAAATCCAGCTACACAACCTCCAGAAGGTGATGAAAAATATTATACTGCGCTTCAAGAAATCATATTAAACCCTGGGGAACAATATACAATCCTACCAAATACACTCCACTGGTTTAAAGCTGGAAATGAGGGAGCGGTCGTATCCGAGTTTTCTACTAGGAGCACGGATGAAGATGATATTTTTACAGATCCGAGGATTAAAAGAATTCCTGAAATTTTGTTATGATATAAATTGATAAAAGTTGCAGCATTAAATAAAACCGTTCTCGCTTATATAGGGGACGGTTTTGTGTGTAGATGGAGCAGTTATAAATCTTGATAAAGTCCAGTGCTTGCATTTTATAATTCTTTATAATGAATATATATTAAAGGGTATTCTGATTATCGTGTGGAAACTATCACAATAAGATATTATTAATCATATCGGTGAACAGTCAATAAAAAAGGTGGGTAAGCATTGAAGGGCTTAGAAAAAAGGCTTGTATATTTATTTACGGGAGAATTTTTTGCAGTGATAGTTTTTACTTTTGTGTATATTTATTATTCGGTTAATCCAAATAATAGTTATTCTCTACTATATGTATTTTTTA
>NZ_JAIAZY010000113.1 GCF_019459225.1 Bacillus sp. IITD106
GTTTAATATAATCATATACAAAACATTTTACAGCAGCTGACTAATTTATAGTTCATTCCTTTCCATAAGAAACTGCCCTACCTAAAAAAGGACATACAGTAACCAAAATGGCTATTGATAGTTGCTTCTACTCAACAAATTCAACATACGTTGCAAAGAACTAAAAAAGAAAAAAGGTAAGAGACTATAAAACATCTTATAAGTAAGATATGGGATGGTGAACGGAATGGAAAATAGAATTTATGAATTACTCTTAGAAATGAAGAAAGATATGAAAGAAGATTTCAATACTCTACATAACAGGATTAATGGTTTGGAGAATGATATGAAAGAAGAATTCAATACTCTACACATGAGGATTGATGGTTTGGAAAATCAAACACTACATGGATTCAAAGAATTGAAGATGTAAATGTCAACGATAAAATGTACATTTTTGATTGTTCTAGAATGTACAATTTTGTTAATGATACATAATTGGATCTAAGTCCATTATTCCCACCTAAATGAATTGCGGTTACTCTTTATATATACACATCAATATTCCTTTGTCCAACCGCACACTTGCAGTATGCATCCGTCTCGACCGAATATCCATTACTCGTTCTTTTTAATATGGGTATTCGGAAATAGTTTGGAAATATTTTTATCTTAATACTCCTCCTACTAACTTATACTCTTTAGTTTAATCAAGATGATTATATCTATCGCCCTTTTTGCGTAACTCTTCCAAGCAGGGCTATTTGATTTTGTTTAGTTCTTTAGCAATGGAAGACTTTTTTCCTCTCCCGTTTTTAAAATTTGTTAATTATATGTGGTAGTAGTTAATATACTCGATGATTGCAAAAGCATAAATGAATACGGTTAGGAATATTCGAGAAAAAGAAACTTGTTCCATCTGAATAATATCAATTAGGATTATAACTGGAGCAACATATATGAGTGTAAGATTTATCTTTTTCAATTTGCTAAGAAGCCTGTTAAGGTTAGGAAGAATATTTTCCTTAATCTTTAATCGTTTCCATTTCATAAACCAGTAAAAACTACCTTGTAGTAAAATAAAATTTAATATAAAAAAT
>NZ_JAIAZY010000114.1 GCF_019459225.1 Bacillus sp. IITD106
TCATTAGCTTTGTATTAAATTGATTTTTATTTGTCAAGATATATTTCACAAAAAGGGAACTGTTATTTTATTGAAAAAATGGTAAATCCAAGTCTTTTAGGGTATAAAAAAACCCCTTATAATTAGGTTTGGTAGTCCTGTCCAAATCCCTAAATATAAGGAGAAACCTATGGACAAGGATAACACAAAAACCACAATAAATGAACTATTAAAAGTAATAGATGAACAAACTTTTACTAAATTAATCAATGTCGTAGACATTGACAAGTATGTTAAAAAACTAACGGCATACAAATTTCTGCAACTGCTAATTGTGGCCCAAATCAATGAACTAGACAGTTTAACTCATTTATCGAAGCACTCGAAGGATGAAGAAGATCTTCAAGTACATTTGAAATTGGATGGTATTAGCACTTCACAGCTTTCAAGAAAACAGTGTAATCTTTCGCCAAGATTGTTCGAGAAAATCTTTCACCACCTTGTTATGACGATCCAGTCTCAATTGAAACAATCTCCAATTGTTCGTGATATTGGCAAACTTCATGTGATCGATTCATCCACAATGAGTATGAGCATTTCCCAATATCCCTGGGCAAAGTTTCGAAAAACAAAGGCCGGTGTTAGACTTCATTTACGCGTTGTAGTTACAAAGGAGTTAACAATTCCCGATAAAGCTATTTTACTTCCGGCAAAACATGCGGACCGGACTCAAATGAATGAACTTGTCGAGATAGACCCCGATGCTCTTTATCTTTTTGACCGGGGATATGTGGATTATAGGCAATTCGATAAATACTGTCTTGAAGGTGTTCGTTTTATTACAAGACTTAAAAAGAACGCTGAGATAGAAATACTGTCTGAACAATCACCTGATCCTGATAATTTGATTTACCAAGATGCCGAAGTATATCTTGGTAACGAACAAAATGGAACGAAGATGCAGCACACACTTCGCTTAATCAAAACCGAGGATACAGAAGGTAATCTTGTTATCATCGCCACAAGTTGTTTTGATCTGACTGC
>NZ_JAIAZY010000115.1 GCF_019459225.1 Bacillus sp. IITD106
TAAAAAGGGACCGAATCCCCATAAGCCGGGTCGGAAAAGCTATCATCCCTTGCTGGTGTACGAAGGGCAAACAAAATTATGCCTTAATGGAAAGCTCCGGTCCGGTAATAGCCACACAGCCGACGATGTCATTAAGTTCGCAGAAGAAACGTTGGAACTACTTTCATCATTGCGTTCAGTAAGATATGCCCGTTTTGACAAAGGTTTCGGCGGGGAAGACTTTTACGCAAGCTGGGAAAATAAAGAGATAGATTACGTCGGGAAACTAAAATGGACTAACCGCCTAGCCAAGGCTGCCTACGATGATTCAACCCCTTGGATTCGATTTGTTGACGAAGATATCGTCATTGAAGGAAAAACGATTTACTATCAAGCTACTACTTGGAAAAAAGCGAGACGTGTTTCAGTGATACGAAAAGCCGATCGATTTGAAAAGGATCAGGTGCAATTTGTTGACTTTATTTGGGATCATGAAGCACTCGTACATACCATGGACTGGTCACCGATGGATATTTGGCGCTTTTATAACCAAAGGGCCTGCATGGAAAATTACATCAAAGAGGCTAAATATGGCTTTTCCATTAACCGGATCCCCACAGCCTCGTTCGGTGCCAACGAATTGGATATGCTGATCAAGTTAATTGCCTATAATCTATATGAGCTTTTTAAGATGGACCAATGCCCAGCTTCCATGAAAAGCTACACGATTCAAAGATTTCGCAGGGAAATTGTTCAAGCGGCGGGAGTATTCGTCTCTCACGCTAGACAGGTCGTGTTAAAGATTCAGGAAGGCTATCTTCATAAACAGGCTTTTGTGAAAATGGTTGAAAGCGTACATAAACTAGAATGACGAATGGCAACTGAATAAATTGGAAATTAAATGCCCCTTCATTTGGGGAAGGGGGAAAACTGCCCAATTATAAGAAATTAGGCCACTTCGGTATCCATATTTGGAAAAAACTTACTAACTCCGAAGGAAATTAGTATTCAGTAAATTTACTTTCGTAATTTGGGAT
>NZ_JAIAZY010000116.1 GCF_019459225.1 Bacillus sp. IITD106
ACTTGAGCAAAGAATTAGATGCTGATAACTTTGAATTGATCGACAGTCTCCTGAATTGTCTCATAAGTGAATTGATATATAGAGGTTGGTCAACTAATACTTTATATACAAGAGTGAATAAAAATGATTTTTATAAAGTTAATTATTGGAGAAATCTATTGTCAGGTTTATTAAGACAGAAAGAGGAATTTTCCTGTATAATCCGAATAAAAAATGAGATGAGCGAAGAATTCCGACGTGCTTCTGAGCTAATTGGACTAAAAATTGTAAGTGGAGAAGAAATACTTGAGGAATTTAGTTCAATTGGTGATCTTTCAGAAAGAGTCGCTATCGAAGCATATTATTTTAAAGAAGAAGTGGAGGCATTTGAGTGGAATTCTGCAATTAAAGAGTACCTACAGCGATTTGTTAATAATGAGGATGCGTTAAGGTTTTATGGTTATAAAATACCGCAAGTAGAGAATGCAATTATTATTTCATCTCAAACAAAAGAATATAGACCAAACATAAATTTACCTAAGTTCAAAAGTGTTTTAGCCCCCGTTGCTTTGGAAAAACCTTTAGAGTATGCAGAAATGCTTCCTCCTAAACTACAATTGAATATGCAAAGGGTTTTTAGATATTGTAGACAAGCGGAAGAATCACCCTCGGCAGAATCATGTTTTCTCAACATCTGGGTTGCTTTGGAATCGTTTACGAAAACAGAAAAACTTGAGAATGATGAAAGTGACTTTAACAAAATCGAGTACAATGTTTCTTCATCAGTTTCAAATGGTTATATTTATAATTTGGTTAGATATTTTTTGGCAGATTGTAAGAGATGTAGAATTCCAATTGAAAATCATATTAGTTTTACAGGAAATAATCATCAAGATGTAAATAGATTTATTACAGTTATCTTAGATAGCGATAAAAGTGATGCTATTAT
>NZ_JAIAZY010000117.1 GCF_019459225.1 Bacillus sp. IITD106
AGGTGCCCGTACCGCAAACCGACACAGGTAGGCGAGGAGAGAATCCTAAGGTGATCGAGAGAACTCTCGTTAAGGAACTCGGCAAAATGACCCCGTAACTTCGGGAGAAGGGGTGCTCCCTAGGGTGAATAGCCCTGGAGAGCCGCAGTGAATAGGCCCAGGCGACTGTTTAGCAAAAACACAGGTCTCTGCGAAGCCGCAAGGCGAAGTATAGGGGCTGACGCCTGCCCGGTGCTGGAAGGTTAAGAGGAGCGCTTAGGTGCAAACCGAAGGTGCGAATTGAAGCCCCAGTAAACGGCGGCCGTAACTATAACGGTCCTAAGGTAGCGAAATTCCTTGTCGGGTAAGTTCCGACCCGCACGAAAGGCGCAACGATCTGGGCACTGTCTCAACGAGAGACTCGGTGAAATTATAGTACCTGTGAAGATGCAGGTTACCCGCGACAGGACGGAAAGACCCCGTGGAGCTTTACTGCAGCCTGATATTGAATGTTGGTGCAGCTTGTACAGGATAGGTAGGAGCCTAGGAAATGGGAGCGCCAGCTTCCATGGAGGCATCGGTGGGATACTACCCTTGCTGTACTGACCTTCTAACCCGCACCCGTGATCCGGGTGGGAGACAGTGTCTGGCAGGCAGTTTGACTGGGGCGGTCGCCTCCTAAAGAGTAACGGAGGCGCCCAAAGGTTCCCTCAGAATGGTTGGAAATCATTCGCAGAGTGTAAAGGCACAAGGGAGCTTGACTGCGAGACCTACAAGTCGAGCAGGGACGAAAGTCGGGCTTAGTGATCCGGTGGTTCCGCATGGAAGGGCCATCGCTCAACGGATAAAAGCTACCCCGGGGATAACAGGCTTATCTCCCCCAAGAGTTCACATCGACGGGGAGGT
>NZ_JAIAZY010000118.1 GCF_019459225.1 Bacillus sp. IITD106
GTCTTCTAAAATATGTATGAGCCATTAGCTCAGTCGGTAGAGCATCTGACTTTTAATCAGAGGGTCGCAGGTTCGAATCCTGCATGGCTCACCAAAATTTTTTGCTACAAGCAAAATAATTTACCTTTTTTGCTTAAGGCAAAACAACGTATCTTTACGCGGGTGTGGTGGAACTGGCAGACACGCTAGACTTAGGATCTAGTGCCGTAAGGCGTGGGGGTTCGACTCCCTTCACCCGCATTATTAATTTTTAGTTGAGAGTTGTTAAGCCACGCGGAAGTAGTTCAGTGGTAGAACACCACCTTGCCAAGGTGGGGGTCGCGGGTTCGAATCCCGTCTTCCGCTCCAACTTACGCCGGGGTGGCGGAACAGGCAGACGCACAGGACTTAAAATCCTGCGGTAGGTGACTACCGTACCGGTTCGATTCCGGTTCTCGGCACCAACACTTCTAAAATTTCTTTTATATTTGCGCCCGTAGCTCAATTGGATAGAGCGTCTGACTACGGATCAGAAGGTTATGGGTTCGACTCCTTTCGGGCGCGCCAATATTACAATATTTTTTTCGGGAAGTAGCTCAGCTTGGTAGAGCACTTGGTTTGGGACCAAGGGGTCGCAGGTTCGAATCCTGTCTTCCCGACCATCATTTTTGGGGCCTTAGCTCAGCTGGGAGAGCGCCTGCTTTGCACGCAGGAGGTCAGCGGTTCGATCCCGCTAGGCTCCACCAAAAAAAGTGTTGACAAAGACTTTTAATGGTAGTATTATAGGAAAGTCGCTCATGAGCGACTGGGTTT
>NZ_JAIAZY010000119.1 GCF_019459225.1 Bacillus sp. IITD106
TATAAAACAAACGTGTGAACGCCTCATGGTCCAGTTTATACCCTACTTTTTCAGCAACAATATTCCCATTATTATCCAGCTTAGCGTTTTTTGGCGGTTTATAAACGGTCTTATCTAGTTTTTGAATAAATTCATTGTAGTTTTTTTGATCAATAAGCGGAATATCTATTAATGGGTTTGAAAAATAAACGCGATTAACATTTGCAATTGTTTTTCCTTCATGACTAACGACTAAATTATCTGGAAGATTGTTTTGACTTCCGATCAATAATAAGACTGACAACCAAATGAATTTCATAAGATAACCTACCTCCCAAAGTTAGTATGGGTATAGGGATACCTTTTCATGAATGGTTTTTATAGTAGGATTTTTTGCTACTCAGTACAACGATACTATTCAATAGAAAAATGATATTCAACAATCGCGCTTTAATGGAGGAAATACCATAGAAATGATCCAATTTTACACATCGCTTCTACAAAACCTTATTAAATCAGTACTTAAAGACCTATTTGGACCCCGACCACCGGTATTAGTATTATATACGAATAAGATACCATATAATTATCGAAAGAGATGAGGCAGGATTAAATTCCTGTCTTTTTTTCTGCTATGTCATGAGGTGGATTACGATCCACCATTATTTGATTTCAGTTTATTAAAGATTAACTATTATTAGCTTTAAGACAAAGACAGGGATGTAAATCCTTGTCTTTTTTACAGGTTAAAACAGGGTGAAAGTTTTCTTAGGAGTGTAAAAGTATTGATAAACAGGACCAC
>NZ_JAIAZY010000012.1 GCF_019459225.1 Bacillus sp. IITD106
AAAGCACTATTAATCCCAAGGCTCGAACTTAACCTCATCATGGATCTTGATTGTTTATTAACAGCATAGTTCATCTGTCTTTGTGTGTTTAAAGCTGTGATGTTATGTTTGATTTTCACATCATGCATCCCCTAGGCGTCTTTGACTATGTCCATACCAACTCTAGTAATTGAGGAATGGGATTTGGTTATGTTGTTTAACCTACTATTTATTTCAGTAATTCCAATAATGATATTGGATCTTTATTTACTTGTGATAGAATCACCTGTGAAGTTTGGGTTAAAATATCACTTTTAACTTTTTCCATCGTTTCTTTTGCCAAATCTACATCTCTAATACGTGATTCACTAGCTATAATGTTTTCAGCATAATTCTATGCATTGCTAATCGCGTGTTCTAAGCGGTCTGAAACTGCACCGACATAGGAAAGTTGTTTATTAAGAGCTTTCATTACTTCATCAATTCTTAGCAAGGCTATTTCGGAATGATTTCGGTCATTGCTCATAACTGTATTCACTCGCAATAACTCGCCAGTGGCTCTAATTCTTTCAAATGTAATATGTTGGTTGGCATTTGCGCCAATTTGGAACTTCATTGGTTCATCTTTTTCACGATCATCTGTTTTAAAAAATAGAGTACCTCTAGCATTTCCTCTTATCCCATCGATGGAAATTTGTCCAAACCTCATTGCTACTTAATTTTAATCGCCCATCATAATAAGATGCTATGATATTCGCATTCATTGCATTTAACTGGGTGTTAATTTCATTTAATAAAGTATCAGAATCTTATATATTCCAGCATTTAATACCATTTTCTTTTCCACACCATCAACATCCAAGATAAACGTGTCATTTACCCCTTCTTTATTTCGGTTATCCCAGGCAGATCGACAATACCGATTGTATACGTTGGTGTCGGCTCGCTCTCTGCTCTATAAAAAATAGTATAAGCAGCACTTCCTCGAACACCATCAATTCGATATGAACCAGCATCATTTCGCCCATTTTCTTGCATGTTAGCTTTAAAAACAAGCTTGTCACTATCATTTTCTGCCGTACCACTTGTGATTCCGCCAATTTGAGCTTGGATAAATCAGGAAACATTCCCAGGCTTGTCAATTTTTCCTGCAATGAGCGATTGAACTCCTGAATGAGTGAAGAAGAATTGTAATGTCCTGCATTTAATGTGAGATCAATAGTATGTTTTTGATTATTAATATGTAGGTCAAATAAAAGGCGAACATTATGTTTGGATGAATGGCAATATCCTTTCCAATTAACGGTTCCCGGCCAACGATATATGTATCTTGGACAGAAGTGTACCCGCTATCAGAAGTATATAAAGCCATTGCTAATTCAATTCATCTTTACTTCACAATTAATAGGACCCTAGTAAGAATAGGATCCTATTATTTGCGACTTTACAAAAACGTTTCATGATTGATGAAATAGATTATTTAAATTTTTTTAGCAAATACTCTTGCTAAAAAGGGATCTTCACCCTTAAACGGAGAAAAACCGGTGCCTTTTGAAAATTCAAGCATCTCAAAGCTATGTTGTGTTTCTAGTTTTTCAATAAATATTTCGGAATCAATATATCTTCTATAATGATTATTATAAACCTTTTCTCTTTCAAAGTCTTCTATCGTTCTAAACTCGGCTGCAAACAAATCACCAGTTTGTAATATTTCAGTAATCGCATTAAGCAAAATATTTTCCGCTGTTACGTTTATTGAATGTAAGAAAAATCTAGAGTAAACCAATAGTTTGCATTCCATGCTTTTAGCATAATTTGAAGTTTCTTGGAGGAACTGTATAAATTCATAATCCGATAAAATATCAAGCTTCTTGAAGTATATCTCTCTGTTTTCAAAACAATTAATTAAATACTGTTTGTTAAAAGCAATAGCTTGTGAAGAACGATCAATTCCAAATACACTATATCCATCTTTATAAAAAGAAAATGTATCTCGCCCAGTACCACACCCAATATCCACAATCACAGTGTCTTTGACTAACTTTGATTTAATATATTTGCAAAAGGTTGATTCTTCCTCAACTTGAAAATGTTTATAAAAAGCATCCCAATACTCTTCATTCTCTTTATTATTTTGAGCTTTTTGTAATACATCTTTAGTAACCATTTCTTTTTCTCCCTATAAGGAAATCTTAGAATGTAAAATTGGAAAATAAACTAATTTCTAATTTATGCTGTCAATGAACAGCTTTTGCTTTAGACTTTGCAATAATTTATTCTCTTTATTTTCCCTTTCATTTAGCTCCTTAATAATTTCTTTTGCAGCTCTTTTACCCGCATTACCATCTAGCATTGAAAAATATGTATTTTTTAATGCTTCCATCTTATTAAGTTGTATTTTTAACATTTCTTTATTTTGTAAAATATATTTAATACTAGTACCTTTTTCTACATTTACAATTTCTTTTCTTACTTTTACTTCTGCACTACTTTCATCACTAAGTATAGAGGCATTCCCGTTATTTAACAGAAGAATATTTTTTTTCGCTAAAATGGAATCAAATATAATTCCACTGTAATCAGTGATTACATACTCGCTAATTTTTAATAAATCTAATAAATTTGCGCTATCATCGAGCACATTAATAAAATGCTTCCTAATAATGTCCCTTCTTTGTTTCTCACTTTTAAGATGGGCTGTTCCGTGATGTAGTTTAATAATAATATTATAATCATCTTTTAATTGACTTACTTCTTCAATCCATTCATCGATTGAACTTAGTTCTCCAAATGTCGGAGCGTATATAATGGTTTCAATATTTTTATTAAGTTTAAGGTCATACTTCTCAATGATTTTATTTATTTCTAGAGCACTTATATCATTAAACCAATTATCAAATTTGGGATTACCTACAATAGTGCAGTTATCGTATATGTTCAACTTTTTAAAGTCATATTCTCCATAGCATAATATTTTATCAAAAAATATATTCCACCAAGAATATGTCCAATTTTCTTTAGCTAAACTATACATTAGACGTATATTTTTTTTTCCTAACTTTCTGACTTCATCAATATAATAAGGACTCACAATGCAATCATACTGAAATCCAAAGATTTCTACGGTTGAAACTAGGAATGCTTCAATATCTTTTCTTTCAAGCATTTCTATAAACTTAACTAAGCTATTGTACATTTCTTCCCATTCTTTATCATATTTAATAGAATCATTAATTAAAAGATGACAATTAATATCTCTACTTACTAATTCATTAATAATAGATTCATATAAAAAATAATGAAAAGGTGACTGTATTGTAAATCCTACTGTATAGCTACTTTGCATATTTCCCAACCTCTTTGAATTTATTTAATTCATACTTAAAGAAACTAGATAAAGCTTAACATCACTTTTTTTCTAAATGTTGCGAAATATAAACATCTGACAGTAATTCAAGTGCCTTTTCTTCCCAATCTTCATTGATTTTCATAAGAGTAAGAGCAATTTCCTCCGCCAATTCAAACTGCCTTTTCTCTGATAAATACTGCACAATAAAAAACAAGGTATTATTTTGAAAGATTTCTTCCAAATTTAAATTATTCATTTCTGATAAAACGTTTAAAGCTATTTGAAATGCAGTCTCATATTCACCAAGCTCTACATAGAGACCACTCAACAATCCAAATAACTTTGGATTATATTCCTCATGTAAAATATATTCGTCAATTATTCTAAGCGCCTCATATATATTACCAGATAGCTTTAAAAGAAAAATCTCTAACAATACTTCATAATCATTTTCATTTAATAAAGAATCAAGATAGTTTAAAAGTAAGCTTTTTCCCGTAGTTTTTATATGAATTTTTAATAACTGAACAGCCTGATCACTATATCCCTTTTTAAAATATGCCAATGCTAATTTTTCATAATCTATTTGCTTATTTCCTTTTAAAACTAAATTAAAATCAAAAAGCTCAACGGAGGACTCGTATAAACCTAAATAATTATATAAACTTAATAATTCATTTTTAATCAAATCACTTTGGTTAAATTTCGTATATTTGACTATTGCCTCACGAATAAACATATCTTTTGCTTGTAAATTAAAGGAATCTTCATTTATATATGAATTTAGTGGGTCTAACAGATAAGACCAATCAAACATCTCAGCAGTTTCTTTTGCTGATCGTGACTCTCTTTCATATTCCAACACATTCATACAAATATAATAATCTAGATAATCAATAAATTCATTGTAGTTAATTGCCGTTTTAGAGCCAGTAAGTCCTATTACATCAGGCATAACTGTTGTTACGACAGGAGTGGAAGAGCCCAAATACTCATAAAGTTTTAATGGTGTAACTGCAGCGGTTAAATTATTTACTTTAAATGGTATTATTGCCACCCTAGAGTTTGCTAAGTAATTCGGAAGTTCTTCATAATTTTTGCTTCCTAAAAAATATACATTAGAAAGCTTTGGCAATTCACACCTCTTATGACCTACGAACACAAAAGAATATTCGGGTCTTAATTCAGCAGCATATTTAATTAAATCAATATCTACCCATTCTGCTATAGCTCCCATAAAAAAAACAATTGGTTTGTTAAGTAGTTGTAAATCATGCGGAACAACATTACTACTATTTATGTTCTCATAATCACTGTTCCACACACCATTTGGTAGATAGTAAACATTATTATTATAATAAGACATCTTAACGAATAGTCTTCTAGCTGAAGCAATAACGAGATTTGCTACACTCGCAATTTTGCGCTCATTATATAACAATTCCTCATTATATCCCATTTCTAAATCATTTAAGAATGATTCCCAATCATCCAGGCAGTCATATATTAACTTTGAAGTAGGAGATAATTTTTGTAAGTATGTTATCCACTCAGGAAAAGATACAAAATAGATAAGATTTTCATTTATATATAAATAATAAATTTTGTCCATTAATCCTGATAAGCTAATACTGTCTAATCCATCCCTTGCTACTGTATTTTTTATGATAAAAACTTTATCATCATTTTGTACTAATAGTTCATTTATTAAAGAATTACGATCATTAATTTTTTTAAAAATATCTGGAGGGATTTTTGTATAGTCGGTAATGCTGATATAAATTACTTTATAACCTTGTTGAGCAAAATAAGAAGCAATATGCTGAGGTCTTTGTTTTAGATGATCATAGGGGACTCCGGCTAAAATGATAATCGTTTGCATAGTCATAATCCTTTCGAATCAAGTTAAAGAGTAACCCTAGAAACGGGTTACTCTTTAGAAAAATAATTAACGTAATAATTGAAGTACGCCTTGTGGAGCTTGGTTAGCTTGAGCTAACATAGCTTGGGCAGCTTGAGCCAAAATAGAGTTCTTAGTTTGGTTCATCATTTCTTTCGCCATATCCACGTCGCGAATTCTAGATTCTGCAGCTGTTAGGTTTTCAGAAGAAGTACCCAGGTTATTGATAGTGTGCTCAAGACGGTTTTGCATTGCACCTAGGTTTGAACGCTCAGTGGCAACAGTTTTGATAGCTGTATTAAGTGTTTCGATAGCGTCATTTGCATCGCTTTGCGTGTCAACCTTAATACCAGTACCAGTTTTGCTATCACCAGAACCAACCCCAAGGGTTGCAGCATCCATTTTTGAAATATTTAATGTAACATTTTGATCTTTATTTGCACCAATGTGGAATGTTAAAGCTGAACCACCTGAAGCAGATGTAAATGTACCATCAAGCAATTTCTTACCATTAAATTCTGTTGTTTCAGAAATACGGGTAATTTCACGTGCTAGCTGATCAATCTCATCTTGTATTGCTGCACGATCTGTGTCAATGTCGTTTGTATCATTAGATGCTTGAACAGCTAATTCGCGCATACGTTGAAGGATACTGTGTGTTTCATTTAAAGCACCTTCAGCAGTTTGGATTAGAGAAATCAATTTTGTTATCGCAAAAGTATTTAATCTCTTGCTTCTTTATGTTTCCATAAAGTTCAGATCATATCTTCATCCACTTGGGATGCCCCGCGCTCGTGGGTGGGTTATTGGTCTGGTTCCTCACCACCTGATCGTTACACCTTCCTAACTACATTCAACCAATTCATTAGGCTTGGCTCGGTATTGCCCACCATCCACAAATGCAAGCTGGTTTGGGGTTCCACCGAATTCACGGAGTGTTCATCTAAGTATTGCTACTTAGAGCGGCATTTCAAGTTTACCGTCTTGAGCGTTTTTAGCTGCCATATCTAATCCTTTAACTTGTGCACGCATTTTTTCTGAAATAGCAAGTCCAGCCGCATCGTCACCAGCACGGTTAATCCGAAGACCAGAAGCCAATTTTTCCATTGATTTTGCTTGTCCTGCTGAAGCCGCACCCAATTGACGATGCGTATTCAACGCCGCGATGTTATGATTGATAATCATATTCTTTTTTCCTCCTTGAATGTGCGATTCACGTCCTTGTGAATCGTGTGTTTATTTTTCGCGAATGTTGAGGGTCGGCCGCCCCCTGTGATTCGCTTCACTAGTTATATCGTCACGGTTCGGGAAAGTTTAATAGTTTTTGATCAATTTTTTATCAAAAAAATAAAAAACTGCCAATTTTCCTTTCCCTTTAACAGTTTCCACATACATTTATTTTTTCGCCTTCTCCAATATTCCAAACAAGTCGCTTACTTCTGCCGATGCTGCAGTATTCTCACTTTGGATATCCAGCCACACTTCTTTCCGATGTATTTCCACATGTTTTGGAGCGTTGATACCAATTTTAACTTGGTCACCTTTAATGGACGCTATGGTGATTTCGATGTCGTTGCCGATTTGGATGGATTCTCCTTTTTTTCTTGTCAGTACGAGCATCTCGTCACCTCTTTGCCAGTTGCCCGAAGAGCGGGTGTTTTGTTTTATAGTTTTCGTTGTTTAAGATAACTTGTTTTGCTTTATTAGTTTTTATATTTACAACTATCGGAGCTTGTAAATTCGCTGTGCTATTTTCAAATGGATCGTGCACAGTCAAAATGACAAATGCACTTACGTCTGTGTCGCTTTTTATGTCCAATTGTTCTACTGTATTTTCATCTAACGAAAAATCGTATTTTTCAAAAAAACTATACGGATCTGCGATGACGAATGCTAGCCCTGCTGTTTCAACTGATTGCATAATCGAAACAGAAGTCATATCAGGCAGCGGCAACAAAGTAAATTTCTTTTCGTCTAGGAATCCTGGGATGCCTTTTTCAAATGTTAAAATATCCTTCTCTTGGATTTCGACTTCGCCGTGGTATTTAGTTTGTATTTTCATAAGGTCACGCTCCACTTTCTATTTTACAAAGTCAATTTTAAGGCTGTTTTGTTGTCTTACATAGATATTTACATCGCCTGGCACGTACGAAATAATTGGTTTTCTTATCTTGACATCAATTACTGGTTTTCTTGTCTGGAATTGAATATCTGTTTTACCAGGCTCATAATGAATTTTAACAGAAAAAGGTGATGGCACCCAAGTGATATTCGTATCAACGGGAGGTGGATTTGCTTTTCGTTTCGCCTGCTCAACCAACACATCTCGTCCTGAATGAATATCGAGCATTTCATCGCCTTCTCTAGCAACGCGAGCAATTCCTTCTAATAATTTCTGCTTTCCACGTTGTGCATTTTCTCGTACACGTTCGAAAATACTTTTTATATCCATATCTCTCCATGCTTGCGATTGATCTATCGTTAACCTGCCAGGAATCGTACGCATTTTCATTTCCGCTTGTGGCTGCTCAATATGAAGATCTGCATCTGGCTGCTGTATCGATTGTCTAGCAGGTACCGTATCCATTCCTATTTTGGCAAATTGCGATTCCATTCTAATTTGTGGGATTTGCACGTTCACCAAGCCCCTTCTTTGTAAAAGTAAAGGGATGTCCCAAACTAAGAGAGCATCCCTTTTATCTTATCTTAAAAAGTCCATTAATGTCGGTTGAATGATTCGGGCTCCAACAGACATTGCTGCAGTGTGAATAGCTTCTTGTTGTTTGAATTCCATAACAACCTTTTCAAATTCAATGTCTTCGTTATCAGACATAATCCGTTTAGCAATAATCTCTTGGTTATCGATTCGATCTTCCATGAAATCAAGTCGGTTTGTCCGAGCGCCAAGCTCTGCTCTTGCGGAAAGCATCTTATTGGCGCTAGCATCTATTTTGTCTAAAAATCCACCTACAGCCTGTGAGTCTCCATCTTTAAGAGCCTTTTCAAGTTCGTCCAACATTGTAAAAACACTATCATTTCCTGTACCAAAGACATTTTCTCCAAGCATATTAACGGGAACATATATCCCTTTAGCAAGTTCATACTCAACGTTATTCGTATTAAATTTAACATTACCATCTTTATCGACTGGAGGGGTTAACGTATCCGTCCCATTAAAAATGTATTTGTCTCCAACCTTGGAATTGGCAATTGATTTTATATGCTCTTTTAACTGAGCAATCTCTTCCTTGATTGCCTCCAATTGCCCTTCATCGTATGTCTCGTTGCTTGCTTGGACGGTCAATTCACGAATTCGCTCCAAGACTTTGCTTGCTTCCCCAATGGCCGAGTCCGTCGTTTCCACCCAGTTATGCGCTTCGGAAAAATTGCGTTTAAACTGTTCGACTTCAAGGACATTCATGCGATAAAACATACCCTTCATCGCAACGACAGGGTCGTCTGATGGACGGGAAATTTTTTTCTGAGTCTGTACTTGCGTAAAAAGCTTATCAAGACGATTATAGCTTTGGTTTATATTAGTCATGACATTTTTAGCAATCATGCCATTTGTAACACGCATGGCTCACACCCCTTATCTACCGACATTACCCATGCCGTTAATAATTTTATCCAACATTTCATCCACAACTGAGATCATTCTCGCAGATGCAGCATACGCATGCTGGAATTGGATTAAGTTGGAAAATTCTTCATCAAGATGGACTTCACTGATTGAGCGACGGTTATTTTCTACAGAATTGAGCAGAACCCCAGTATTGTAATAAAGGCGATTCGCTTGCTGGCCTTTTACAGCTAAAACACCGATTATTCCTTCGTAAAAGGATTGCAGCGTGCCGGATTCGATTTCGATTTTTAATGATTCCCCGCCAATTGTTACTTCAAA
This sequence comes from Bacillus sp. IITD106, assembly GCF_019459225.1. Taxonomy (GTDB): domain Bacteria; phylum Bacillota; class Bacilli; order Bacillales; family Bacillaceae_C; genus Lederbergia. The sequence goes on from NZ_JAIAZY010000012.1 coordinate 9,133, forward strand.
TTCAGAGATTACTAGATCCTTTACTTTTCCAAGTTCCAATGCGTTTTGTCCGTTTCCTTTTTCAAGTGCGACTGAAGATGCGGCAACTTCTGAAGGTTGTGTAATTCCTACTTTGATTGAACCAGCAGCCCCTTTGTAATCTCCCTGATCATCCGGGAATGTAAAAAAGTCCTTTCCTTGATTTCCGTTCAAATCAAAACCTTGTTTATGAACCGCGTTAAAAACCTGAGCAAACGAATACGCATATTTATCCAGCTGATCAAGGATTTCTGGATATAACCCAGTTCCTTCATCTTCATCACCAAGTGCATAGATAAGTGCTGCTAATTTTCCATTTCCTTCTGAAAGAGAAAGTTTTTCTAAATCTACCTCTTCAGATCCATTCCCTAAAACAAGAGGTAATTTTTCTCCGTCAGCTCCTACGATAAAAACATTCCTTCCACCTTCAGCAATGTCTAATGAATTACCGCCATAATGAATGTCAGTCGTTTCGATTGGAACTAGTTTTGACAGCTCATCAATCAATCGATCGCGCTCATCGTATAAATCATTCGGTAAATAACCATGAGGCTCTACCTCGCTAATTTGCTTATTAACAGATGCAATTTGGGCAGCGAGATTATTGATTTGGGTCACTGTTCCATCTAATTCTTTTTTCGTATCATTACGTAGCGTAGTTATTGAACGGGATATGTATTGGAAAGTTTCCACTACTGCCGTACCACGCTGTATGACGACCCTTCTTGCACCTTCGTTTTCTGGATTTGTACTTAGATCCTCTAATGCTTGCCAGAATTGAGCCATTGCTTTTAATAACCCGTTATCACTCGGTTCGTTCATAACGTCTTCTATTTGTGAAATGGATTTAGCCAACGTCTCGTAATAGCCAAACTGATTATTTTCTCCACGGAACTGTTCGTCGACAAATCGATCGCGGATTCGTTGAATCGTTCCATCTTTTACTCCAGTCCCTAATTGTCCCGGGATTTGCGGACGATTCATCGATGCCGCGGGATATGGTATCGTTGTTTCAAAATTTACTCGTTGGCGAGTGTACCCAGGTGTATTGGCATTCGCTATATTGTGGCCAGTTACGTATATGGCACTTTGTTGTGAATACATACCACGTTTGGACGTTTCGAGACCCATAAATGTAGAACGCATCGCCTGTCCTCCTCAAAATGTTTATGCTTTCGAATCAAAAACTGATCTACTTGTTTGTGCATTTTCACTTGCTTCACCTTGAGATTTTGTATAGTTTGGCAATTCAGGCTCTGGTGAGAGCAAATCAAGATTTAAATTTATTAATTGCAAGGAATATTGTAGTAATTGCTGGTTAAGGGCATTCGTTTCTTGCAATTCCGATATCATGTGGGATAACTTTACTTGTAAATCGGAAAGCGTTTCTTTGTTTGGACCTTCCAGCTGCTGAATAATTTGCGATATCGTTGCCGTTCTATCGCCACTTGATAAAATAGCAGTTGCTTGCTGCCTCTTGTTTTCTGTAATTTGAATAGAGGTTGCAAGCCTTTGTTCTTCGCGAAGCAACTTGTCCAAACTTTTTATATCATTCTTTTTGATGGCTTCTGTTTTTTCCAATGCTGCTTTATGCAACTGTTCATGCAAACTAAGCAACTTTTCCATCGATTGTATGAGTAGCTGGACCGACATGTATGAGGTCCCCCCTCTTAAGTGTATATGTTAATAAGTAGTCCTTGGATTTCACCGACGAGACTGAGGATTTCAAGCCCTCTTTTTTCTTTGTCAAGGACAGTATTTGCCAAATCTATCAGCTTTTTGTCTACTTCTTTCACGATTTTGTACACTTTCGTGCGACCACGCCAATCAAGCCCCCGTTGCTCTTCAAGCTGCAATCCGTTCTTGACGGCGTCGTCCATAAAAGATTTGACGAGCTGTTTATATTTTTTAAAATCTTCAATCGTCTGTGATTTAGCAAGTTTCTGGCCTTGCGCTTCAATATCTTTGCGAAGCTGGGCCATACGTTCATAAACGATATTTTCGCGACCTTTTGCCATCACTTCGGAAAATCTTATCGATTCTGTTGCTTGCTGTTCTTTCTTCTGCACGCTATTGATTCCTGTTTTTTCGACCCTGCGCACTTCCATGAAAATCACTCCGGGTTTTTTGATACTAGTTTTTACAATCGATTATGGATAGTTTACTTCCGATTCTGGAAGTTTACTACCGATTGTGAATAGTTTACTATCGATTCTGGGTTTTTTACTACCGAAAGTGGATCCATAACTACCGGTTATGCTCATTTTATTACCGATTATTAATAGAATACTTCCGATATTAGGTACTTTACTATCTCCTCCAGCTCCCTCTTGGGGATGGCTGGAGGAGAAAACCATTATTGCAACAACTGTAAAATTCCTTGCGGCAACTGATTAGCCTGCGCCAACATTGCTTGCCCAGCTTGGTTTAGTATATTATTTCTTGTAAAGTTCGTCATTTCAAGAGCCATGTCAAGATCGCGAATACGCGATTCTGCAGCAGTTAGGTTTTCGTTAGCTGTTTGCAGGTTCGTAACTGTGTGTTCGAGACGGTTTTGGTAGGCTCCGAGTTTTGCGCGTTGTTCTGAGACAGCTTTAATGGCATCATCAAGTGTTTTAATTGCTTCATCTGCTTTATCGGCAGTTTCTAATGAAAGAGAACTAATTTTCAACTCATCGGATGACATATCTCCCAACTCTACTTCTAAAGAATCTCCGTCATTTGGTCCAATTTGGAATTTAAAGTTTTCTGTATTAGACCCATCTAGTAATGCTTTTCCATTAAATTCAGTTTTTTGTGCAATTCTATCAACTTCTTCTACAAGTTGTTCTATTTCTAACTGAATCGATTTTCGATCATCGTCATCCAACGTCCCATTCGCCGCCTGCACACTCAACTCGCGCATTCTTTGCAATATCGTATGAGTCTCATTCAAAGCCCCTTCCGCAGTCTGAATCAAAGACACTGCATCAAGCGCATTTCGCTCAGCCATGCCAAGTCCGCGAATTTGCGAGCGCATTTTTTCAGAGATTGCTAGTCCAGCAGCGTCATCTGCGGCACGGTTGATACGAAGTCCAGATGAAAGTTTTTCTAAGCTTTTTGATGTGCTGCCCATTGTTTGTGATAGGTTTCGGTATGCATTTAACGCTTGTATATTGTGATTGATTCTCATGTTTTTCTTCTCCTTCATCGATTAATCGCGGCTTGTGACCATGACGTTTTTTTCGTAGGCGCTCGTTTTCCGATAGAGTTCGCGCTGACCGTCTGTATTTTCCATATGCATGGCTTCATTCCAGCTACTTGCCAGCTGCTCCAAAATGCTTAACACTTCCTGTAAAATCGGAATATCCTTTTTCAAATTGCCCATGATCACTTGGTTTGCCATATAGTTATAGAGCGTATCGAGTTGGTTGGCGATTGTGCCAGCTTCGTAATTCAATCCAACTCCAAGGCGCTCGATGATGTCATTCACTTTTTGAAGCTTCGTGTTCGCTTCCGGATAATTTTGCGTTTCAATGCATTCAATCGCTTCTTTTAAATGACCGATGCACGCTTCGTATAGGAATGCAGTTAGTTGCTGTGGCGTTTTTTGGTAGATTAATTCTTTTGTTAAAAAATCCATTTTCCTGCCTCCATTCATATTACATATCGGATATTTCAATTGTTTTTTAATAGTTTCGGTCCATTTCCTCTAGTAAAAGTAAAATTTCCGCTATGACAGAGTAAAGCTGAGGAGGAACATTGTCGCCGAGGTCAATATCTAGTAATTGTCCTACTAAGCTAGCATCTTCTTGCATGGCGACCCCATGTTCTTTCGCAAGTTCCATGATTTTCATGGCGACTGCCCCAGTTCCATGGGCCACTACTTGAGGAGCTTTATCTTGTGATTCATCGTAGCGAATGACGGCAGCGGATGGTCCATTTTTCAAACGCCGATTTTTTTGATTAAAATATGATGGCATCATACTGAAAAATCATACCCTCTTTCTGTAAAACTAGGCTTATTACTTTGCTCTTTGCGCTCTTCTGTTTTTTCTAAAGGAGTCAGTCTAGAGAATTGGATTGTACCGATTTTATAGCCAATTTCCGCCAACCTTCCTTTTGCCGTTTTTACGAGAGGTTCCATTTTATTTTGAAAATCAAGCCGATCATTTTTTATCGTGACGGACAAGTTTTTATCAACAGCTGTCAATAAAATACCGACATCTCCCATCCGTTTTGTTTCGAGCAAAAAGTATAAACTGCAATTTTCCCAATCAATTTTTTGCTTCGTCTGGCTGGATTTTAAAAATACTTTTACGTTCTCTAGCTTGTCTCGCAAAATAATCGGAAGAGAAAACAACATCGATTGCAGTCCCGAGTTGTCTGTCTTACTCATAAGCTGCTGCCCTGTTAAATTGTTCAATGCCTGCTCCCCTCTTTGATTAGCTGCATTATTTCCTTCAGCTTGAATCAATCTTAGTAAACTATTTTTTAAAGAGGCATCGTCTGTTCGAGACCCGTCACCCGAGACAAGGCGGTGAGCGATATCTGAATCGTATGTCAGACCCAATCGTCTAAGATATTCAAACGCGTGCCTCGCACTGGGCTCCTGCCTTAACGTTTGGTATGGTTCTTCAAATGAACGAACGATTTCTTTTTCGAGTGGCAGCCGTTCTAAATTTAACATTTCTTTTGAAACAAAATGCTGCACACGCTGATCAGAAGGCTGGAACATCAATTTATCGACAGTATTTCTTACTTGAGTCACGATTTCGCTCGCTTTTGTAAAATCCCCTTTTCCGAGAAGTTTTCTCGCTTCATGGAGCTGTGAACTTGCTTGCATCAGCTTTTTCTCGGTTCCCATATCGGTGTATAACATAAAGTCACTTTTTAAAATCGCATTGTCTAGTTGTTTTATGACCGCTTCAAGAGACTGTCTCGCTTGTATAGGTGCTTGTCTTAAAAGATTTTCCGCAGTTCGCAGCGTATTCACGATGTCACGCTTGATCGCTTTAAAATCAAGCGCTGCTTGTGATAGTTTTTTCGTAATGGTCGTGACAATCAAATCCCGAGATTGCACAGGGATTGTAGCTAAAATTTCATTACTCATTCGGTAGGCAAATTCCGCTTCTTGTTCAGGTGCCTCGTTTTCCACAAGATTAGTCAGTGCTGTTGCGAGCTCCTGCCTTGCTGCTAACTCCCTGCCTGACGAATGTAATTGCTCTGCCTTTTCTACTGCCTGATGCAATGAATCAGGAAAATCCTGCATCCCGTTCATAAGTTGCATTACCGTTGAAAGATTGGGTGCAGTTCTCACTTGCTTCAATGCTTCGCGAATGGCTGCTTGAAAAGCATTTGGCTCGGATGATGTGCTACTCCCTTGCTGAATCTGATGAGCACCTTGATGAGCATCATTTCTTATTAAGGAAGGATTTTCCACCTTGAAATCCGGATCCAATTCCGACACTAGGTCGTGCAACACTTGCCCAAGTGCACGCCCATGCAACGCTTCATGCACCGATTTTATTTGCTGAGGGGTGAAATCAAGAATTTTCCTAGCCATATTAATGATCGTTTCAAGTCTTTGTTCAGGTGTGCCAGATCCTTTTTCTATGTAAGTTCTAATATTGTTCAATGTTTCTCTACTGATTGGAATATGGTACTGATTCAGAATTTGAATCGCTTGTCGTACATTTTCAGGAAGGGCAGTGCCTGCACCCTTATCGACTGCAGGTGCCGTTTGTGTAGGGACCGCTTTTACGATAGGGATTTCTTGTTTCGTATCCATCACTTGCAGTGTAATTTTTCCTGATTCAGGCATATTCCCGTCAAATTTCACATGCATGTCCTGACCTTTGACCTGAACAATCGCTTCATTATTCGGAAGCTTTTCCTTTACAGTTGCTGAGTAGGTTCCGCCTTCTTTAATCGTTACAGGCATCTCGGTTTGCGGTAAAATAGCTGTTTTTGCTTCGTTCGAAACTTGCATTTTTTACAGCCTCCTTTCGTAAAAATAAAGAATCTGCCCACCCAAAGATGCTGGGGGCAGATTCCCTTTTATCTTGGATTCTTGAAATGGATGGCAGCTTTAAATAGAGTCATTTAAAGACCCATTTTTTATTAGCCGCGCTTCATTAGCTGCTCCTCCGTGAGCATTGCTTCGAATCCGTTCGATAATCGCTACTATTTTTTTATAGTTGATAAAATTTCGCTATGCTTTTTGCAACTTCCTTAGCATCAACTTTATAGTTGCCATTTTGTACTTGGTTTTTTAGCTCAGCAACTCGCAATTCCCGCTCTTTTACAATTGACGGTAGTTTCTGCATTTCTTTCGCCTCAGCGGAAATTTCTACTTTATCGGTTTTACCTGTAGTTGGTAGTTTCTCAGGTTTATTCAGTTGCTTTTTATAAGGATTTGCATCCACATGTCGAAATGGATTAATCTTCATTACGTCCCTCCTAACTTTCCATCTAAGGAAAAGCGCAGTAGTTGGAACACATTATGTCTTATGATTATGGCTTTAACTACGCTATCTATGTCTTGTACTTTTATTATCGGTGGTCTGCCAAAAAAGTTTAACAGGAAATTGTCGCCAATTTTCTTCTATTTTCGCGGTTCTTGTGAGTAATAGACGGATTTATTCAATTTTTCAATGCGTTCCTTTTCTTTGTCAAATAAATTTAGCTCACCTTTTATGCCTGTTGAACATTCGTCGCAAAGCTTTCCTTCTTTAATAATTTTCCCACAACGATCACAAGGATAACCTAAGTTTGGAAATTGTGTCGTATGTAAACGACCACGCTTCACCCATTTATATAGTAATTTTTCAGGCGCTCCAGTAGCTTGTGAAACTCTTTCAATCCTTGAAGCCCTGTTCTCTTGCTTCCGTAAAAATCGGTACACCTTATCAAATAGCGCTTCTTCTTCACGATAGCACTTATCACATACATCACGAACTGAATTTTTCACATAGATTGTGCCACAGTTTGGACAGTTCAATAAATCCATTGAAAAACCCTCCTTCATTCGCCGTTCTTATTTTTTATATCGGCATCATCGCAAACTTTTTAACCTCTCGCGACTGTCAATGATTGAACTTGGTTAGCACCAGCTTCTTTTAATATTTTTCCAGCCTGCCTTAACGTGGATCCTGTCGTGTAAATGTCGTCGATGAGGAGGATGTTTTTTCCTTGAAATATGTTGGTGGACTGCTTTAATTGAAACACTTGGTTTTGGGTAAGTCGCTCTTCACGTGATTTTTTTGATTGCTTCTCTGAATGGGTTCGGATGAGGAGGTCGTATGCGGAGAATCCTGCTTGACGCGCGAGGGCCTCTGATTGATTAAACCCGCGTTCTTTTAGGCGTTCTTCACTGAGCGGAATGGAAACGAGCTGGTCGTGTTCGATGTTTTTTATTTGAGAAGAGATTTCTTCAGAAAAAGCTTTCGCCAGCTCATAATCACCACGAAATTTGAAGCGCGCAATGAATTCTTTTAAAAAATCATTATATACAAAGATTGAGATGTTTTTATCAAGTGTCCCTTTCCACTGTGGATCCTGCTCCCAGCGAATACAGTCTAGACATGTATGCTCTGTGATGAATTTCGGATCTAGTTCTTTTAAAGGTCTCGAACAAAATTTGCAAAGTTCTCCTTTGATTGGTTCAAGCTTTCCCCTGCATTCCTGGCATAATGCCGGCTCCTTTTTTGGAAAAATAATATTGATCCAATCCATTTCATTCATTATAAGTGCATCGCAATATAGGCAATGGTTTGTCATCTATCAATCATTCCCTTTTTCAAAGCATCTTTGTTCATATTATCAATATGGAAAAGCGCGCGAATCATCGCTTTCGTGCGTCCATGGTGGAAAAAAGTGATGTCTCCGCCAGGAAACTCCGAACTACGCCCGACCCGTCCGGAAATTTGTACGAGTGCGGCTTCTGTAAAAATGTCATCCTCTGCACCAAGGACTGCGACATCGATGTTTGGGAATGTCACTCCTCTTTCAAGGATTGTCGTAGTGAGCAGTATTGGAATCTTTTTTTGTCGCATTTTTTCAACTTTTTCTTTTCTGAGTGGGTCTTCTGCGTGTACAGATTCAATTTCTGGATGGAGTTTGCGAAATAGTGGGAGGGCTTTTTCCATTAGTTGAATATGGGGTAAAAATACGAGTGCCTGCTTATCCGAATTGATTCGTTCTTTGACCCATGCTTCTACGTTATTGGGAATGCGTCCCTTATTAAATTTCTTTCTCCAATCACCGCACCATTTAAATGTTGGTACTGGCAACGGTTTTCGATGATAACGGGCAGGGATTTTGATGTGATTTCTTTTACCGTATTTGCATTCAGCCTGCCATTTTTCATTTGGAGTGGCTGTTAGGAAGATTCGTGCTGCGGTGTTTTTCGTGGATTTTTTCACACCCCATTGTAAGCTCTCGTCATAAGAAAAAGGAAACGCATCGACTTCATCGACAATCATGACATCGAATGCTTTTTCAAAACGCATGAGTTGGTGTGTCGTCGAGATCGTGAGCGGCGCGTAAACGTGGCGCTCTTCGGTACCTCCGTACAACGCGGCCACTTTTGTATGTGGAAAGACTTTTTTAAACCGCGGTGCAAGTTCTAATACGACATCTGTTCTTGGTGTGGCAATGCAAACACGATAGCCCGAGAGCAGCGCCTTATCAATCGCTTCAAAAAGCACCTCCGTTTTCCCCGCTCCGCAAACCGCCCAAATCAAGATGTCCGTTTTTGTTTGAACAGCTTGGATGGTTGCTTGCGATGCCACATTTTGACCTGGTGAGAGTTGACCGTCCCATGATAAGTAGGTGTGGCGGAGCTTGGGCGGTAGTTTTGATGGTGTTTGAAGGGTGATTTTTTGACCAGGGATTTTGAGTGTCGTTTTTTGTCGGTTTCTTATAGGAGGGCCGCTCCATGTGTATAAAGGAGTACATGATGCCACTCGTCCCATCATGATGCACTTTCGGCAATAATAGCACCCATCTTTGTTCTGGCAATTGGCACATGGAAAATTCGCAAACAGTCTTTGCGTAGAATTCGCACATCTGTTACAATGCCACTTTTTTGATTTGTTAACAATACCGGGAATGGTTTTAATGTTTCCAATGGAGAATTGCTCGTCCAATTTTTCAGGAGGAAAGGGGATTTCTGAAGCAAGAAGGGAGCGTCCGGAGAGAAAGAATTGAAGTTCTGGTGTGAGATTTTTCATCAAATCACCTCGAGGAATATTTTTTATAAAAACAGTGGGAAGGAAGCCAACCCACTGTTATTTTTTCGTCCAGCAAAGTCCCATTGCACCTTCACCGAGGTGGGTGCCAATGACGGGGCCAAAATAGCTGATGGTAAATTCAACATTCGGATAAAGCGCGGATAGTTCCTGTTTCCAGTTCGCGGCTTCTTCAACACGATTAGCATGAATGATGGTTGCTTGAAGTGGTTCTCCTTTACGAGCATCCTCGCCAAGTAATTCTTCGATGCGTTTCATCGCTTTTTTACGTGTGCGAATTTTTTCAAAAGGAACGATAACTTTGTCTACGAAATGGAGAAGTGGCTTAATGTTTAACAAGCTGCCAATTATTGCCTGTGCGCTCGAAAGCCTTCCACCACGCTGTAGGTGAGATAGATCGTCTACCATGAAATACGCTCTCATATATGTTTTTAGATCATTTAAACGAGCTAGTATTTCTTCTGGATTTTTTCCTTCTTGGGCCATCCTCGCGGCTTCAATTACATAGAAACCTTGAGCCATGCAGCTAATCTCGGAATCGTACGGATACACCTTGGCCTCTTCTATCATATCAGCCGCCGCAACCGCTCCCTGATACGTTCCGCTTATGCCACTCGAAAGATGGATGCTGATAATCGCATCGTATTCTTTCGCTAACTCATTGTACAATTCTTCAAACTCCCCAATCGGCGGCTGGGTCGTCGTCGGAAGCTTTTGCCCATTTCTTACCTCTTCATAAAAATCATTCGCGGAAATATCAATCTCTTCACGATACGTCTCACCATTCATAACAACACTCAAAGGAATCATATGTATATTCAAATTCTCACGTATATGCTTCGGTATATATGAAGTGCTATCAGTCACAACCACCGTCTTCAAAAATATCAACCTCACTAACTTCCATATTCTCTCCCCATTCTATCCAATTAAACCACATTTGAAAAGAGGCATTTCCAGTGGGGACAGGTTCATTGGGGACAGGTTCATTGGGGACAGGTTCATTGGGGACAGGTTCATTGGGGACAGGTACTAAAGTGCCTGTCCCCCTCAATTATTAATAATCTAGTTGAGCTTCGACATAGTAGCGGTAGTTATTGATAGAATCTAATGGATAAAATTGGAGGATTTTTTCTTTAGTAACTAGGGGGTCTTCTTTGCCATTGATGTAGGATGGATAACTACTCCAGAAGTAACTGCTAAGATCACTGACGATGTTTGCTTCAAGTGGATTTCTATGAATATACCGACTTACATATAGAAAATGGGCCGCATCCATAATTCTTTTGCTTACATAACGTCCTTGAAAAACATGACCAACTAAATTATATCGGTTATTGAAATATCTTGCATATGAAGTATGTGTCGTGTGAATAATTTTTCCTGGAGGAGTATGAGTGGTTTCAAGAAGAAGATGTATGTGGTTATTCATCAAACAATAGGAATGGAGATAAAAAGGATATTTCTTTTTAGCTTTTGCCAACAGAGCTAAATAAAAATATCTATCCTCATCATCATAAAAGAGTTCCTCTTTTCGATTCCCTCTACTGGTAATATGCAAAGTATCACCTGGAATCCATTCCCTTCTTTTTCTAGCCATTGAATCATCCTTTCATATTCTATGTTAATTACAATACTGTATTTCGACAAAAATAAATAAATTCCTTCTATTATAGACAAATTCAGAATCTATCATTAAGGAAACTCCCTATAATTGCATCCAGACCTGTCCCTTTTGAACCTGTCCCCATGGGGACTGTCCCCCCTTTATCTACTAAAACAAAAAATCCGTTCAAACTTTTGTCTGAACGGATTTTTTCATAACGTATGGATTTTTAGCGAACTTCGACCCATCCATTTTTAATGGCTGTGACGACGGCTTGGGTGCGGTCGTTGACGTTCATTTTTTGCAGGATGTTGCTGACGTGGTTTTTGACTGTTTTTTCGCTGATGAAAAGTGTTTCGCCAATGCCACGGTTGCTTTTTCCGTCGGCGAGGAGCTGGAGCACTTCGCATTCTCTGCTTGTCAACAAGTGAAGCGGGATTTGAACTTCTGGTTGTTGGTAGCCGCCGCTGCTATTTGTTTGATTTGCAAGTCTTCTATATTCTCCGATAAGTTTATGTGTAACTTTCGGATGTATGTATGATCCACCATCTGCGACAATTTTTACAGCCTCTATCAGTTCATCTGAATCCATTTCTTTCAGCATATAGCCTGAAGCTCCTGTTTTTAATGCGTGTGTCACATAAGCTTCATCATCATGGATTGATAGAATCATTGCTTTCGTTTCTGGATATGCTTCTAGAAGCTGTCGCGTAGCTTCAATTCCGTTTGTCATTTTCATATTAATGTCTAAAAGCACGACATCTGGCGAATACTTTTCCACTAGTTCAACTGCATCGGAGCCATCCTCCCCTTCGGCTACGACAGTAAAAGATTTTTCAAACTCGAGGATGCGTTTCACTCCTTCACGAAACAATTGATGATCATCAATAATTACGATTTTCGTTGTCACTACTAAGTCCCCCTCATGCTTCTATGTTTTGCATTTTTTTGTTTCATAGGATGTAATCTATGACACTTTGGCTGTTTTTCCACCAAAAGGCTGTTACTTTAATCAACGAGAAGTTGCCCTTAATCCAATAATGGAATTTGCATAGTGATGGTAGTACCTGTCAAAGGACTTGAGTCAATTGAAAGGACACCTTCCAAAATAACGATTCGTTCCTTCATCCCAATCAACCCAAACGAATCACTTCTCTTTTCTTCAGGATTAAATCCGACACCATTATCTTTCACAACAACATTAATGCTCTCACGCCTTCTTTCGAATTTCACTACTATCTCACTGGCTTTGGAATGCTTCAATGCATTCTGAACCGACTCTTGAATAAGGCGAAAGAGCGCGACTTCATATTTAGAAGGAAGCCTTTTATCTTCGCCAATATGAACAAAATTTATTTTCACTACTTTGTTATATTCTTCAATTGTCGCTAAATACCTTTTTAATGTCGGAATAAGGCCTAAATCGTCCAAAACCATCGGACGCAAATCATAAATAATGCGTCTCACCTCGTATAAGGCTGCCCGAATCATTTCTTTTAAACTACGAATTTCAAGCAGCGACTGCTCAGGTCCAAATTCTTTATGTACTTTTTCAGCCAGGTCAGATCTGATGAGAACGTTTGCCAAAAGCTGAGCTGGCCCGTCATGAATTTCACGCGAAATGCGTTTTCTTTCCTCTTCCTGGGCTTCAATAATGCGAAGTCCAAAGTCTTGCTTCATTTTTGCATCTTCTAATACTTCACCAATATCTTTAATGTCACTAACAAGATAGTTAGAGATGATCGTAATTTGTGAGACAAGCGTTTCGGCGCGGTCAATCGTTTCCTGAAGACCTAAGAGCCTTCTTTCCAAGTCATCACGCCTTAGACGCAATTGCTTTTCAAATTGAGCGTTGATTGTGTGCCTCGTTTGCAACTCATGGGCATTCTCGTACACTTCGCGGACTTCTGTTTCGCTATAAGCACGGAAATTTTTACTGACTTCGGAAAGTCGCTTTCTAGCAAGCCTGGCTTTAATTTCAAGGTCATCGCCTTCCACAATCACATGTTTCACTTGCTCTTTAATTTCTTTTAATTCCGCAATTAAAGAATCATGCTCCTGCCGGCATTGCTCACCGATGCGAAAAATTTCATCCTTACTTTTATCCACGGTTTCTATCATTTGTTCTACTATAAAATCCAACGCTTTAACATCCAGTTTTCTTAACATTTTTACCTCGAGGGATACCCCCTTTACGCATTAAATTAATTTTACATTAATTTGCATATTTCAACTATTTTTGTAACGATAATTCGAGCAAAATAATCCTAAATGACCGGAAATAAATAGGATCAATCGTTTTAAAATAGGAGTTTTTGCCTATCGATAGATAAAAAGACCTATCGAAATTCTCGTATAAAATGGATATGATTCTATTTAATTATTATATCATGTATAATTTTGATACACATTAAGTTTTTCTTACACTTCAAATTATGGAGAGGAGCTAATTTCTTGCTTCCGAACTATTTTACTGTAAAAAAACAGGGAGAACATGAAATCATTATTCAAAAATCAAGATTTATTGCCCATATTAGCCGCGCGGAAACAGAAGAAGAAGCTCAGCAGTTCATTCAAGATATTAAAAAGAAACATTGGAATGCCACTCATAATTGTTCCGCTTATTTAATCGGAGAACATAATCAGATTCAAAAAGCGAATGACGACGGAGAACCGAGCGGAACGGCAGGAGTGCCCATGCTTGAGGTTTTAAAAAAGCGAGATTTAAAAGATACGGTTGTCGTCGTAACGAGATATTTCGGGGGCATCAAGCTCGGGGCAGGCGGCTTAATTCGCGCGTATGGGAAATCGACGACTGAAGGACTGAATGCAGTCGGAATTGTCGAACGAAAATTGATGACCGTCATGCATATCGAAGCCGACTACTCTTGGCTTGGAAAACTAGAAAATGAATTGCGCTCATCTACGTACCAGCTAAAGGAAATTCATTATTCCGAGCAGGTTGAATTAGAGGTTTACGTCGAAGATTCCGAAGTGGAAGTATTTAACGAATGGATCATCGACATGACGAATGGACAGGCTACCATCGTCGAAGGTGAAAAATTGTATCTTGAAGTGGATGTTCCTCCGAAATAATGGGGACGGGTCCATTTGAACCCGTCCCCATTGAACCTGTCCCCATTGAACCCGTCCCCCTTTCTTTTTAATCCTTCACAGCTCCAGCTGCGATTCCTGATATAAATTGTCTGCTTACAAATAGGAACATGATGATTAATGGGAGTGTGGCTAGAAGAGTTCCTGCCATAACCATCCCATAATCTGTGTCATAAATTCCATTTAATTGCGATAAAGTCACTTGTAACGTGTACTTTGCTGGATCATTTAACACGATTAACGGCCATAAATAGTCATTCCATAAGCCAATAAACGAAAAAATTCCTAAAAACGCTAAGGCTGGTCGTAAAATCGGCAACCCGACATTCCAATATAAACGAAAATGGCTGCATCCATCCAGTCTTCCAGCATCTAGCAAACTATCATTAATCGCTTCTTGGGAAAATTGCCTCACCCAAAAGATTCCGAAAGCATTGGCAATTCCTGGTACAATCAATGCTTTATACGTTCCAACCCATCCGATTTTCGATATGATAATATAGGAAGGAATAAAGGATAGCTGTGATGGAATCATTAACGTTACAAGCAAAAGACCAAAAAGCCATTTTTTACCAGGAAACTGGAATTTGGCAAAAGTAAATCCAGCAAGCGAGCAGAAAAATAGTACACAAATAACTTGCACGGTTGTAACAAACAATGTGTTTATAAACGCTTGTAAAAAGTCTACGTTATTAAATACATTAGTAATGTTCGTAAATAACTCCGAACCAAATATTAGTTTAGGTGGGAATCTCAATATATCACTCGTCTTATTGGTTGACATCACTGTAAGCCAGTAAAACGGAAAAATGGATATTCCGACCCCGATCAATAATAAAACATGCATTATTATTGTCTTTATTCTCATAAAAATCCATCCTTTCTTGTCTTATCTAGCTCCAGTTTTATCAAATACTTTCCAATTCACTAACGAGAATAAGGCAATGATGAAGAACAATGCCCAGGATACGACGGAAGCGTAACCAAATTGATTGTCAACAAAACCTTGTTTGTACATATAAAGGGTGAGCGTCATTCCAGCGCCACCAACCCCGCCGGAATTTCCAAGCAATACTTGCGGCTCGGTAAATAATTGCATGGATCCAATCGTTGTCATCAAAATGGTAAATAGAATGATCGGCCTTAATAGAGGAATCGTAATATGGAAAAATTGCTGCCTCGTATTCGCTCCATCGATTTTTGCTGCTTCATATAAGTCATTAGGAATGGCTTGCAACCCGGCCAAATAAATAATCGCGTTGTATCCTGTCCATCTCCAGACGACCATTGAAGCAATCACCACTTTTATTAGAAAACTAGAATCCAGCCATTTTACCGGCTCTGCACCTAGTGTCGTTAAAATATAATTCAACAACCCATACTGATTTCCAAAGATTGATTTAAAAATAATGGTAACCGCAACAATTGACGTAACGTTCGTAATGAAATAGGCGGATCGATAAAAACCTTTAAATCTTACAAACGGCGCATTTAATAAAAAAGCGATGACTAATGCCCCACATAGCATCGGAATCGTCGAAACAAACCAAATAATAAAAGTATTGCCGACAGCTTTCCAGAACATGGCATCCGATAGTAAATACTGAAATTGGCGCAATCCGACAAATTCCATATCACCGATTCCATCCCATTTCTGAAATGACAAATACAAGGAAAATATGATAGGAAACAATCCAAAGACAATAAAAACTATGTAAAACGGCGATATAAATAAATATAAAGCCTTATTTTTATAAATTTCCTTCCAAAGATTTCTTTTTGGGGTAACTACTATAGGATTACTCAACGTTTCTTGTGGTTTTACTGGGTGTTCCATAAAATTCTCTCCTTTTCAACATTTATTCGTTGAAAACAATCGTTTTATGATGATAAGGAATCAGATAAGATTTACCATCTGATTCCTTATTGAGGATGTTCCAAAAAGTCAGGAAAAATAAATATATTGGTGTTTATGATTGGCTTATTACACCCAATCTTTTTCCTTCTTTTTGAACATACACTTATGATTATTTACCAAGCTCTTTCTCAACTTTATCCAGTACTTCATCCCAAGCTTTGTCAGGATCTTTACCTGATCTGGCTATATCCGTCAACGCTTCGTCATAGATTGAGTTTACCCTTGAATAATCAACCCCAAAGTATCTTGGCTTTACATTTTTAGCTGATTCCGAAAATACTTTTGTTGTCTCTTGATTTCCAAAAAAGTCTTCTGGATTGCTCATTTTTTCATCTTCAAAGATGCTAGGAGTCGATGGGAATAAATCCATCGTTACATAGGATTGAAGTTGATTTTCTGGATTCATCATCCATTCAATGACTTTATAAGCCTCTTCTGGATGCTTAGAGCTTTTCAAAATCCCAATAAAAGATCCACCGTTGTTTCCATCTCCACCTGGAGCTCTCGCAATTCTCCATTTTCCGGCCGTATCAGGCGCGGCATCTTTCAAAATATTTTTCATCCATACTGCGCCTATGAAGGATGCTACTTGACCATTGTTCATAGCTGCGTTCCATTCTGGCCCATCACCCTCTGTATTGGCTGCTAATCCTTTTTTATGGACCGTGATGGCTCTATCCCACGATTCTTTAATATTGCCGGTATCACCAATAAAATTATCATTTTCATCAAAATATGCTTTATCTCCTTGACTCAAAGATTGAGTGAAGACTCTGTTAATCGTATCGAACATTTTCGCATCAGTGGCGGACTGTAATTTTTCAGCCGCTGCAATATAATCATCCCAAGTTGCAAGTTCCTTGGTCACCTCTTCCGGATCCGTAGGCAAACCAGCTTCAGCAAATAAATCTTCACGATAAAACAACGCTGTCGGACCAGTATCCATTGGAAGTGCAATGAGGTTCTTTTGATCAGGTGTTAATCCAAAGTTCCATTTCCACTCTAAATAATCACCCTTTATCTTATCAGCACCATAGTCTAATAGATTCACAAACTTATCATGATTCGGAAGAAATTCCGTCACCCAGTCGTTTAATCCAACAATATCAGGTGCACCCGTACTTGCTGTTAACGCTGTTTGCAGTTTTGTCTTATACTCCCCACCATCAATTTTTTGTGCCTTGATTGTAATGTCTGGAAACTGCTCGCTTACTTTTTTGATCAATTCGTCATCAATTGATCGATTCCAGTACCATAAAGTAAGTGTGACCTTTCCATCTTTTTCTCCCCCTGACGAGGATTTACTGCACCCAACCATTGAAAGCACTAACATAATGATGGTCAAAAAACTAAAAACTTTTCTCTTTGTCATACTTTGCACCCCATCTTTTGTATTTGGTCTTAATTGTTCTCCTATTTGAATCATAGAAGATTCATAACGATAAATCAATTAATTTTTATACTATTCCGAATATTAGACATTTTTAAACAAATAGTGTCACGCTCGCATAAAAACCGTAATTTTTCAACAAAAAATAAATACAGCATAATCTTCTAAAAAAGAAGATTACGCTGCATTATTTTACATTATTCGTTTTTTTCCAAAGCCCGCTTTGCTAGCATCAATGCTCCTGTAATTCCTGCATCATCCCCTAATAAAGGTGGAACGATGTAGTCTTCGATATGTTCAGTGATTTGTGGAAGTGGAACATACCCATTTAATAATTCTTGAACTTTTTTTCGAACAAGCGGAAAAATTTGTGCTTGCTTCATCACTCCGCCGCCCATAATAATTTTTTTTGGTGAAATCGTTAAAATATATTGCATAAGCGCCTGACCGAGATAATACGCTTCGATTTCCCACACTTCCTGCTTATCTTGAAGCTCATGCCCTTTTTGTCCCCATCGTTTTTCAATTGCCGGACCAGCGGCCATTCCTTCTAAACAATCCTTATGATAGGGGCAAAATCCTTCGAATGTATCTTCTGGATGTCTTTTTACTAAAACATGCCCCATTTCAGGATGAGATAGTCCTTGAAGTAAATTCCCTTGGACGACAGCTCCTGCCCCTACTCCAGTTCCTACCGTTATGTATAAGCAACTATCAAGTCCTTGAGCCGCTCCCTTCATCATTTCGCCAAGTGCTGCCACATTTACGTCCGTATTGAACTCAATCGGAATTTGTAAAGCATCTTTCATCGTTTTCAAGAAAGGATAGTTCGTCCATCCCGGTTTTGGAGTAGACGTAATATTTCCGTACGTAGGACTATTTTGATTGATATCAACCGGACCAAAAGACCCAATCCCAAGCGCCTTCACATCAAATTTTTTGAAAAAATTAATCACTTCCGGCATAGTTTGTTCCGGTGTTAACGTATCTATTTTCATTCGTTCAATGATTGTCCCATCCTCATTCCCAACTGCACAAACAAACTTCGTACCGCCTGCTTCAATGGCTCCAAGCATATTTTAACACTCCATCCTATTTAAGTACTTTTCCATCTTAGTCTACCATATTCGCAGGAAAATTTATCTAGAAAAATAGAAAGCCAGCTCTCAAGCTGACTTAAGAATTATTAATCATCTGATCGATAAACTTTTTAAATGCTGCCTTGCCTTCTTCCGTTCTTTTAAAAACACCTGCATGTTCAAGCACTGTCGAAAAGACATGGCCAACTTCTTCTCGTAAAATTTCGTTAACATTATTTTCGTTAAGTTCTGGATGCTGTTCGATTACCTTGCAGGCCCAATCGGCATGTTTGTTTGTAAGATCGTCTTCTTCCAGTCTTGTTTTATAGTTTGACTCAAGCAAATATTCTCCAACGACCTGGAGTTCTTCTTTTAATCGTCCAGGTAAAACGGCGAGTCCCATCACTTCGATCAACCCAATGTTTTCTTTTTTAATATGATGGACTTCAGCGTGAGGATGGAAAATGCCGAGTGGATGCTCGTCGTTCGTACGATTATTTCGCAGGACGATGTCGAATTCGAACATTCCATTTACCATCCGGACGATAGGCGTGACCGTATTATGCGGTTCTGAACCACTTGCAGCATGGATTTCCACTGCTGGGTCGCTATAATATTTCCACGAGTTCAAAATATAAGCCGCAAGATCAGCCATCTGGCCGCGGTCCTTTCCACGGAGACGAATGACAGACATCGGCCAGCGCACTATTCCCGCTTCGATTTCTTCATAACCTGGAATTATGAACGTATCTTCCATTTCCGCTTTCGCCATAGGGAAAACATGATTCCCACCTTGGAAATGATCGTGGCTTAAAATCGATCCACCGACGATCGGAATATCCGCATTGGAACCAATAAAATAATGAGGAAACTGCTCGGCGAAAGCTAGCAGTCTTTCAAAGCCAGCCTTCGATATTTTCATTGGCCGATGCTCAGCTGAGAAAACGATTGCATGCTCATTGTAATAAACATATGGAGAAAATTGCAGAAACCATTCTTCACCATTTAAATTCACAGGAATAATGCGGTGATTTTGTCTTGCCGGGTGGTCGACTCGCCCCGCATACCCAACATTCTCCTTACAAAGCAAACATTCTGGATACACAGCGACTTCTTTTTTATTTTTATTGGCTGCAATCGCAACGGGATCTTTTTCAGGCTTCGATAAATTGATCGTAATCTCAAGATCACCATACGGAGTCGGAGAAAACCAATGTTCATTTTTCGCCACCCTGTCAGTTCGAATATAATGAGAATCTTGGGATAGACGATAAAAATAACTAGTCGCTGCCTCGGCACCTTCATTTTTATAAATGTCATAAAACGTATGAATAATCGTTGATGGACGAGCGATAAACGCACCCATTAATTCCGTATCGAGTAAATCTCGAAACGTGACTGTATTATGAGGAAGTCTCCCATTTTCGGCTGCCCAATCTAAAATATTGGCAAGTATTCTCGCGGGGGAATGATCGTCCGGAGCCTTCACATCAACGGATTTCCAATCTTCAAGACCTAACGTGGAAAGCAACTCATTCCGTACAAAATCAACATCCCACGTTTCAATCAGCCTTTTTTTCAATCCATATTGAATCAGCTCTTCCAACGCTTCATATATATTCATGTTATCGCCCCTTTCGTTTTTTAGTTTTATATCTGTGATGAGAACACTGATTTCATAGGGAACAATCGCTTATGCGGGAGCACCTCTTCCTAAGATACCCCGCAAAGAAGATTTTCTCCTCTAAAAAATCACTCCACATACCCATTCGGATGCTTTTGGAACCACGCCCACGCACTTTCAATCATAGATTCGAGTGAATCGTACTTTGGATTCCAGCCTAATTCTTTTTTCGCTTTTTCTGATGAAGCTACAAGTTTTGCTGGATCTCCCGCGCGTCTTGGGGCTACCTTTTCTGGGATTTCTTTTCCAGTTACTTTTCGGGCAGTGTCAATAACTTCCTTGACACTGAATCCATTTCCGTTCCCCAAATTGTACGTTCCACTTTCACCTGTTTTCCGTAATTTTTCAATCGCTAAAATATGAGCCTCGACTAAATCCATCACGTGAATATAGTCACGGATACACGTTCCGTCAGGAGTGTCGTAATCATCGCCAAAAATAGCAATTTCATCACGTTTTCCAAGCGCTGCTTCCAAAATAATTGGAATTAGATGTGTCTCAGGGGTATGATCTTCGCCAATGATTCCATTCGAATGGGTGCCGGCTACATTGAAATAGCGAAGGACAACATAGTGAATACCGTAAGCTTGCTCGCACCACTTTAACATTTTTTCAATAGCGAGTTTCGTTTCGCCATATGGATTCGTTGGAGCCGTAACAGCCGATTCTTGAATCGGCATTTCTTCTGGTTCTCCGTAAACTGCCGCCGTCGATGAAAATACGATATTTTTAACATTGTATTTATTCATCGCTTTAACAAGGGAAATAGCGCCGCCAACGTTGTTATCGTAATATTGAAGCGGTTTTTGGACACTCTCTCCAACTAATGAATCCGCCGCAAAATGCATGATCGAATCAATCTTATTTTCGGTAAAAACGAGATCTAGAAAAGGTTCATCCCTTAAATCACCATCATAAAATACAGCTCCATCTAAAAGTGCAGCCGAATGTCCCTTTTGCAGGTTGTCGATTACGACTACATCTTCCCCACGTGCTAGTAATTCTGCCACCGCGTGACTTCCTATATATCCAGCTCCACCGCAAACTAAAATTGCCATCCCAATTCCTCCTCAAAGTTAGGTCTTTTACTCTGTAATTTCTTTTGCTCCGTCGCCAATTCCCACTACGTAGAAATCAGCTTTTAGGCCCGTTGCTTCTTCATACGCATCCCCAACATTTTTAACAAAGTCATCTAGCTTTTCTTTATTGACAAGATTAATCGTACAGCCGCCAAATCCCGCTCCTGTCATTCTAGCTCCCAGCACATCTTCATTCCACGCCGCTTCGACAAGAGCATCAAGCTCTTTTCCTGTTACTTCATAATCTTTCATCAATGATAAGTGTGAGGCATTCATTAATTTACCAAACGCTTCAAGATCCCCATCGTTTAATTTATCAACCGCAACTAACGTACGTGCATTTTCTGACACTGCATGCTTGGCACGTTTACGATCCGTTTCATTTTCAATCAAATATTTATGAGCTTCAAATTCATCGACAGTTAAATCGCTAAGTGTTTGAATATCGAGCTCTTTTTGCAACTCGGCAAGTGCTCTTTCACACTCAGCTCGGCGCTCATTATATTTCGAATCGGCCAACCCTCTGCGCTTATTCGTGTTGGCAATGACGAGAACGTGATCGGTTAATTGCAACGGGGTATATTTATAATCCAACGATTGGCAGTCAAGTAAAATGGCATGTCCTTCTTTTCCCATTCCACATGCGAATTGATCCATGATTCCACAATTTACACCAACAAATTCATTTTCAGCCTTTTGAGCATATTTTACAATTTGCACAAGATCATTATTTAAATTAAAAAGTTCATTAATCATAACCCCCGTCGCAAGTTCAATCGATGCCGATGAGGAAAGACCCGCTCCGTTAGGGATATTCCCGTAAAAAAGTAAATCTAGTCCAGTTGGAATGGATTTCCCTTCTTTTTGAAAAACATCTACAACCCCTTTCGGATAATTAGCCCAATCATCTTCTTCCTTATATGTAAGGTCATCCAACTGAGCTTCCATCACACCTGCATGAGGAAAATTCATGGAATAAAAACGGAGAAGTTTATCGTCTCTTTTCCTTGCCAATACGGTTGTTCCAACATCTAATGCACACGGAAAAACATGCCCTCCATTATAATCAGTGTGCTCACCAATCAAGTTCACCCTGCCAGGGGCAAAAAACGTACGAATACTTCCATGGTCTCCATAGATTTGGGCAAACTTTTCACGTAATTCATTTTTTTTCATGTCATGTCACCTCTTAATTTTTAAAAATTGACTTTCTTAATTAATTTAACTTACTATAATGTTATTATAAGAATACAAGTATTGCAACAAAGGAGTTGCTTTTTCAATGAAAAAAGGTAGCTTTCAATGGATGAAATCATTAAATCGAACCATCATTTTAAATAAAATACGTAGAGATGGACCGATTTCCCGTGCCCAAATTGCGAAGGAAACAAAATTGACGCCACCGACTGTCAGCAGTCTTGTCAGCGAATTGATTGAAAAAGAACTTGTCGTTGAAAGTGAGCAAGGCGAATCCATTGGCGGAAGAAAACCTACATTATTAGTGATTAATAGCAATCGTTTCTATATTATAGGATTGGATGTTGGGGCGAAAAAGATTCGTGCTATTCTTATTGATTTAGCCGGAAAAACAATTGATAAAACACAAACCCTTATTTCTGCACCTATTTCCAAAGATGATTTACTCGTATTAATTAAACGAACCATCTCCGATTTAACAAATGCACATGACACAAAAGAAATAATCGGCATCGGAGTAGGAATGCATGGCGCTGTTGATGTGGAAAAGGGGACAAGTTTATTTGCACCTGGTTTAAATTTGAGGGATATTCCTATAAAAAAATCACTGGAAATGGAATATGAAGTTCCCGTCATCGTTGACAATGACGTCAGGGCTATGGCCTTCGGCGAATATTGGTTTACAGATGAAAAAAAAGACGAGAACATCGTCACTGTAAATATCGGAAATGGAGTCGGAGCAGGCATTGTTTTGAACGGAAAAATCTTTCACGGCAAGTCCGATTTAGCCGGTGAAATTGGACATATGACGATTGATTTACATGGAAGAACTTGTTCGTGCGGAAATATTGGCTGCTGGCAGACACTTATTTCAGGTCCAGCTATAGCGGAGGCGGCTGTAAGAAGGATAGAGTTGAGTTCAAAGAGCATGCTTACTGATATGGTTGATGGCGTTTTGCGGAGAGTAGAAGGAAAAACTGTGTATGAGGCGGCTAGTAGAGGTGATGCACTCTCTATAGAGATTTTAGAAAAAACGGGAGAATACATTGGAATTGGATTAACAAATTTAATCCATATATTAAACCCAGCGAAAATCATTATCGGCGGCGGAGTGGCAAGTGCAAGTCCAATTATTTTGCCAAAAATAAAAGAAACGATCGCACAAAGAGGTCTAACTCAACAAGCAAAAGCAACTCCTATTTTTTGTTCTAATCTAGGATCATACGGAACCGCTCTAGGGGCATCTGCTCTAGTTCTTGGCGAAATTTTTGAAGGGGATATTTCGGTTGTCGATTAATTTTTTGGCTTTAATGATAAATGTCGATATACTCTCCAAAGGATTTCAAATATATTCTTGAATCCCAGCATTATTCGCGATTAACTTTATTGGATTTCAATTTTATTCGTGAATCCCAGCTTAATTCGCGATTAACTCCTTTGGATTTCAATCTTATTCGTGAATCCCAGCTTAATTCGCGTTTAACTTCATTGGATTTCAATTTTATTCGTGAATCCCAGCTTAATTCGCGATTTACTTTATTGAATTTCAATCTTATTCGTGAATCCAGCCTTCATTCGCGATTTACTTCATTGGTTTTCAATTTTATTCGTGAATACCGCCATAATTCGCGATTATATAGTTGAGTTATCATATACGCTTCTTTATTAATACAATAATATGGGATTCTGTCATTTTTCTTATCTTTTCACATACTACTAAATTGATAAAGGTTTTTGGAGGGACGCAAATGGAGATTCAAGTCCGGTCTGGGGATACTCTTTGGCATTTTAGCCAGTTATTTTTTATTCCGATGGTTCTAATCATTGATTCCAATCCGGGTATAAATCCGAATGCTCTCCAAGTAGGGCAAACTATAAAAATTCCTGGTTTCACAGAACAATCGTACACAATCCGCTCGGGAGATACGTTTTGGAAAATTGCGCAATCTCATCAATTAAATATTGATGCGTTACTTCTTTTGAATCAAAATATGAATCCAAGTCAACTTCAAGTCGGGCAAAAAATTCGCCTTCCATTAAGAGTGACTACATTAACGATGGATGGCGTGGATCATTACAATTTTCAAAGAATGCAAAATGACATTGAAAAATTACTGGCTATCTATCCTTTCGTAGGAAAAAGAGAAGCGGGAAAAAGTGTGGACAATTTATCGTTATCCGATTTACGTATAGGAAAAACGAATCGAAAAATCCAAATGAACGCTTCCTTCCACGCAAATGAGTGGATTACGTCACCGATTTTAATGAAATTTTTAAATGAATATTTGCTTGCTTTGACGAATGGACAAAATATTAGTGGAGTTTCTGCTTTATCTATTTATGAAAGAACTCAACTATCTGCTGTTCCGATGGTAAATCCCGATGGAGTAAATCTAGTGTTAAACGGCCCACCTGCGGGAAAACGCGAGGAAGTCATTCGTTTGAATCGGGGGAGCACTGACTTTTCAGGATGGAAGGCAAATATTCGTGGTGTCGATTTGAATAAGCAATTTCCTGCAAAATGGGAATTTGAGAAGGAGCGAAAACCTAAAGTACCTGGGCCAAGAGACTTTCCAGGAACTTCACCATTGTCTGAGCCAGAATCAAAAGCGATGGCCGATCTTGTTAGAAATGAAAGCTTTGCCCAACTTTTAGCATTGCATACACAGGGCCGGGAAATTTATTGGGGCTACGAAGGGCTTGAACCTCCTGAATCAGAAGTACTCGCCAATGATTTCGCTAGACTGAGTGGATATACAGCAGTCCGCTACGTCGATAGCTTTGTCGGCTATAAAGATTGGTTCATTCAAGATTTTCGCAGACCAGGATTTACTATTGAACTTGGACTTGGCCAAAACCCTCTTCCCATTTCACAATTTGACGAAATTTATGCTCACGTAAAACCATTGTTAGTTCGAGCACTAATTTAAGAGTATTCACGTTTTTGAGGATTTTTTTGTAAAAAAAAAGAGAAAGGACAGACTCATTAAGTCTATCCTCTCCCTTAAGCATTTTAATAGTAACCTCCGCCAACAAATGCTGTCCCAACAATAATCAACAAGATAAACAGGACAACAATTAGTGCGAAGCCAGATCCATGTCCGCCTCCACTCATAAGGTTACACCCCCTTTTTATCGGGATGATTTATCTTATGAGAAATAACTAATATAGGAGTGGACATTCACTTAGACTTTTGAATCATTCTAAGCTATTTTATTATATTCAAATAAAAGGACTGGCCACTTAATCGCAAAATGTATCAAGTATTGGGATAAGGTTTGTTTGCAATGAAAAAAGGATTAAACATGTGACACAATCAACTTGGCTTTCCCATTAAGTTCAAAATCTCCGACTCCAGCTGGCAATATAAAGTGATCGCCTTTTTTCACAGGATACTCCTTTTTACCAATCGACAATGCAGCTTCTCCTTCAAGAACGCTGAAAAGCATGAACGGTTGATCTTGTTTAAATTGAGCAACCCCATCTATGTCCCATTTATACACCGTAAAGTATTCTGAATCCACAAATTTAGTCATAACCGCTCCAGAAATGTTCCTTACTTCAGGAGAAACATCAGCAACACGATGAGGAATCGTTGAAACATCAATTGATTTTTCAATATGAAGTTCACGCGGCTTGCCATCTTGTCCAGGGCGATCGTAATCATATAATCGATATGTAGTATCTGAGCTTTGCTGTGTTTCAAGGACAAGCGTCCCTTCCCCTAAAGCATGGATCGTTCCGCTTGGGACATAAAAGAAATCGCCTGGTTTGATTTTTACCCGTTGCAGCAACTCGTCCCACTGATTTTTCTCAATCATCGATACGAAATCTTCTTTCGTTTGTGCGGTATGTCCGTAAATCAGTTCCGCTCCTTCTTTGCAATCGATAATATACCAGCATTCCGTTTTCCCAAGCTCTCCGTTTTCGTGCGCATTCGCATACTCATCATTTGGATGTACTTGAACAGATAAGTCAGCATTTGCATCTAAAATTTTCGTCAATAACGGAAACACTTGCGATTGCTGATTGCCAAATAACTCAGCATGATTTTCCCAAAGCTCTATCAATGTTTTACCTGCAAATTCTCCATTTTTTACAACGGAGGGACCGTTTGGATGAGCAGAAATCGCCCAGCATTCTCCTGTATGATCATTCGGAATATCATAGCCAAATTTCTCTTTTAATGCCGTGCCTCCCCAAATCCGCTCCTGAAAAACCGGTTCCAAAAATAATGGTTCTCTCATGATGTCATTCCTTCCTTTATTTTCTCCAATAACGCTTGACAGCCTTCTAACACCAGATCATACGTTTCCTGAAAATCACCCGTATAATATGGATCAGGAACATCTGATTTTTTATTCGTCAAATCGAGGAGTTTCATAATTTTCGGATGTTGAGGCTGACCACATATATCGTAAATATCGCGAATATTCATTTCATCCATTCCAATGATGTAATCATATTGTTCAAAATCTTCTTTTGTAAACTGTCTCCCAAGCATCCCTTCAGATGAAATACTATATTCTTCCAGCTTTTTCAATGTCCCTTTATGCGGACGGGCACCAACATGCCATGAACTAGTACCAGCGGAATCAACGTGGATTTTTTCATGTAAACTTTCCTTCTTCGCTAAATCTCTAAATACTGCCTCTGCCATTGGGGAACGACAAATATTCCCTAGGCAGACAAATAAAACATTAACCATTACCTTTTCTCCTCTTTTTATCTTTTTTCATTAAAAATAACTTCATTCCGACGAGTGCAATGATAGCGCCTAGCGAATCCAATCCAACATCAAGCACGGCCCCTGTTCGATTCGGGACAAATAGCTGGTGAATTTCATCCGTCGCAGCATAAAACGTCGTTAACAACCACGCGAATAAAAATCGTTTTCTTTGCAGCCCATTATAAAATAAGATGGCAAGCAAGCCAAAAGCACTTAAATGAACACCTTTGCGGAACACTACATTCCATAATTCCGCTTCACTTGGAGACAAATGAAATATTTTTTGCAAGATAGACTGCGTATTTCCCCCTGTTGATGAAGGGGAAGCCGTAGCGATAAAAATAGCTATACACCATGCGATAGCAGCAATAAGCCAATAATATCTTCTATTCATAAACATATCCTTTTACAATATTCTTCTATCATTATAACTAATTCACAAAGTGCATGCACTCAACAAAAATATGAATATCGTATACATATCAATTGGCTAGTCCAAAAGAATGAATATCATTAATAAGCATAAAGGTGCGAATCCACTCAGGGACTCGCACCTTTTTTTCTATCAGCATTCTGCTACTTCTACTTTTTTCTGCGTCTTTTCTTTCATCGAAAACAAGATAAATCCTACTGTCCCAATAAAGGAACAGACGGCCAATGAAAAATAGAGAGTCGAACCACTAAAAGTGTCAAAAATAAATCCACCTACTGAGGAACCGATAATATTCGTTATACTAAACGCTATCCCCATAAAAACCATATGGCCAGTTGCCTGCATTTCAACAGGAAGAGCATTATATAAATATTCAATTGCCCCCATATACATAATCGCAAAACATAATCCGTGCATTACTTGGATTGAAAGTAAAACGGAAGGCTCCGTAACAAACCCAACCATCGTCCATCTAATCGTAAAAAGGAAGCCTGCGATAATAATATATTTAATTGGACTTTCCGAGCGGAACCAAAGGAAGCTTGTAATAAAAAGAATGGCTTCACTTAGAACTCCTATAAACCAAAGCCAGCCAACAAGCATCTCGTTCCCGCCAATTTCAAACAAATACAAACTTATAAAACTATCATTTACACGATGAGTTAAAAAAATAAAAAAGCTTAATAGAAAGAAAGTGAGCAATGTTCTATTTTTAAAAAATTGTCCGACCTCTTTAAGGTTTACTTTTTTTGCACCTGAATTAGCATCTTTTAACGTGAAGGATAGTAAGAATGCCATTCCCGCGACAATTATCATTGGAATTGCAAGCGACCCTACTCCCATTTTATTAAAATAAAACCCACTTGCTAACGATATGATGGCGAACCCAAAGGAACTCCAAGACCTAATGGAACCAAACGACACTTTCTCTTCATCCGCTATCCGCTTTGCTAAATTATCCGACAATGGATTCAGCGCCGTAAAGAAAAAGAAAAAGAAAGATCCTGCCGCAAACAGCCAAGCAAGAGAGCTTAATTGGAATATCCACAAGATTCCTATTAATATACCGATTAGTACAACGATAATGATTTTTTTTACGGTCTTAAATTTATCACTCATAAAGCCCCAAACAGGCTGGGCAAAAAGACCGACTGCTGTTCCAAGTGCAAAAAACATTCCAATTGCTGACTTCGATAGCCCGTTATTTTGAAAATATAGAGGCAAAAAACTAACTACCATTGAACTGATAGCAGCACCAAAAAACAAAAACATCTTAAGAGACAAGAGAGGACTTCTTCGAAACATATGAGTAAGCTTCCTTTTCATGTTATATTTCAATGATGAATTTTATTTTAAAAATGAAGGAGCCAGCCCTTTAAATGAGGACTGGCCGGTAATGGCTACTGTTATAATATACTATTGATTAACATAGTTTGAAAGTACTAAATCAATATTCCAATGGTTTTTCAAATAAATCACTTGCTGGATTCTATCATTTCGATAAACTTGTCTATTTTATCGTCCAAAAAGCTAAGTGTTGTCTCATCCACTAGTCGACCTGTCTCTTCATCAAATTTCTGTGCTGCAAAATTGACGAGGACTTCGTTTCCGCCAGGCGGAAGTACCTTTGCCTGAATTCCGGGAGCCGATAATATTTCACGCAAATGTAATTGAGCGCGCACCGTTCCGAGCATTCCAGTAGAAACACCTAGTGGCATAACAGGCTTCCCTAAAAATACTCTCTTTACTCTCGATGCCCAATCAATAGCGTTCTTTAAAACACCGGGAACTGACCAATTGTATTCTGGCGTAATGATAATAACTCCATCCGCCTTTGCAATAGCTTCTTTAAAATCTTTTACAACTTGCGGTGGATTATGTTCTTCATCTTGGTCAAAAAATGGAAGGTTCCGAATATCAGCAATTTCAATATTCAATTTATCTTTATAGCGTGCCTGCATCGTTTTGGCGAGCTGCATATTATACGATTCTTTTCTAATACTTCCTACTATTGTAAAAATGTTCATTACTTATAAACCCGCCTTTCGCTTAATAACAAAAATCATAAACTAATTTCATTTAGATGCCAATTTATTTGCTCCATTACCAAAACCAATTTTGATACACCCAATAACCTAGATACAGGAAAACTCCCGCAAGGATATTCGTCCACCCTAAAAATAACGCAAACATTTTTTCTTTTTTCATTTGAATTTTCTTGAATGTTTTAACATCAATCATTAAGATGAAGATTCCAGTCCCGATTAAAAGAACAATAAAATAAAAAATATAATGCAATAGTATCCCTTCCTTTTATCTACTTTGCCCTCATGCCTGTCCTTTCAATTTGTGATTCAACTTTAACGTGAACTTTTAAATCATTTTTATAAATGCGTTGCCAATCTTCTAATGTTTTTACATTTTTGTCCCAATAAGAAGGATGCTTCGCCCTTATATGCTCCCCGAAACCAAAGATATCTGATTTTTTCTTTTGCATTTTTTTAATTAATTTACCAATAGCTTTTGTACATTCCTTATTAAATGTTTTTTCGATTTCTTTTATAATTTTTTGGTTATCTAACGGTATTTTTCCTCGCTCTTTTTCAGTTATTTCATTTTCATAGCGGATTCTAATCCAAATTTCAGGTTTTCCGTTATGAATGGCTGTTTTAAATTTTGCTCTTCTTTTCATGGCTCGCACCAATACTTGTTCATCTGTACTAGGAATCGTATAAAATGCTGCATATCCACCTTCGCTTTTTTGTTGAAGGATAGCCATTTGCAGTCCAATCTGAATAGGATGGATATATTCTTTCATTTTATCTCCTTTGAAGTATGCAAGTCCTTCAAGGTTAATATTTCCTCCGTGTTTAATTTCTAAATAAGGGAGATAGGCATCCTGTCCTTTGCTTGCATGAATGCGCCAAAACACACCTATTGGAGTATTAGGGAACTTTCCTAGTTTCACTGAATTTTCAATCATCGCATTAAGATATAATGCAGGCACCCGCTCCAATTCTGGTGCCATCACCATATATTTTGATGCTCTTTCCCTTGAAATAGCTATCCAAGCAGTTCTTCTTACTTCTGATTGTCTGCGTAAGTAGTCGTTAATGCGATTTACGCCTTTTTTGGCAATTTCCTCACTTAAAATAATGACACGCAAATGTCCTAAAAACAGTTTATCAGATATTTCTTGCTGAAGATTTGTCATAGCTGCATCAATCGTAGAACCAACAACAGACAGGACCCAAACAGGTTTCTGATCCTCGCCGCCAGTGCCGCCCGTCTGCGGACCTAACGGAATACGTCCAGGAACGGCTATTTGTGCGGTCAATCGAATTAAATCTTGATCTTCATCTGCTGTATGTCCTTTAATATTGGTGATTTGTTTTTCTTCTTCACTTCCGTGTTCCGTTCCGTGATCCATTTTCGCTTTATCAATCGCAATAGCTAATACGGTTGCTCTTTTCTCTATGTCTAAACTATCCCAACACCCTGAGAGCATTGGTATGCAGAAAACGATGATGATTTGTAGAGCGAAATGTTTACGAAACATTTATTTCCCCCCATTATTCTTAGGCAATTTACGAACACTAGCCGTTATGAAAATTAATATAGGGATCACGATAGTAAGTAAAAGACCTAATCTACCAACTATTTTAATGACGTCGTACATTTGAAACATATTACGGGGAATCATCGCTATAAAAAAAACGATAGGCAATAGAAAGAACGAAAATGTTTTATGACCTTGCAATCGAAAAAACTGGCTTAATGAATGGATTGTAAACATATAACTGGAAAAAATCGTTGTAAAAACAGCGGTCACCCAAACGGCTAGAAAAACGACGTCTAGTCTTTGTAAAAGGTTGCCAGGTAAAGAAGTTGCTCTTGCAAGTTCCAATGTAGGCCACATTAAGTTTTTCATTTCATCTACTCCAAAAACAGACAAGGCAGCAAAGACAATCATGACATATAATAATCCCGAAATTCCGATACCCCAAATGGCCGATTTCATTGCCTTTCCAGTCTTTTTCATATAAGGAATGATGATTGTTATAATAAACGACCCTTGAAACAAAGCAGTAACTGTCAACGTCCCTATTAACACTTGTTTTAGGTTGTTGGCTATAAGTGGTTGAAAGATTGGTTGAAAATAAAGAGGATTTGCATTTTTAAAAGATAAAACGACAATAATGATTCCAGGAAACAAGATAGCAGGCACATAAAAATTATGAATGTAAGCAAATGTATTGATATCATCTCGAGTAAAAATAGCCGCCATTAACAACATGACAATGACCGTTACTTCAATAGGAGTGTTTTTCAACACTGCCGCCACGACAACCTCACCAAATTCCCGAGATGCCATCGCTGTTAAAAATGTGAAAAATAATATAATCATTACGCCATACATGCGGCCAATCCATTTTCCCAATACAATTTGACTGTATCCTATAATGGATTGATCCGGAAAACGCATTCCGAGCTTTGTAACAATATATAACCCTACAAAGCCAAGTAAGACAGCGATTAAAGTCAAAAAAGGAGCCCCGGTATCTGCGGCTTGAACAGCAATAAGAGGAAGGTTTAAAACCCCCACTCCAATTATGGTACTTATTAATATCGTTGCTGTTTGAATGGCCGTAATTTCACGTGATTGCTCCATGCAACTTCTCTCCGATCACTTTTTAGTTTCCTTCGTTTGATTGGACATATTATTCGCCTTAGCCGAGATAACCTCTTCATTTTTTCCTACTCTTTTATCATTGCTTGGATGGAGAAATTCAGGTCTCCTCGGCATCCATCGAAACGGAAACCTAATCACCACATCTCTCATTCCATATGAATTTCCAGGAGAAACGGGACTCATATATGGAACACCAAATGATTTTAAAGACAGCATGTGATTGAAAATAACAATTATGCCAATCATTACACCATAAAGTCCAAATAGTCCTGCTAGTATGGCTAATGGGAAACGCAGCATTCGCAATGCGAAAGAGGCATTATAAACCGGTGTTGCAAAGGAGCCAATGGTTGTAATCGCAATCACAACAACTGTAATCGGGCTAGATAAACCAGCATCTACTGCAGCTTGCCCGATAACTAAAACGCCAACGATTGATAAAGCTCCTCCAATTTGTTTCGGCAATCTGACCGTTGCCTCACGCAAAACTTCCATCGCTACTTCCATCATTAACACTTCCACTACTGCTGGAAAAGGAACACCAGCCCGACCCCCTGCAACCGCAACAGCGAATTCGGTCGGAAGCAACTCCGGGTTAAAGGAAATAAACGAAACATAAAGGGCGGGAAACACTAATGAAAAGACAAGTGCTAAAATTCGAACAAGCCTTGTAAAGCTCGCTAAAAGAAAGCGCGTAGAGTAATCCTCCGTCGTTTGGTAAAACTGGTTAAAGACAACGGGAACCATTAAAACAAAAGGAGATCCGTCAACAAGAACAGCTACTCTTCCTTCAATAATATTTCCAACCACACTATCCGGACGCTCTGTTAAAATCGTTTGCGGAAAAGGAGAAAACTGATAATTTTCAAGAAACTGTTCAAGATAACCGACGTCCAAAATAGCATCAATATCAATCTCGGATAGCCTTTTTTCAACTTCATTTACTAACGGAGGCTCCGCAATCCCTTTCAAATAGCAAATTGCTACTTTTGACTTCGTCAGCCTGCCAATTTTCAATGTTTTTACACATAAATCGGGTGTAGGCAGACGATAGCGAATTAATCCTATGTTCGTATCTAATCGTTCAATAAAACCTTCGCGGGGTCCAATGATGACTTGCTCAGTTTCCGGCTGTGTGATAGCTCTCTTGTCAATGTAACGTGTTGAAAGATGGAAAGCCTCGTATACACCATCTATAACAATCACTGTTTCCCCTGCAAGAATTTTTTCAATAAGTTTTTTAAGGGTAGATTCTAACGTAATTCCACTATGATAGATCACTTCTTCTAATAAAATATCTACAATATTACTATGGTGAATTTTATCGATTTCTAAATGCTCCGGCGGAAATAATAGCGGCTTGATAAGATCATTATTAATAACTGATTGATCAACCATATTATTTATATAAAAAATAACCGCAGGAAATTTTCCAAAAATCGTAACCTTTCGGGTAATAAAATCCTCATTTTCACCAAGTATGTTTCTCATAAAAGCACTGGTTTTCTCTAAATTCCCATCCAACGTTTTCTCGCCCGCATTATCGAGCTGCACATCGGGAACGTTGTTAGGCTTTTGACGATGTTCCTTTTTATTTTTCAACTTCCACATCCAGCCTGACATTTTTATCCCCCAAAATTGTTCAGAATAATTAATGTCATTATGTGTAATCTATGATTATTTATGTAAAAAAATATGATAAGAACTCTCTGTTTATCTTGTTGCTCGGCATATTTGTTACTTTTCATGAAGTTGGGACGCGATTCAGTTCGTTGCGCGGCTTAATCGCGACTTTTTATGAAGTTATGCCGCGATTCAATTCGTTGCACGGCTTAATTGCGACTTTTCACGAAGTTGGGCAGCGATTCAGTTCGTTGCGCGGCTTAATCGCGACTTTTCACGAAGTTGGGCAGCGATCCAGTTCGTTGCGCGGCTTAATTGCGATTTTTCATGAAGTTGGGAAGCGATTCAGTTCGTTGCGCGGCTTAATCGCGACTTTTCACGAAGTTGGGACGCGATTCGGATCGTTGCAAGGCTTAATTGCCACTTTTCACGAAGTTGGGCAGCGATCCAGTTCGTTTGTGCGGCTTAATTGCGACTTTTCACGAAGTTGGGCAGCGATTCGGTTCGTTGCGCGGCTTAATCGCGACTTTTCACGAAGTTGGGACGCGATTCAGTTCGTTTGCGCGGCTTAATCGCGATTTTTCATGAAGTTGGGACGCGATTCAGTTCGTTGCACGGCTTAATTGCGATTTTTCACGAAGTTGGGACGCGATTCAGTTCGTTGCACGGCTTAATTGCGATTTTTCACGAAGTTGGGACGCGATTCGGATCGTTACTCGATAAAATCAAGAACTCTTATATTTAATAAAACCAACACAAAAAAGACAGGCTCTAATATAAGCCTGCCTCCATCAAAGTGATTAGTACGTATTGTAAATGCTGCGTACAGATAAGTTCCCTTTAAATTCTTCTAAGCTTATTTCCCTGCTTAAGCTCGCTTTCTGAACAGTAATTTTCTTTATATCACCAGCCGATAAATCAAAATAGTTATCGCTGAATTTGCAATCAGCATCGGCTAAATCAAGTTCTACATATTTAGCTAGGCCGTCTCTAGCTTCTACTGAAAGAATAAATTGATCTTGCTCATCCTGCACTTCAACTGTGATTTGTGGATCAACGAATTCAAAATGCTTCGGCTTTACGAATAAGACTACTGCATTTGAGTGGAATTTCCCATCCATGAAAAGTGTCGCTTCAAGGTATGTGTTTCTCATGTTTTCATCTGAAAGTACATCTTCAAAAGAAAGCTCGATGCAATTTTCAGCGGAAAGCTTTCCAACCTTCGCTTCTACCGTACCTTCCTTCAAGATGACAGATGTGTTAGTACGGAGTTTCCATTCAATTCGCCCTTCGATGTCTTCCAGTGAATCATTTGTAACGTGAATGGATGCTGTTTTTCCTTCTTCTTCAATAGATAGCAAGATCGGTGCATAAAATTTCTTCGCATAATAGTGAAGAGCCTTCCAGCGTCCGAAGCTATCGATGCTTGACCATGAAGCGACTGGCCAGCAGTCATTTAATTGCCAATATAACGACCCCATGCAGCGTCCACGGTTGCGGCGCCAATGCTCAACTCCGTATTTAATCGCTTCTGCTTGTAAAAGCTGCGAAGTAAACAGCAGTGAATCAAAGTCTTTCGGGTATAGGAAGTTCTCTGACAAATAAAAAAGAATTTTTCCATTCGCTCCTGCATTTTTCTGATGCGTCTCCATAACTCGTGAGAAAATATTCCGATCCTCAGGAATCGTAAAAGTTTCTACCGATTTTAATGAAGGGAATGACTGGAACCCAAATTCAGAACAGAAACGGAAAAAGTATTTACGATATTCTGTAAAAGGCTTTAAGCCGTGCCACACTTCCCAATAATGCATGTCTCCACGATTCGGATCGCGCGGTTGGTCAAAACCCCCGCCTGATGTCGGTGAAGATGGCCAATAAAATGTTTGTGGATCCAGCTCCTTCATCATTTCAGGGATAATGTATTCAAACAACTTGATGTAATCTGTTTTCCGCATTGGATCTTGCGGCCAGCCCCAATGTACCCAGCCTTCTTCCGTTTCATTATTTCCGCACCAAATCCCAAGACTCGCATGATGGCGAAGACGCTTCACGTTGTCTGCAACTTCTTTTTTAATTGTATCTAAAAATTCATCTGTCAGTTTATACACACTGCAGGCAAACATGAAGTCCTGCCAAACAATGAGACCGAGACGATCACAAAGATCATAGAAATAATCTTCCGGATAATGGCCGCCGCCCCAAATTCGGACCATATTAAAATTCGCTTCAACACTATCTTTTAAAAGTCGTTCCGTTTTCTCTACGGAATTTCTTGCGAGCAAGTTATCCTCCGGAATATAGTTCGCCCCCATTCCAAAGATTGAAAGGCCATTTACGTAAAATTCAAACGATCTTCCAAACTCATCAGGAACAGATTTCACTTCAATTGTACGGAGGCCGATGTTGTAGTCTTTTGTATCAAGCTTGGAACCACCCACATCGATCAAAGAAACTTCAACTTCATATAATGGCTGTTTTCCGTATCCGTTTGGCCACCATAATTCAGGGTTTTCTACATTGAAAGTGACGATTTCTTGTGAAGCTGAAACAGGGATCGTTTTGACTTCGACCTCGCCAGCAGGGCTTTTCAACGATACTTCAAGTTGAACACCTTCCTGACTGTTTAAGTTTTCAACTTTTACACGTACATCAATCTGCACTTCATTTTCCTTATGAGCTTGTGTTATGTACACATCTTCAAGTTTTGCAGAACTCCAAGCCTGGATCGAAATATTTCTCCAAATACCCATGTCCGGAATTTGTGGACCCCAGTCCCAGCCGAACATATAATGAGCTTTTCTTAAGTACGGATATCCAGCAACTGCATCGCCAACCCCAGCAAGCGGGTCTTCATTTTGCAAAGCACGAATATACTTAGTAGGAGAATTGAATTTTACTGTAATATCATTTTCGCCTTTTTGTAATAAAGATTTTACATCCATTTCATAAATACGGTGCATATTATTTGTCTTTTCGACGAGTTCACCATTAACGGAAACTTCCGCTAGTGTGTCGAGTCCTTCACAAATAAGAAGGATTTTATCCTGCTTCAAAAACTCTTCATCTACCGAAAACGTTCGTGAGTATACATAATCGTTTTCCGCAATTTCAAGCCCAATTTTTTCATTATCTCGATAAAAAGGATCTTCAATTTTTCCATGCTGTAATAAATCATTCATGACAGAGCCTGGTACTTGAACATCAAGCCATTCGTCTACTCCAGCTTCTTGCATTTTCCATTGTCCGTTTAAATCAACTTTTAACATTTTGTCCACTCCTTGAAGTTATATTGCCATTTATTTTAGTAAACTTTCACAAGCTTGAAGCCATGATCTTGCCATCAGCATATTACCCGCTGAATTCATATGAACGCCATCGGTCGTTAGCTTGTATGTAGTGCCTGATTTTAAATAATTGATAAAATCTTGATGGGTTGGAACGAGAATCGCATCGAACTTTTTAGCTAACTTTCGCACGATTTCAACATATGGGACAAGCTTTTGATTTCCTTCAGAATTTACATCTTCTTCAATGACAGTTGGTTCCATCAAAATCAATTGTCCGTTTGTTTTTTCTAAAAGTCCGGTCAAAATTTCTTCAAACTGATCCGGATACACTTGTACCATATGTGGGTTATCGAGCTGACGCCATACGTCGTTTATTCCAATAGAAACGGATACATAATCAGGATTTAAAGAAAGAACATCTTTTTCCCATCTGTCTTGTAAATCTGTTGCACGGTTGCCGCCAATTCCTTTGTTGATAATTTCCAGATCTTTGCTAGGAAAAGCAGTCTTTAAATAATCATGGATAATTCGTACGTATCCAATTCCAAGGCCTTCAGGATCTTCATTTCTGCCCCATTCTGTAATACTGTCGCCTATAAATAAAATTTGCGCTTTATCTTTCATGTTCTTCCTCCTTCACTAATTTTCCTCCGTTAGCTTTTGAAAAAATTTGTTTAGTAATATATAATAAATCATAACTTAATCGTTAACTTTAAGCAATTTGTTTTTAGTAGTTTTAAGTACTTTAAAACATGACTTACTGCACGCGTTCATGTTGCCATCATACATAAAAGGAGCAGTAAAAATGACAATCTATCACGAAAAACAATCAAACATCTTCCATCTTCAATCGAAAAATATGAGTTACATCATTCAAATCGTGAACGGGACTCCCGCGCATGCGTACTGGGGAAAAAAATTGCGTCACGAATCAAGCTTGGAGCAATTTATCGCACCACGTTGGGAAGAAAGACATAATAGTCTCCCACTTGATGGGCTTCCACAAGAATATCCGCAATATGGAACGGGTGACTTTAGAAGCCCGGCGTATCATGTTCAGCTCGCTGATGGCAGTAGGATAACGGAGCTTAAGTATAAAAACCATCGAATCTTAAAAGGAAAACCGAAGTTAGAAGGGCTTCCAGCTGTATACGGTGAGGATGAAAATGAAGCTGAGACACTTGAGCTAGAATTGCACGATGAATTTAGTGGTTTAATAGTTTACTTAAGCTACACGGTTTTTACCGATCATAACGCCATTACAAGGTCAGTAAAATTTATTCACAACGGGAAAGAGCCTTTAGAAATTTGGCGTGCGCTTAGCACTTCAGTTGATTTCCACGATTCGGATTTTGACATCATGTATCTTTCCGGAGCTTGGGCAAGAGAGGCGCAAGTTCGGAGAAGAGCTCTATTACCGGGTTTAACCGCTATCGATAGTAAACGCGGCGTCAGCAGTCATCAGCATAATCCATTCATTGCGATTATGCGCCCTGAAGCAGACGAAGACCACGGCGATGTTTATGGGTTTAGCTTAGTGTATAGTGGAAGTTTCTTTGCGGGTGCTGAAGTCGATCAATACTTCAATACAAGAGTGTCCATTGGCATTAATCCATTCGATTTTGGATGGACGCTTAATCCGGGAGAGAGCTTCCAAACACCAGAAGCGGTTATGGTTTATTCCGGAGAAGGGATTGGAGGAATGTCGAGAACGTATCATAAATTGTACCGTACACGACTAGCACGAGGGCAATTCCGTGATAAGGAACGTCCGATTCTCGTTAATAATTGGGAGGCGACTTATTTCAATTTTGACGCTAAAAAAATTGAATCGATTGCCAAAGCAGGAGCCGAGCTTGGAATCGAGCTTTTCGTCTTGGATGATGGCTGGTTTGGTAAAAGAGATGACGATACAACATCACTCGGCGACTGGTATGAAGATCGTCGCAAACTGCCAAATGGTCTTGAAGATTTAGCTGAGCGCGTCAAAGCAACTGGCCTACAATTTGGTTTGTGGGTCGAGCCTGAGATGGTTTCTCCAGAAAGTGAACTTTATAAAAAGCATCCTGATTGGTGTATTCATGTTGAAGGAAGACGGAGAACCTTGCAGCGGACGCAAAGTGTGCTCGATTTTTCTAGAAAAGAAGTGCGGGATTATATATTTGACGCGTTGAGTGACATCTTCACAAGAGTCCCTATTTCCTATATTAAATGGGATATGAATCGTTATTTGACGGAAATTGGATCAGCCGATTGGCCAGCTAGCCGTCAGACAGAAATAGCTCATCGGTATGTGCTTGGATTATATGAATTGCTCGAGCGAATCACAACAAAATTCCCACATATTTTATTCGAAAGCTGTTCAAGTGGCGGCGGTCGTTTCGACCCTGGTATGCTTTACTATATGCCGCAAACATGGACGAGTGATACGACGGATGCGATTGAACGGTTAAAAATCCAATACGGAACAAGTCTTGTTTACCCAATTAGTTCCATTGGGGCGCATGTTTCTTCTGTACCTAACCACCAAGTAGGCAGAATGACCTCACTTACAACTCGTGGAGACGTTGCTATGTCAGGAAATTTTGGGTACGAAATGGATTTACGAAATTTTACGGATGAAGAAAAAGAAATCGCAAAACAGCAAATCGCTTTGTACAAAGAAATTCGACCACTCGTACAACAAGGAGATTTTTATCGTTTAAAAAGTCCTTTTAAAGGAAATGAGGCGGCGTGGATGTTCGTTTCTGAAGATAAACGCGAAGCATTAATCTTTTATTTTAAAGTATTAGCGGAGCCGCAAATGTTAAATAAACGTCTTATTTTAAAAGGATTGAATCCTGATTTTAACTATGTTTCCGAACGAGATGGAATAGTATACGGCGGAGACCAGCTGCTTGCGGGCGGCATTTATGTGCCAAAAATCCATGGGGACTATGCGAGTACATGGTTTAAATTACGAGCTCAATAATAATAGCAAAAAAGAGAGAGGGCAACAGGCAGCCTCTCTCTCATTTTTTCTTTATGTTTTTCACAGAATCCCTATACACGATATTTCCTTTTATTTGGATCCTACCATGCTTTTTATCCTTGTCACGAATTTTTTCTTGAATAAATCCAATAGCCGTTCGGGACATTTCTTCAATATTGACTTCTACCGTTGTAAGCCCGGGTTCTGTAATAGTTGCGTAAATATCATTATCAAATCCGACAACAGAAAAATCTTCCGGAACACGATAGCCCAAATCTTTTAATTTGGTGATTAAAAGA
Organism: Bacillus sp. IITD106; assembly: GCF_019459225.1. Lineage (GTDB taxonomy): Bacteria > Bacillota > Bacilli > Bacillales > Bacillaceae_C > Lederbergia. Next base: position 49,487 of record NZ_JAIAZY010000012.1, read on the forward strand.
TGAGCGACCTGGTCGCAATTGCATACAAACGCGGTAGGAAGTTCCTCAGGGAGGTCAATCTCAATATACTTTCCATTTTCATCACGATCGCTCAAAATATATTGTTCGTTTAGTTTTATATGATGTTCAAGCAAAGACTTGTAATAGCCGAGAAATCGATCTTGAATACTGCTCGTAGAATATATATTCCCTACATACGCAATTTTTTCATGACCGTTTCGAATTAAGTAATTGGTGATATCGTACGCTCCGTAAAAATTGTCAGTAATGACAGCATCCATATTCGCCTCTTCGTCGTAGAAATCCATGAATACAGTTGGAAGCTCGACCGATTGCAATTTTTTAATATAAGGCTTTTTGATTTGCCCAAGAATAATAAAACCATCAACTTTTTGCTCCTGGTAAATCCTTGGGAGTTTTAATTCGTCCTCATCTTCTGAACGTAATATATGCAGAATGCCATAATACCCTTGCTCTTCTAATACTTTTGAAATCGATTGATAAAAATTCAAGTAAAAAGATTGGAGCATACCTGTGAATCGCTCAGGAATAATAACGCCAATATTGAAGGAAAGCCCGTCCTTCATTGATCTCGCTGCTGTATTAAAGCGATAACCCATTTCTTCTGCCAATCGCTTTATTTTTTCCTTTAATTCATCGCTGACACCTTCTTTATCATTAAGTGCTTTCGAAACCGTCACACTGGTGACTCCGATCTTTTCAGCGATATCCTTCATCGTTACATTATTTTTCATCTAAATCCCTCACATGCTCATCTTGCAGTCGTTAATTTATCGATAACTTAATATTTATATTACTTCTTGAGGGTAGGAAAGTCAAAGAGTCGATTGGGGTGGATTAAAACTCTATTATTTTCATATTGCATCGTAAATTATGGATTAAATATCGAAGAAACTATGTAATTTTCTGTTTTATCAGGAATTTTTCATTAATTATCGACGAAAATCTGGTATTCCCTGTTTTCATCGATAATTACACATTAATTATCGACGAAACTCTGGCACTTTCTCTTGTCATCGAGAATTACGTATTAATTATCGACGAAACTATAGCATTCTCTCTTTTCATCGAGAATTACGCATTAATTATCGACGAAACTCTGGCACTTTCTCTTTTCATCGAGAATTACGCATTAATTATCGACGAAACTCTGGCATTCTCTTTTTTCATCGAGAATTACGCATTAATTATCGACGAAACTATAGCATTTTCTCTTTTCATCGAGAATTACGCATTAATTATCGACGAAACTCCGCCATTCTCTGTTTTCATCGAGAATTAATCACTAATTATCGATGAAGCTCCGCCATTTTCTGTTTTCATCGGTAATTACGAAACAAGGTAAAACGACCATCCCGTTTCAAAGCGGGATGGTCATTTTCAATACTCAAAATTTATACGACTTTTGATTTTACTTCGTTTGGATTGACGATGACAATTTTTCCGTCTTCGAGTTCCATTCTTACTTTATTCGTTTCGGAAATTCCGATGGCTTCCAAGTAGCTTTCCGGAACTTGGATTCTTCTTGCGCTATCGAGAACTGCCAATTCTACGTGTGTATCTTCTTCTATACCGTCGTCACTGCTTTCGTTCTCGTCATTTTGTATATAGTAGGATTTACGCAGGATTTCACTAGATGTTTTACCATCGCGAATGGCGACGACGCGGTCCATTTTTCTCGTGAGCTGTGTGTCATGGGTAACGATGACGATTGTGACGCCAAGTTCTCTGTTTAAATTACGGAAAACATCTAGGATGATATCGGCGGTCTTCACGTCAACGCTTCCCGTCGGTTCGTCCGCCAACACTAATTTTGGATCATTCGCAAGGGAGATGGCGATGGCTACCCTTTGCTGCTCACCACCTGAAAGCGCGCTTAATCGATTATTCAGGCGATGTCCCATTCCGACCATTTCCAGTAATTCCTTCGCACGTTCGCGTCTATGACGACCTTTAATTAACATTGGCAATTCTACATTTTCAATCGCCGTTAAATAAGGAATCAAGTTACGAGCGTTATTTTGCCAAACAAATCCTACTGTTTCAAGCTTATATTTTACCAGATCTTTATCGGATAAACGAAGCAGATCCTTGCCGCCAACAATGAGCTTACCAGCAGTCGGTCGGTCCAATCCACCGAGCATATTTAATAATGTAGATTTTCCACTACCACTGCTCCCGATGATTCCCATCATTTCGCCTTGCTCTACTTTAAGATCCAGACCTTGCAGTGCAATAACTTCATGATCATCATCAATCTTATAGATTTTCATTAAATTTTGGCAATCGATCATTAATCTTCACCTAACTTTATGGCTTGATGAATTTTTATTTTTCTTAAGAAGCCGATTAATATGGCGGATCCTAGAACTAGCATTAATGCTGAGAATATATAAATTTTCGCCTCATCGCTCGCATCAGAAATGACCGTAAATGGCGGCATTAAGTCGCGAATATTCATCGAAAGCTTAAACAGTGGAACATATAATTGACTTGTCACTCCACCTACGATGATTCCAAGTATACACGCGAAACCTGAGGTAAGGACTTGTTCTGAAACCAATATTCCAATTAATTTTGGCATCGGAATCCCCATTGCTCTGTAAATACCGTATTGCAGTGTTCTTGATTTGATCGTTAACACCCAATATAAAAGGAAACCAATAAATGAAATCAACAACGATATAAGGAAACCTAATGTCATTGTACCATTTAAACCTAATAAAAGTGCCCCATTTTTCAAATCCGTAATTTGTGGATTCACATCGTTCATGACCATAACGGGAATTTTTGAGTCTTTTAAGTCTTGATAAAATTCGGCTCGTAAAGTATCTGGTTTTAACTTCAACCAAACCTCATAAGGTTCAAGGCCAAGCATATTTTGAACATATGGGAGATTAGCTACAACAAGCGCACCCTCCGATTTATTTTCCACCGACTTCTCCAAAGGATTAAACGACGGCCAATAATCAATGATTCCAAATACGACAAATTCACCATAGTCGGAACCAGCCCACTGCATCGTAATATAATCACCTTGTTTAACCTCTAGAGCATCAGCTGCTTTTTTCGAAATAAGGACCGCACTAGGCTCTTTGGCGATCAGATTCAAATACTCGTACCAATGATGCGGTAATAAGGACGGCTTAAACCATGCTGTTTCTCCAAACGACTTCGGTTCAATCGCCATCAATGTTGGATAATGGATGCTTTTTCCGCTAGCGGTTGTGACGGATACCGAATCCTTTTTAAACACTTTCGCCGCTTTATCAACTTGTTTTAATTTTGTTATTGGATCAAAAGGCGGCTCCGTATAAACAATAGGTTCGACTTCCGGAAGAGCATCAGCATCCGCATCAGCATCAGCAGACTCTCCCCCGCCTTCAGGCCTACTCGGACTTGGAGAAGTACCACCGCTGCTTGGACGGCTGCTTTCCCATCTTAAGAGCATACGAACTTCTGAACCATTTTTATAAAGTAATTGCTCTTCCAAGTTGGTGTTAATGGTCCGGGCGGCGCTAGCACTGAACACACCCATCCCAATCGTCATTACTAAAAACAGCATTAGAAACTGGTATTGTTTTGTAGATCTACTCACTTGTAAAAATGTACTGTATAACGAGACAGGCCAAAACTTTTCTCCGATTTTATAAATCAACTTCAAAATAAGCGGATAAATTCTTAGAGCTACTAACCCTAATCCTATAATGAAAAGAGCTGGCATGAAAAATAGCTCCGGGTCGATCATAATGTCAGAACTCTCAACATCAAGATTCTGCAACACCTTTTGACTGCGGTTAAAAGCAACGAGTCCATAAATAGCAACTCCAAGAACCGCAAACTCAAAAATGACAGTGTACCAAGGGATCTTGCCAATATCCCTTGCTGATTGTTGTTTATGGCTGACAATACTTTTTCCTGATGCAGTATAAACAGGGATCATGATCATGATAATCGATGCCAAAACAGCAACCAGTGCATAAATATAAGATTTTACAGAAAGCTTAACCGGCAATGCTGACCTTTGAATAAACTCTAGGAAACCATTGGATGCACCGAGCAATTTACATAGCTGTAAACCGATGATTGGACCAATTAAAAGTGCGAGTGCACCTAAAATGGCTATTTCTATAAAATAAATACCTAGTATTTGAAATCGGCTTGCTCCTCTGCTTGTAAAAACTGCAATTTCATTTAATTGCCGTTCAATGATCAAGCGAGAAATCATAAACAAATAAATGGCAAGCATAATGAGAACCGGAACATTCAACGACCAAAGCATCGTCGTCATTTGCTTTCCTTTATTTTCATATGATTTAAGTATATTTTTGATTGGGAAGTTAAATAAAATCGTTGCTTTTTTCACACTTGATATTTGCGATTTCAGCTTTGATTCTAAGCTCAATAATGCTGGAAAATGGGTAGATTCAATTTTATGATAGTCAAATGCTGAAGTAAATCGGCCAATTCCTAATAGTTCTTCATGTTTTGGAATCAATTCATCCCTAAACCATTTTTCATTTACGATAAAATCATCGTTGAATGATCGTGGCACGAGGGACCAATATGGATCTTCAACTGATTTTGGCTGGAAGGTTCCAACGGGCTTAATGACAAACTGTTGCTCCCCTTCACTCCCAACGATAAAATTAGTTCCCAGCACCATGCTTCTTTTAACTAAAGCCGTTTCTGAAACGAGCGCCTCTACTACTCCATCGACCGCTTTATCGCTTGGAAAAGTTCCATCCGTAATGGTAACATGGTCCTCAATTCCCGTAATCATAAGTAATTTTGCTGCGTTTTGTGAACTTTCGCGCCGCTCTTCTTCTTCATACATGGTTCGAAGCGGAGTCGTCGCGATAATATTGGCATCTGCAATAACAGGGATTCCTGTACTCTCAACAAGATTCTTCTTGATGTCTTCTACTTTAGCGAGTGATTCTGCAGGTTTTTTAACGATCGAGCTAGCGAATGTATCAGAAAATGAAAATTCACCTGGATATTGATTTTTCTTCACTTGATGGTCTTCTAATTCACGAACTAATAATTTTTGTAAAACGCTGGAAGTATATGTTGGGATACTGGAAACAAGTGAAACGGTTATGATTAAACCGAGGAATAAACTTCCGGTCAGCCAGCGATTGTTCAGCATCTTACGAAAAATTAACTTTATGATAGCCACCGCTTATCCCTCCTACTTTAAGATGATGACGTCCCCTTCATTGAGTCCTTTCAACACTTCCACTTCTGTAGAAGACATAATGCCGACCTCAACATCGACTTCACGTTTTGTATTATCCACCATGATTTGGACATAGTTTCTGCCAACCGTCGTGCGAAGACCATTTTTCGGAATAACGAGTGTATCCTTTTTACTCGCAGTGATGATTTCAATACCTGCAAGATCTCCAACTTTTGTATCTTTCGGAAGCTTTTCAGCCTCTACAAGGATTGATTTACTATAAAGATCTGGATTTTTTTCATAAACATCCGCAGGGACATCTTTTGGCGTCTGAACGACTTTTCCTTTCCCTTCTTGACCGCCTATGTTGGTGATGACATCCATCCCAATTTTCACATCTGCAAGATCATTAGCATTCATTGCTGTATATTGAACTTGCAGTTGAGTCGTTTCCGCTACTTGAAATAATGATTCGTAAGCAGGAACGCCTTGACCTTGTTGAATTTCAGTGACAAAAGTGATAACTCCATCAATTGGCGAAACAATTTTTGATTCAGCTAGTTCATTATTCATAAAATAAAGTTTATTTTGAATGCCTTGAACGTCTAATTTTCCCATTTCGATTGAATATTTATCTTCTTGATTTGCTTCCATTTGTTGAAGTCTAAGCTTGGCTTTTTTCAGATCAAGATTAGCTTGTTGAATTTCAAATGCGAGATTGCCAGTTTCTAATTCTGCTAGGGTTTGGCCTTTCTTAACGAGATCCCCTTCTTTAACACTGATCTTCTTTAAACGTCCGCCATCTTTTGTGTAATATAAATCATGATGACTAGTTGGAACCATTGTTCCCGATCCTTTTACCCTCTTAATGATTTCGCCTTTTTTCACTTCTGCCGTTTCGTAATCGAGCTGGGCTGGTTCAACGAGTGGCGGCGCCAACACTGGTTCTTCCTTCGGCAAGAAAGAACATCCGCCTAAGAAAAAAGAAAAGAACGCCAAAGTCCCTAACAAATAGTAAACATTTATTCTATTAGATGATAATTTCTTGTTTTTCTTTCGCAATTTTCCGATCCTCCAATGTATAAACATGTTCTATTATTTCGAGAATGCCAGGATCGTGAGTTGTCATCACGATCGTAGTCGTTTTATTTTTCACGAGTTCCTGAAAAGCGCTAATAATATGAAATGCCATTTTCGTATCTAATTCTGCTGTTGGCTCATCCGCTAAAAGAAGTGCTGGTTTTGTTGCAATCGCTCTTGCTATCGCTACTCTTTGCTGCTCTCCACCGGAAATTTCGTAAGGGCGGTGTTTAGCTCGTTTAGTAAGCCCAACAAGTTCAATGGACTCTTTTATTTTTTCTGCCCATTCACTACGTGGCACTCCTGCAATTCTAAGTCCAAACTCGACGTTTTCTTCCACTGTCATGAGTGGAACTAGTCCATAAGACTGGAACACAAAACCCATTTTCTGCCTACGCAGCTCTGAACACTGCCTCTCATTGTATTTGCTGATCGGATTGCCTTCTATGTATATCTCCCCACCCGTTGGCTTATCTAAAGCACCAATTAAATTCAGCAAAGTTGTTTTACCTGATCCTGACCTTCCTCTTAGGGCTACCAACTGATGTGGCTCAATCGTTAAATTGATTTGATCTAAAATATCTACTTTTTTATTTCCGGATCCAAATGACTTGCTTAGATTTTCAATTCTTACAACCGGTTCCATTTTCACAGCACCTTTCTATCATTTCTGGATGCGAAACCCCCAATTCTTTACACGATCACCCCTTTATGTTCGACTCAATGAAGTCAGCGCTTACAAAAAATATTAATTCACCGTAATTGAACGAAATATCATACTTTAGTCTTAATATTGTGTCAGTTTTCGCATAACTTTATATTAGTATTCATGAAACCAAACGTCAATGTGATTTTTACAAATTTGTTACATTCGTTGAAGGCTATCTTTAGCTCCGGAATCGTTATCCGTACATTCAAGATAGCCATGAAATCAATGGTTTCTCCTAATTTAGTCCTAGAGAACGCTGTTATAGTATTTCAACATGGTAAAACGATCTCTTAATAGATGTGCTTCTTTTAAACTTCTATTAATAAGTTCCTCACTAATTCCTAATTCTTTTGGCGTGGTGGGACCTCCGACCTTTTGAATAAGAGTTCGCATTTGGTCTGCATTTGGAATAGTGGATACGATATCTGCAACTATTTCACTTTGATCTTTTTGCTCAAGCGGCAGCAACTCCCCTGGTGCAAACCAATTATGGTAAAGATTTGCAAGCAAAACGGAGCTGACACCAACCTTTGCGCCATGCAGCACTTGGCGGCGATTATTTTGTAAAAATTCCATTTCCCAGTAGTGTGAAAGATGGTGTTCTCCACCTGATGCCGGATGTGATTGTCCGAATAATAGCATGGCGAGACCGGACTGAATAAGTGAAGCTAGTAAAATACGGATTCCTTCCTCATCCCCTGCAGCTATTTGGTCCACGTGTTTTACACAATGATCTAAAGCTTCTTTCGTAAGGGAAGCAGCAAGCGGGCAATATGGTTCGTCTACTATTAATCTACCGAAGCTCCAATCTGCGAGCGATGTATATTTTGCCAACATATCGCCGAAGCCAGCCGCGGTCATCTCTTTTGGAGCCTTCATAAGTACATGAATGTCGGCAAAAAGGGCGATGGGAGATACGGTTTGAAACGTCTTTTTTACTCCACGAACAATTAGTGGCGCACCTAATGAAGTGAAGCCATCTACAGAAGCCGCCGTTGGGATAGAAATAAACGGCTTTCCAGTTTTGGCACTGCAAAATCTTGTAATATCGTGGATTGTACCTGAACCGACTGCCAGAAGAGCATCTACATGTTCATCGATTTCTATAAGTGCCTGAACGATCGAAACTTCATCTGCTACAACATCTCCAATTTTATTCGCCTGAATGATGCATACGGAATATTCGAGATTTACATTTCGTAAGCTTTCAGCAAGGTTCTCCCCAGCAGCTTCATACGTGTTTTCATCCGCCACTAGAAGAACACGTTTAAACTCTTTTTCTATTAGAAATGATGAGCATTTTGCAAAAGCATTCGTGCCTATATACATCGTTTCAATCGGAATGTGATGATGCTTATGGCCGCAGCTGCATGTTTTACCTAAAGCTTCAATTTCCGGAATCATTTCTTCTAAATTCATATCGTAAAAGACTTCCTTTCTTTTAACTTGTACGAACATGTTACCATTTTTAGAAAGTCAGTTCAATTGCATACAAAAAATAAGAGGAAGAAACAACTCTCTCCTCTAAAAATCTATCTTATGCACTTGGTACTCATCATAATACTTTTGCATTATATCTATTGTCTGGGAAATTCCAATGCTTTCTAACTGCTGTACATAGGCATCCCATTCTTTTTCCATACCGCCTTCTGTTACCCATTTCCCGAAAGCACCCATCGAAATATTCATTAAGGCAGTATTGATCTGCGTTAATACATCATAATCATCAGGACTGTATTTGATAAAAATATCGGGGTACACATCTTTTTCTTTATTAATGGAATCAAGTGCTTCTTTTAATGGTTTCGTTTGGTCAACGATTGCTTCTAAATCAGAGCTTGGAGTGAGCTGCAGCGTATCGGGTATATACATCGGGCCATTATCCCCCCAAGTCGTTGTCCATTTCCACGTAGCGGGGTCCATCGCGAGATCCTCTGGAGGAAGCACCGTGTATGTTCCATCCCCATTATCGGAAATATTCGATCCAATCGAACCAAATAAAACTTGCATGCTGACAATCGGATCATAAAGTTGGTTAATGAATTTCATCGCTGCGTCCTTGTCCTTCGCGGAGGCAGACATTTGCACCATATTCGCTCCATACGTTAATCCGTAGTAATCATAACTCCAAGAAACTTGTGCGTCAGAGCTTGATGAAACTTGCAAAGGCGGCAAGGAAACGTATTGCGAGGCTAACGTGTTGCCAAATCGTTCAGATAACTCCCATCCCCAAGTAAAACCGACATTTGCTATATCTCCATTTCCACGTGCTACAGATTGATATAACGCATAATCGCGGGAAATGATGTCCTCAGTCAATACACCAGCTTCCCAACATTTATGTAAAAATGTTATTAGTTCCTGGGCACGCTCGTCTACGAAAAAGTTTTTCACGACCCCATCTTCAACAAAATAACCTTGTCCGCCACCATTCGTAATCGTAATTCCAACACTTCCTAACAGAACAGTAGGATGGAAGAAATCAAAACCTCTCATTCCGAGTGGAGCAAAGTCCATAGGAATCTCGTCATCAGGGTCTCCATTTCCATTCGCATCATTTTCTTTAAATGCGACTAAAACAGCAAATAACTCATCCCATGTGGCAGGAACGTCCAAACTTAAATTGTCTAACCATTGCTTATTGATAAATTGTCTTGTCGCCGTTTCCGTTCCGAATGGTTGATACTTTGGCAATCCGTACATTTTTCCATCTAATTGAGTCGCAATCACTTTCGTTTCAGGTTTATCCTGAAACATTTGCTGAACGTTCGGACCATGCTTTTCAATTAATTCCGTCAAATCTTCAAACAAGCTTGGATATTGGGCAAATTCGGCATCCGTTATGGCATTTGCTCCAATGATAAGGTCGGGGATTTCTCCGCTTTGCAATAAATCTTGCTTTACTTTTTCCCAATCAGGAGATGTCACTTCCTGCCATTCAATTTCCACTCCGGCATTTTTCTCCGCTTCTTTGAGCCAATCCATTTCAGATACATCTTGTGTTAATGGATGTTTTACGATAATCGCATTTAATTTTACTTTACTTTTTTTACCAACTCCAATGCTGATACATCCGGACAAAAGAAACACACATATGGTCATAATAAAAATAGCTGAGAGTCTCTTTTTCACAACTTTCCCCCTTTTCATTTATTGCTATTTTCATCATAACAAGTTTTGGTTGCTTAAGCCGCAGATTTTTCAAGTTTTTCAGACTTTTCCTTATCTTTTATCCAATTTATAAAAAACTTGCATCGCTACCCACATGCAGCCTGATAATCCAATCGCAATCGAGAAGAAGAGAATAAAAGCGGGGATTTTCAAAGAAATATAAAGGACTATGAAAATAGTCATTCCGAGCAAAAGAGTATAATGGATCTTTGAAATTCCAATAATGAATGCATTTTTTACATGTAGAGGCCACTTAGCCTCGTAATGAGCCATCAATGGAAAGGACCATACTACGATAATCGAATAGAAAAAAACTAAAAGGTAAAACGCGAATGGAATGATAAAGAGAAGATCTGCCGTATTCAACATCACTCGATAATTCAAATAAAGCACAATGCCCATTATCGTAAGAATCCATCCTAGTAAATTAGCATTTTTAAACTCTTGCTTATAAATCTCCTTGAAGGTTTGAAAAATATGAATCTCATCATTTCCCATTATCCACTTTCTAGCGACTCCAAGTGCTGCAACCGTTGCAGGGAAAACACCGGCCAAAAATAATCCGAGTATAGAAAATAAAAACCATAATCCATTCAAAATCGCGAGACGCATAATCCAATACATCATTCTATCAAGTGAGGAGACGATTTGTTTACCATCCATGCTGCCGCCACCCTTATTAGCTTCTTTCACTCTATTCTATCCTTTCACACCTCCGACTGTAAGCCCTGTCACGAAATAACGTTGGAAAAAGATAAACAATATAATGATCGGAACAATCGTCATAACCGAACCTGCAATAAGGACATCATAATTATTTCCGTAAGGTGTCAGTAATGTCGACAATCCAATCGGCAACGTGAACATATCATTCGAACGCAATACGATCAGCGGCCATAGGAAATTATTCCAGCTTCCCAAGCCTTGTAAAATCGCCATCGCCGCTAAGGATGGGGTCATTAATGGGAGCATGATTTTGAAAAAAATTCCATACTCTGTTGAACCATCAATTCTAGCTGCATCCATTAATTCCTTTGGCAGTCCAAGTGCAAATTGCCGAAAAAAGAACACAGCTATCGGAGCGACAATCGCCGGTAGCACCACCGCCGTATATGTATTGATTAATTGCCAGCTAATCATGAGCTGGTAAAGGGGCAGCATTAATATTTCAAACGGAATCATCAAAATAAACAAAACGAGCATAAATATAAAATTTCTTCCTTTAAAATCATATAACGCTAGTGCGTATCCAACCATCGATGAGAAGAACAAAGAAAGGACGATCGTAATCGCTGAAATGATTAAACTATTCCCATACCAGTCCCAATAATTGGCCGCCACTGTAAAAATATAAATATAGTTGTCCGCATTCAACGAGCTTGGATCAAATGTTAAACTAATCCCATTGCGCATCAGTTCGGATGATGGTCTAAAGGAAGAAAGAAGCAAGCTCAAAATTGGGAACAACGCGATTAAGGAAATGATGACAAAAAATAAATTAATAACCCATTTAAGTCCTACATCACTTTTTTTCGGTTTCATATTATTCATCTCCCTTTTTAAAAGCTCCAGTAAGGATAAGCTGGATAAAACTAATAATAAAGATGATGATCATTAACACGACGCCAATAGCAGCGCCAAACCCCATATTGTTTTGCTGGATCCCTTGCTGATAAAGATATCCGACTACCGTTAAACCAATATTTCCAGGTGAGCCAGTGCCCCAGTATACGAAGCTTTCTTCAAACATCCGATATCCCCCGATGATTGAAATCGTCGACACAAAAATAGTTACTGGTTTTAAAAATGGCAGCGTCACGAAGCGAAACTTCTGAAATCTAGACGCTCCGTCGATATCTGCCGCTTCGTATAATTCATTCGGAACGGTTTGTAGGGCAGCCAAAAAATATAAAATATTTACTCCCATCCAACGCCAACAACAGAGCAACACCATTAAAAGCATTCCAGACCACGAATGGTACCGCCATTCTATCGAGTTCAATCCTAACCAATTCATTAACTGATTTGCCGCAGCACTATCGGTTTCACCAAATAACAAACGAAAAACCATACCGGCCACAATCGTGGAAGTTAAAGCAGGTATAAACAAGGAAGCTCTAAACAAGATTTTGAATTTAACAAACTTCGAATCTAGTAAAACAGCTAATATAATCGGGACTGTAACCAAAATGACCACGGTCAATACAACATATATTGTCGAATTGGATAATGCTTTATAAAAGGTCGGGTTAAAAATCCCAGAATAATTTCTGAATCCTACAAAAGTGATTTGTCCAGGCAAAATATTTTGGAAGCTCATGATAAATGCTTTAATCGTTGGATAAAGTGTAAAGACGAAAAACGAGAGTATAAACGGCGCAACAAATATATATGGTACAACTTTTTTTGAGTTTAAAAACTTAATAAGTTTATTAGGGCTCTTTATAGGTGCAACTTCTGTCGTTGTACTTCGCGGTGCTGGAAGCATATGGTTCACCTCTTTATTCCTTAATAGGGCAGGAGTTCGTTTCCTGCCCGCCAATGATTTTCAACTGTTTACTGCTTATTGCTTCTAATTTTATCTGCAGCTTCTTTCAATGCTTCTTCAGCCGTTTGCGTCTGCTGTCTTAACACACTATCAAATGTGACCGTGTTGATTTCGTTTTGTACTTCAGGTGTTTGTGCAGTAATGTGGACAGGATTGATTTCGTCACGAACTTCAAGAAGCGTATCGAAAATATCGTTGCCAAAATATTGATAGAATTTATTATCCTGTTTAACTTCATCACTTTCCCAAACATCCCAACGAGGTGGATCAAATCCTAATACTGTCCATAATTGTATATTGGCTTCCCTTGAAAGTTTTGCAAAAGCTAAAAACTCTTTCGCTAGATCTGGATGCTTCGTTTGATTCGTGACAACCGTTCCTGTTCCTCCCATTCCAGCCGAACGGAATCCGCCAGGCTCCCAGGCAGGCATTGGACGAATAACGATTTTATTCTTTAAGTCTGGCATATAATCTAAAAATCTACCCATATACCATAATGGCATTGAAACGGAAGCTGCCCCGCCGTCATTCATATAAGCATAATATTCTTCCGCGTGCGGTTGTCCACCTGGAGTCAATTCAGCAATTTTATGCACATAAACGAGGTCATGTAAGAACTGCAATGTTTTAATATTCTCGGGACTATCAACGGTTACCTCACCATTTTCATCGAACCAATCCGAACCTTGTTGACTCATCATGGCCCACATTGGGATATAATCACCTGTCGCCACATTCGTCATCATTTTACCTGTCTTGGCCACAACTTGTTTCCCTGCTTCTACATAGTCATCCCATGTTTTAATGGAATCAATATCAACGCCTGCTTCATCCATTATTTCTTTGTTATAATACATGACGGATGCCCCGACATGTGTCGGCATACCATAATATTGGCCGTCCTTACTGTATATTTCTAAGCGTGCTTTTACAAAATTGTCGATTTCTGGATCTACAAACTGATTCATCGGCAATAATTGCGGCTCACCTTGTAAATAATTCGGGAAACGACTAATTTCGATATCCGAAATGTCCGGGGCACCTTTTCCAGATTGCAAAGCTAACAGCAAGTTATTATGCATTTGGTCATATGGATAAGTTTCTGCTTTCAATTTAATTGGTTTATCTGGATTGGCTTCATTCCAACGTTTTGCTGCATCTTCAAAAAATTCCATATGCAAGGAAACGAATGTCCAAAGCGATAATTCCGTCGCATCTTTAATATCATCACCGACCACAACTGAGTCCGTTGCTTCTCCAGAGTCAGAGCCAGAGCCAGACTTCTTGCCGCCGCACGCAACGAGAACGATTGACATTAACCCAACGAGTAACATAAATAGGCTTTTTTTCATCATCATTCTTACCCCCTATTTTTTGACACAAAGCTCGTTAAACAGGAAACGCTTTCATTTGATAGCAGACATCTCCACCTCCTTGATCTTCAACTATACGAGTACGATTGTTGCACAAGTAGTTCGTTTGTTTTCACCAACCTGTACGAACATGTTAACATTTACGTTGAATATGGTCAACCGTTTAATTTGTGTTTCATTGGAGTTTTTCCCTTATAAAATCAGAGTTTTTTCGTCATTTTTAGATAAAATCATTCTGTTTTCTACATTGTTCCACTTTATGAACTTTCCTAATCTTATACGTACAATACATAACTGATACGTATTATTTAAATAAAAAAAGAGTGATCGCAGAAAAAAACTGCGTATCACTCCAAATGTTTTATTCGATTTACTTTACCTCCGCTGGCCTTTCCTTCGCCTTATCAGCCTCTGAAGCATTTTTATTAGCCGCTTCCCGATCTTCCGCCATTTCTTCGACAGATTTTACTTTAAGACGAGCTGCACCTTTGTAATCGTCTCTCGTTGGAATAAGATTACCAGCTGCGAGGCGTTCCTTTGCCTTGGCGATGGCCTCCTTATATTGAGGCAGCCACTTTTCCTGTGCAACGAGCATTTCATCGGTCATCTGCCAAATTTCCTTCGGATTGCAGACGGCGCCAGTGAGCGGGTCCATCATCATTGCTTGGCGAAGAAGGAGGTCATCTCCATGGACCGCTGCTTCTACTGCTAATCTCTGCACAGATATACTCACGTTACAAACCGCAGCACAGCCAAGCGGCAAGTCGCCTACATGCGGCATGTTGATTCCATTGCAATCGACATAACCTGGTGCTTCAATGATAGCGTCATCTGGAAGATTGGAAATGACTCCATTGTTCACGACATTAAAGTGACCACGATATACGCGGCCAGTCTCCAGCCCTTCAATAATCCACGATCCGTGCTCTTCACTACGATTTTCTCGTGTGTATTCCATCGGTTTTTCTTTTAGCCAGTTTGGAAAATCGGTCTCAAACCAGTTCCTGCCTTCTGTACAGACGCGCAAGTAACCACCAGTTTCACCGTTAATCCATACGCCTAAATCAATCCAATCGTTAATTTCTTCTGGACGTTTCCTGTACCAAGGAACATATTCACTTAAATGGCCATTTGATTCTGTACTGTAATAGCCGAAACGTCTAAGCATATCGATGCGGACTTTTTCCGTCTTACTGAATTCAGGATGGTTCTCAAATGCGTCCAATATTTTGTGCGTCAAATCTTCACCATTATGTTTGACACTAATATACCAAGTTTGATGGTTGATTCCTGCACAAATGATATCGACTTCTTCTTTTTTCAGACCGAGGGCCGTTGCGATTTGCCAATGCCCACCTTGTACGCCGTGACAAAGTCCGATTGTTCTCACTCCACCGTATTTATTGCAAGCCCATGTTATCATCGCCATTGGGTTAGCGTAATTTAGCAGCAGTACATCCGGAGCTGCCACTTCGCGAATATCCTTGCAAATGTCTAACATCGCGGCAATCCCGCGCTGCCCGTACATAATTCCACCCGCACATAGTGTATCGCCAACGCATTGATCAATTCCGTATTTTAACGGAATATCCACATCCATTTGAAAAGCTTCAAGTCCACCAATACGTACTACGGAAAAAATATATTTTGCATCTTTGAATGCCTCTCTGCGATCAAGCGTGGATTGAATTTTTATTTCCAAACCATTTTCATCAATATCCCTTTGGCAAAGTTGGGTAACCATGTCCAAATTCCGCTCATTAATATCAGTAAAAGCTACTTCGATGTTATGAAATTCCGGCACGGAAAGAAGATCACGCAACAATCCTCTCGTAAACCCGATGCTTCCAGCTCCAATGAAAGCTACCTTAAATGACATAGGCACATCTCCTTTTCATAAAAATAATGATTGCTAGTATCATAGCAATCATTACGATCATATTATTGCAGGATTATAACTTTTTCGATTGACGATATGTTTAAAATCTTAACTTCTTCTCATCGGAATTTTTCTATTTGGCTCGAGTAATTTCTTCGATAATCAACGGGTGTCATATTTGTATGTTTCTTAAAAATTTGGCTAAAATATTGACTACTATTAATTCCGACATAGTGGGAAATTTCTATAATTGGAATGTCTGTGTCTACTAAAAGGGCTTTCGCCTTGTCCATACGCAAAGTAGTTAAATACTCCATAATCGTACACTTCATCATTTTTTTAAAGATTCGATGGAGATACCCCGGATGCAAATTGACTGCTCGTCCAACATCTTCTAATTTTAATTCACAATCATAATTTTGATGAAGAAATTCTATCACTTGGTTGACGTACACATTCGCTTGCTGGTTTTCCTTTTTCATTTTGCGATCGCGGGTGACCATTCTCGCTATTTGAATCAGCAACTGCGATAACAGAAGCTGGACCATCATTTGCTTATCTTCTTTTTTATCACTTTCAAGCACGAGATTTTTTAAAGTATGATAGATTTCATTCGGATCCTTTAAAACAATGTATGGAATATTCATATGTAAAAACTCAGATAAGGCCATGTTTTCAAGTGCCAACTCCTTAATCGAAGGGAAGCTTCCACTCGCTTCTATAAAGGAGAATTCCACGTTCAACATCCTGCAAGATAGACCAGCAGCAACAATCAAGCGGTGAGGAACATTCGAATCAAGTAAAATAAAATCGCCCTTTTTCAACGTAAATGCTCCCGATAATGTTTCTACAGTGCATTCCCCATTGATTACATACATGATTTCCACATCTTTATGTGCATGAAATGACATTTCATATGGAGGCCATTGCTTAAAATAGTAAGCATTGATTTTGGGGAAATATGGATCTTTTAATAATTGTGGGTGAAAGATGCTTGTTGTGGTCATTTGTAACCTCCCTTAATTACAGTTGGAAACGTTGTGGAAATTGTATAGAGGGAATGATCGGCATTATTAGTATCCAAGATTCTTTAATTGGGTTGATATAATTCCAATTTACCTAAATCTATTATAAAGTTTCCATTTATTAAAATATCTAGTCCTATAAGACCATTAATATCCCAACCATCTAAATTTCCAAAGTCTAGCTTTATCTTTGGTATTACTAGGGAACCAAGCATAATATAGTCAACAGCCTTTCGAAATGAATAATCTTCACCGCCAATTCCGTAGGAGCTTACTAATGGATCATCATTTTCAAAAAAAATACCTATTTCACTGACAATATCAGAGGAGATAAGTGTGTGGGCTGCACCAGTATCAATAACAAGCTTATCTATTATTTTTATTTTCCCTTGATACGAAATCGTCATTTCTCCTTCGAGCAAGGAATTTATTAATTTTAATTTCATAACCTTATCCCTCTTAATCCCACAGGTTTTCTCATTTCAATAATAATTTTTTCGGATCCAGTATGGTAAACAATGGTATTACCTTTTGAATTAATCAACTCTTTTGTAGCTGTTTTGGCATCTTTTATAATATCAATTAATGCAACATCCGTTACAATCTTTTTATTATCTTCCAAATAAAAATCAAGGATATTTAGTTTTACGTATTGGTCGGGGTAAAGTTTACGAACCTCTGCCCATTTCATTGTTTTCACTCCTTGTTTTACTTTTCACTATAAGCTTAGCACATTGAAATACAGGTTAAAACCTGATTTAACTTACTACCAAGGGTTTTATATAAAGTTGAGAAACATATGAACTTACATTAAAATTACGTTAAAAGCGATTTAGAAAAGGGGATAATCAATGTTTAGATGTTCATGGTGCATGAAAAAAATTCCCGAAGATCAATCCATTTACTCAATAAGTGTTAAGTTTAATGAAGGTATTGATTTTTCATCTAACGAAGGAGAAATTGTCCAAATCTATTTAAACTCACGTAAGACAAGTGTTCCCATGATTGTCACGACATCTGATTCCGAAGCAAAAAAACATGGTCAAGATGGAATGTTTACAGTATGCAGTCCGAAGTGTGGAGAAAAAATGAAAAATGCACTTGCAAAAGAAATCAACACATTCAAGGATTTAAGATTTTAATTCTCAGCCAGACTGTAATAATTAAAATAAAAATGAGGAGAATGGTTATGGTGCAGTTGACCGAAGAGGAAAAGCTGGCTATAGAAAAACTATATAATAGTATTAAAGATGAACTCCAAATAACAAAAATGATTTTGTTTGGTTCCAAGGCTAGGGGAATGTCAGATGAATATTCGGATATTGACTTATTGATTATAACCAACAAAGAAAAAACAAGAAAAGATCGTAAAAGGCTATCTGAGCTCTCAGCAGAAGTGAATATTGATTTCGGTGTTGCACTAAGTTGTTTATATTTTGATGAACAACAATGGCAAACCGGCGAAGGCATCAATCCTTTCCTAAAAGAGAATATTGAAAAGGAGGGTGTTGAAGTTGTCCTACAATGATCAAGCGATCAAAATCATGTTGAAAAAGGCAAATGAAAAATATCTTTCTGCATCTGATGATTATAAAAGCGGAAGATATGACAGTTGTATAGGAAACTTATACTATGCGGCTTATCAAACCGTTACAACCTACATGATTTCAAAAGGACAGCTTGCCAAAAAACATACTCATGTTAGGGCTTTTGTAAATAGGGAACTTGCTCGGAAAGGATTAATCACTAGAGAAGCTGCAAAAGTTTATAATCAGTTAATGGATGATCGATCCGATGCTGATTATAACTTCGATATAATTTTTGATCGTACGGATGCAAAAGTCATGATGGAGGGAGTTAAAGCTTTTTGTGATGAAATTTAAAAATTGCTTTGAGACCTACAGAAAGCAGATCTCATTTTTCTTTAATTAAGGTATACTACTCTCCCTATTCCTTAATCAACATCCGCAATCCTTCTACCCTATTCTCCTCAACATTCCGCTCACCATAACGCACTTGCTCATACGCATCACGCAACTCTTCCATCGTAGACTTTTCAGTCATTATCGTCTTCAATATTTCTATTGTTTCTCGAGGAGTTTTAGATGCTTTGAAGTCCATTTCTTTTTTATTTTGCTTCACCATTTGTTTATACACGTATCTTACCTTCTGTTCATTAGTTAAAGAATCCCAGCGTGGCTCGCGTTTAAACATTTGCTGAAAAAGTCCTTTCGCCTTTTCTTGTTGGGCATCCTTCCATTCCTTCCAATCAAAGACGCTTTCTTTTTCATCAATATATTGCGTAGAATCTTCCAAATCTGCTGATCGGAAGATGATATTTTTCAAAAACGCAATAAATCTGCCCAAAGCTTTCTTTACTATCATTCTAACTTTTTTAATAAATAAAAGGAGGACTCCTACTGCTAACGCTGCAATTGCGGCGTAAAATACATACATGAAAATCATTTCCAAAAACTTCAAAAATGCATTCGGCTCTCCTTTTTCTAAATCAAGTGCCATTTGTGGAGGTTGAGTATCTTCCGCAACTGACTTTCCTTGTTCAGATCCAAATAACCATAAAATCATCTGGATCAAAGCTTTAAACGTTTGAAAAATCGCTTCTTGTACGATTTTTCCATTTGTTAAAAGAAGAATTACTGCTGTCGTTAATACTAGATACACTCTATTTTGGTTTTTAATGGCGCGACTAATAAACGGTTTCTTTTCCTTAGATAATGTTGAGGCCTTCAACTGCTCGCTATTTGAAATAAAAAGAATAATGACAACTACAGCCGCACCAGATAATGAAATGATAGGCAAGTATGATTTAAAGATTTCAACATAGCGGAAAAGCAAGTAGCCCACAAAATATATTCCGAAGCCCCCGTACCACATGAAAGATGTTGGCAGAAGACTGTCCCAACGGCGTCCTACGTACATCATTCCCCGGTAAATACATATAGGATGAATGATACATAACAAAACCAAAGTTAACATCGACTGTTCAAGCAAGAAACTCGGAATCAACCCGAATACGAACGAACAAACAGCATATACCCACCATTGCTGTTTCGGGAAGAGGGTTCGAAATAGTACACCTACAATAAACAATCCGAAAAGAACAGGGACCCAAGTCCAGACCAGCTGAGGCATAACAAGAATCCCCATCATTAAAACAAGCGGAAAGAGAAGGAGGTATTCGAATAATCCTTGAATGAGTGTTACGACTAGACTTTTCATCTCTTATACCTCCTTTTAATTCGCCTTCTTTAGTAAAATGTCAGAATGTAAATGAAGTACTTCCACGGAATTCCCTTGTGCTTCTAACTCTTTAATTATTTCTCTCATGCCATCCGTCATAATGGCCGTAATTAAGAGAATATCGGTTCCTTCCAAATCACGATCCACATCTTCTTTTAAGAAAAAATCAAAAAAAGTACTCGTACCTATTTTTACTTTTGCCATCGTTTCAAATAAATGAGTTAATTGCTGCTTGCCATTCTCTGGCTCAATCCGAATCGGCTTTTTATCCATTTCATCAAAATACGCATTGCAGCCAAAACCAGTCGCAATTCCATTTGCAATCGCATATTGGGCAATCGATGCTGCGTAGGAAAGCGCTTGTTCCATAAGGTTTTCATCGATAATCGGGATGCGGAAATCTTCTGTTTGATTAAAATTGATGTAAATCATTAAATGATGGTCTGCAGAATAATCCTTTTTACTTACTTGGAGACGATTCGTACGAGCGGTCGCCTTCCAATTGACTGAATTTAACGGATCTCCATATGCATAATCACGGACACCAGCTGTCAAAAACGGATCTTCAATGATCCAACGACGGACGATAATGTCTCCTAACCAGCTATGCGCTGGGAGCGGGATGTTTTCTATCGGTACTAACTGCGGATACACGATAATTTCCGCAGCCGATGGTACACTTTTAAATCTCTCACTAATTCCAAATGCATCACCTGTTGAAAGGGACACGGTTTTAAATTGATAATGTCCTCTTTTCGTGCAAGTCAAAAACTGTCTTCGCTTCACTTTTTGATAAGGCATTAAGCTGAATAATGTACGATGATAATCTCCACTATCGACTTCATTATCAGTTGCGGAAGATTTTTGGAATTGCAAGTTCGCACTTATTTTTGATTCGAGACGCAGCCATGGTATCGGAAGCAGTTTTTTATTTGCAATCTCGTCGATCATTTCAACTTTTTCGCCTTCGAAAACGGCTTTTTCGGAAAAAGATCGTGAATATTCGATTCGTAATAATCCCCATTTATGATAGATGTAAGCTTGACCCCCAACTACCGCAAATGTAATCAAAATAAACCACGCAATATTCATTTACTTCACCGTCAATTCTTCCGCTGGAACCGTAACTTGATCGATGATTTCATCCAATAAAAGCTGGGCTTGATTTTCACGCAGCCTCATCGTATGGGCTAAAATGAGACGGTGTGCCAAAACAGGCTTAGCCATCGCTTTCACATCATCAGGAATGACATAATCCCTACCTTTTAACAATGCGTATACTTGAACTGCTTTGAGCAACGCCTGACTTCCACGCGGGCTGACGCCTAACTCTATATGTTCATGATTTCTCGTTTTTTCAATAATGTCCATCATATAACTGAGCATATCGTCACTTACATACACTTTTGAATACAATCTTTGCGCTTCTAGAATATCTTCCTTGCTCGCAATCGAGAGCAATTCATGAATCGGATTTTTTTCCTTAAATCGTTTTAAAATGGCAATCCCTTCTTCTTTGGAAGGATAGCCCAAGTTTAATTTTAATAAGAAACGATCAAGCTGAGCCTCCGGTAAAGGAAATGTTCCTTGGCTCTCGAGCGGGTTTTGAGTTGCAATGACAAGAAACGGCTTTTCAAGAATATGTGTCTCGCCATCAATCGTCGTTTGCTGCTCCTCCATACATTCAAGCAGGCTTGACTGTGTTCGAGGCGTCGCACGATTAATTTCATCCGCCAAAATGATATTGGAAAAAATCGGCCCTGGTCGGAACTCGAACTCGCCTATTTTTTGATTATAAAAATTGATTCCCGTCACGTCGGAAGGAAGTAAGTCAGGAGTAAACTGGATGCGTTTACAAGAACAAGAAAGTGACTGCGCCAATGACTTTGCCAGCAATGTTTTTCCTGTTCCCGGGACATCTTCCAGCAGCACATGCCCTGAAGATATCAATGCCACGAGCAGCTGGTCAATCGTATCTTCTTTCCCAACGATAACTTGTTGAATATTTTGTTTTACCCGATCGGCAAGGTCTTTTATTTGTGTTAATTCCATAAAACACGACTCCTTTTCCATGGCTGTTTCAGATTTATGATTGAAAATTTTTGATTATTTTAATTATACACTATTTATCTATTGAAAATAATGATAGAAATCTCAGATTGGGTGGGATAGTACAGAGTTGGCTCTTTTTCGTGTGAAATCACGAAATGTTTGTAGGAATGACGGTAAGATTTAGATTTTGGAAATAGAATTGCCGTAATAGCGAGTAGAACTGGGAGACCGTGAATAGAAACGCTGCGAACGCGAATAGAAACGACACGTACGGGAATAGAACTCCCTAGATAGGGAATAGAAATTTTTTTGGACATATCACGGTGAATTAATGAATCTATGTCCAATATATTGGCTTTGTTGGACATATCGAGATAAAAAATAGAATTACTGTCCAATATATTGATCTTATTGGACATAAGCGCAGTGAATAATGAATCTATGCACAACATGGCAAAAGAGAGCCTGCATCCGATGCAGGCCCTTAATCAAATAACCCCCTTTTTCAAAATAATATTCGCATACAATTCTTTTTCGCTGGTTGCCACAATGGCAAAGGCTTCTTTCGCACGCTCGTAAAATGCGAATCTGTCTAAGTATTCGACAGATATTGTTGAACCAATGATCGATTCATATTGATTCCAAATCGTAGGCTCATATGGGTCTCCTGGCACGACTTCCATCAAGGAAACGGGATGTTCCACATAAGTATCCAATGGTAAAAACTGCATAATAGCTTCTAATAATTCCGGAACGCCATGCCCATCGCACCGGATTAATCTCCTCGCGCAGGTGGCAGAAGGAAAGTTTCCATCCGCCAATACGATTTCGTCTCCGTGGCCCATTTCCATTAACGTTTTCATCAATTCTGGTGAAATAATTGAAGGGATTCCTTTTAACATGCTCTTACTCCTCTATAAAATAGTTCGTTAGCGCTCCTAGTTTTTCAATTTCAACAGTAACGACATCGCCTGGCTGAATATAATGTTGCTCTTCTTCCGGATATCCCATAACCACGCCCTCTGGAGTTCCCGTTAAAATGATATCTCCGGGTTCCAACGTCATATGCTGCGATATATAGCTGACAATTTCAGCACAATTAAAAATCATATCGGATGTGTTGGAATCTTGTCTTAACTCACCATTTACATACGTTTTGAGCGAAAGATTATTAGGATCTCCGACTTCATCTGCTGTCACTAAAAATGGTCCTACTGGGCTAAATTTATCACATGACTTACCAAGCAGCCATTGAGGCGTTCTCAACTGTAAATCTCTTGCAGACAAGTCGTTCACCGTACAGTAGCCAAACACGTGATCCAAAGCAGCATCCACATCAACGTACTTTGCTTTTTTTCCAATAACAATTCCGAGTTCTACCTCGTAGTCTAGTTTTTTCGTTACTTTCGGAACTGGAATTTCATCCTTATGTCCCGTTAACGTATTGTCGAATTTATTAAATAAAATGGGAACTTCCGGGTAAGGCGCGTTCGTCTCATCCGCGTGTTTCCTATAGTTCAAGCCGACGCAAATAATTTTATGCGGCCTTGTGACACATGGACCCCATGTGATTTCATCTTCATTTACGAAAACCGCCTTTTTTTCACTAACCGAATAGTCAATAAAATCTTGGAGTCTATTCACTTCTTCTTTAAAACCAGAAATAACCTCCATGATATCCGTTTTAATATCAAAATTTATTCCATTTTTAACAGAAGCGGAAATATCCAAGATTCCCTCTTCTGTTTTTACTCCAAGCTTATGTACTCCTTTATCAATAAATGTTAATAGCTTCATAGTCAGTTTCTCCTCTCATGTTACGCATTTTTTCCAAAAATTACTCCTCCATCAATATAAAGGGGAGACCCCATCATAAAGGATGATTCGTCCGATGCTAAAAATAAGGCAGCATTTGCGACATCTTCCGGCTTTCCTAGCTCGCCGCTTAATTGCCTCTTTTTAATTCCTGCAATCGCTTCGGTCGGATCGTCATAAGCCGATTTTAAATAGTTCTCGACAAATGGTGTATAAATCGTTCCGGGAAGGATGGCGTTCACACGAATATTATATGGTGCATAGTCAACTTGCATCGCTTTTGTAAGGGAAAGGACTGCTCCCTTCGTTGCTGAATATAAGGCTCTTTTTAAAAGACCCATTTCTGCAGCACATGATGACATATTGATGATGCATCCACTTTTAACTTCCATCATATAAGGAACAATGTATTTACAAGGCAAATAGACGCCCTTTACATTGACACTCATGACCTTGTCCCAAACATCTGGTTCGACTTCATCAATCCGTCCAACATTACTGATTCCTGCATTATTGAATAAAATATCGATTTTTCCATAGTTAGCAATCGCGAATTGCGTTAAAGCTTGAACGTCTACAGGATTTGTTACATCGGCTAAAAAGAAAGAGGCATTTCCACCATTCTCTCTAATATTTTCAACAGTCTCTTCTCCATGCTCCTGATGAATATCATTAACGATTACATGAGCACCTTCGGAAGCGAAACGCAGTGCAGACGCTCTTCCAATTCCGCTTCCCGATCCGGTTATGATGGCAATTTTCCCTGCTAATCTCATGATAATGCCTCCCTTTCATGCTGCATATGATCTTCCGGTTGGGCCGCTTTAACTGTCAATCCGCCATCTACCATTAAAAGATGGCCGTTAATTTGCATCGCCTCTTCAGACGCTAAAAAGACGACGGCATCTCCGATTTGTTTTTCCGTCCCTAATCTTTTCATTGGATTTGCTTGAATTTCTTTTTCACGAATGGCAGGATCCGATAAATATTCCCTGCACATCTCTGTATCTACCGTGCTTGGTCCGACAGAATTAACATTAATATTATATTGTCCAAGCTCGATAGCAAGAGCCTTCGTCAATTGATGCGCCGCTGCTTTTGATGAAATATAGTGAGGGATCACTGGGCTCGTTACAAGTAAACTAGCCGTCGATGCGATATTGATGATTTTTCCATATCGCTTTTCGATCATCTGAGGTGCTACTCTCTGTGAGGTGAGAAAAATGGATTTTACATTTGTTTGGTAAGTTTCATCCCATACCTCCTCGGTAACGGTAAGGAATGATTGAAAAGGAGCAATGCCCGCATTATTCACTAAAATGTCTACTGTACCCAATCTCTTTTCAACCTCGCTGACCATGCGATCTACTTCATTTTTCACACCGACATTCGCTTCTACAATCATATAGTTTCCGGAAAAATGAGTTTTCAAGTTTGAAAGAACTGCCTCTGCTTCTTTTTTCTGTTCTGACGATTTATAATTGATGGCAACATGTGCCCCTTCTTCAGCAAGCCGTTCTGCAATCGTTGCTCCAATTCCTCTACTAGCTCCTGTTACAAGGGCAACCCGATTTTCGAGCCTTTTCATCGGTATTCCTCCCTATCCAATACGGCATTCCGAAAGCACCTTATCCGTGAACTTACATCCTAATCCAGGTTCTTCAGGCAACGTATAATAACCGTTCACAACTTTTATCGGATTCTCCCAAATATCAGCAATCGATTCATAGCAATATTCGACCATCGGAACATTCGGTGAAGCTGCCGCCAGTTGGACATGTAATTTTTGCTGAACATTCGTATGCGGGATGACTTCAAGATTGTAACAACGAGCGAGAGCTGCGACATCGAGCCACTCATCAATTCCGGATAGTTTCGTAGCATCCGCTTGGACAATATCAACCGCTCCCATTTCGATATAATCGCGGAAATCATATTTCGTATAAATCGTTTCTCCTACAGCAATCGGTAAATCCAAAGTTCGTGCCAACTCCGCGTGGGCTTTTTTATCAAAAGGATTCATCGGCTCCTCTAACCAATACACATCAAATTCTTCAAGTTTCCGGCCCCAAACGATCGATGTTTTTAAATCCCAAACCGTGTTGACATCAACCATTAATTTAATATTATCGCCAATCGCTTTTCGGACCGCCTTCACTCTTTCGTAGTCTTCACGCGGATCAGGCAAGCCGACCTTCATTTTTACAGCATCAAATCCCCGTTCGATTAAAGCTGTCATATCTCGAATCAGGTCATCTTGCGTTACCTGCAGCCAGCCTCCGTCTGTGTTATACGCCTTCACCTTATCTTTAACCGGACCGAGGTACTTCCATAATGGCAGATTGACAATCTTCAATTTTATATCCCAAAAAGCCATCTCAACCGCACAAAGAGCGACTCTTGTAACACCAACTTGTCCAATAAAATGATTCGTATAATGCAATTCTCGTAAAATATTTTTATACATATGCGGATCTTTTCCTATTAATTTAGGAGCGTATGTATCATCGATAATTGCTTGGACAGCTCTTGTCCCTTTCGTGTAGTTCCAATTAAAACCCCAGCCACTGATCCCTTCGTCTGTATCGATGCGAATCGCAACAAATTCAACGCCTTCAAGCCTAGTTTGCGAGTCCGTAATCGCCCGCTGTTTTAAAGGAACATCTAGTAAGTACGTTTCAACATGAGTAATCTTCATAAAAAATCCTCCTCTAGTTAACGCTTACAATTTTTTAATTTAATTCAACTTTGAAAACGACTGGAGTTGCACTTTTAACAGTTGTTGTTCGAAGCATTAATGCATCTTCTGTTCGATTCCAACTTGGCTTTTCATCGAATCCTAATATCGAAATATCTTTAATGACTCCGTGGAAAAGTGGTGATTTTTCCCCTAGCGATTTGATTCGAACTTCTCCATCTTCAGGATAAGCGAGGACTGTTGCGTATAAATGGCTTCCTTTTCTTGTGAAGCGGATATCTTCACTCGTAAAAACCTTTGCCGTTTGATCCGTAAATTGGCCTTCTTCCACATTATTTGGCCCTTCTCCGAATGTTTTCCAGTAAGTTGTGTCGTAAATCGCTTCACCATTCACTTTCAGCCAGTCTCCAACCGATAAAAGAATGGCTTTATCCTCTTCTGGAATCGTCCCATCCGCTTTTGGTCCGATATTTAATAGTAATGCACCATTTTTACTTACGATGTCTACTAAATTCTGAATGATTTCGACAGAAGATTTATAATCGTTGTCTGGTGTATAGCACCAAGAATTTCGAGCGACAGACGTACAAGTTTGCCAAAAATATGGCTTCAGTTCTGCAAAATGACCCCTTTCCATATCAGGGACCGCACATCCGAACATGAAAGCATCGAATTTATAATTAATCGCAACTTGATGTCCCCATTCGTCGGCACGGTTATAATAGTAGGCTGCAAATTTTTTCAAATACGGTTTAAAAGCTTCCGTCTGAATCCACCAATCAAAATAAAGGACCTTTGGCTTGTAATTGTCAATCAGTTCGCAACAACGAATCAACCAATCTTCCAGAAATTCTTCGGTTGGCTTTGGAGTATGGATATCGTGAAGATCCTCTTCAGGCATCGAAGGCCAATATAAATCTCCGCAAACGAGCGGCTCTTTTATATCAGAATCAAATTCCTTTCCGCCCGACATGAAAAACCAATGCTCCGCTCGATGCGAGGACACAGTCAGCTCCAACCCCTGCTCTTCAAAAGCGCTTTTCATCTCTCCAATCAGATCCCGTTTCGGCCCCATTTCAAACGCATTAAAAGTTGAAATATTACTTTTATATAGTTGAAATCCATCATGATGTTCAGCAACAGGCATAATATATTTCGCACCAGACTGTTTAAAAAGCTCGGCCCATTCCTCTGCATGGAAGTTTTCAGCTTTAAACATCGGAATAAAATCCTTATAGCCAAAATCTTTATGCTCCCCATACACTTCAAGGTGATGCTTATATTCGTCGGAACCTTGAATATACATATTTCGCGGATACCATTCATTTTTAAAAGCCGGAACTGAATACACTCCCCAGTGAATGAAAATTCCAAACTTCGCTTGTCTGTACCATTCGGGAACCTGGATTTGCGATAATGATTCCCAGTCAGCTTTAAATCTACCCTTGGCTATCGTGTCATCAATCATCTTTAAATATTCCTGTTTGTCCATCCTGTCACCCTTTCTATTAAGCTATATATAATATTCTTCATCTTCTATTAGAATCCTTGAATGTTTCTGATTTTTCTTAAAAGGTTTTTTATATTTGTAAAAAGACGTCGACAAAGGACATTGAACGCAAAATAATAAAGTTGTGTGGAAATGGCAGGTACCACCGGATTATTCTTAGCTACCACGTTAAGGTACTGAAAAAAAACTCACATACCAAAATATTTTTAAGGAATACTAAACATGGAGGTGAGGTTGTGTCGAAAGGAAGAAAAGCTGACCCATCAACGATAGGTTTAGGCTCTTCGCAAACGATGGGGCAAGGAACGACTAATAGGGAAACTGGAGTTAAAAAGGATTCTGCAAGAAAGAAAAATAAGAAGGAACTTTAATACCGTTATTGAAATAAGCAAAACAGGGCGGAAAACATTCCACCTGTTTTGCTTATTTTAAATCTATACCGGTTACTTTTTCAAACGAATAACATTCCAAGACAGTTTCGGTAAAGTAGCTGTTACATGACCGTTGTCATTCATTGCATCGCCATTATTGTGAGGAGCAACTGCTTGGGAGCTCGCGGTATTTACTTGTTTTAAACCAGCATTTTCAAGGACAATATGCTCTGCGACTTTATAGCCTTCGAAGTTACGAATATCACATTCTAGATGCAGGCTATCTTCAAGATCGCGGTTCACCGCAAAAATAGTAAGTTCTTCATTTTCTTCATTGTACACAGCAGTCGTATCAAGAACTGGGACATCTGTGAAGTCTTTACTATCATATTTCGGACTTGAAACGATTGGATTCAATACGACTCCTCTACCGTATTTGGAAGCATGCATGTACGGATAAAAGATGGTTTGTTTCCAAGCAGGGCCGCCCGTTTCTGTCATGATTGGAGCGATGACATTTACAAGCTGTGCCATACACGCAATTTTTACGCGGTCTGCATGCTTTAATAGCGTGATGAGCATCGAACCAACTAGCAAGGCATCTTCAAAGTTATAAATGTCTTCCAGCTGAGGTGGTGCTATCGTCCAAGGCTCGATTTTACGATCAGCGGCATTGGAATGATACCAAACATTCCACTCATCGAAAGAAAGATGGATCGTTTTTTTGCTATGTTTTTTCGCTTTAATATAATCAGCGATTGAAATGACAGATTTAATAAAATCATCCATTTCAAGTGATAGTGCAAGATAGTTGGCGACATCGTTGTCACGATTCCCATAATATTGATGCAGGGAAATATATTCAACGTTTTCGTACGTATGATCCAGTACAGTTGCTTCCCAATCGGCAAAAGTCGGCATCGAGCGGTTTGAGCTTCCGCACGCGACAAGTTCAATGGAAGGGTCAACGAGCTTCATGACTTTCGCCGTTTCATTCGCTAGTCTTCCATATTCATGTGCTGTTTTATGGCCAATTTGCCACGGACCGTCCATTTCATTACCAAGGCACCATGTTTTAATTTTATGAGGATCTTTATAGCCATGAGAAATACGCAAATCACTGTAGTATGTACCTGATGGATGGTTGCAGTATTCAAGCAGGTTTCTTGCCTCGTCAATTCCTCGTGTCCCAAGGTTTACAGCCATATTCACTTCTGCGTTAACAAGTTTTGCCCATTCAACGAATTCATTTGTACCAAGTTCATTCGTTTCAATCGTCCGCCAAGCGAGTTCAAGTCGGCGCGGGCGATTTTCCTTAGGTCCAACTCCATCCTCCCAGTTATAGCCTGATACGAAATTCCCGCCTGGGTAGCGAATTAGCGGAACATCCAGTTCTTTTACAAGTTCGATAACGTCTTTTCGGAAGCCATTTTCGTCAGCCTCTGGATGACCTGGCTCATATATGCCCCCATAGACCGCTCGTCCAAGATGTTCTACGAAAGAACCATAGATTCGCTTATCAACCTCTGAAACTTTAAAATCCTTTTCAACAATCATCTTAGCTTTTTTGCTGCTCATTTTATTCATCCTCCCTTTTTATTTGGAAGGCTCGTGGGCGACACTCACACCACGAGCCATTTTGAACCTTCCGGATGCGGGCACGTGCTTTGCTCCAGCTTTGCTCTATAATGAATAAGACTTCCGCAATGCATACAGGTTGTTTCGTATTGTAAGGAGGGGCAGTTTTTACAAATGTTGAGACGAATTTCATATACGTCATCTGAAACGATGTTTCTGCCTTCTTTTTCAGCATCATGGATCAATTCTTGCAGGACTTCCTTTGAAACAATGACGTTTTGTGTACAACCTTTACAAATACTCATCTAGCACTCTCTTATTCTACTGTCAACACAACGACAGACATTGGAGGTAGTGTGACAGATAAAGATTGCTCATGTTTTTTTACATTTGTAAACTCTGCTGGCTTTACATTTTCGGGTTGTTCAAATGTGTTATGGGCATTCATTTTATTTGCTGTTAAAATACGTCCGCTTACTGCAGCAGAAGATATATCGATTCCGCGCAAATCGATTTCTATATCGGATTGATTTTGATGGTCGAGATTACATAGACTTATATGAATTTTTCCTTCTGCGTCCTTTGAAGCAGAGACCGTTGCTTGCGGCAAAGTGTCTCCCGCTAGTTCATATTTTCCAAAGGAAGATTCTACAGATAGTAAAGATGCATCATGATGCACTTTGAACATTTCAAATACATGATACGTCGGCGTTAAGAGCATCTTTTCGCCTTCTGTTAGGATCATCGCTTGTAATACGTTAATCGTTTGCGCGATATTCGCCATTTGCACGCGGTCCGCATGAGCGTGGAAAATATTAAAATGGATTCCAGCAACTAGTGCATCACGAATCGTATTTTGCTGATAAAGAAATCCTGGGTTTGTGCCCGGCTCAGGGTCAAACCACGTACCCCATTCGTCGATGATCAAGCCAACTCTTTTAGCAGGATCATATTTGTCCATAATTGTGCTATGATTCGTGATGAGTGTATCCATATGAAGTGCTTTCTTCAATGTGGTAAACCATTCACTTTCAGGGAAATCAGTTGCTGACCCTTTCCCCGTCCAAAATTCACCCGGGATTGTGTAATAATGAAGGCTTAATCCATCCATCATCCAATGGGCATTCTTCATTAACACTTCAGTCCAATTATAGTCGGCTACATTGGCGCCGCCTGCAATCTTATAGATTCGGTTATCTCCATAATTTCGAACGTATGTCTGATAACGGCGGTACAAATCCGCATAATATTCTGGCCGCATATTACCTCCGCAGCCCCAGTTTTCATTGCCGACACCGAAATATTTCAGTTTCCAAGGCTCTTCACGGCCATTTTCTCTCCGCCAATTCGCCATTGGTGATTCACCGTCAAATGTCATATATTCAACCCATTCAGACATTTCTTGAACAGTTCCGCTTCCAACATTTCCGCAAATATATGGTTCTGTTTCCAGCATCTCACAAAGCATCATAAACTCATGTGTTCCGAAATGATTATTTTCAACCACTCCACCCCAATGCGTGTTGATCATTCTTTTACGATTTTCACGTGGACCAATGCCGTCCTTCCAATGATATTCATCCGCAAAACAGCCACCTGGCCAACGTAAAACAGGGATGTTTAACTTTTTCAATGCTTCAAGAACGTCGTTGCGAATACCATTCGTATTAGGAATCGGAGAATCTTCGCCTACCCATATTCCTTCATAAATTCCTCTTCCTAAATGTTCAGCAAAATGACCGTAGATATTTTTATTAATCGTAGCTTTTTCAATATCAGCGTTAATGACGACTTGATTTTTCATAAAAATCTCCCATCCTTTCTCGACCGTCTTATTAGTAGAGCAAGTTATTCCAACGCAGTTCATTTTGGAAAGCATGTGTAATCGTGTCATTGTTAATTAAAACAGATTCAATACCGAGAAGTTCAGCAAGATCCTTTAATTGTTCAGGTGTTACGATGTACGAGAAGCCTGAGTGATGGGCACCACCTGCCATAATCCAGTTTTCTGCCCCTTGGCTAAGGGATGGCTGTGGCTTCCAAAGTACACGAGCAACTGGAAGTTTCGGCATCTCCTTTTCTACCTTTACAGCATCCACTTCGTTGATGACTAAACGGAAACGGTGTCCTAGGTCAATGATGGAAGCATTTAGTGCTTTGCCGCTTGCGCCATTGAACACAAACCGTGCTGGATCTTCTCGATCACCAATTCCGAGTGGATGAACTTCAATGGTCGGCTTTGTCTCCGCAATTGTTGGGCAAACTTCAAGCATGTGAGATCCGAGAACCATTTCATTCCCTGGCTCAAAATGGTACGTATAATCTTCCATAAAAGAAGTTCCTTTGCCATTTGCGATGATTTTCATTAAGCGTACGAGCGCAGCTGTTTTCCAGTCCCCTTCGCCGGCAAAGCCGTATCCTTGTTCCATTAGACGCTGAACAGCAAGACCTGGAAGCTGCTTCATTCCATGTAAATCTTCAAACGTCGTAGTAAATGCTGTATAGCCGCCTTCTTCTAAAAATGCTTTTAAAGCAATTTCAATTTTTGCTTGATAGCGGATGGCTTCACGGATTGGGCCGTCTTGCTTGCCTTCTTCGACGATATTGTATTTGTTTTCGTATTCGGTCATCAGCTCATCCACTTGGCTTTCCGTTACTTCGTTAATTCGTTGAACCAGATCCCCAATCCCGTAACCATTCACAGTCCAACCAAGTTGAATTTGGGCTTCTACTTTATCGCCTTCGGTTACAGCGACTTGGCGCATATTGTCTCCGAAACGCGCCACTTTTAAGTTTTGGCTTTCATTAAAAGCTACCGCCGTTCCCATCCATCCACCAATTCGTGTGCGGACATCTTCACTTTCCCAATGACCGACAACCACTTTGCGAGTTACATTCATCCTCGCTCCGATAAATCCGTATTCCCGGTCTCCGTGAGCAGACTGATTTAAGTTCATAAAATCCATATCGATGCTACCCCAAGGAATATCACGATTGTATTGTGTATGTAAGTGAAGAAGTGGTTTTTTTAGCGCCTTCAAACCGGCAATCCACATTTTTGCAGGTGAAAAAGTATGCATCCACGTTATGATGCCTGCACAATTTTCATCTGCATTTGCCTCTAAAAATAATCTGCGGATGGCATCTGACTCTTTAACGACCGATTTAAAAACGACCTTATATGGAACAGCGCTATCCCTATCAATTCCAGCAGCCATCTGTTTCGAATGCTCCTCTACTTGTACAAGCACATCCTCCCCATAAAGCAGCTGACTGCCTGTAACAAACCAAAACTCATAGACTCTTGTTTTTAACATAAACTTCACCCTTTCTAAAATGTGTTGGTGAAATAAACCAATTGCTAATTGAAGTTCACCAATTAATTGAAAAAGACACCATTTATAGGTTGAATTTCATCAATAAAATATAAAAGTTCATCAATTGCAGCTTAAAACCAAACAATTATCTTATAAAAACCTACCAATGCTTAATTTAATTTCCCATTGATTGCTCAATTAGATGATTTCGTTGTTCTATTAGACTTTTCGCGACGAATTCGCAAGTCTATTAGACGTTTTGGATTTCTATTAGATGATTTCACTAGTCTATTAGACGTTTCATGAATTCTATTAGACGTTTCGTAAATCCGAAACTATCACTTCTGCCCGTAATAAGCACCGGGACCATGTTTTCGCAAGTAATGCTTGTCGAGTAAAAATTGATCCATCTCGCCTATTTGCGGGTTTAATTGGATTGTGTGATAAGCCATTTTTGCAACTTCCTCCAAAACAACTGCATTGTGTACAGCTTCATCTGCATTTTTCCCCCAGTTGAAAGGAGCGTGGCCTGAAACTAAGACTCCTGGCATTGCTTTAGGGTCAAGTCCCATGTTGCGAAACGTCTCAATGATAACATTTCCTGTTTCGAGTTCGTATGCTTCTTCGATTTCCTCTTGAGTTAGTCCACGCGTCACTGGAATTCCACCATAGTAATAATCGGCATGTGTTGTGCCAAGTGCCGGGATCGCCTTCCCTGCTTGCGCCCATATTGTAGCCCACGGTGAATGGGTATGAACGACTCCGCCAATTTCTGGAAAGGCTTTATACAAGGCGAGATGTGTCGGTGTATCAGAAGATGGTCGGAGATTTCCTTCCACTATATTACCTTCCAAATTAACGACAACAAGATCATCAATCGTCATTTCCGAATAGGCCACTCCACTCGGTTTGATGACAACAAGATCACTTTCCCGATCAATCCCGCTTACATTCCCCCATGTCAAGGTAACTAATCCATGTACGGGAAGCTGTAAGTTCGCTTCCAATACTTCTTGCTTCAATCTTTCAAGCATGACTTTCTCCTCCTATTCACTTAGAGGCATTTAGTTTTTTCCTAATAAATGTTTCCCGCCTAACGGTTCAAGAATGACTGTTCCCTCTTCACTTAGAGGCATTCAGTTTGATTTCCTTTAATCTTTTCATGACATTGTTTTCACCGCGGCCGAAGTAATCATAGAGTTTCTCGTATTCTGCATAAAGCTTGTCATATACTTTTACATTGTCAGCATTCGGTTTATATGTCTCATCCTTAACTCGTCCCATTTCTTTTGCCGCATCCTCAATGCTGTCATAGCCACCGCGCTCCTTGCCCGCAGCAACTGCCCCAAACATCGCGGAACCTAATGCTGGCGTTTGTGATGAAGCAGATATCTTAATCTCCGTATTTAATACATCCGAATAGATTTGCATCATGAGCGCATTTTTTTCCGCAATTCCTCCACATGCATACACTTCGTCGACTGGAACTCCATTATTTCTAAACGCCTCAACGATGATGCGGGTACCGTAAGCGGTTGCTTCAATAAGCGCACGATATATTTCTTCCGGCTTTGTAAGAAGGGTTGCCCCTAGCAACACCCCTGTTAAATCGGCATCAACCAGAGTCGATCTATTTCCATTCCACCAGTCTAAAGCTAGCAGCCCACTCTCGCCGACTTTCAGTTTCCCTGCCTTCTCCGTAAGCAAAGCGTGTATGTTAACGCCTTTTTCCTTCGCTTCATCGTAATAACTTGCTGGAACACAATTTTCGATAAACCACTCGAAGTGATCTCCTACACATGATTGTCCCGCTTCATAACCCATAAATCCTGGAATGACACCATCTTCTACTACTCCGCACATGCCCGGAACAATTTTTTCCTCTTCCCCGAGCAACACATGACATGTGGACGTTCCCATGATCATCAATAATTTTCCTGGTTCCGTAATTCCAACGGCTGGGATTGAAACATGAGCATCAACGTTTGCAACCGCAACTGCTGTACCAGGATTCAAACCTATTAAACTAGCAGCTTTTTCCGTTACCTCCCCAGCCTTAGAACCAATGGAAAAAATATCGTTTGATAGCTTGTCTTCCACTACATTTTCGAGACGCGGATTAAGCGCTTTAAAAAATTCCTTCGAAGGGTAGCCATCCTGCTTATGCCAAATCGCTTTATACCCAGCTGTACAACTGTTTCTTTTAATTTCTCCAGTCATCTGTGAAATGACCCAGTCTGTCGCTTCAACAATTTGGTCAGCCGCCTCATAGATCTCCGGTGCTTCGTTTAAAATCTGCCATACTTTAGGGAACATCCACTCTGAAGAAATCTTGCCTCCATACCGCTTTAAAAAATCTTCTCCGCGCTTTTCGGCAATTTCGTTCAAACGATTCGCCTCGTCCTGTGCTGCATGATGCTTCCAAAGCTTTACATAGCTATGGGGATGGTCCTTAAATTCATCCATCATACAAAGTGGAGTGCCGTCCGCCTTTATAGGCAGAACCGTACAAGCAGTAAAATCAATCCCAATTCCGATTACATCGTCAGCAGACACTCCGGATTCCTTTAAAACTTGCGGAATCGTAATCTCCAACACTTCTAGATAATCATTTGGATGCTGCAAGGCCCAATCGTCCTCGAGCTTCGTAATTCCATCAGGTAAAAATTCGTCCATAACTCCGTGCGTGTACTCTTTTACAGCTGTAGCCACCTCTCTTCCCGAGCCAACTTCTACAAGAACAGCCCGTCCGGACTGTGTTCCGAAATCCACCCCAATTGAATATTTCGTCATGTTTATCACCCTATTCCATTAAAATATTCGTTGCTTTAATCTATTCAAAATCGTATATTATATACGTACAATCTACCAGTTCGATAAACTTGTACGTATAACCTTAATTTGATTCTATCATTTTTATTCTTTTTTTCAAGAGAGAATAGTTTTTATAACTAAATAAAAGGATTGCTCCTATATGAACAATCCTTTTACTAACTTAAAATTCTACCATTGGTCTATGCCACATTTCATTGATTTCTCTTATTTTCTTTAAATCACATTTCGGTTGACGGTGATATGTCAGCAATCCATTAATTTCTTGTTCGACGTCCGTAAGTTGGGTGTAACAATAGCCATGTAATATTTTCGAAGCATAGACAGCCTCCATGACACGTTTATAATCTGCGACAAATTCAGCTTCTGTTTTTACAGATGTATAACCCCAGCCAGCATCTTCGCCGACTTTAAATCCAATGCCCCCGAATTCAGTCAATAAAATAGGTTCGCCTTCATGTTTGAAACTTCCGGCATAAATGTTGCGGTGGGCGGGCTGCGATTTTAAGATACTTTCTTTCGTTGCAAGTGAATCCTTATAGTATTCGTATTTTGCTACCTCATCCTTACCACCATGATTATAATTATGGATGGCACAAATATCCGTCTTTGTTAGTTCCCAGCCATCATTGGAAATGACCAGTCTCGTTGTATCGAGCGAATGAATCAAATGATACATCGCAAGGGAGTGATTTTGCTGTTGCTTATTTTCATTTATGAATGGCACTCCCCAGCTTTCATTGATCGGCACCCACGTCACGATAGATGGATGATTGTAATCACGTTCGATAATTTCAATCCATTCTTTCGTGAGTCTGGCAGCCGCCGTTTCGCTAAAAAATGGAGCTGCCGCGCATTCACCCCACACGAGGAACCCAAGTTTGTCAGCCCAATACAGAAAACGAGGATCCTCAACTTTTTGATGCTTTCTGCAGCCATTGAAGCCCATTTCCTTCGTAAGCTCAATGTCTTTTTTCAAATCCTCATCAGTCGGTGCTGTTAAAAGTCCGTCCGGCCAATACCCTTGATCTAGCACTAATTTTTGATAATAAGGGCGATTATTCAAATACACCATTCCGTTTTCAGTATGTATTTTTCTCATACCAAAATACGAATTGATCTTATCGAGTTCACGGCCATGTTCATTCAATAAGCGAATTTTTATATCAAACAACTTTGGATTCTCTGGTGTCCAGTTCCACCCATGACGATGAAACCCTGTTTTAAATATTTGTTGCTGGTACAGATGGATTAAATGTTTATTATAAGAAGCTGTTACGACATGTGAATTGCATGCAATCATTTCCTGATCTAACGAAATCTCAAACTCAACTTTCGTATTTTTATAGTCTCCTAACACTTCAAATTCAATAAGGATGTCACCGTGGTCAATATCTGGCGTATATCGAAGCTTAGAAATACGTGTTTCATTCACAGGCTCCAGCCATACAGTTTGCCAAATTCCGGTTGTCCTTGTGTACCAGATTGCTTCGGATTTTTCTTTCCAAAATTGCTTTCCCCTTGGGATTGTTTCGTCTGTAGATGGATCCTCAACACGTACGACAATCTCTTCTGTTTTACGTGTCAAACAGTCAGTAATATTAAAGGAAAATGGCGTATGTCCACCTTCATGAAAACCTGCAAGCTTCCCATTTACGTAAACCCATGCACGGTAATCCACGGCGCCAAAATGAAGGATAACAGATTGATTTCCCCATTCTTTTGGAATCGAAAAATTTCTCCGATACCATACATGATCACAAAAAGATGGATCGTGGATGCCGCTTAACTTCGCTTGGTAGGAAAAAGGAACATTAATTTTTCGATCAAACACATCCTCTTTTTCATACCATTTCTCTTTTAAGCCAACATTTTCACGATCAAAAGCAAAATCCCATTCCCCATTTAAATTCAACCAATCTTCCCGGATCAACTGCGGCCTCGGATATTCCTGCCTATATTTCATAGATGCATGCTCCTTTTACACTTCTTTTTTGATAGGGACTCCCCTTTGATTTATATGAATATAGTTTCCTGAATATAGCGCTTTCCACTCTTATATTACAAAAATAGTTATAGTGTTTCAAGAATATTTGTAATAATAATCATTGATTAAAAAGCTACAGCTCAAATACTGCAGCCTATTTTATGCCGGTAAAACTAATTCCTCTAACGATTTGTTTTTCAAAAATCAAGAATGCAATAATAACAGGAATAGATGCAACAGCGTTAACCGTCATCGGAAGTACGTAATCGACCGAATAAACTGAATTAAACTGCGGAATACCGACTGGCAATGTAAATAAATCCTCTGACATAATCGCTAAAAATGGCCATAAGAAATTATTCCATGATCCTATAAAAGTGAAAATCCCAATGGCAGCAAGCGCTGGTTTCGCCAATGGAAGAACAATGTTTAAATAAATTCGCACGAGTGAGCAGCCATCCATTTTGGCACTTTCAATTAATTCTTGCGGAACCCCATCAAAAAAGCTTTTTAAAATAATGACCCCTAGTGGAGAGGCAATCCCCGGAATGATTAGACCTGTATATGTATCTAACAAATCCATATCTTTCACAATTTGATAAAGGGGGATGATGGTCGCTTCTCCAGGCACCATTAAACCGGCTAAAAAGAACACATAGATAAAAGTTTTATAGCGAAATCTCATCTTAGAAATCGCAAAAGCAGCAAGTGACGTCACAATTAAAGTTAAAACTGTTGAAATAAGCGCCACGATTAAACTATTCCACAACCATCTTATGACAGGCGTATCAAACAAAACATGCTCATAATTCTCAGTTGTATAAGGAGGAATGAACCAGCCAATCACATTTGATACACCGATTCCTTCTGGCTTCAGAGAAACAAACAACATCCAGACAATCGGAATAATAAATATAATGGCAGTCAGTAATGAAATCCCCGACAAAGCATAATGGGGTATCGTTTTCTTTTTCATGATCTTTGTGCCCCTCCTTGAATCATATTGCCCTTTAACTGAATCAAAGAAAGGATGAGTAAAATGACGAATAAGGCATAAGATAAGGCCGCGGCATACCCCAAGTTGTTTTGTTTAAAGCCGATTTCGTATATATATTGGATAAGTGGTCGCGTTGCTGCACCAGGTCCACCACCCGTTATTAATAAAATCTGGGCAAACACTTTGTAAGATGCAAGAATTTGCAGAAGCAATACAACACGGCCAATCGGGATTAACAAAGGCAGTGTAATATGCCGTAAGAGCTGCGAACTTTTTCCCCCGTCAATTCTTGCTGCTTCGTACAATTCTTCCGGAATATCCTGTAATGCCGCTAAAAACAACACCATATTAAAACCGACCGTCCACCATAACGTTACGGCAACAATCGAAAACCAAGCCAAATTTGTATCTTTTAGCCAAAATGGTTCACTACCAATTCCAAAAAGATGTAACGTCGTGTTGACAAAACCTTGGTAAGGCTGAAGCATAAAAATCGCAATATAGGAAATAACCGAAACGGAAAGAATAGAGGGCAGGAAAAACGTGCTTCGGTAAAATGTTCTGAACTTTGAATGGCGATTAGCCATTAACGCTAAAATCAATGCGAGAATAACCATCGTTGGTGTGGATAATAGAACGAATAATGTTGTATTCCATAAAGATTTCCAAAAGTTTTTATCCGCAATCAATTGCTTATAATGATCTAGTGCAATAAAATCCATCTTCCGAATAATCGTCCAATCGTAAAAACTCATTTCCAAACCTTTTAAAATTGGAAATATCGTAAAAACGGCATACACAAGAAAAAATGGAAGCAGAAACGGAATCGCTTTTACATCGTTAATAAATTTCCCTTTCATCACTATTCCTCCAAATGCACCAACAAGCTTGAAGTTACCATCTTCAAGCTTGTCAGGGAAGTGAATACTATTTACTCAATAAATCCGCTATTTCAGTCTCCATCTTATTAAACGCCTCTTCCGGAGTCGCCTTATCTGCCCAAATCGTATCTAAATTGCGAATGATAATATCTTTAATGGGCCAAACCTTATTCGATTGTTTCGGAAAGACAACTTGTTGGGCTGCTTTTTCATAATCACTTCGATAAGGCATGCTCTTAAACTCATCCGATTCCACAACTGTCGTTTTACTCGGAATATGGCCAGCCCGCGTCCAAATTTGACCGTGGTCAGCAATAAAGTCTGCAAATTGAAGGGCTGCTTGCGCTTTATCAGTATCTTCTTTTTTCTGGACTGGAAGGAAAATCGTATGGGAATCTCCCCAAGTTGCCGGTTTATCATAAAGAGTCGGCAGAGGGATGACCCCAAAATCTAAACCATCCGTTTTTTCAAAAGTACCAGTTGCCCATACTCCGGTAATAATCGTTGCTGCATTGCCTGTTTGAAACGGTTGATAAAAATCTTCCAAGTTCAAAGGAATGACCTTATCCTTGTAATAAAGGTCCTTCATAAAGTTGGCTGCTTCAATCGCTTTCTCTTTATCAATTTGTGGAGAAGTTAAATCATCCGATACAACATCATTGCCGCCCAGCTGATGATAAAGCGCCCACCATAGCCTGAAAGGATCATCCCCTGCAGTCGGGAAAGCAAAAGTGGTCAGCTTAGAATCCTTTGCTTTGAGCGTATTCATAAAGTCTTTAAAGCCTTGGGCTCCACTTTCCATTTTCGGCATTCCGTTTTCATCCAATAACCCTGCAGCATCCAATTGCTTTTTATTATAGTAAAAAACGATTGGATGGGTATCGATTGGAACAGCATAATGTTTGCCGTCAAAAATGGTAGCATCCAAAATATTCTTGTTATACGAATCCCAATTAACCTTAATAGAATCGGCAAGTGGATTTAATTCCGTAGCCAACCCTTGGTCAACGATTTCCGGCAGCTTGGATGTATGAGAAATTCCAATATCCGGCCCTTTCCCGGCTGCAACTGCAGTAACTAGTTTCGTATAATACTCAGCCCATTCCAACGTAACCGTCTCCACTTCAATGTCCGACTGAGAATCATTAAATTCCTTTATCATCTCCTTCATGAAGTCTCCATCTCCACCGGAGAATAAATCCCACATCACTAACTTGATCTTTCCATTCGATTTGCTCCCTGAGCCACTGCTTTGACAACCGACTAATAAAGTGAAAACTAAAAAACTAGAGAGAAATATTGACCAGACCTTTTTTCCCAAATTTGCCACCCTCTCTTTTGGAATAAAACCTTGTACCCGCTTTTAACATATCTATTACAAAATTACTTGTTATATTTCATATTTTTTGTAATAAAAAGTGACAAAAAAAGACCAATTCCACTTAACTGAGAATTGATCTCTAAATCATTCATTATTTTATTTGGGAATAATTGATTTTCATAATAATTCCTTGCTCGTAATTTCCGAATTTCGAACCAAACAAGTTGATGCCTCCTTGATTGTTGGCATCTTGTTTTACACCTAATTTTAAGGAGATAAACGGTTTTTCCTGTAACAATAATTCATCAATCGTTGTTGAGGAAATTTTTACACCATCTATAAAACTACCTTCTCTATTGATTTTCCAATATTTTAATACTCCAAATTGAGTATTATGCGTTTCCCACCAACTCGGAGTTAAAAAGCCTCTTTCTCCACCAAAATCACCTGGACTTGTCCAAAAACCTATTTCTGTATCATTGATCCAACATGTGATGTCCGAAGGCCAGTCTAAATTATGATACGGAGCCTCTGAACACAACTCAACAGAAAAACTAAGCTCATCGACATTTGTGCCATATGGAATCCTATTCGGAAAATGATATTCAATATATCCGGATCTAAACCAAACAAGCTGTGCATTTCTTCGATCAGGTTCAAAAAATGAACGCGGATCATCAATGATATGGATGATGCCGTCCTCGCTCAAAAGGCCACACGTAGGTTCAATCTCACAATTCACATATTCCCCGATTTCCAGTTCATATGTAATGATATCTTCTAATATAGGTGTTTGTTCTTCCAAATCAATAATAATCCGATCATATCGTTTGGAACTTACTTTCTGATTTCCTCTGCCTGGGACAATTTCAGTCGTAATTAAACCTGCATTTTCTAAAATTTTGATATTCGCGGCAGCAGTTGAAAAAGGAATATTCAAAAGTTCTGATATATCATTTACATTTTTAGGACCACTCGTAAGCTGGCGAATAATCTCCATTCTATTTTCATTTGCTAATGCTTTAGTAGCTTCTAGGGCTTCTTGTAAAGTTAATTGTAATGTTCTCAATGAAATTCCTCTCATTCAATCTAATGACTATCTTTATTATTACAATTTAACTTAACTTTTTCAATCTAATAATTAGAATCTGCCTGAGGAACTCCAAAATGGGGTGTTCCATCTTCATTCCACATAAATACCTTTGCACGTGCATGACGATTCGGGTCCCAAAGCGGGTCGCCTTCAATCTCCTTATAATTTCGAGCATGATAGATTAATACATCTTGCTTACCATCCTCTGAAACTGTAAAACTGTTATGCCCTGGTCCATATTGGCTATTTTCTTCATTTGTTTTAAAAACTGGTTCTTTCGCCTTTTTCCAAGAAGCAGGATCTAATAGATCACTCTCTTCTTCTGCCCATAAAAGACCCATGCAATAGTGATGATCCGTTGCACTGGCTGAATAGGAAATGAAGATTTTCCCATTTCTCTTTAAAACAGCGGCCCCTTCATTTACTAAAAATCCATTCACTTCCCACGGATATTCAGGTTTCGAAATCATCACTTGTGGAGTTTTCAACGTCCATTGATTTTCCATTTTTGCAATATACAAGTTGGAATTGCCTTCAATATTCGGATCCTTCTGCGCCCACACGTAGTACCTCTCGCCTCGATGTTCAAACGTAGTGGCATCCAAGGAAAAAGATTCCCAATCTGTTTTTACCTGGCCTTTCTCAACCCATTTCCCTTCAAGAGGGTTCGCAGATTCATTTTCCAGAACATACATCCGATGATCAAATATTTGTTCCGCTCTTGCAGCCGCAAAGTGAATATACCATTTCCCATCGACAAAATGAATTTCCGGAGCCCAAATATTCGCACTCATAGGGCCACTTTCATACTTTTTCCAAACGGTAACAGGTTCTGCCTCACTTAAACCCTCAAGTGTTTTCGCTCTTCGCACTTCGATTCGGTCATAAGCAGGAACCGACCCGGTAAAATAATAATACCCGTCCGTATGCTTATATACCCACGGATCTGCCCGCTGTTCCACAAGAGGATTTTTATAATTAATCAAAGTTTCCATCGT
Source organism: Bacillus sp. IITD106 (assembly GCF_019459225.1). Taxonomy (GTDB): domain Bacteria; phylum Bacillota; class Bacilli; order Bacillales; family Bacillaceae_C; genus Lederbergia. The sequence goes on from NZ_JAIAZY010000012.1 coordinate 93,186, forward strand.
CATTCACTCCACTATGCAAAATTTATAGGTTGTGACTGAAGAATAAGGCTTGTCTTTTTCCAATACCCATGAAGGAAAATGATCATGGTGAATAGCATCAGGCAATCCTTGTGTCTCTAAGCATATGCCTAAATACTTCCGTGGCATAACTCCATATATTTCATCGTTGCCTGAAAGCTGGTTGGATGTATACACAACTACTCCTACTTCATCCGTTTCAACGATCATCTGACGTCCGCTATGCGGGTCCTTTAAAACGATTTCTGCGTTCCGATTCTCATCCAAAATAAATGGATGATCGTATCCCTCCCCAGCGAGCTTATTTTGTGGATGTTCTGATTCTGCCCCACTTCGAATGGATCGCCCTTGACGGAAATCAAATGGAGTCCCTTCTACATCAGCAAATTTCCCTGTCGGTAATAAATCGTCTTGCAGTTCAAGGTACTGATCGCTTTTTAATGTAAGCTCGTGGTCAAGGATGTCGCGCTTTAAATCACCACTTAAATTAAAATAAGAATGATTCGTCACATTTAAAAGCGTCGTTTCATCGGATATTCCTTCATATTGAATCGACAATTCATTGTTTTTATTAAGCGTATATGTAACATTCATTTTTAAATTTCCAGGATACCCCTCTTCTCCGTCTAGGCTTAAGTATGAAAATTTCACACTTACTTTATCCGCTTTTTCTTCTGTTTCCGCATCCCAAATCACTTTGTCGAAACCTTTTACCCCACCGTGAAGATGGTTACCATTTTCGTTTTTCGCAAGTGAGTATGTGTTTCCGTTTAACGTAAATTCCGCACCGCCAATTCTGCCTGCCACTCTTCCTACTACACTGCCAAAATAGGCGGAATTATTTAGATAGCCTTCTAGTTCGTCATAACCAAGCACGATATTTTCAAGTTTCCCGTTTCGATCAGGAGTGATAATCTTCGTAATGGTGCACCCGTAGTCTAAACAGGCCACCTTTACACCATGGTCATTCTCCAAAGTATATGCGTATACAGTAGCGTCTTCTAGTTTCCCAAATTCTTCTTTTCTTATATTCATTTAACCTCCACCTTTCATTCATCTACTGTCATCATAGTCTTGATGTACGTACATGTCAATTTCCAAATTCCCTCATATATTAGGAAATTAAAAACATACAATTTCGTTTTTAATTCATGTATAATGGAAATAATTGTACGAATAACTATAAAAAAACGAACAACTTGAAAGCAGGGATTTTATGGGTAAGCCCGCAAAGTATATGTTGGTCATAAATACGATAAAAGAATGGATTGCTAACGGCGATGTGAAACCTGGTGAAAAAATATATTCTGAAAATGAATTGGCAAAGATGTTCAATGTCTCAAGGCATACGATTCGTCAAGCTGTAGGTGAACTCGTCCACGAAGGACTTTTATATAGGGAACAAGGTGCAGGGACATTTTGCGCAATTCCTAAAACAACGAATGTTTCCGAACAACCAGGAGCTATTTCTGGCAAAAATATCGGAATTATCACGACATATATTTCCGATTATATTTTCCCAGCTATCATAAGAGGAATGGAATCCTATCTCACATCCAAAGGGTATTCCCTTATACTATCAAGCACGGATAATGATATTGACAAGGAAAAGCAATGTCTTGAAGCAATGCTGAGCCGAAACGTTGATGGCCTTATTATTGAACCTTCGAAAAGTAGTGGATACAATCCCAACATTCATTATTATCTTGAGCTTGAACAGAAAAACATTCCTTACTTAATGATAAACCAATATTACTCGCAATTAAATCCCCCTTATATGATTCTCGATGATGAAAAGGGCGGTTTTATTGCGACAGAACACTTAATCAATGAGGGTCACGAAAAAATTATCGGCATTTTTAAAACGGACGATATGCAAGGCGTCTATCGGATGAAAGGCTTTATCCGTGCGTTTCGCGAGCATAAAATCCCATTTTTAACAGATACAATCATTTCCTATTCAACGGAAGATTTGCACGAAGGCTTTGAGGATAAAGTAAAAGAAGTGTTGGCAGATCCGAAAAGAGTGCCGACAGGGATTGTCTGCTATAACGATGAAATCGCATTATGGGTCATCAACATATTGCGCGCTGAAGGCTTAAGTGTGCCCGACGATATTTCAATTGTTGGCTATGATAATTCATCACTAGCAGAAGCTTCAGAGATCAAATTAACCTCTGTCAACCATCCAAAAACCCGAATGGGACTTGATGCAGCGAAATGGATCGTCGATGCTGTTGAAAACAATGGCAAGTCAGATAAAAACCATATAACGTACGAACCGGAACTAATTGTCCGAAATTCAACAAAAGCGATTGGGAAAAAAGAAGTATTAGGTATGTAAAGGAAGGGCTCCATGTTTGGGGGCTCTTTTTTAATGAAAAAAATCCCTTGCTTAAAGGGATTACTATAATTGTTTTTCGGCTAATTCCCCGAGAATTGGGAGCTTATAATATTTGCCTTGGTATGCTTGATACATTAAGACAATCCACAGTATCAGCATGACCGGAGTTAAGATGAGGCTCAATAGCCAGCCGATAAACGGAATGACCGTCAGCACAATGCTGAGTACAAAGAATACAATCGATAATGCAAGGGATTGCATCGCGTGGAAACGAATGAATCTATTTTCTTTTTCAACTATTGAACTGACCCCCACCTAAAATCCTAATGGTTTTTGTGGAAGGGGATTCCGATTAGGACCCGT
>NZ_JAIAZY010000120.1 GCF_019459225.1 Bacillus sp. IITD106
TAATACAATTTTTAAAAAATCGTACAGCAGTCCTAGAAAAAAATGACGTTTTCTAGATTCATGGAATCTTTTTGGACATCGTACCAAGCATCTATGTGCTGACACATCATTATGGCATATGTCCGTATGTACCACATTTTTGTAGAGCGATGCCTTCCGGATTCTAAGTGATAATCAACTTTTTCTCGTTTGTTTGAACGTTCTACCGATGTTCTTCTTTTATAAATGAGCTTCCACTTTTCAGAAGTTCTAGGGGTCTTGGTAAAAAGTCGAAGATTATCTTTCCCAAAGGTATGGAATGTTCTTCCGTATTTGGCTGTAGAACAAGGGCTTTTACACGTATTTTTGGTCCCACAAGCTAATGGACAACGCCATTTTTGCCTATTTTGCGATTTGTCATACCCGTTTGGTTTCATTTTAAGTTTTGCTGGACAAATAGGAACCCCTTCGGGGGATATCTGAATATCACTTTCCGTGCTAAAGTTTTTCTTGGTCCGAACGTTTAGATCAATGAAAGGCTCAATGTGATAGTGATCCAGCAATTCATAAATGGGTTCTGCATCATGGGCGGCATCTAAAAGAATCTTGCCCACCGTGCCCAAGGTAGTACGTTGCGAAAATTCAATAGCACTGGCAACAAGGCTGACAGAATCATGCCGGGAAGCAGGTTGAAGTCTTGGATACAACGGTAAGTCGTATCGACTGTCGCTGGTGGATAACATGTAGAGATGGTATCCGTTGAAGTACCTTTCCCGTGAACTGTCCCAC
>NZ_JAIAZY010000121.1 GCF_019459225.1 Bacillus sp. IITD106
AAAATCGTGTAGCAGTCTTAGAAAAAAATGACGTTTTCTAGATTCATGGTATCTTTTTGGACATCGTACCAAGCATCTATGTGCTGACACATCATTATGGCGTATGTCCGTAAGTACCACATTTTTGTAGACTGATGCCGACCGGATTCCAAGTGATAATCGACTTTTTCCCGTTTATTTGAACGTTCTACCGATGTTCGTCTTTTATAAACGAGTTTCCACTTATCTGATGTTCTGGGAGTCTTGGTAAAAAGTCGAAGATTATCTTTTCCAAAAGTATGGAATGTTCTTCCGTATTTGGCTGTAGAACATGGACTTTTACATGTGTTTTTTGTACCGCAAGCCAATGGACAACGCCATTTCTGCCTATTTTGTGATTTGTCATACCCATTTGGTTTCATTTTAAGTTTAGCCGGACAAATAGGAACCCCTTCGGGGGATATCTGAATATCACTTTCCGTACTGAAGTTTTTCTTGGTCCGAATATTTAAATCAATGAAAGGCTCAATGTGATAGTGGTCCAGTAATTCGTATATGGGTTCTGCATCATGCGCGGCATCTAAAAGAATCTTACCCACCGTGCCCAAGGTAGCACGTTGCGAAAATTCAATAGCACTGACAACAAGGCTGACAGAATCATGCCGGGAAGCAGGTTGAAGTCTTGGATACAACGGTAAGTCGTATCGACTGTCGCTAGTGGATAACATGTAGAGATGGTATCCGTTGAAGTACCTTTCCCGTGAACTGTCCCAT
>NZ_JAIAZY010000122.1 GCF_019459225.1 Bacillus sp. IITD106
AATCATAACCACCCGTGACAACGGGTGGTTTGTTCTACGGCTGAAAGCCTTCGTTACTGGCCAGCCCTTCAAAGGGCTCTGAAAGTTCGCCAACCGCACTACTTTTCCGGCTAACCCTAAAGGGTTTGGTCCTATCTCTTTTTATTTTTTCTCTTTACTTCTTGACCAGTGAACGGATCAATAAATTCTTCCATACTTAGTTGATCTGCGACAATATCATCTTGTATTTGATTTCGAATGTATTCTTCAATTACTTTCTTATTTCTTCCTACTGTATCCACATAAAAACCTTTACACCAAAATTTTCTGTTCCCATATCGGTATTTCAAATGTGCATGCCGATCAAATATCATCAGACTACTCTTACCTTTTAAATATCCCACAAAAGATGAGACACTTATTTTCGGTGGAATACTTACTAACATATGAATATGATCTTTACACGCTGTAGCTTCAATTATTTCTACACCTTTTCTTTCACATAATTGTCTCAGTATTTGTCCGATATCCTGTTTGATCTTCCCATAGATGATTTGTCTTCTATATTTTGGTGCAAATACTATGTGATACTTACAATTCCATTTACTATGTGCTAAACTGTTTACGTCGGAAGACATATAAGGTCCCTCCTTGGTGCATAAATTTGGTTGGCGAACCAAAATTTATTTTAACACCAGGTTGGGCTTTTTTTAATACATCGCTATAAGCTTTCCGGAACCCTACGCCTAGCGTAGGGTTTTCTTTCTA
>NZ_JAIAZY010000123.1 GCF_019459225.1 Bacillus sp. IITD106
CGACGTGTAAGCCGGATTTACTTCGTAAACAGCCACACCCTTTTTATCTGCTCGGTTTTTAATGGCTGTGCTGAATTTTTCATGGGAAAACGCGCTCATCTTTCGATTGGCCTTTTTGTTTCCATATGGATTGGAAACTTTGGATTGAGTGGTGTCCAATTTTCAAGAACGATTGGCTTGTTGAGTTGCACAGCCAAATCCACTACAGCAATGGCTTCTGCTTCAATCCATTTAATGGCTTGACCCGTAGACTTTCCGGTTACATCAAACCTAAAAACACCTGATGAAACGAGTTGTCCTTTTGGGTTGATATTCGACCATGCAATATGGTCCACATTTAAATCCAGCCCTACTACACCATCCGCACGGCTATGATTGGTATGCTCATTTTCAGGGGTATCCACGATACATTTAAAAATATAATAGTCCCCATGGTCCTCCACAGACCATGCGATCGGAGAGCCTTCTTTCTTTCTCCATACCGCGGAAAGATTTAATTGCCCCTGTATGGCATATTCTACATGTTCTTGACCATACGGAAAGACAAGATTCGGTATTTCAATGGCCGTGCCGTTTGGCGTTGTAAAGTGAAGGCC
>NZ_JAIAZY010000124.1 GCF_019459225.1 Bacillus sp. IITD106
CCTGAGTCGATGTCGGGTTGGGAGTAATAACGCGGATGGTCACAATTCGTAAGTCCTTGGGCACTACAGTCACAAATCCTTTTACTTCTAAGGTATCTGGTTGTCTCTAAAGGTGTACCGTCTCCGACAACGCCTAGATCGGCCAGATCTCCAAGTAATCCTAAGTTAGCGGATGTTTCAAGGAATTGTGATTGAAAAAATTCAAACAGTCGGTCCCCTGGCAACTCCTTTTTCTTGGAGCCATAACGGAAAAAACGATCGACTAACTTTCTTACTATTCCCGGACTCGATGGGGACGCTTTTTCACCCTTTTTAGGCTTCTTCTTTTTCTTTTTTTGGCGTTTCGGTTTGATATGGGGTTTAACATTGACGTTCTCTCTTCCCCATAAACGATGGAAAAAGTCGTAGAAAGTCCCTATACCGGGGACATCTCCGGGTTCAAAGCCACTCATGATGGCATAAAAAGGCACCCGGTGTAATTCATCTACCCATTCAGTAATACTAAGGGTCGGTTTAGCCAATAGAAGCAGAAGGTAGGAACGCATCATGGAAGCTGGATCACGAGATTCAGGTCCTCTATTAG
>NZ_JAIAZY010000125.1 GCF_019459225.1 Bacillus sp. IITD106
GCCTGTTCTTGATTTCCATAAACCGTTTCAATGGTGGAATCAAAATCCAGGATCAAGTCTGATGGCAAGGCAGGGTCGATGATATCGTGCATCAGCTCTTTCATCTCCTCCTGTACATCGAATTTTGCGAGATATTTTAAGTCTTTTCCGAGTAATGTATAATCTGGACACTTGCCACCCATAAATTGTTGGACCAAGGCATCTTTCTGTAGTGAACGAAAGTGGAAAAGACGGGTGCAGGAAGCGATCCATCCGATGACTAGATAGATGATAATCTTTCGAAACGGGAATTTTGCGTTGCTTTTCTTGATGGAATCAAAGCACCGAAATGTGTTCTCGATCTCCATTTGTTTCAACCATTGGAGGAATGGCAAGAGTCCTGCTATATTGGTTGCATTTTCCAAATTAAAGTTTGCTTTAATATTTAATAGATTTGTGATAAACTTCACCTTGAAGGTGCTCCTTTCCTTGGGTTATAGTTTGTTGTCAAACCTAATTATACCAAAGGTCGGAGCCCTTTTTATATTTAAAATCTATATTTTACTTTCGTAATTCGGG
>NZ_JAIAZY010000126.1 GCF_019459225.1 Bacillus sp. IITD106
GCAGAGGATGTCAAGACCTGGTAAGGTTCTTCGCGTTGCTTCGAATTAAACCACATGCTCCACCGCTTGTGCGGGCCCCCGTCAATTCCTTTGAGTTTCAGCCTTGCGGCCGTACTCCCCAGGCGGAGTGCTTAATGCGTTTGCTGCAGCACTAAAGGGCGGAAACCCTCTAACACTTAGCACTCATCGTTTACGGCGTGGACTACCAGGGTATCTAATCCTGTTCGCTCCCCACGCTTTCGCGCCTCAGCGTCAGTTACAGACCAAAGAGCCGCCTTCGCCACTGGTGTTCCTCCACATCTCTACGCATTTCACCGCTACACGTGGAATTCCGCTCTTCTCTTCTGCACTCAAGTTTCCCAGTTTCCAATGACCGCTCACGGTTGAGCCGCGAGATTTCACATCAGACTTAAGAAACCGCCTGCGCGCGCTTTACGCCCAATAATTCCGGACAACGCTTGCCACCTACGTATTACCGCGGCTGCTGGCACGTAGTTAGCCGTGGCTTTCTGGTCAGGTACCGTCAAGGTACCGTTAGTTACACGGTAC
>NZ_JAIAZY010000128.1 GCF_019459225.1 Bacillus sp. IITD106
AGTTTCTGTCATACGAAAAGCCGATCGGTTTGAAGAAGATCAGGTGCAGTTCGTTGATTTTATCTGGGATCACGAAGCCATGGTCCATACAATGGATTGGGCTCCGATTGACATATGGCGGTTCTACAACCAAAGGGCCTGCATGGAAAACTACATCAAAGAAGCCAAATATGGGTTTTCCATCAATCGGATTCCGACTGACTGTTTCAAAGCCAATGAACTAGACTTACATATCAAACTATTTGCATATAATCTATTTCAGCTTTTTAAGATGGATCATTGCCCAAGCCCCATGAAAAGCTATACGATCCAAAGGTTTCGCAGGGAAATTGTTCAGGCGGCAGGTGTATTTACCTTTCACGCTAGACAAATCATGTTGAAGATTCAGGAAGGCTACCTCCATAAACATGCGTTTGTGAAAATGGTCGAAAGCATTCATAAACTGGAGTGACTAATGGTAATTGAATAGATTGGAAATTAAGTGCCCCTTCATTTGGGGAGGGGGG
>NZ_JAIAZY010000129.1 GCF_019459225.1 Bacillus sp. IITD106
CATAACTGAATATTCAGATATATCGTTTTCCCTACAAAATTAAAAAGGTTGATAAGGGTATAAGCAGTAGCCCTTATCCACAATTGGAAATTTATTTCCTTTTAGTCCAAGTAAAGGGGATCATATGTTAAATCGTCTAAATGGTCCACCTCACCTCCATTAAATTGGCGTACAATAAAGGCAAAATCCCTGTCCCAATCGTATTTTTTCCGGCCTTTTGAGGGTCGCTCTGGTTCTCGAAAAAGGGAACGAATAAAGGCATCCAACCCTTTATAAAGATAGGTTTCCAATGTCCTTTTTATTTCTAACAAGCTGCCATCGTGGCTAACTCTCAATTGAAGTAATACTTCCAAACAATAGGTAATCAATGCAATCCAAATTTGGTTGTAGACAGCATTTTTGCTTTTTCCATAAAAGGATTTGATTTTCAGATGTTGTTTCATCCATTTAAAGAAGGTTTCTATTTTCCAGCGATATCGGTATAAATCTCCGATTTCTTTG
>NZ_JAIAZY010000013.1 GCF_019459225.1 Bacillus sp. IITD106
ATTATATTTAAGTTTTACCGAAATTATCATTAATAAACCGTTTTGTTTCGAAATATTTCGTATAATTTCTGAAGATATTTCACGACATAATTTACTTAACTTGCGTCGACAATAGCTGATAGTACTTTTGCGGATTTTTTTCAATCGTGGCAAACATAGTCTAGGGCAGCGTCAAAATTAACACTCTTTACTCCGACGAAGTTCTTTATCGAACGTATTTCAACGTCTTCTGGCCTATTTTTTCTCACAAAAAAAAGTGCCCCTTCCGTTAAGAAAGAGACGCTAGACTTTACCTATAGTATTACGTTATAAGCTATCGCAAATGCTTACGTAACATGGATTAAGCGCCCTCGGAGGGAATCGAACCCCCAGTACAAGAACCGGAATCTTGCGTGTTATCCGTTACACCACGAGGGCATGTTTTTTAACCGTACGATAAAAAATTATATGATAAAATGTTAACCATTGCAAGCACTTTACGTTTATTATTGTAAGAAGTGGTCAATATAATATGATATAAATATGAAGGTGTATTATTTGACCTTTATTGACCATCAATGTATGATGGAAATACATAATGTAATATTGCCAATAGGCGATCAAAGGAGGAGAACATTTTGCATTTAATACCAACTGTTATTGAACAAACAAACCGCGGAGAACGTGCATACGATATTTATTCCAGATTGTTGAAAGACCGTATTATCATGCTTGGAAGTGCAATTGATGATACTGTAGCGAACTCAATCGTTGCTCAGTTGTTATTCCTGGATGCGGAAAATCCTGAAAAAGATATTTATCTCTACATTAATAGCCCGGGCGGAAGTATTACTGCTGGTATGGCAATCTATGACACAATGCAATATATTAAAGCGGATGTACATACCATCTGTATTGGTATGGCAGCATCAATGGGTGCATTTTTACTTGCAGCAGGAGCAAAAGGCAAACGCTTTGCCCTTCCAAACAGTGAAGTGATGATTCACCAGCCGCTAGGTGGAGCGCAAGGTCAAGCAACTGAAATTGAGATTGCCGCAAAAAGAATTCTCCACATGCGTGAGAAATTAAATAAAATTCTTGCAGAGCGCACAGGACAACCAATTGAAGTGATTGAACGCGACACGGACCGCGATAATTTCATGACAGCTGAAAGAGCAAAAGAATATGGATTGATTGACCAAATTATTCAGCACAACGCTGATTTGTCTAAAAAGTAAAAATGGATAATCTCTTAAATGAAACAGGTGGAAAACATGGACGTTTTTCACCTGTTTTTTTTTTTCAAATACTACAATGAATCCTCGGGAATTAGCTTTGGATTCTGGATCAAATCCTCTCTCCACTTAATTTCATCGAGAATTAACACTGAATTCTAGACCAAATCTTCGTTCCGCTTGATTTCATCGAGAATTATCACCCGACGCCAGACCAAGCTCCTTTAACTAAAATATCGAGATATATAAGACCTAATTAAAAAAGAAGAGACCGAAATCTCTTCTTGAAATCACACTTCCTGAAACTGTATATTATGGAGCCTTGAGAATAATCCGCCTTGATTGACTAATTCTGAATATGTTCCATCTTCTGCAATACCATCCTCCGTCACAACGACGACCCTATCTGCATCGCGGATTGTCGCGAGACGGTGGGCGATGACTAAAGTGGTCCGATTTTCAGCTAGTTCATTCAATGCTTGTTGGATTATTTTTTCCGTTTCTGTATCGAGTGCAGAAGTGGCCTCGTCCAATATTAAGATTGGTGGATTTTTCAAAAACATTCTCGCGATGGCGAGACGTTGTTTTTGTCCTCCAGAAAGCTTTAATCCACGTTCCCCAATTTGCGTTTCGTAGCCATCTGGAAGAGAGGCGATAAAGTCTTCTAAATGAGCTTTACGGGCGGCATCATGAATTTCCTCTTCAGTCGCATTTCTTTTTCCGTAGGCGATGTTTTCCCGGATTGTTCCGGTAAATAAAAAGACGTCTTGCTGGACGATTCCGATCTGTGAGCGAAGTGAGTGCTTCGTCATATCGCGAATATCTATCCCATCGATTGATATCGAGCCTGATTTCACATCATAAAAACGAGGAATTAACGAACAGATCGTTGTTTTTCCCGCTCCAGAAGGACCCACGAAGGCAATCGTTTCTCCAGCGCGAATATTCAAATTAATGCCTTCCAGAACGGCTTTATGATCGTCATACTGGAAATGAACATCATTAAATTGAATATCTCCCATTAATCCTTTTACATTTTCAGCGTTAGGACGATCCTTAATTTCTGGTTCTTGATTAATTAAATCAAGGAATCTCTTAAATCCTGCCATTCCTTTCGGATACAGCTCAAGTAATGCACTGATTTTATCAACTGGTTTGATCAAAACATTTACGTACAATACGAAACTGACAAGCTCTCCATAAGTAAGTTTGCCGTTGAAACTAAACCACGCACCTACTACTAAAACGAGCAGAGTGACCAGACGAGTCATCATATAAATGCTAGAATGGGTCAAAGCCATTACTTTATAAGCAATCAACTTCGCTAACCGGAAGCTGCCATTATCTTTTTTGAATCGATTAATTTCAAATTCCTCATTCGTAAAAGATTGTACGACGCGTACGCCTGACACACTATCTTCCACTCTCGCATTGACATCAGCAATTCGGCCGTACATATTTTTCCATGCGTTATTCATTTTAATGTTGCAATACGTTACAAGCCATACAAGGAAAGGAATCATAATAATCGCAATCACAGCCAGTTCAGGATTTATATTGAACATGATGACAAACGCACCAACAAACGTCATGATGGCTATAAAAAAATCCTCTGGACCATGGTGGGCAAGTTCACCGATATCAAATAAATCATTTGTAATTCGGCTCATAATATGCCCAGTCTTCGTATTATCAAAAAAGCGGAAAGATTGGCGTTGGACATGGGTAAACAATTGTTCCCTCATATCCGTTTCGATATTGATCCCAAGTTTATGACCTAAATAACTGACGATATATTGCAAAATAGTACTTAATAAATAGACGACCAGTAGTAGAAAGCCGACGGTTACAATCTTATTCCAGTCTCCTCCGGGCAAAAGTTTATCAATAAACCATTGCACCGCTACCGGAAAAGCCAATTCAAGTATCGCTACAAAAACAGCGCTTGAAAAGTCAATTATGAATAAACGTTTATGCGGCTTATAATATGAAAAAAACTTTTTCAACATAAGAATTCTCACCTCTAAAAGCAATAGGCGGCATTAGCCGCCGCCTAAAAATGTACTTAACTCTCACTTTGTACAAATGCTGATAATGTATCCAACGCTTCCTCTTCATCATTGCCTTCAGCAAGAAGCTTAATGGTTGCACCCGGCCCAATGGCAAGGCTCATTAATCCCATGATACTTTTCGCATTTACTTTTCTGCCATCTTTCTCAATAAAAACATCCGATAAAAAACGACTGGCTTCTTGTACAAATTGTGCGGCAGATCGTGCTTGTAACCCAGTATTTAATTTTACTTCCACTTCTTTTTCAGCCATTACTTATCTCCCCTTATTAAAATTTATTCTCCTTTACGAAGTTTATCTGCAATGGCATCAATTTTTCTCAAACGATGATTAATACCTGATTTACTAATTGTGCCAGTTGAAACCATTTCTCCTAATTCCTTCAATGTAACATCTTGATGTTCAACACGAAGAACTGCAATTTCCCTCAGCTTTTCTGGTAAAATATCCAATCCTACTGTTTCTTCAATATAACGGATATTTTCAACTTGCCTAAGGGCAGCACCAATTGTTTTATTCAAATTTGCAGTCTCACAGTTGACAAGTCGATTCACCGAATTGCGCATATCCCGCACAATCCTAACATCCTCAAAACGCAGCAACGCATTATGAGCACCTATTACATTTAGGAATTCCGTAATTTTTTCAGCCTCTTTTAAATACGTAATAAAACCATTCTTTCTTTCTAATGTTTTACTATTCAATCCAAAATCGTTCATCAATTCACATAGGGATTCATTATGTTCCTTATAAAGCGAGAAGATTTCAAGGTGGTAAGATGACGTTTCTGGGTTATTGACCGAACCACCTGCAAGAAATGCACCTCGTAAATACGATCTTTTACAGCATTTTTTGCGAACCAACTCTTTCTCAATATCATGTATAAAAGTAAGCCCATCCCCAAGAATTTTCAATTCACGAAGAATATGCTCTGCTTTATTTTTCAGACGAACAATATATACATTATTTTTTTTCAACCGCATTTTTTTCCTGACAAGCAATTCGACGTCTGCTTCATACAGCTTTTTTATAAGCATATAAATTCGGCGGGCTATTGCTGCATTTTCAGTTTGAACATTTACAATCAAAATTCGGTTTGAAAAGGAGAGTGAACCATTCATCTTAATGAGAGCGGAAAGCTCTGCTTTGGCACAACAATCCTTCACTTCGAGATTTGTTAATTCTTTCTTTGTCTCAGAAGCAAACGACAACCTTTCCACCTCCTTTTTACACTTTGAAAAAACAATTATTCTGAGCCTTTGTCTAGGAGCGAATATATGATGCTCGCCACTTTTTCAGTATTATGGCGGATATAGCCATTTTCAAAGCTAATAAATTCATCATATAATACTTCCAATCCGAGGGAAATTAGGCGATCTACATCAAATTGAACTGGTTGCGCAAGCTCTTCCTTGTATCGGTCTTGAACAGCAGCTGGAATTTCTTCATTATTTACTAGCATTAGGTCAATGAATGAACAGTTCATATGATTATATAAAGCTTCCACATGGTCGCTGGCCGTAAATCCTAAAGTTTCTCCTGCTTGTGTCATTAAGTTGCAAATATATACCTTTTTAGCATTAGAGTTGCACACTTCCTCACCAAGGCCTGGTACGAGTAAATTAGGTAGAATACTTGTATAAAGACTTCCCGGTCCGATTACAATCAAATCAGCTTCACGAATCGACCTAATCGTTTCTGGAAGAGGCTTAATAGCTTCCGGTGTCAGAAAAACACGGTTAATTCTTTTACCCGAAAAAGGGATCTTTGATTCCCCACTTACAATCGTGCCATCTTCCATTTCCGCATGCAACACAACGCTTTGATTAGCGGCAGGCAAAACTTTACCATGTACATTAAGGACCCGACTCGTTTCTTGGACCGCGTGGACAAAGTCACCTGTAATGGAAGTTAAGGCAGCGAGAATTAAATTGCCGAGAGAATGTCCCGAAAGTTCATTTGACGTATTAAACCGATGCTGAAACATTTTCTCTACAAGTGGTTCTACATCGGATAGTGCGGCTAATACATTCCTTATATCGCCAGGTGATGGAATTTCCATCTCATTTCTGATCCTGCCTGAGCTTCCTCCATCATCGGCAACTGTAACGATTGCTGTAATATCGACTGGTCTTTTTTTCAAACCGCGTAAAAGTACGGGCAACCCCGTTCCGCCGCCTATTACAACAACTTTCGGCTTTGAAATTTGCTTCATTTAGCTATTCCCTTTCTCTTTTGTATGTCTCGATGCAGCACTTGAATTTTATAGTCCTTTTTATAAAATGCTCCGATATACTCAGCAAGTGCTACCGACCTATGTTGCCCACCTGTACATCCTATTGCAATGACAAGCTGACTTTTTCCTTCCCGTTTATATAGTGGCAGCATAAATGTCAAAAGATCTGTCGTTTTGGCAAGAAATTTTTGCGTATCATTCCATTTTAATACATAGCTTGATACTTCTTCTTCAAGCCCCGTTTTGGGCCTCATATGGTCTACATAATGGGGATTCGGCAAAAAGCGTACATCAAAAACAAGATCTGCATCTATAGGGATGCCATGTTTGAAACCGAACGACATGACATTGACTGTAAAAATGGTTTGTTTATTTGCAGAAAACTCAACTAATATTTTTTCACGAAGCTCCATTGGCTTCATCTTGGACGTGTTATAAATTAATTTTGCTCGACCTTTTAATTCATTAAGTAATTCCCGTTCCTGATTGATTCCCTCTAACGGCAATCCTGACGGTGCAAGTGGATGGGATCTTCGTGTTTCTTTGTATCTTCTTACTAATGTGGCATCATCCGCATCAAGAAAAAGAATTTGCGGCGTCACCCAAGTATAGCCGGATAGTTCATCGATAAGGCGCACTAGCGTATCAAAAAATTCCCTTCCCCGTAAATCCATCACGAGGGCCACTTTGTTCATTTTATTTCCAGATTCCTTCATTAATTCTAGGAATTTTGGCATGAGCGCTGGCGGTAAATTGTCCACACAAAAGAAACCTAAATCTTCAAAGCTTCGGATCGCAACAGTTTTTCCCGCCCCCGACATTCCCGTAATAATGACTAACTGTATTTCATCCGTTGCACTTGCTGGATTCATAGTTCCCAACTCCTGTTTTCGCACGAAATGTATTTTTGGTAGATTCCATTCATATTATTATACTATTTACAGTTACGAAATAATAGTAATTGTGAAATTTCCAAGTAAAAATAAAGAGCAACCCTCCGTCATCTATGTCCAATTATCACAAAGACTTGCTTCCTTCCATCTTTTCTAATTATACGCACGAGCTTATAAATTCTTCACGAAAATCAAAGTTCATTATTTTCTAAGCAAAAAAAATAGCACAGGCTAGGCCTATGCTCTAAGAAAGGGATATTGTATAAAAAGGGGGTCAATATCTCATGACTATACTTTACCTCAAAATCATTTCACTACTGTTACAATTTTATTAAGTCGTGATTACGTTTTGGGCTACTATATATTTTTTGAAGCCGATACGCAACTCCTCGACGTTTGGCGTGCCTTTTGGTATGCGACTCACAGAAAATTCTCCCCTCAACAAACCCTTTCCTATTTTTCAATTGACATTATTTTTGAACGGCTAAATGTTCTTTTACGTTTTCAATATAAACTTGTGCACTTTGAGCAGCAATACTTCCATCTCCAGTAGCTGTTACAATTTGACGCAACAGTTTATCACGGACGTCTCCAGCTGCAAAAATGCCTGGGATTTTTGTTTCCATATTTTCATTAGTATCAATGTATCCAGCAGCGTTTGTAATCCCTAATTTTGCGAATGGCTCTGTTAAAGGATCCATTCCAATATAGATAAATACTCCGTCTGTTTTAAAATTCCGCTCTTCGCCATTTTTAGTGGAAACGAGCGTCACCGAACCGACTTTCCCGTTTTCTTCATTTACTTCCTTGACCGTGTGGCTCCAAATAAATTCTACCTTTTCGTTGGCAAATGCACGATCTTGCAAGATTTTTTGGGCACGCAATTCATCACGGCGATGAACGATTGTCACCTTATTTGCAAATCTTGTTAAATATACACCTTCTTCAACAGCGGAATCCCCGCCGCCGACTACAACAAGATCTTTCTGTTTAAAGAAAGCACCATCACATACTGCGCAATAAGAAACGCCGCGACCTGTTAATTCTGATTCACCTGGAACACCCATTTTTCTGTATTCTGCACCTGTCGTGATAATGACAGCGAGGGCTTTATATTCTTTCGAACTTGTTTTTACGATTTTATATGGATTTCCATCGATGACTTCTTTAATATCGCCATAAGCATATTCAGCACCGAATTTTTTTGCATGTTCAAACATTTTCGTAGAAAGCTCTGGTCCGAGTATATGGTCAAACCCAGGGTAGTTTTCCACATCCTCCGTGTTTGCCATTTGTCCTCCAGGCACTCCACGTTCTATCATCAATGTTGATAAATTGGCACGAGATGAATAGACCGCTGCTGTCATACCAGCTGGGCCCGCGCCAATGATAATAACGTCATATATTTTATCCTCTGACATTGTTGTAAACACCCCTTTAGTGAACGAAACATTTTTACTTCAATTTCCTACATCTATCGTATAAAACAATTATCGTCAAGTCCAAATATATGCTTACTGCCAGACCTTTTCCACAACCTTAATATATTTGCGCAAAGTGGCCTGTGATATTCCGTATTCTTCGGCTATTTTCTTTTGAGTTTTTTTATTATGACTCTGTTTATACCAAATATACTCCGTCGCAGCTGCAAGCGCGTTTGGATTTTCCATAGGAACCTTTTCTCCAAGTCCTTGAATAAAAAAAGAAAACCATTGCAATAGGATATTACGAGTATGGATGCCAGCTTCCTTAAATCTCTCGTACAATATCATTGCTACTTCATGGCATTTTTCAATATATTTCTCTTCAGGGATAGAAGCTTTTAGCTTATCCTTCAATATGTGCGCAAGGTAAAGTTTTTCCGAAAAAGAAAAATCCTCTAACCGTTTAAAATCCGGGTGTGAAAGAATATCCTTCATATTAGCCGACATCGACATTAGAAATATGCCATAAAGTCTTTCTTCAAGCCGCTCGCTTCGAATCATTTTCAAAACAGCTGATTCATCCTCTAAATTCCTTGGGTCAGGATGGTCCTTAACATTCCAAGGCTCGATTTTGGCCTGTTCTGGATTCATTTTGATTAGTGTTTCCCATGCTTGATAGGCCATTTTTTTATGTCCTGTAAAATAAGCAGCTTTTGCTAACCAATAATGAAATCCTTCGCCTCCATCATATCCATATTTTTGAATTTGCCTTAGC
Source organism: Bacillus sp. IITD106 (assembly GCF_019459225.1). Taxonomy (GTDB): domain Bacteria; phylum Bacillota; class Bacilli; order Bacillales; family Bacillaceae_C; genus Lederbergia. Next base: position 8,614 of record NZ_JAIAZY010000013.1, read on the forward strand.
CAAAAATACGCCTGCTCATATTTTCCCGTTAACGCAAAAGTCGCACCTAGCTTATAACGATGTTCAAATAACATCGGCTGTACTTTATCTAATGCTGTCAATAGTTCATTTAATTGATCCGTTTCCCTTTCATAATAAAGAAACACCGCTAAATTACAAAGCGCATGTAAATTTCCTGGATTATTTTCCAACACTTTTTCCAATACACCTGCCGCTTTTCCTGTATCACCTTCATAAAAATAAGCTAGAGCCAAGTTATTGTAGGCGGGCCAAAATTCTGGATAACCCTCAATGATATCTTCTAGCATTTTTACTGCTTCAATAAATTCTCCTTTTTCCAGTAATAACCTAGAGGCTTCCAATTTACCAATCATTTCATCCTGTTCTACTAAACTATCAAGATTATCATCGTCTTCAAGGCCGATTAAATGCATCAATTCTTCCGCCTCAATTGAAAATTCGCCAATCTCATCTTCTTCAAGATATATTTGTGCATGCTTAAAAGCATCCGTAAACATACCAAGATGTGCAAAATTATTTGCGATAAAATAATGGCACTCTGTCATGCCTTCATCCAACTCATTTAGTATCATAAATAAAAGTTTATTAGACTCCGAAAACTCTCCTGCATCTGTATACACAATTGCAAGTTGACAAGCAATGATCGCTTCACCAGGTTCTAATTCCAACGCTCTTTTTAAATATTTCTTCGCTTTATTTATATCAAAACGGTCATACGCCTTTAAACCTTTATTGTAATAATATTCACCAGTCGGGATGAATGGGAATATTTTGGCCTTCTCAAATCGTGCCTTCGAGTCTTTCATCTAAATCCTCCGTTGTTAAGTTCCTTTGTCGCTTTTTGTAGTATAACATAATGACTAGATTGTTTGAAGTAGCGTCAATGCAGTAGTAGTCGTAAAAAGTAAAGAATATAGCGATGAATGAATTTCGTCGAAGTTTGGAGGAATACATAACCAAGCTCCATTTTGATTTAAGAGTAGTAATAAAAACGAAAAACCGGATGCTTTGATGCATCAGGTTTCTTTTTTCCCCATTCCATATATATCATCATTTTTCCATCTTTCGGCCAGCTCATCTTTTGAGTAAATGATCTGCATCGGGTTGCCGCCGACGAACGTGCCAGCAGGAACATCTTTATGGACAAGCGTTCCCGCAGATACAATAGCGTTATCGCCAATTTTTATACCAGGTAAGATCGTCGAATTAGCGCCGATCATAACTTCATCTCCGATTTCTACACTTCCTAGACGATATTCTTTTATTAAATATTCGTGGGCTAAAATAGTTGTATTGTAGCCGATGACGGTATTTCTGCCGACGGAAATTTTTTCCGGAAACATAATATCCAGCATGACCATTAACGCAAATGAGGTATGCTCGCCGACTTTCATCCGCAAAAAATGGCGATACATCCAATTTTTCACCCCAAGAAATGGTGTATATCTTGCCATTTGAATGACGATGAAATTACGAACAACCTTCCAAAACGGCACTGTTTTATAGACGTGCCAGAGTGAATTTGGTCCTGAAACTGGAAAACGTTCAGTCCTTCTCATTTCATTCCGACTCCGACAATATCCAATAAATCAGACATTTGATCAAGTATATAGTCAGGTTCAAATTGTTCCAAATACTCTCTTCCTTTTAAAGACCAGGAAACCCCACAAGTATATGTACCCGCATTTTTCCCACCTAAAATATCATGGTGATTATCCCCAATCATAATCGCTTCATCAGGTGAAGACCCTAATAAATCCAAAGCTTTATCTAGAGGCTCAGGATCTGGTTTGGCGTGTTCAACCTCATCTAGCGAGATGACAACATCAAAAAATTGATCAAGATTTGTGAGAACGAGTCCTTTTAACACGACATCCCGCACCTTTGTGGAAACAATCGCCAGCTTAAATCCATTTTCGTGAAGAGTACGAATCGTCTCGAACACACCATTAAACTCTTTTACTAATAGATCATGCTGCTCTACATTATAAGTTCGGTAAACCTTGATCATCTCTTCAGCTTTATCTGGATTTATTCCCATAAAAACATCTAGTAAAGTAGGTCCCATAAATGGAAGAACATCCTCCCGTCCATACTTGCCGGGATAATATTTTTCAAGAGTATGAAGATACGAGGAAATGATCAATTCATTTGTATCGATTAACGTTCCGTCAAGATCGAATAATAATGTAGTAATTTTTTTATCCATTAGGCAATTCTCCTCTCATGCTTTACATCCAGATGCTTCCAGACAGCTGCCACAATGAACGTCAACAGCACCGCAGTCAATAAGCGGATAAGGAGGAGTGGCAGAATAGGAATTCCAAGGGGAAGAAAAATCAGTGTATCTTCAATTACCGCGTGGCATCCAACGAGAAAAATAAATGCCAGCGTCACATCCTTTTTGCTGACCCCGTCTTCCTTCACTGCTTGAATCATCACACCTGCCCCATACGCAAGTCCAAAGATTAACCCTGCTGCCATTGTAGTAGATGTATTTTCCCTCATTCCTAATAATTTCGTAAAAGGGCCCATCCACTTTGAAAAAACGGTCAGCCATTTATAATCTTTTAATAATTGAATTCCGATCATTAAAGGAATAACAATCATCGCCAACTGAATGACGCCATAAAAAGCCTTTGATAGTGCGAGCATTGCAATCGCGAAAATTCCTGAAGCTTGTTCTTCTTGAACTTGCATAATCCCATACTGTGCAATTTCTTGTCCACCACTCCACATGAGGTTGATTATGATTGCAGCAAAAATCGCCAAGCCTAATCGGACTGCAATCATAATCCACAATTTCACTCCGACTTTGTTTGCTACGGCAGACTCTATGATTAGATTATGTGAGAAAGACATCATGACGGCAATGATAAAAACTTCTTTTACAGTTAGATCAAGTGATAGAATCCCGGCAATTCCAGCATATAAGTTTAAAAAATTCCCTAATACGAGTGGAATCGCCGCATCTCCGGATAATCCAAGTATGCCCATGAGCGGCTCAATCATTTTAATTATCCACGGTAATACTGGAGTATGCTGAAGAACCACTACTATTAATGTAATGGGAAAAATAACTTTTCCTAACGTCCACGTTGTTTTTAATCCGATCAAACCACCATTTTTTATTGAAGACTTCCACATGATGTTTTTCTCCTTTAGGCTTTATCGAGATATCTCTTATCAGCAAGCCCGGCCTTACTTCGATAAATCCATATAGCAATCGAACCAATGATCAATACGAGAGAAAGCACTTGCGCCATTCTGAAACCACTAGATAGCATCAAGCTATCCGTGCGCATCCCTTCAATAAAATATCGCCCTATGGAATACCAGATTACATATGATAAGAACATTTCTCCCCTGCGGAGATTTACTTTTCTTAATAAAATCAAGATGATGAATCCGATGAAATCCCAAATCGACTCATATAAAAAAGTAGGATGATAATATTCACCATTAATATACATTTGATCAATAATAAATTGAGGTAGATGTAAATTTTCTAAAAATGTTCTAGACACGACATCTCCGTGAGCTTCCTGATTGATAAAGTTCCCCCAACGTCCAATTGCTTGGCCAATAATAATACTTGGAGCAGCAATATCGGCTAATTTCCAAAACGATAGCCCTTTTCGTTTGGCAAACACAATGGCTGTTAAAACGGCCCCTATCAACGCTCCATGAATCGCAATACCGCCTTCCCAAATTTGAATAATTTGCTCGGGATGCTGCGAGTAATGTTCCCATTCAAAAATAACGTAGTAAATACGTGCACAAATAATCGCGATTGGAATAGCCCATATTAATAGATCGGGGAAAGTATCTTTATGTAGTCCACGTTTTTCACTTTCACGAACAACTAAAATTAATGCAACCGCAATGCCGATTCCTATAATGATCCCATACCAATGGACAGAGATAGGTCCAAGTTTAATGGCTATTGGATTAATAGGCTCAATACCCATATATTCAACTCCTTTTTAGCTTGATTGATAACGTTGAAGTTGCATGAGGCTTTTCTGCAACTTATACGATACCGTCCTCGCCGCCTTGGATGACTTGAGAAAGTCGTTCTGTAAACTGTTGGGCGGCATTTACCCCCATTCGTTTTAAACGGAAGTTCATGGCGGCCACTTCAATAATAACAGCTAGGTTGCGTCCAGGTCTTACTGGTATTGTTAATTTTGTAATTTCGGTATCAATTATTTTTATCGTCTCTTCGTCAAGTCCGACTCGATCATAGTGTTTATTTTCATCCCATGTCTCCATATGAACGGTAAGAGTAATTTTTTTACTTGGCCGTACTGCGCCTGCTCCAAATAATGTCATAACATTAATAATGCCCAGTCCACGAATTTCTAAAAGTTGTTCCAGTAGATCCGGAGGCGATCCGACGAGTAAATTTTCTTCTATTTGACGTATCTCAACACAATCATCCGCCACTAGCTGATGACCTCTTTTAATTAACGCAAGTGCCGTTTCACTTTTTCCAACACCGCTTTGGCCAGTTATTAAAACACCAATGCCATATATATCAACAAGGACACCATGAACTGCCGTTGTTGGGGCTAATTTTCCATCTAAATAATTCGTTAGCTTGCTTGAAAAACGTGTTGTTTTCATATTTGTACGCATAAGAGGAACGCTATTTCGTTCCGAAGCCTCTATTAATTCATTCGGTATTTCTAATCCCCGCGACACGACGATAGCAGGAGTTGTATCATTACAAAGCATCTCCATGCGTTCTTTTCTTTCATGCTGTGCAAGCCCTTCACTAAAAACGATTTCCGTTCTTCCAAGAAGCTGGACCCGCTCAGCAGGATAATAATTGAAAAAACCAGCTAATTCCAAGGCTGGACGAGATATATCACTAGTGGTGATTGGTTTATGAATTCCTTCCTCTCCACTAATCAATTCTAAGTCAAATTGCTTTATTATGTCTTCTGTTCGGACCTTCGCCAACTCAATCACTCCTAATGCAAAATGAAAAATGTACACTCATTTTATTATTCTATCACTTATTCAAATGGAATCTCTACCCTTCGAACTATTTTATTATATACTCACAGAATTTCGATGCGTAAAATTGCCGAATTTTGAAAAACTTACTGAGCATTGAGCTTATTGGAAATCTGGTATCAACTTCAAAACTTTTTCAAAAATAGACATGCCAAAGAAGGAGGGCACTGAAAAAGTCCCCTTATAATGAAAGACAATTTTAAACGTGGTTGTTGATTTACGCTCCAGGCGCTTCGCTTTCCGCGGGCGGTACGGGGAGCCTCCTCGGCGCAAGCGCCTGTGGGGTCTCCCCTGTTCCGTACTCCCGCAGGAGTCTACGCGCCTTCCGCTCCAATCAACGGTGTTAAAAATTTGGGACGGCTTTTAACTCAGCCAAAAAAAAGGTATAATACCCCATTTTTTAGAGGAAATTATACTTTTTTGCCGTATAATTATAATATCAAATTTTAACGGGTGGGTACTATGATTCAATTTCGGTGCCCTCCAAAGAAGCATCACCTATTTATTTTTTTAAAAGGTTGTTTTGTAAACATTGTTGCTTACCGAGATAATACTTCCTTAATTGTTCCATAACAAAGTCTTGATAATCTTCATGTGCAATAATCGCAGGCTTCAACTTTAACACCTCGATCGCAGTTAGTAAGGAAGTATATCCCTTCACCGGCGATTATTGTGGTGTTTTTAAAAAGTCAAATGTTTTCGACAAAAATGGCAACAGAATTTCATTGTATAAATAAAGAACTTAAGAATCTATGGAAATCGTATGAAAAGAAGAGATTTTGAAACAGAGTATCATTAGTGAACTTACAGTGAGCAAAAGAATATCTTAGTTGATTGGAGTGGAAGGCGGCGACTCCTGGGGGATCAGCGTGACAGGTGAGACCCCGCAGGGCGCGAAGCGACCGAGGAGGCTCACCGCACGCCCCCCGGAAAGCGTCCGCCTGGAACGGAAATCAACGGTGGCTAGCTCTTACCTTGTATGTAGGTTATTAACTTGTGGGTAATTTTACTAATAAAAAATGAAATATCTTCCTTTAAATAGGAGTCAAAATAAAAAGCCCCACTTTTTGTTAAGTGGAGCTAATTCTTTAAAAATTATTTTCTTTTTTTAGGTTCCAAAATTGTTTTATGAATGATTAAGTTGACGATGGACATGATGATTGCAATAAGAAGTGCGAGTCCAAATCCTGAAATGTCAAATTTATCACCCATTACGGCATCTGTCATTAATAATGTACATGCATTAATGACGAACAAAAATAAACCAAGTGAAAGAACGGTAACAGGTAAAGTCAGCACGATAAGAAGTGGCCTTACAAGCATATTGATAATATATAAAACGATGCTTGCTCCCACAGCCGCTCCAAAGCTTGATACATGGAAACCCTCAAAATATCCTGCAAACGCGAGGAACAAAAGAGCATTAATCAGAATGCCGATAATCCATTTCATCTATAATCCTCACTCTCCGATCAGACGACTGTTGACTTTGCTTCTCCTATATTCACAGATCCCGTCTTCGTATCTGCAAGCACATGAATCACATGGTCATCCGAACCAGTCCGTTTAAATGTTACTTGCTTTTGAATGATTTCTTTCTTTTCGTGCATCACATCGATGCCATCAAGTTCAAGCTTATAGTTTCCTAAGTTTGAGCGAACATCGCCATCCACACTTGAATTGCCAGGTACTATCAGTTTAATATTACCCGTAACTGCCTTCGCCTCAAATTTATTTGTATTATTTTCTGTTAGTGTACATGCAATATTTCCGTTAAACGATTGAAGGTCGACACTTTCAAACTGACCTATCGCATCGATTGCTCCATTCACTGTTTCAGCTTCTAATTGTGAAGCATTTGAATTGGTCAGTTTAATTTGACCGTTTACAGTATCAATATCAAATTTTTCTCCTTCAATATTGGAAAGCTCAACTTTCCCATTCGTTGTTTTTACCGTTAAGTATTTTGCTTCTAATTGCTCACCTGTAAGTCCACCATTAAAAATGCGCACGGAAATCTTTTTATATTCCTGCTTAGGAATGTATGCTACAGTTTCAACTCTCATCCATTTCGATTGAGTAGCAAAAATGAGCATGTCTTTATCAACGGAAAATACCGTATTATCGAGAAAATAATTTCTTGCATCTTCCCTATCTTCTGATCGGTATACTTTAGCCTGACATTCGATTCGCACTTCAGGCTGGTCCCATGTAACAAGCCTCACTGGACCATTCGCCACATCCAGTTCGATTCTTTCGATACCCGTAACTACTTGTTGGAAAGTATGGGGAACATCAACGGATTGATTGAATTGAAAATCAAAATGCTTAATCTTATTCAATGCATTATTGACAAAATCAAAAATTTTCTCTCCGGCATTTTCCAGTTGAGTATAAAAGGAATCGTCCTTATTCGTTTTTTCTTGCTGCTTCTTTTCTTCTGTTTTAAATTCGAACTCTTTTTCATCCGGCGGTGTATGGTCAGTTTGTTTCTCCTCTGATGTAAACACATCGCTAACTGGATCTTTCTTTTCTCCATTTTCTTCTAACGCTTCTAGTAGGATAATCGCTTCTTGTGCAGATAGTTTTCCTTTTTGCACCAATTCAAGTATCTTTTTTCTTTCTTGATTCATTTTCGACTTCCTCCTTATTCGTAATACAAGATAATACGATTACGAAGCAGTATAAGTTTCATTTTATTGTTATAGGAGTTTCTTAACTGGACTATCGGGTGTTTGTTTCCTGTGGGACGGCACCTAACTTAGACACCGTTTTTCCCGCAGAAAAGATTATGCATAGCTTAATGTTTCCCTACCAATTCCTCTACTTGCTCCTGTTCGGCGATTCGTTTCTTCATTCGATCTCTATCACGTTCCAGTATCGGTTTTAAATATTTTCCTGTATAGGACTCAGGACTTTCAGCCACTTTTTCCGGAGTTCCCTTTGCAATAATCGTACCGCCTTTGTCGCCGCCCTCTGGACCAAGATCTACAATATAATCGGCTGTCTTTATAACATCGAGATTATGTTCAATAACAAGAACTGTATCGCCATTATCAACGAGTCTTTGCAACACCGTCAGAAGCCTTGCAATATCATCCACATGCAGTCCGGTAGTCGGTTCGTCTAAAATATAGAATGAACGCCCATTAGAACGGCGATGTAATTCAGATGCGAGTTTTACACGTTGCGCTTCCCCGCCTGACAATGTTGTAGCAGGTTGACCAAGCTTCATATATCCAAGACCAACGTCAACAATCGTTTGCAATTTCCGGTTGATTTTCGGAATATTTTCAAAAAATTCAAGTCCGTCCTCAATCGTCATATCGAGCACTTCAGCAATATTTTTCCCTTTATATTTTACTTCCAATGTTTCTCGGTTATACCGCTTACCGTGGCATACTTCACATGGTACGTAAACATCTGGCAAAAAGTGCATTTCGATTTTAATAATTCCGTCTCCGCGGCATGCTTCACAGCGGCCGCCTTTTACGTTAAAACTAAATCGTCCTTTTTTATAACCGCGAACTTTTGCTTCATTCGTAGAGGCATAAACATCTCGAATATCATCAAATACACCCGTATACGTGGCCGGATTCGATCTAGGCGTTCTGCCGATTGGTGATTGATCAATATCGATGACTTTTTCCAACTCTTCAATGCCTTTAATTTCCTTATGTGCCCCAGGCCTTGCCTTTGCTTTATGAAGCTTTTGAGCAAGACTTTTATGAAGGATTTCGTTGATTAAAGTACTCTTTCCAGATCCGGAAACTCCCGTTACGGCAATAAAGAGCCCTAAAGGAAATTTGACATTTACATTTTTTAAATTGTTTTCCTTTGCACCTTTAATTTCAAGGAATCTTCCATTTGCTTTCCTGCGTTCAATTGGAAGCGGAATAAATTTTTCACCTGATAAATATTGTCCAGTAAGAGATGCTTTGTTGTGTGCTACCTCTTCCGGTGTTCCTGCAGCGACAATTTCACCACCGTGAACACCTGCACCAGGACCAATATCAATTAAATAGTCTGCTGCAAGCATCGTATCTTCATCATGTTCAACGACGATCAGGGTATTTCCAATATCCCTCATATTTTTTAATGTACTGATTAAGCGATCGTTATCTCTTTGGTGCAATCCGATTGAAGGTTCATCCAAAATATAAAGAACTCCCGTTAATCTTGAACCAATTTGAGTCGCCAATCGAATCCGCTGTGCTTCACCACCCGATAATGTTCCGGCAGCGCGGCTCAATGTTAAATAATCAAGCCCTACATTGACGAGAAATCCTATTCGCTCTTCAATTTCTCTTAAAATAAGTTTGGCAATCTGCATTTCTTTTTCTGACAGTGTCAATCTAGAGAAAAATTGGTCAGCTTCGACCACGGAAAGCCCCGTAATTTCACTAATATGGCGTCCATTAATTTTAACGGCAAGGCTCTCTTCTTTTAATCTATGTCCTTTACAGCGAGGACATGGCTGCTGTGCCATATATTTTTCCATCTGTTCACGAATATAATCTGAGCTTGTTTCTTGAAAACGGCGCTCTACGTTGCGGATGACACCTTCAAATCGAATATTACTCTCGCGAACTTGACCGAAATCATTTTCATAGCGGAATTTGATCAAGTCGCCTGTACCGTAAAGGATAATATCAATTTCTTTTTTTGGTAAATCTTGAACTGGAACATCCATGTTTATTCCGTAATGATTGCAAATTGTTTTCAGCATCTGCGGATAATATTGAGAACTGATTGGTGTCCAAGGCGCGATCGCGTCTTCATTTAGTGACCGTGTCCAATCCGGAATAACAAGTTCAGGATCTACCTCAAGTTTCGATCCAAGACCATCACAATCTGGGCAAGCCCCGAACGGACTATTAAAGGAAAACATTCTTGGCTCTAATTTTTCAATAGAAAAACCACATTCCGGACACGCATGGTTTTCACTAAATAGTAATTCTTCCTCCCCAATTACATCAATGATGACCTTTCCTTCACCAAGTCCGAGAGCTGTTTCCAATGAATCTGCCAGTCTCGTTTCAACTCCTGCTTTTACGACTATACGGTCGATTATGACTTCAATGGAATGCTTTTTATTTTTCTCAAGCTCAATCTCATCTCCAAGATCATATACTTCCCCATCTACGCGGACACGAACAAAGCCTTGCTTTTTAATATCTTCAAACACTTTGGCATGTGTCCCTTTCCTCCCTGAAACAATCGGCGCCATAACTTGAAGCTTTGTTCGTTCTGGGTATACCATAATTCTATCAACCATTTGCTCAATCGTTTGTGACGTAATTTCAACCCCATGGACAGGGCAAATCGGTCTTCCGATACGTGCATATAGCAAGCGTAAATAATCATAAATTTCGGTAACCGTCCCGACTGTGGATCGCGGATTTCGGCTAGTTGTTTTTTGGTCAATTGAAATGGCAGGTGAAAGACCTTCAATAGCGTCTACATCTGGCTTATCCATTTGGCCAAGGAATTGGCGGGCATATGCAGATAGAGATTCTACATATCTCCGTTGCCCTTCGGCATAAATGGTGTCAAAGGCGAGGGAAGATTTTCCGGAACCTGATAAGCCAGTTAATACGACAAGTTTATCTCTTGGAATAGTGACATCTATATTTTTCAAATTATGGGCTCTTGCACCCTGGACAATTATTTTATCTTGTGCCATATTGTGTTCATCCTTCCGCTTTTAACTCCAATATTGCATCGCGAAGCTCGGCTGCACGTTCGAAATCAAGCGCTTTTGCTGCTTCTTTCATTTCCTTTTCCATCGTAGCCAAAAGCTTTTCTTTTTCTTTTTTTGTATATTTCTTCGTTTTTACTGATGCAGCGTATTCTTCGGTATCCTCTGCCGCAACGGTGGCTCTTATAACATCTCGAATTCCTTTTTGAATGGTCATTGGTGTGATGCCGTATTTCTTATTATGAGCTTCTTGTACCGCGCGACGGCGCTTCGTTTCTGTTATCGCTTTTTCCATCGAATCTGTCATTTTATCAGCATACATAATGACATGTCCGTTCGCATTACGAGCGGCACGTCCTATTGTTTGAATAAGCGAGCGCTCAGAACGAAGGAATCCTTCTTTATCTGCATCAAGAATGGCAACGAGGGATACTTCTGGGATATCTAGTCCCTCCCTGAGCAAGTTAATTCCGATAAGGACATCATACGTTCCCATCCTTAATTCTCTAATAATTTCAATCCGCTCAAGCGTTTTTACTTCAGAGTGTAAATATTGGACCTTTACCCCAATTTCTTTTAAATAATCGGTCAAGTCCTCTGACATCTTTTTCGTAAGTGTCGTGACGAGTACGCGCTCATTACGTGCAACACGTTCATTAATTTCTCCAAGCAAATCGTCAATCTGGCCTTCTATTGGTCTAACGTCAATCTTCGGATCTAGTAATCCTGTTGGTCGAATAATTTGCTCGACCATCTTTGGAGTATGCTCAAGCTCATACGGACCAGGAGTCGCTGAAACAAAAATAGCTTGATGAATATGTTTCTCGAATTCTTCAAATTTAAGTGGACGGTTATCAAGTGCAGAAGGCAATCTAAATCCGTGATCGACAAGTACTTGTTTTCTTGCTTGGTCACCATTATACATTCCGCGAATTTGCGGCAATGTCACATGGGACTCATCGATAATAATTTGAAAATCGTCTGGAAAATAGTCTAGTAGTGTATATGGTGTAGCTCCCGCTGGTCGCAACGTTAAATGACGAGAATAGTTTTCTATTCCGGAACAAAACCCCATTTCTCGCATCATTTCCAGGTCATATCGAGTTCGTTGTTCAAGTCGTTGCGCTTCTAAGAGTTTATCGTTCGCACGCATAATCGCCAGTTGCTCTTCCAGTTCTTTTTCTATGTTTTCAATGGCAATAGATAGTTTTTCTTCTCCTGTAACGAAGTGAGAAGCCGGAAAAATGGCGGAGTGATCACGATCTCCGAGAATTTCTCCAGTCAGAGCATCGACTTCTCGAATCCGATCAATTTCATCTCCGAAAAATTCGACGCGGATACAGTGTTCATCCCGAGACACTGGAAAAATTTCCACAACATCGCCGCGAACACGAAATGTTCCACGTTGAAAGTCAATATCATTTCGTGCGTACTGAATATCAACTAGTCTTCTTAAAAGCTGGTTTCTCTCAATTTCCATTCCCGTTCTAAGCGAAAGAACATGCTCCCGATATTCTTCAGGAGAACCGAGACCGTAAATACACGACACACTGGCGATGATGATAACATCGCTTCGTTCAAATAAAGACGAAGTGGCAGAGTGCCTAAGCTTATCAATCTCATCGTTAATGCTGGAATCCTTTTCGATATACGTGTCTGTTTGCGGTACGTATGCTTCTGGCTGATAATAGTCATAATAACTGACAAAATACTCGACGGCATTGTTCGGGAAAAACTCTTTGAACTCACTATACAATTGACCCGCAAGTGTTTTATTATGTGCAATGACAAGCGTTGGCTTGTTAATTTCTTGGATGACATTGGAGACCGTAAACGTTTTCCCAGTACCTGTTGCTCCTAGCAAGGTTTGATACTTTTTCCCATTGCGAAGACCCTCGACAAGGCTTTTAATAGCCTGCGGCTGGTCGCCAGCAGGCTGATATTTCGAAACAAGTTCAAATTGATTTTTCAAAATGGCGGCCCCCTACTCTACTTTTAATCTGCCTTGTTAAAACTGATTTCCACTCCATGGAAATATTCTTAACAAAGCCAAACGGAAAATTGTATAACTATCATTATTGACAATACTTATACGCAATTAATCATGTAATATATTTTACCACAAGCAATATTGTAAAAACCAGCAAAAAGCGAACATATATTTGGTTAATTTTACAAACGTTTTTCGAGTGCATATAAATCTTCTTCTAGCGTTTGCATTCGCTGTTCGGCAATTTCACGAGCATCGCGAATAGCAGCATTGTAAAAAAAAGGACCGAGACGATCTTTTATAAACTCAAAGCACGCTTCTGCAGCAATCTCCCCAATTTCCTCACCACGTTCGTCCCAAAAAAATTGTTGTATTTCACGAATCATTTCTCGCTTTTTTTCTGTTGATAATTTTGGCAGTAACATAACAAACACTCCTATTTTTATAATGAAATTTTTTCCACTTCATATTTCCTAGTGCTTCGAGGTTCCCCGTTATTTTCGCAAGTTGTTGAAAAAAACTTATACAAACGAAAAAATGGAGTTAGACTTCCATCGTGATGCGTGATGGAGGACTGACTCCGTATTTACGTGGAAGAACTTTTAGTTTTTTTCCTTTTCATTTGATTAGTAACATACAAGCCTACTGTTAGTGAGGCTGCCTCGATTATAATTAACCACCATGTCATAATATACCCTTTATATGCGGAAACGATAATTAAAGCAATCGTTAACGCGAATCCGACCGTCCGGCTATACGTTACTCTCGTAAAAAAAATCATAAGGATTGCAGGTAAAAAAATGGCAGATATTATTTTATCAATCATAAAAAAACACCTCACTTCAGACTATATGTTCAGTTTTTCTTAAACAATAGTAAAATGCAAGGATTTTTTTTATAAAGAGGAACTTTTTACTTATTCTAATGAAGAAATTTATCGTTTCCGATTAACAAGGTTTAGGGACGAAATTAAGTAAAAGTCACAATTCATTGATCTCAATCGTGACCTGGAAATAGTTATTTGTCATTTTTGTTCCTATATTTGAATATTGCGAGAAAGAAGACTGGAATTTATCTCAGTTCGTACCTGCATTCGATCCTTGCGAGAACGAAAACCAGTATTTATCTTAATTCGTTCCTGTATTTAAACTTTACGAGAACGAAAAGCGGTATCTATCTTAATTCGTTCCTGCATTTGAACTTTACGGAGAACGAAAACCGGTATTTATCTTAATTCGTTCCTGTATTTGAAATTTACGAGAACGAAAACCGATATACTAACAAAAAATGGACCTTCAGACAAAGCTGAAAGCCCACTTAGTTAATTTAATTCTATCATTTTACCTTCCGCCATATATACGACCCATTCACAAATATTCGTAGCATAGTCTCCGATTCTTTCTAAATATTGGGCGGCAAGCAATAAATGAGACCCTTGATGAATTAAATTCTTATCTTTTCCCATTAACTCAATTAAATCAGTAAAGACTTTGTTAAAATATTCATCAATAACATCGTCTTGCTTAGCAATTTCTATAGCGGCTTTATGATCCATTTTAATATACGCACCTAATGCATCTCGTACGATTTTCTGAACTAATTCTCCCATTTTCGGGATATCAATGAGCGGCTTAGCATACTGTTCATCTTTTAGGCTGATCGTCGTTTTGGAAAAGCTAACAGCATGATCGGCCATCCGTTCCAAATCGGTTGCAACCTTTAATGTTGTAGCAATCCTGCGTAAATCGCTTCCTACCGGCTGTTGTAATGCGATTAAAGAAAAGCAAGACTTTTCAATTCCAATCTCCGCTTCATTAATATCCTTGTCGCCGTCTATTACTGATTTTGCCAAAGGGATATCTTTATCGATAAGCGACTTAACTGCTTTATATACTGCTTCTTCCACCATCATTCCCATCGTCAACAGCTGCTGATGGAGCTCATTCAACTTTTCATCAAATTGACTTCTTATCGCCATAATTATTTCCACCCCTCATCGATTTTCTTAACCAAAACGGCCAGAAATATAATCTTCCGTTTGTTTCATTTTAGGATTTGTGAAAATGGTATTCGTATCGGAAAACTCGACCACTTCTCCATTAAGAAAAAAGGCCGTTTCATCTGAAACACGAGCCGCCTGCTGCATGTTGTGGGTGACAATGATGATCGTATACTCTTTTTTCAATTCTAAAATTAATTGTTCTAGCTTTGATGTTGAAATAGGATCAAGCGCTGATGTAGGTTCATCCATTAAAATAATTTCCGGCTTCACAGCTAGTACTCTCGCCAATACGAGTCGCTGCTGCTGACCTCCAGATAAACCTGTCGCCATTTTTCCAAGGTTATCCTTCACCTCATCCCAAAGAGCCGCTTGTCGTAAACTGGATTCCACGATTTCGTTCAACTTTTGCTTATTTTTTAATCCATGGATGCGTGGTCCATAAGCGATATTGTCATAAATGGACATCGGAAACGGATTGGCCTGCTGAAAAACCATTCCGACTTGTTTGCGCAACTCCACTGTGTCTATTTGAGGAGAAGTGATATCCATATCGCCAATAAAAATTTTCCCTTCCGTACGCGTTCCAGGAATTAAATCGTTCATCCGATTCAATGTACGAAGGAAAGTAGACTTTCCACATCCTGACGGACCAATTAAAGCCGTTACTCGATTTTGCTTAATATCCAGATTAATATTTTTCAGTGCCTGAACTTTTCCATAGTAAACTTGAAGCTGTTCGGTCCGGATAACGGTCTGCTGAGTTTTAGTTTTTAAAAGCGTTACTGCCATAAAATTTCCCACCTCTTATCCAAAATTTCCGGAGATGTAATGTTCAGTTTTTTCATTGTGGGGATTCGTAAAAATTTGCTCAGTCTCGCCATATTCCACGACTTCTCCCATATAGAAAAATGCTGTATTATCTGAGATACGTGCCGCCTGCTGCATATTGTGCGTAACGATAATGATCGTGTAATCTTTTTTCAGTTCACCAATTAATTCTTCAATTTTTCCAGTTGAAACGGGATCAAGTGCAGAAGCTGGTTCATCGAGAAGCAATACTTCAGGATTCATCGCAATCGCCCTAGCAATACACAAGCGCTGTTGCTGACCTCCAGATAAGGATAGTGCAGATTGATGAAGCTTATCTTTTACTTCATCCCATAAAGCAGCTTTCCGCAAACTATCTTCCACCATTTCGTCAAGTTGATTTTTATTTTTTATTCCGTGATGAGTCGGACCATAAGCAACATTTTTATAAATCGATTTAGCAAATGGATTCAGTCTTTGGAAAACCATACCGATTTGTTTTCTTACTTCAAATACATTTGCCATTGGCGAGTTAATATCGACGCCTTTATATAAAATTCTGCCTTCAATTCTACAGTTTTCTATTTCATCATTCATACGATTTAAGCTGCGCAAATACGTGGACTTCCCGCAGCCAGAGGGTCCGATTAACGCGGTTACCCCATTTTTCGGAAAAGCTAATGAGACATTTTTGATTGCCTCTTTTTTTCCATAGTAGACATATAAGCCTTCCGTCTCCATCGCAATCTCTTTTTTAGTCATTGGATTGGATTTCAACTGGGTAATTCGTCTGGATTTATCCGTTTTGACTATTTGGGTGGCCATTCAAGTGCCTCCTTTTGTAAAAACTTATTTACGTATCCTCATTAGGAAGATGTCATTTTTTTATAAACAAGACTGCCAATTAAGCGGGCTCCAAGATTAAAAATTAATATGGCCAGCAAAAGAAGAGCCGCTGCGCCATCTGAAACGGCTTCAATATCAGGAATGATTCCTTCCCCGTTTATTTTCCAAATATGAACCGCTAACGTTTCCGCAGGTCTCATCGGGTTAAGAGGAGATGTTGGGGATAACGGGTTCCAATTTGTAAAATCTAAATTAGGTGTACTCATTCCAGCTGTATAAATTAATGCTGCTGCTTCTCCGAACACTCTTCCTGAAGCCAAAATGATTCCAGTAATAATGCCTGGTAGTGCTGCTGGTAAAATTATCGTTATCATCGTTTCCCAGCGTGAAACTCCAAGTGCAAGCCCAGCTTCCCTTTGCTGTCTTGGAATATTGTTAATAGACTCCTCTACTACGCGCACCATAAGGGGTAGATTAAAAACTGTCAAAGCAAGTGAACCCGATAGAATGGAAAATCCCCACCCCATATAAATAACGAAAAACAAAAATCCGAATAAACCAACGACAATGGATGGAAGTGAAGATAATACTTCAATCATCGTCCGAATAAAATCAGTGAATGCATTCTTTTTTGCATATTCAGCCATATAAATGCCGGCGCCAAGTGAAAGAGGCACTGTAATCAGCATTGAAAGCACGAGTAAATAAAATGAATTAAACAACTGTGGTCCAACTCCACCACCGGCTTTAAAAATTTGCGGAGGGGATGAAATGAAATGCCAGCTTAGCTTTGGTATTCCATGATAAAGAACATAACCTAAAAGACTTGCAAGAATGAGAACAATGATAAAGGCGATCAAATAAAAAGTAATGGTAGCTATACGGTCTGCAAGCTTTGCATTCATGCGTCTTTTCTCCCCTTTCCAATCATTCTGACAGCAATAATAAAGATCAATGACATAATCAACAATACGAGTGCCAATGACCATAGAGCATTATTTTCCGCTTGCCCCATGACGGTATAGCCCATTCCCATTGTCAAAATACTCGTTAACGTTGCTGCAGGTTCAAATAGGGATGTCGGAATAACCGCTGAGTTCCCGATGACCATTTGGACAGCAAGTGCTTCACCAAACGCCCGCGCCATTCCAAAAATGACGGCTGTCATCAAGCCTGGACGAGCAGTTTTCAAAACTACTCTAAAGATGGTCTGCCAACGAGTTGCTCCTAGAGCGAGCGATGCTTCCCGAAGCTGCCTTGGTACTCCTCTAATTGCATCAGCGGATAAGCTTGTAATGGTAGGCAAAATCATGATGGAAAGCACAATTGTACCAGCTGCAATCCCGAACCCGCTGCCAGTAATATGGTTTCTTATGAAAGGAACAACAACAGATAAGCCGATAAATCCATATACAACGGATGGAATTCCGACGAGCAGTTCAATAACTGGTTGTAAAATTTTCTTTCCAAACTTCGGTGAAATTTCTGTCATAAAGACAGCTGCACCAATGGCCACCGGTGCACAAATGGCAGCGGATAAAAAGGTGACTGCAAAGGAACCAAAGATAAAAGGCAGAGCCCCAATAATGGGTTTACCTAATTCGTTCTTTTCCCCAGGATTCCATTTTAGACCTGTTAAAAACTCGATCACACTGCCTTTATTTATATAGAAGGTGGATAAACCTTTAGATGAAACTAGAAAGAGAATAGCAAATGCTATTCCGATCGTTAAGCCGACCGCTGCTAATGTCAGCATTTTACCAGTTCGCTCAATCCTAACTTTTTTATCCGGTTTTAGTAATTGAGCAGAGTCATTTTCTGCAAATTTCTCCAAAATGGCAGCTCCTTTCTAAAATCCCATTTTTAGACAAAAGAAGTTAAGGGAGGTCACTTAAAATATTTTTTCCAAGTAACCACCCTTACCCTTCATATTAAGTTTTTCAAAACGTATCTATGGCTATCCAATGTTATTGTCTTATTTAACGTTTCCTTCT
Source organism: Bacillus sp. IITD106 (assembly GCF_019459225.1). Taxonomy (GTDB): domain Bacteria; phylum Bacillota; class Bacilli; order Bacillales; family Bacillaceae_C; genus Lederbergia. The sequence goes on from NZ_JAIAZY010000013.1 coordinate 27,000, forward strand.
GGATCACGTTCGACTTTCATTCCACTGACTGGAAGGAAGTCCATTTCTTTAAGCAATGTAGTTTGAACTTCATCAGATAGCATATAGTCGATAAATGCTTTCGCTAAACCTGTTGCTTCACCATTTGTATACATATGTTGGTAAGCCCAGATTTTCCAAGTATCTGTTTCAACGTTTTCTTGAGTAGGCTCATTTCCATCGACAGATAGTGCTAGGATGGAATCATCGAAATAAGAGAATGCTAGATAGCTAATGGCACCAGGTGTTTCACTAACCATTTTTCTAACTGTACCCGAAGATTCTTGTTCTAGTGCTTCAATAGGTTCTGCACCTTTAAGACCGAACTTTTCAAATGTAGCACGTGTCCCAGATCCTTTAGGACGGTTGATAACTTGGATTTTTTGGTCTTTTCCACCAACATCTTTCCAGTTTGTAACTTTTCCAGTAAAAATATCAATTAACTGATCTTGAGTAAGATCTTCCACGCCAACCTCTGGATGAGCAACTGGCCCCATTCCTACGACCGCGACTTTATGGTCAACGATTTTATCAGCTGGAATTCCTTCTTTTTCTTCAGCGAAAACGTCAGAGTTGCCAATATCAACTGCACCTTCACTCACTTTACTTAAGCCAGTACCACTTCCGCCGCCTTGAACATTTATAACTGCACCAGGATTTTCAGCTGAAAATTGTTGAGCAGCTGCTTCTACTAATTGTTGCATTGCACTAGAACCTACTGCAGTGATAGACCCAGATGCTGTTTCTTTTTCTTTCTTATCGTTTTCAGCCGGAGCTGGTGTTTCATTATCCGATTGTGATCCATTTGTTTCTGGTTGTGAATTGCCGCATCCTGCCAAAGCTAATGTAAACATAAGTACTAAGGCAAAAATTGCAAATACATTCTTCTTCATGAGTAAACCCACCTTTGTTTTTTGTAATCTATCAACTGCCTTGCAAATATAATATAAATCTTCATCGTTAATCTGGTATGAATGATTTGTAAAGATTGTGTAAAGATACTATTTATCTTTGTAAAAAAGCAAAATGCAAGTGCCTGCTTATTGACGCACTGCCTAAGATGTTGGTCCGAACACTAGAAGTAGTAGTTTTAATCGACGTTTGTCTATCAGTCTTATAAATTAATCCCTTTTAAATGTATAGTTTCCTGTAAAGCAAAAAAAATGCATCCAACAATAGGATGCATAAATCATATATCATTATGTTGTTTTTTAGGGAGTGTAACGATAAAGGTCGTGCCAACTCCTTCAACACTGTTAACCTCAATTTTACCATTATGGGAGTCGACTAAATGCTTCACAATGGCAAGTCCTAGGCCAGTGCCACCTGAACTGCGTGATCGCGCTTTTTCTACTCGATAAAAGCGCTCGAAAATTCTCGGCAATTCCTTTTGGGCAATTCCAATCCCAGTATCAGAAATAATGAGTTTGACATCTTTTTCCTCTTCTATGAGGTTTACAGAAATTTCTCCACCCTCCGGAGTGTAGGCAATTGCATTTGAAAGAAGGTTTAAAACAATCTGCTGAATTCGATCTTTTTCACCTTCAATCCAAATATTACTTTTTTCAGGAAGCTTAAGGTGCAAATTCTTTTTGGCCGCGCCTTCTTCTATAGTTTGGGCTGTACTTAAAACAGCTTCTGTTATATTTACATTTTCAATTGTTAGCGGGACGCCCTGGTGTTCGATGCTTGATAAATAGAGGATATCTTTTATGAGTCGATGCAGTCGATCACTCTCTTTATAAATAATCGTTAAAAAATTGCGGCACAACTCTTCATCTTCCATTGCGCCATCAAGCAAGGTTTCGGCAAATCCTTTTAATGACGTTATAGGTGTCTTTAATTCATGAGAGACATTTGCGACAAAATCACTGCGCATTTTCTCAAGTCTGCGAATATCTGTTACATCATGGAGAACGGCAATAATTCCGCTCACTTCCCCATTTTCACGAACATAAGGAGCTAAGTGAGCGTCTACCGTTCTTTCTTTCGGATAATAAAAATGGATTTCTTTTCTTATTTCCTGACCTGTTTTTAGACATTGATCAATCAAGTTGCTAAGTTCCTTGCTTCTGCCCACTTCCATATGATGCTTATTCGTAAATGCTATCGGATTTTCTCCAAGCATTTTCCCCATAGCTCGATTTCCCAATAATATTTGCCCTTCGGTATTGACAAGTAATACTCCACTCATCATATTCGCTAGAACACCTGTAAGCCGCTGTTCATTTTCATGGAGCTTATCCATTTGGTTTTTCAAACTGGAAGCAAGGACATTAATAGCATTGGCCAATTGACCGAGCTCACCTTTAGATTTCATTTTTACTCTTGCAGTATATTCTTTTTCCTTAAGTTTTTCTGATACTAAAATCATTTCTTCAATCGGACCTGATATGCCTTTTGCTAATCTCATACCCACTAAACCTGTCAAAAGAAAAGCAACAAATAGTACGAGTGCGATGCTGATCCAAAGCTTCCGAATCGCATGCTCAATATTTTCCATGGATAGTGAAACTCTCATGACACCAGCCAGTTGATTATTTTCATGAATGGGAATGGCTGCATACATCATGCTATAACCGAGAGTATCACTGTATCTAATGGAAAGTCCTGAAGATAACTGCTCTTTAAGCACTTGCTGAACTTCTGGGCGCTTGGCATGGTTCTCCATTTTCGTAGGATCATCTTCTGTATCCGCCAAAACTTCGCCATTTAAATTTATAACAGTAAGCCGTGATTGTACGTTTGACGATAATGCCATTACTTTATTTTGTAGATCCTTTGCTTGCAACCCAGTTTTATCCATTTCCACAGCATTTAACACTAAATGCGCGGTTTGGACCAGCTGTTTTTCTTTTAACTGGTAATATGTATTTTTCATCATTTCCGCTAGAAAAAAGCCAGAAACAAGTAGTAATAAAGACATTAATAATAAAAATGAAAACGTAATACGAACCCATAATTTGTGCATTCTATGGTTTCTCCAATTTATATCCGAAGCCGCGAATCGTTTTGATATAAGCCGGCTGCTTCGTATCTTCCTCAATCTTCTCACGTAAATGACTAATATGAACATCCACAATCCGTGAATCACCGGCAAAATCATAATTCCATACCGCATCTAATAATTGATGGCGGCTTAACACTTTTCCTTGGTTATTTGCTAAGTACAATAAAAGTTCGAATTCCTTCGGAGTTAGCTCCAGCTTTTTCTCGGAAAGAAAAGCTTCATATTTTTCAGGAAAGATCGTAAGCTGACCAATTTCAATTGCCTCATCTTTCGTAACAGGATCAGGGATTTCATTCATATTTGACCTTCGCAAAATGGCCTTCACTCTCGCAATCACTTCTCGCGGACTAAATGGCTTTGTTAAATAATCATCTGCGCCAAGTTCAAGCCCTAATACTTTATCGAATTCATCATCCTTTGCCGTCAACATTAAAATGGGCGTTCTTATTTTTTCCTGCCTTAGTGTTTTGCAAACGTCCATACCATCCATACCTGGAAGCATCAAATCCAGTACAATAAAATCCGGCTTCTCCTTCATAGCCATTTCCAGCCCAGTCTTTCCATCCTCCGCCGTCATAACAGAAAATCCAGCCTTCTCCAAATTAAAACGCAAAAGCGTCACAATCGACGGCTCATCATCAACAACCAGCACTCTCTCCAACCACAAACCCTCCTTCGCTTTTCGGGGGGACAGGTTCAAAGGGGACTGTCCCCTTTGAACCTGTCCCCAATAACCCCGTCCCCAGTTTTAATGTACGTTTTTCGGAAAGGACTGTCAAACTTCATAAAATTGACAATGTATTTTGATTCATTTTTTCGTACAATTGAAATAGGGTTATGATTTTGCTATTATTAAGATTGGATTAAGCTTGTTATTGTTCTTCAGTTCTTTGTTTAGGAAGAGAGATTTCTCTGTTGAGAAGCGGGGAAATTATGATAAAGATTTCAATTTAAAGGTGGTTTTTTTATGTCATACGTTATCACTTCACCATGTTTGGGTGAAAAGTTTGGCGAATGTGTCGAGGTTTGCCCTGTAGATTGTATTTTCGAAGGCGAAGATATGTATTTTATCGATCCTGACCTATGTATCGACTGTGGTGCTTGTCAAGCGGTTTGCCCAGTTGAAGCAATATATCACGAGGAAGATTTGCTCCCTGAAGATGAAATGTTCATCCAAAAAGCGAAAGAATTTTTCGCTTCTCAAGAATAATTTCACATATAAAAAGACAAGGTTGAATTGCTAGCACTCAACCTTGTCTTTTTTGTTGCCTCGAATACTCTTCTAAAGCTTCATGCTCTGCAATCTCAATGCATTTAATACAACGGACACCGAGCTGAATGCCATCGCGGCTCCTGCCAGCCAAGGAGCAAGGAAGCCCATGGCGGCAATCGGAATTCCTAATGTATTATAGGCAAATGCCCAGAATAAGTTTTGTTTAATATTGCGGATCGTTTTGTGGCTCATATAAATTGAATCAGCAATGCTATTTAAATCACCACGAATGAGAGTAATATCCGCTGCTTCCATTGCCACATCCGTCCCCGTACCAATCGCCATTCCGATGTCAGCCATCGCAAGTGCTGGGGCATCATTGATTCCATCCCCTACCATGGCGACCTTATTTCCTGCTTCTTGAAGTTTTTTTACTTCCTCCGCTTTTCCCTCTGGCAATACTTCGGCTATCACTTGATCAATGCCGGCTTCTTTTGCAATGGCTTGGGCAGTTCTTGCATTATCACCCGTCATCATAATGACTTCAATATTCATCTTTTTTAAACGCTCAATCGCTTCTCGAGACGTGTCTTTAATCGTATCTGCCACTGCTACAATCCCAGCAAACTCTCGATCAAAAGCAGCAAGCATCGCAGTTTTCCCTTCATTCTCGTATTTTTCCATTTTAGCTAGGGCATCGTGAACCTCGATATTATGTTCCTTCATAAGTCGTCTAGTACCGACTAATATTTCTTTTCCATCAATAACCGCTTTTATACCAAATCCCGGAATTGCCTCAAATGCTGAAGGCTGTTTTAACAGAATCCTTTTCTTTTTAATTCCTTCCACAATTGCTTGAGCCAAAGGATGTTCTGATTGCTGCTCAGCTGATCCGATGAATGATAAAAACTCAGTTTCGTTAAGATGTGTAAATAAGTTTGTTAAAACTGGAGTGCCATTTGTGACAGTCCCTGTTTTGTCTAAAATAACAATGTCGATTTTATGAGTAGATTCTAAGTGTTCTCCGCCTTTAAATAAAATGCCGTATTCAGCAGCCCTTCCTGATCCAGCCATAATCGACGTAGGAGTGGCCAATCCAAGAGCACAAGGACAGGCTATGACAAGCACCGCTATCATATTTTCTAATGCCTCAGCAACGTTTCCAGGGGCAACTCTCGTAAACCAGATAATAAACGTTAAAATCGCAATTCCTACTACAATCGGTACAAAAATACCTGAAATATGGTCTGCTAATCGTTGAATGGGAGCTTTCGACCCTTGCGCTTCCTCAACAACTTTGATGATTTGAGCAAGGGCCGTTTCCTTTCCAACCTTTGTAGCTTTCATTTTGATAAAACCATTTTTATTGATGGTTGCTCCAATGACAGAATCCCCCGCACCTTTATCAACAGGAACGCTTTCACCCGTAATCATCGCTTCATCAAAAGCGGACTCACCTTCGATAATCGTCCCGTCTACCGGAACTTTTTCTCCAGGTTTTACGAGTAACATATCACCTATTACTACCTCTTCAAGCGGAATATTCATAATGGCCTCTTGGCGCACGACTGTTGCCGTTTTCGCTTGGAGACCCATCAGCTTCTTAATCGCTTGGGATGATCTTCCTTTTGCTTTTGCTTCGAATAATTTCCCGAGAATGATCAACGTAATCAAAACAGCACTCGTTTCAAAATATAGATCCATGGAATGATTACCAGTGGCAATTGAGCGAATCAATAAAAACGCACTATAAAAATAGGCGGCTGATGTACCAAGAACAACAAGCACGTCCATATTGGCACTCTGATTTCGCAAAGCTTTAAAGGCACCTATATAAAATTGCTTTCCAATATAAAATTGTACCGGTGTCGCCAGAGCCATCTGCACCCATGGATTCATTATGATTTTTGGTACGTAAAGAAATGAAGTAAAACTAAAATGAGATGCCATTGTCCAAAGAAGTGGAAGTGAAAGAATTAAAGATAGAATGAACTTTCTTTCCTGCTTTTTAATTTCCTTTTCCCGATAATCAATCGTTTCCTTTTCACCATCATCATTTTTTAAAACCGCTCCATAACCAAGGTCTTGAACTTTTTTCTGGATATCTTCAAAGGAAATTTTGTCTTTATCAAATTGAACCGTCGCCTTTTCTAATGCAAGATTCACATTAGCATCCTGAACCCCATCCAGCTTCTTCAATCCTTTTTCAATTCGATTGGAGCAAGCCGCACAAGTCATACCGGTAATTTGAAATTGGTTTTCTAAAACATTCACATTTTTCATTTCCAGATCTCCTTATTATGATCAACTCCAATTATATTTTTGTATTGTTATAAGAAATTCGTCTAAGATATCCATATATCCTTCTTGAATCCTTTCAACGACATAACTTTTCATATGATCTTCAAGCAAAATTTTCGCTACACTATTTAGTGCTGCTTGAATTCATTACAATAGTATACCCCCGTACTGTATAAAAACAAAAATTAAAAAACGAACTGCGGAAACGCCTATACACATATATCACTTTTGAATAAGATAAAACGAATATTATTGTTACAGCTAGGAGGGTAGAGATGTCAAAAGAAAAAAAAACGAAAGAAATTCATGTTGAAAATTTAATTATCCATGCTCAAAATGTTGAAGTCGTTGATGAACGGCATAATAAGGAAAGGGAAGTTGAAAGGGAAGCGCCGCCTGTCAGGGATCCATGGGGATTCTTCTGGGGAAGGCCGGTGGGGCCACCTCAAGAAACAGCTGAAGAAACGCAAACTGAAAATGAAGCAGAAACAGAAAACTAATCCTATACCATTATAGAAAACGGAAAGTGGTAAAAAACACTTTCCGTTGTTATTTTTTATGGTGTAACCGCTCATGTCGAAACATGAGAATCATAAATATGCTGATCAATGTAAATGCTGTTAACGCCAAAAATGGTATTGTTATAAAACCGAGCCAATTGATATATTGCACATTGCAAGGTACACCTTGAACACATGGCTTTATCGCTGCAAAACCCGGAACTTTTTGAACTAAATAATGGTACAGTGAAATCGAACCGCCGATAAGGGATAGCGGCAGAACATACTTTTTAATATGTCTTTCATTATTAAATGCTGCAATACCAAGAATGATCGTCAGTGGATACATAAAAATTCTTTGAACCCAGCAAAGTTCACAAGGAATATAGCCTTTAATTTCACTAAAATACAAGCTTCCTAAAGTAGCGACAACTGAAACAACCCAGGCAAAATAAAGTAGTAATTGTTGAAATGAATTCGTCGATTCGGGTTTATTCATTTTTATTATCCAAACCTTTTTCAATCTGTGCTTTAATCGCTTCATAATCAAATGGTTTCTCTATCATAACTCCGTTGATGATGATGGATGGGGTGAATTTTATATCCTTTTCCTTCACGAGATCTTCATCAATCTTTACTTCATCACGCATTCCTTCTTCGTCAATATCTTTTTTGAATTGATCAAAGTCAATATCAGGAGCATATGCTTTTGCAATCTCGACCAAATTATCTGTCGTTACCCATTCATCATCGTGAGTTTGATTAGACGGCTGCGCATCAAAAATTCCTTTATGAAAAGCCCAAAAGCTATCAGGGTCTTGCTTGTAAACAGATTCTGAAGCAAGTGCTGCTAGAAGCGATTCTTCTCCATGAAAAAGTACATTAATATATGTAAGCTTTGCTTTTCCAGTATCGATATAATCTTCTTTCAGCTTAGGAAAAACACTCTCACCCCATGCCTTACAAGATGGGCATTTATAATCGCCAAACTCCACGATTGAAACAGGCGCATTCTCATCTCCTAATGTTGGCTGGTTTTCTATATTAATAAAACTAACCTTCTCTTGGCTTTCATCTTTTTCTTTATTATTTAACACTAATACAAGTGCCACAATGATGGCAAAAATAACGACAGTAAATAAAACAATCTTTTTATTATTCATCTATAACATCTCTCCGCGTTAATAGCTTTAATGTCAATAATAGTATCATACCCCTTAATGGTATGTAAACGATTAAGGACTACTTTGAATAAGAAAGAAATTTTTGACAGATACTTTGTTTAATTACTATAACCTTAAACGAGGCGAGTTGAGAAAGGCTATGTCTTTTTTTAAAAATAATAGAAGAAACATTGTCAAAAAAGAAACACTTATTTTTCCAACCATTGAGGAAAACCTTCATTATTTTGTAGAGGCGCTATACGATACGAATGATTTAAAAACACGAAAAATAAACTTTAATGGCATTCCTGGACTCATTGTTTTTTTAGAGACGATAGTGAATCCCGAGGAACTTCAACGAAGTATTCTCATCCCACTTTCCCAATCAAACACACTTCAAAATATTGATGATATCATCACAAGTTCCGAGTTTACGAAAACCAACGACATCAATAATGCCGTTTCCTCACTTCTAGAAGGAAATAGTGTACTTTTTCTGGAAGACGGAACCGAATTTTATATTTTTAACACATTGCAAATTCACCCACGCACTCCAGAAGAACCAGACAACGAAAAGGTCGTTCGCGGATCCCATGAAGGGTTTGTAGGAAAGCTTAATGTTAATTTGAATTTGATAAGATCTCGTTTAAGAAATCGACAATTAGTAATCAAATATTACGAACTTGGTTGGGGAACGAATACACGTGTGGCGATTGTCTATATGAGGGAAATTGCCAACCCAGAGATGGTGGAAGAAGTTATAAAAAGAATAACATCCATCTCTTCAGATATGATTTTTAGCCCTGGCTACATTGAAGAATTTATTGAAGATAAGCCATTCTCCCCTTTTCAGCAAATATTATATACAGAAAGGCCCGATCGTGTTAAAGCCCATTTAATGGAAGGAAGAATAGCGATTTTATCTGAAGGCACTTCTGACGTTTCAATTTTACCTGTAACTTTTTTTGCATTTTTCCAAACTCCAGATGATTTTAATATTAGATTTTATTCAGGTTCTTTATTTCGCCTTCTTAGGATATTGAGTTTTTGGGCAGCGATCACTCTTCCTTCCATTTATATAGCGATTGTCAGTTTTCATTTTGAAATTATTCCAAACGATGTGATTACGGTCGTGAAAGGTGCGATTGAAGATATTCCCTTTCCACCTTTTGTTGAAGCTCTCATTATGGCTGTAACGATTGAATTAATAAGGGAAGCAGGAATAAGGCTTCCCACTCCCATTGGACAAACAATTGGTATTGTAGGGGGGTTAATTATTGGAGAGGCAGTTGTAAATGCAGGACTTGTATCCAATATTATGGTGATAGTCATTGCTTTAACAGCGATTATGTCCTTTACCATTCCATCGTATGAAATGAGCAATACAGTCCGCATTTTATCTTTTCCGATTATGATTGCTTCTGCAACACTCGGATTTGTTGGCATTGTTTTTTGTCTTATGATCATCGCTATCCATTTATGTAAATTGGAGTCTTTAGGGACACCCTATCTAGCTCCTCTTGCTCCATTGAAGGTTCCAAATTTGAAAGACTCGATAGTCCGTTTTCCAATTTGGATGTTAAATAAACGCCCTAAAAACATTAAGCCCCAACAGGTGCAGAGACAAAATCCATCAAGGGAATGGAAAAAAGATGAAAAGTAAGCAGCAGATTTCCCAATATCAGCTCATTCTTGTATTAATTCATACGCAAATTGGGGTTGGAATCGTTTCATTACCTTATGATATGTTTAAAAAAGCAGGCGGAGACGGTTGGATTTCAGTTTTACTGACGGGTGTACTTCTGCAAATAATGATTCTATTGATTTGGGCTTTAATGAGCCGATTTCCAACCCAGCATTTTTTCAAGGCACTCCAAACAATGTTCGGAACATTTATTGGAAAAGTTTTTACGTTATTATATTGTAGTTATTATCTATTCGTGGCAGGCATGGTGTTGGCGAAATACGGATACGTTATAAAAGTTTGGATGCTGCCGTTGACGCCTAGATGGTTGGTATTATTACTAATGACATTAACAGCCATCTATATTGTAAAAGAAGATTTGAAAATATTGGCTCGATTCTTTTTTCTCGCATCCATTACATTAATCGTGTTTGTCTCTTTATCGGCATATTCCTTAAAATTTGCAAACGTAACATATATTCTACCCATTGGAAATAATGGGGCGCTTCCAATTTTAAATGGAATACGGGCAGGATTTCCTTCCTTTCAAGGATATGAATTATTAATGGTTTTATATCCATTTGTACAGGCAGATCGAAAAGGTGTATTAAAAGCAGCAACCATTGCGAATCTGTTCGTAACCTTCTTTTACACTTTTATCGTTCTTGCATGCTTACTTTTTTTCAGTCCAAAAGAATTGAAGTTTATACCCGAGCCCGTTTTATATTTAATCAAATCATTTTCTTTTAAAATTATCGAAAGGCCAGATTTAATCTTTACTTCCATGTGGATTGTATTAGTTGCCACAACATTAATAAGCCTTTTATTTGTTTCTTCTATAGGTCTTTCTTTTATGTTTAATGCAAAAAGTCATAAAAACTTTGCCTATATCACTTCATTGGCTGCCTTCTCGATCGCCCTTATTCCGGAAGGCAAATTTGATATTATATTCGTCGGCAATATCGACCAAAAGCTTATTCTTTTCTTCGCATTTTTATTCCCGATCCTATTTCTTTTATTTTCCTTCATTTTTAAAAAGAAAGAACGGGGGGACAGGGAATGATGCATCGGTTTCTCCTTATTTGGGTGGCTACTTTAACTACCATACTTTCAGGTTGCTGGGATCAGCGTTTATTGAAAGATAACAGTTTAATATTAGCAATCGGATATGATCAAGTGGATGATAAAATAATGGCGACCATTTCCCATCCACTAGCTTCAGCAGGGGGACCGAGTAAAAGCCCTTCTCCTCCATCGGGAAGTGAACTTTTATCTTCCATTGGAAATACAGCACGGAATGCGGAAGTTCGCATAGAGCGTAAAGTTCCGGAAAAATTTGATGTGTCAAAAGTAAAGGTCGTTTTACTAGGAAGAGAGCTTGCCTCACAAGGAGTTTTCTCTATTTTAGATTCCACATACCGGGATTTACGGGGTCCGCTAAATGCAAAAGTGGTCATTGTAAAAGAAAACGCTAAAGATGGATTGTCCATTAAGGCACATGAATCCATGACAGTCAGTGATTATTATTCTGAGTTGCTTCATACTTCCGAGCAAGGTGGGATCACCCAAAATGCAAATGTAAAAACGATTTGTCCAATTATTTTATCTGAAGGAAAAGATTTTGTCGTTCCATATTTGACGGTAGGGCAAAAAGATAAAGCAAAAGTAATTGGATTGGCCATGTTCGACGATGATAAGTTCTCCGGCACATTGGGCTTGAAGGAATCGAGCATGTATCTAATCCTTTCCGATAACGTGAAAAAGACATTGCCGCTAAATTTTAAAGTGGGCAATAAATATAAAAAAAACGATAAAAACTTTGTAAGCATTCAAGTACTTAAAATTAAACGGAAGATTAAAATCGATGACACCGACGGAAACATTAAAGCAAAAGTGAAAATAGACGTGAAACTATCGATTGAGGAATATCCCGAAGACCACTTATATGAGAAAAAGCAAATAAACCAGCTTAATAAAAAAATCCAAAAACATTTAAACAAGCTTGCGGACAGCACGATAAAGAAAATGCAGAAAGCTAATAGCGATGCACTTGGTATTGGACAAAGAGTGAAAGCGTACCATCATGAAACTTGGAAAACAATGGATTGGAAAAAAGTCTACTCGGAGGTTCCAATAGAGGTCGAAATTAATTCGGAAATCATCCAGCATGGAATTATAAACTAATGCGTTGCGAAAGAGAATAACTCCTTCTTGTGTCTTGTGCAAGAAGGAGTTAATATTTTCAGAATATATATACATAGGGATAAAAATCAAGAAAACCTCCACTAACTTCTAATTTTAGAGAAAAAGAATAAACTATAGAAACAGAAAACAATAAGGATTGAATTGTCATGAAGAGATCATTAATTCCTGAAGATCTTTTTAAATTAAATATCATTAGTGATCCGCAAATTTCTCCTGACGGGATGAATATTGTTTATGTTGAAACAAAAATGGACCCGATTACTAATTCATATTATAGCCGTATCTGGATTGTTCCCACATCTGGAAAGACGGAACCACGCCTTTTCACTTCTGGTCCTGGCCTTGATTATGCACCCCGTTGGTCTCCGGATGGAAAATGGCTAGCTTTCGTATCCACACGTCGTGGACATTCTCAACTTTGGATTATGTCCAGTTCGGGTGGAGAGGCCGAGCTGCTTACTCATATTCCATACGTAGGGGGTATTCCTGTTTGGTCGCCGGACAGTCAAACGATTGCATGTGTCATACATGTAGGTCCTAAAGGCCCAGAAGAGAATCCCAGTACGCCGAGACAACGTTTTTCAAAAAATGTGCTTGTCATTGATCGCCTTGAGTATAAATTGGATACAACTGGTTATTTAGTAGGGAAACACTGGCACTTATTCACTATCACTGTTGTCGGTCCGGACCGCGGTAAGGCCCGGCAACTCACGTTTGGAAATTATGATTACTCATCTCCGTCTTGGTCTCCCGATGGGCGATATATAGCAATCGCCGGCAACAAGACACCCGAACGTTTGGATCTAGCAGTGATCAATGATATTTGGCTAATTTCGGCGGAAGGGGGAGAGCCACGAAAGCTTACTCGCAGCCAGGGGCCTGCCGATCATCCAGCATGGTCTCCAGACGGGCAAACGATTGCTTATGTTGGACATGACAGGGCAAATGGCGGTTATACGAACCCAGGCATTTGGATGGTACATGTAGCTGGAGGTGGGCCGTGGGAATTAACTGCCGGTTTCCCCTACCCTATTGGTGATAAATCCATTGGGGACATCCGTGGTCATAAGGAACCTACGATCAGCTTAACGTGGTCTCCAGATGGCAACAGTATATATACAGGCGTCAGTAAAGCAGGGGCCGTCCATCTTTGGCGCTTTTCCTTACAAGACAATCAGGCTATCCAAATGACCGATGGAAATATAGTCATCTACAATATTAACTTTACTCCTGACACTCTGCAGTTGGCAATGGCTATTACTACAACTACACTTCCTAATGATATTTGGATTGCTGACCTCGTTAAGAACAAGATTACAAACAATCGTCGTCTCACAAGAGTGAACGAGGATCTTTTAAGTCGTTTCGAGATTGTCGAGCCTATGCCTTTTATCTCGAGTTCAAAAAATGGTCCAGAGGTCGAAGGGTGGATTCTGTATCCACCTAATAAGGTAACATCGGAAAATCAAATTCCGGCAATTCTAGAAATCCATGGTGGACCAATGGTCATGTATGGTTACGTCTTCTTCTTAGAGTTTCAGTTATTAGCTTCACACGGTTTTGCTGTAGTTTATACTAACCCACGCGGGAGCATGGGCTACGGTCAAGAGTTTGTCGCAGCCATCCGCGGAGATTGGGGAAATCTTGATTATGCGGATTTGATGGCTGCAATGGACAATGCTCTATCGATAGGAACACTTGACCCTAACCGTCTTGGTGTTGCCGGTGGAAGCTACGGAGGATATATGACAAACTGGATCGTTACTCAAACCCAACGTTTTAAAGCTGCTGTTTCCATGAGAGGCATCAGTAATCTGTATAGTTTCTTTGGCACGTCAGACGGCGGATTTTTACAGGCAGATAATTATGGTGGGCCGCCATGGGAGTTGCCTGAAGATTATATGGAGCAATCGCCAATCAAATACGTTGCCAATGTTCGAACCCCGCTCTTGATCATTCATAGCACTCACGATTTTCGGGTCCCTATTGAACAGGGAGAGCAATTTTATACAGCCTTGAAATATCAAGGACGCAATGTGCGTATGCTCCGCTTTATTAACGATACTCATGAGCTATCACGTTCTGGAAATCCTTGGCATCGGGTGTTTCGATTGGAACATATTATTAGCTGGTTCCAGAAACATCTAAACCCTTCCCGAAATAATTGACCATAACGTCCTACTATTCTTCTAATATTCATCTTTTACTACGTAGGTAGAGTCATGTCTTGCTTAACTTTCTCTTGAAAATTCATAAAGCTATCCTTTCCAAACACGCTATGAGCTTTTCTTTCTAATTCATTTATTATTCGGTCGTTCTCCATTAATGTCTCTCTTATCCGTTGTATCAATTTAAGAGCACTTGGTCCGCTTACACCCTTGGCTATACGTTCAAGAAGAACTTTTGCATCAACGGAAAATTTAGGGACGAAGCTAAGACACATTACAATATTGAGCTGAAGTGCTGTGCTATATTCTTTTGTAAATGCACGACGGACCCCTCCTCGAACACCTGCATAACCATATGAAATTTCAGATACCGCTCGATAAAAAAGGATCATTCCATCTGCATGGCTTGATTCCTTGTTTAACCGAAGTTCACTTACTAACGATGTTAAACGCTTTACTACTTGATGCCCATATTCCATTGTTTTCCACCAATCCCAAAAACGTTCCTGCTCCTCCATACTTAATGTTAAAGGCAGTGTATTTGGCATTTTTCTCCCCCTTAATTACAGCCGTGGAATTGCTTGTATATTCTCGATTTGCATTCGAATGATGTCCCATTCAGGTCCGAATAAAGCCTGACCAAGTTTTATGGCTTCCTTGATTCTTTCTTCCATTTGATGATTTAAATAACGGCTTAACTCTACAAGATGATGAATATCAGGGCTTGCATTTTTAACAGCTAGCTCAAAATTAGGATGTAATTGTTGTGCACTAATTCCTAATGTATCCAGTTCGAACACAAGCAGCTCTTTTACTAATGAAATAGATTCACCTTGACGGATCCGATTAATCGTTCCTTGAACAGAATCAAATCCATAACCAACATCTGCCACGGATGCATGGTACGGATTAAGTCCAGGTGCAGCACGCAATGATGGGATAGTTCGAAAACCCGTTGTGATAGAGCAAGATACTTCTTTAGCGGCCATCCCTTTTTCTAATGCAGCGTAGATGGCATCAAGATATTCATTTTGCCGATTGTAGGTCACTTCTGAATCGTTCATTTAATCGCCCCCTATACATATTTGCAAAAAACAAGGGTAAGTATCTCTACTTCTTATAATATATATAAGTTAACATGACAAAGTGCCCTCACCTGCCAATTTATTTCTATACCCTATCTTCCCTTCAAAAGAGTTTGATTGGGTTAATACTCAGATCAATAATCGGATTAGGTTTTTCCTAGCATATCTTATAGATCTCATTCAAAAATGTTTTCAAAGAGTTGCCCTTTTAATTTCTACAATAGAAAGGAGTGTAATGTTAGTTGAAAAAAGTAAAGGTTCGTTTACGACCCATTGTAACAAAGATAAATTTACCCACTGTTTTGAAAACAACTATACTTCCGGGTGACTCAATTGAAAGCTTATTTATTGCCACTCAAGTAGGAGAGATTTTTTTCATAAGAAATGGGGCCATAAGGACATTTTTAGATATTCGCTCGCGGATCATAAAACTAGGTACTTCTGAACAAGGTGTTTCTAGTGGTGGATATGATGAACGGGGATTGGTAGGACTTGCGTTTCATCCGGGATTCTATTACAACGGGCTGTTTTATCTTCATTATTCAGTAGTTGGAACACAAGGTCCAAGTGCTCTTTCTGAACATTTTAAGCCTAACCCTTGTGAACCAAAAACTTTAAACCTAAGGTGGACAAATAGAGAAGCTAAATATGATCATATCGATACTGTTGAAGAGTGGATTTTACAATCGAATGGTCAACCTCAAAAACGACGGACATTACTTAATGTAAGAAGACCATTTTTTAATCATAATGGCGTTAATAGCTTAAACTTTTCGCCTGAAACAGGAAAACTTGTATTAACAACAGGAGATGGTGGAGCAGGCTATGATCCCTTTAATTTAAGCCAGGACGATATGGAAATCGCCGGTAAAATAATTGAAATTGATGTAGATAAGAATACATTTATTAATAATCCACCTGTAGTCACACGTTTTAATGAACTTCCCGCACCTATTCAGGAAACGCTCACGGTCATTGCCAAAGGGGTACGCAATATTCCGGGCATTTCATTTCAAAAGTATTATAATCAGTATATTAAATACGTGGGAAATGTCGGACAGGATTTGGTAGAGTCAATTTTTTCATTCGTTCACTATAAACCAATACCGGTTACTCAGCTTATTCAAGCTTCTATAAGAAACGCCGAACTTGACCAAGAAGGATTTATTAACTTTGGCTGGCGTGGATGGGAAGGTGCTTTTCCTACTTCGACTATTAGGAACTGCCCTACAAATCCGAATGTCGATGAGAAAACGATTGCTTATTACAACGAAGCAATCAAAACTTCAGTAAGGCGTCTTCAGCCTTTAACTAGTTATTTTCATAAAGATCCCCGAGCCGATAAGTTTGGAGGAACTGCACTTACAGGAGTGCAAGCCTATATGGGAACTGGAATCCCTGATTTAACAGGCAGCGTTGTATTTACCGATCTTGCCCGGGATAAAGAATCACAACAGCCAGTTAGAGGAGTTTTAGCTTATACGAGGGTAAGGGCAGATTGTAAACTAAATGATTTTAGCGTCATTGAGACCGATTATAATTTTGGTCCCGGGTCAGCTTATTATGTTAATTTGGGAACGAATTTGAATCAAATTAAACTATATTTAGGTGTTTATGGTTCTATGAAAGTAACGGATTTAAACCAAGGAACTATTTTTGAAGTTGTTTCATAATTCATGAAAACAAATGGAAGGCATCTACAAAAAATATGTGCTTCTTTTTCGATTAAACTTAACAAATTATACGATTAAAAACACACGTTGAAAACGTGTGCTTTTTGGTTGTGGAAAAATTATTTTAAAATGAATTCTATATCTGGTTAATCTTCTTTTTTAATATTAACTTGACGTTCATTCTCAGGCTCTGTATGGATTAATACTTCTGCATCAGGGAATTTGCGAATGATATCTTGTTCGATTTTGTCACATAACTCATGTGCTCTTTCAATGCTGTAGGATGATGGGACTACAAGATGAAAATCAATCCACTCACTGGGACCAGAGCGCCTTGTACGAAAATCATGAAATTCAATAAACTCTTTTTTATAGGAACGAATAATTTTTTCTATTACTTCCTCTTCTTCTCGCGATAGACTTGCATCTAATAATGGCGGAAAAGATTCCTTCATTAATTTATTCGCCTCAAAAATGATATAAATGGCTAAGGCAATGCCAATTATAGGATCTAAAAAGTGCCATCCAGTAACACTGACAAGTAATAAACTGCCTGCTACACCCAGTGAAGTGTACACATCTGTCAGTAAATGTAGAGCATTAGACTTCATTGCCATTGATTTTGTTTTTTCTGCTGTTTTACTAATAATTTTTGACACAAAGAAATTTACTACAGCACCAAATAGCATGACAAGAATCCCTAAGAAAGGTAATTTTATTGGTACAGGATTAATAAGTTTATGGACACATTCATAAATAATCCAAATTCCTGCTACAAAAATTAACATGGTTTCAATTGTTCCAGAAAGATTCTCAACTTTTCCATGCCCATATCGGTGAATTTTGTCAGCAGGTTTGTTTGAAATTCTAACAGAGAAAAATGCGATAAAGGAAGCCACTAAATCTAAAGCAGAATGAATCGCTTCTGATAAAATTGCTACGGACCCTGTAAATAAACCTACAATTACTTTTAAAATCACAATAACAGAATTGCTGATGACTGATAGAAATGCTACTTTTGCGGAATTCATTTTGATTACCTCGATATTTAGTGTTTGTTACCATGCTAACAAATACAAGTCGTGTGGGTCTACAGCAACCTTTTTAGTAGGCTCTATAATAGTATACCATTGTAAATATTGTTTCATAATGTCAACTTAGGTTGAATCTTCAACAGCAAACATTTTCATTATCTTAAAACCTTTATGGCTTCCAATAAAAATCCCCTTTCATATATTTCCCCGCTTTTTCCCTATTGAAATAAACACATATATTATATACTTAACTGCGTTTTACATAGCAAACCTTTTGGCGATTAAACTAAAACATATAACTAGCTTTGCAGCTACTGAAAACATGGTTAGTGGCCACTGCGATATGATGTATACTAATGACTCTTTGATTCCGCTTTTCGATTAATTAGAGTTAAAAATCTATTAGACAAGTGAGGATTTTTCTATTATTTTGTTCGTTTGTCCAACACACCTTTATATAATTACATATCGTATTCTAAGGGGTTGTGTTTATCGCAATCCTATTTCTTTCAATGGAGGTGCTTGAATAATGGGAACTTCATTTGCTTTGATTGTTGTATTGTTTATTTTGCTTATCATTGTAGGAACTGCCTTCGTAGGACACGGTTACTAATTCCTTTGGTGCTTCATTCCCATTGGTATTTGGATGAAACTCTGAAATATTAAGGGAGGTGAATTTCATATGTCATGGGGATCTAGTAGTTATGGTGGTAGTTGTGGAGGTTATGGTTCCGGGTACTCAGGTGGAAACATGTCTTTTGTATTAATCGTTGTATTGTTCATTTTATTGATTATTGTAGGCACTTCTTTCATGAGTTACTAATACGATGTCACAAGGGCAGATTAACTTCTGCCCTTTCATTTACTCCAGACGGAAAGGAGTGAAAAAAATGCATCCATTGATGAGATATCGAGGAGAGCCTGTTGAAGTTAGGGAGCATCATGGTAGAGTCTATAGAGGCGTGATAGACGGAGACCCACCACGTGGCGGAATTTTTATAGTATCTCCATTTAACAGAGTCTTCGTCCCTTTTTTTGCAATCGCCTTCGTTTTTTCATTCCGGCTAAGAAGACGAATATTTTAACCAATAATAAATGCTAATATCAGTGATATCCTACACGATTTAAATTTCAGTCCTTGTGGTTTAGTATCTTTAGTTCGATCTAAACCACAAGGAACCAAATCTATTATGGCATAAGGGGATGCCATGTTAGCTTCACATAGTTTCCACTCCAGTCCACAAAAATAGACTCTTTATCATTTGTATCCCAAAGTTCCATCAAAATGTCCCCCATCTTCAAAATGGCACCACCTTGAATAGATATAAAAAAAGAGAAGCATCAGCTTCCCTAATAAATGTTTCACACTAAACTGCTTTTCCCTCTTTACGAATTTCCCTTTTTTCAATAAACAATATCCCAAGTTCATGGTGGTCCCCTTCGTATAAAGCCCGCTGCACAAGACGAATCTCACCATTTTTATCGAAAACTTCAAGCTTGCAATAGGCACGATTTTTTAGCAAAGCTTGATATAAATCTTGTTTATTATGTACCTTTATATTGTTGCATGTCTGGATAATCTCTCCAGTTCTTAAGCCCATTTTATCAGCAGGGGATTCTGGAAGTACATCCAATATCATGATGCCACTATTCCTTGGAGTGAAATAATACACAGCTGAGCCTTCACGTACCCGGTGCATGAATACAATGAATATTCTTCCTAGAACTGCTAATATAGCAGCTATTGCAGGAATATAATCAGGCAATAAAAAACTTACCGAACTGATTACAGTAATAATGATTCCAAGAGTAAGAACTTGTTTTCCTAATCGTTTTACTACATTTTCAGGCAATGTCGTTTGAATTTGCTGTTGGAAGCCTAGTAAAAATGGAACTAAAATCAATGAATAACTATCTGTTCCAAAATGAATGACAGGCCACCATTCGAAAGGTGCACTGATTGGACCGACCGGTAAAAAAAGAAAGACCGGCAATAACCAGAGGCGCTTTGTTTGGAGAGCTCCAACTGTTAAGCCTCTTCTACTTTTTCGCAGTTTAGGAGATACGTCCCTTAGACCATTTTTTATCATGAGTATTCCTTCAGCAATGGTTAAGGTGCCAAGTAAAATAGCAGTCCCCATAAAGAAACTGGAATCTATCGATTTAAAAGATTTTTCAAAATACGGAATGTCAATATTAAAATAGTTGGCGGCAAAAACAAATAGTAAAGCCAGTCCAATCGTAAGGGCTGGAGATAGCAATCTTGCATTCCCAACTAATCCGAACAATAATGTCACGATCGTAATCACTGCGATGACAGGTAGAGGAATGGTTAATCCAATTGAAATAAATAGTAAAGATAAGAAGAGTCCAGCTATCAAACCTGCCGGAAGCAAGCTTCGGAGTTCATGAAATAGACGATTTACTCGTACATGAAAATCACGACGTTCCCTCTTGACCCGGAGATATCCAGCGGTCACCGCGAGTAGTATCGAGAAATATAAAATAGGATGAAGAAACAATCTGCCAATTCCTCTTAATAGTTCAAGCAACCATATTTCCGCCATACTGCCACATCCTTTTATCGGAAAAATACTTACCTACTATTCTATCAGAACTTTCGGGAAAAAAGGGGAAAAATTTTAGTGATGGAGAAGTAAATGAAAATAATCTCCCACCTTAGGGGGCCAAGGTAGGAGATTATTTATTTTAGCGAAAAGTTTTTAAAGCTACTTGTAATTGTAAATCATTTTTTTCATCTTGGATAGCGCTAATGATTTCTTCTTCTAGTTTCATCGCTGTTTTTTCATCTATTTTTCCTGTAACAGGAATTTTATTAATGGATTGGAAAGCTTTGACTGCCTTTTCTGTTTGTTCGTCAAAATAACCGTCTTGTCTACCAGTTCCATAGCCTAACGCCAGCAGCATTTCTTGTGCAATCGTTACATTCTCATTATTCATATCAAGCGCGAGCGTTTCTTCTAACTGTAATGAGTGAGCATGGAAATAAGCTGGCTGATCGACTTCAATTGTCGGTTTTATCCCTTTTCCATGAATCCAATTTCCATCAGGCGTTAGCCATTTAAACATCGTCAATTTAATATTACTGCGGTCATCTAATGGTAATGCCTGCTGGACTGTTCCTTTTCCAAACGATTTCTTTCCAACTAACGCATAGCCTTCTATTTCATTTAAAGCTGCAGCCAATATTTCCGATGCTGAAGCACTTCCTTCATCCATTAAAACTGTAATAGGATACGGTTTTTTCTCTTTAAGAGCTGTAAAATAAGGAACTTTTTTTCCTGAACGTTCTTCAATTTGTACATACGGCTTCGATTCTGTTACGAGTTCGTGCAAAATAGCCTCAACACTCAAAAGCATTCCACCTGGATTTCCACGTACATCAATGATAAGTCCAGATATATTTTGTTCCTCTAGCTCACGCAATTCTTTTGAAAAATCCTTTGCTGTACCTTGTGCGAAGGAGGTAATTTGTATATACCCTATATTTTTTTCAGAGCTTTTTTTCATATTTGCAAAAACAGTCAAAACAGGTACTTCATCTCTCATAATTTCTACTACTAGTGGTTTAGAAAGCCCACTTCTAACGATTTCCAATTTAACCGTTGTGCCTTTTTTTCCACGAATTTGCTTTGAAGCTTCATATAAATCGAGCCCTTCAACTGTTTTACCATCGATGCTGATGATTTGATCCCTTGCTTTTAACCCAGCTTTTTCAGCGGGCGAGTTTTTAATAGGAGAAACGATAATAAGCTTTCCTTCTTGAATCGCAATTTGTGCCCCAATTCCGTCAAAGGAAGAATCAAGACTATCATTAAATCTCTCCGATGCCTCTTCATCCATATAAACGGAGTACGGATCTTGCAAGGTTCCGATCATTCCTTGAATAGCCCCTTGTATGAGTTGTCTATCACTCACATTCTCAACATATGATTTTTGAATCAATTCAAACGCATCCGCTACTTTTGCTAAACCAGGATTACTTTCACTTTTTGTCGCTGCCTCATGATTAGATTCTACTTTTTCTTTGCTAAAGTCCATCGTTCCCGGCGGCAATAACCATAATAAACTGACATATGTACCAGTCGCACCCAATAATAAGGAGCAGATTGAAATGATGATTAGCCACTTGTTCTTCATGTTTTTCCTCCTCCGCCGCTCAATTCCTCAAGAGTTTTCTATAATCGTATGCGGCAGGAGGACAAGTTATGAGAAAAACGTGTTAGGGGTTGAAAGCATTAAAAAAGAACTGAGGGTATCCTCAGTTCTGTTATACATTTATTATACAGAAGTTGCAGCGACTGCCTTTTCAATTGCCTGTTCTAAATCAGCAGTAATATCTTCAATCGCTTCAAGTCCAACTGCCAAGCGGATTAATTCTTCTGTTACGCCTGTCAATTTCAATTCTTCGGCACTAAGTTGTTGGTGAGTAGTAGATGCTGGGTGGATAATTAATGATTTCGCATCCCCAACGTTTGCTACATGTGAGAATAGCTTCACGTTATCGATTGTTGTTCTTCCAGCTTCACGTCCGCCTTTAATACCAAATACGACGATTGCTCCAGCACCCTTAGGGAAGTATTTTTTAGAAAGCTCATAGGATGGATGGTCTTCCAATCCTGGATAAGACACCCATTCAACTGCATCGTGCTCTTGTAAGTATTTTGCTACTGCTTTCGCATTTTCAACATGTCTTTCTATACGTACGTGCAATGTCTCCAACCCTTGCAAGAAAATAAAAGCATTATCAGGGCTTAAGCAAGGTCCGAAGTCGCGAAGTAGTTGAACACGTAGCTTTGTCGCGAAAGCTGCTTGCGGAACATCAATACCAAAGCGGATACCATGGTACGTATGATCAGGTTCAATAAAATCAGGGAATTTCTCATTATTCCAATCAAATTTTCCGCTATCAACTACAACTCCACCAATGGCAGTACCATGACCGCCGATCCATTTTGTTGCGGAATGGACAACAATATCTGCACCAAACTCTATTGGTCTGCTCAAAACTGGAGTGGCAAACGTGCTATCCACGATTAATGGAATATCATTTTCATGAGCAATATTGGCAACTGCTTCCACATCTAAAATATGAAGACTTGGGTTACCAATTACTTCAGCGAAAAGAGCTTTTGTCTTAGGAGTAATGGCTTTTCTAAAATTTTCTGGATCTTTCGGATCAACAAATTTAACATTGATTCCGTACTTCGGAAGAGAAACAGCAAACAAGTTGAAAGTACCGCCGTATAGGTCAGTTGCAGCAACGATTTCGTCTCCAGCGCGAGCAATATTCAAGATTGAAAAAGCAATGGCCGCCATACCGGAAGATAAAGCAACAGCAGCTGTTCCTCCCTCGAGCTCTGCCACACGTTTTTCGAAAACATCTACAGTCGGGTTCATAATACGGGAATAAATATTGCCCGCCACTTCTAGACCAAATAATTTTTGCGCGTGATCTGTATTTTCAAAAACATATGAAGTTGTTCTATATACTGGAACTGCGCGTGCTCCCGTTTCATCAGTCACTTGGCCTCCGTGAAGTAAGACCGTTTCTTGTTTGTAATTTTCTTGACTCATTTTTCCTTCCTCCTAATGTTGAGATAGTTGATTAAAAGTTCCCTTGTAAAACTAAAAACCCTCTTCCATAAGAAGAGGGCTTATAATCAGTTTCCTCCCCTTATCTACCAGATCACTATTGATCTGTAGGAATTAGCACCTTTTCAGATATCTTCATCTGAAGGTTGCCGGGCATCGCAGGGCCTATTCCCTCCGCCGCTCTTGATAAGAGTGATATTATTATTCATTTTTAAATTTTCTTTAAACTCTTGAAAACTAGTATATAGTAAGGATTATCGAAAAGTCAACACATTTTTCTTTTTATTTTAAATCCTTTACCAACTTCATCATCATTTCTTCATCCATAGGTCCCAAAATCTTCTTTTGGACCACCCCATTCGTACCAATTAAATAACTCGTTGGAATTGGGATGATCCTATATTTATCGGCGACTTCTCCTGTTTCATCTAATGGAACATGAAAAGTTATCCCGTACTCCTCAATAAATTTCTTGACCTTTTCTGGTCCATTCCCTCCTCGTTCTTCAGCCGTTAAATTTACAGCAATGATTTCTACATTCATTTTTTCTGCATTTTTTTTATAAAAATTCTCCATATGCGGCATTTCAGCCCTGCATGGAGGACACCACGTGGCCCAGAAGTTCAAAATGACTTTTTTTCCATTAAAATCAGATAATCTTACCTTTTCACCATCAAGAGTCGTAAGCTCAAAATCGGGTGGAATATCTCCTTGAGCTAATCCTTCATTTAAGGCATCATCCTCATTCGTTACATCTATATACTTTTCTTGCTGCTTGACAGTATCAATTTTCTTTGCACGTGCATCCTGGATAAGATTAACAATTAAAATTCCCGCAAGTATAGCAACTAAAGATAAACCGAAGATTTTTTTAGTCACGGTCCAGCCTCCTTATTTTGGCTAGTATGCTTAATATGATTGCGATTATAACATACGTTGCCATAGGCATTGATAGCAGCTGATTTGTAAATGAATAGATGATGGCTAAAACTCCAATATATATTACCATGATTTGAAGCTGCCAAATCGATTGTTTAGCTTTTAAAAAGGACAATATCATGACTATGAAACCAAAGATAAAATGAATAAATACCCATATCAGTGATTTGTGCAACACATAGGATGAAACGAACTCAAATATTACAATAAATAGAATCCAAGCTTGGACAAACTCTTCTATTTTTATATTATTTCTTTTCACATAAAAATATGTATACACGATGGACGCTAACACACCGAGCCAATATCCTTTTATTCCTCCGTTAAAATAAAGAATAGACAGTGGTGCTGATAGAATCATTTTGAACTGAAAAAGAACTACACTTAACTTCCAGGTTAATATAAAAATAAAGGCGACATTTCCAAACCAATTAGAAGTTTCTTTCATTTTTCGAATAGATAAGAATACTCCCGTCACTAAAAATCCAGCTAATATCGAGATCCAAGTGGCTGGGAAAGATAATGTTCCAATCGTATACCAGGTCAAACTGATTCAACTCACTTCTAAATTTACAATATTGGCGATAATAGGCGTGAAAGAGATTCTTTAAACCGGATAAATAATGGTCGATTATGATATTCGTCTAAAGTCAATTCTCTAGAATGCTTCATATCATCATAATAAATATCTACTAGTTTCCTTACTAAAATTTCATCATATAAAAAAGCATTGACTTCAAAATTAAGGCGAAAACTGCGGACATCGATATTCGCTGTTCCAACTGTAGCAATTTTACCGTCCGCCACCATCGTTTTCGCATGAATAAATCCATTTTCGTATATGTACACTTTGGCACCCGTCTTTAGCAATTCACCAACGTTTGACAAGGTTGCCCAGTAAACAAATGCGTGATCTGGTTTATTTGGAATCATCAGTCGAACATCGACTCCGGAAAGTGCGGCGATTTTTATAGCATCTAGTACACTTGTATCAGGAATAAAATATGGAGTTTGAATATAAATGTATTTCTTCGCGGATGTAATCAGTTTTAATATTCCATATTTAATCTGTTCCCACTCGGAATCTGGTCCGCTCGAAACAATTTGAACATCCGTTTCCCCAATAGCATCAATCTCAGGAAAAAGCCGATCCTCATAACGAATTTTTGTAGAAGATGCTTGATTCCAATCTAAAATAAATCGGGTCTGCATCGCATAAACAGCTTTCCCGCAGATCTTCAAATGCGTGTCGCGCCAATAACCAAATCTTTTATTTAACCCTAAATATTCATCTCCGATATTAAACCCGCCGACATAACCAATTTCACCATCAATAATCGCAAGCTTCCGATGGTTTCGGTAATTAACCTGCAAATTCAAATGCGGCAAAATCGCTGGAAAAAAGACGCTGACTTTCCCTCCAGCTTCAATTAATGGTCGGAAAAACTTGCGTGGAAGACGCCGTGACCCCATCGCATCGTATAAAACTTTTACCGCTACTCCTTCTTTCGCCTTTTTCGTGAGAGCATCCAGTAATTCTTTGCCTAGCTTATCATTGCGAATGATATAATAAACAAGATGGATATGATCCTCCGCGGTTTTAATATCATCTAATAAGGACTTAAATTTGTGTTCGCCGTCTGTAAAAATTTCAACATGATTATCTTGTGTTAGTACCGCCCGATCATTGACGAGTAACATATAGATCAAATCTTGATATCGGGAGGTTCTATTATCGTTAAATATAAACTCCCCTTTTTGCAGCAACTCAATTTGATATTTTGTAATCTCCATAATGCCAATCTTGTTCGTATCTTTCCATTCAAAAATCTTCTTTCGGCTTAAGTTCTGGCCAAAAATTAAGTAAAGAACGAAGCCGGCGACCGGAATGAAAAAAAGAACGAGCAGCCATGCCCAAGTCGCGCTAGCATCTCGTCTTTCGAGAAATACGACAAAACCAGCCAAAATGATATTTAAAATAAGAAAAATACTTAACAAAACCGCCATGATTGACGTAACCGTCATATATAGCCCCTCGCATCCAGTAATCTAATGTCAATTTCCTATATTTTAGCATATTTACCAATACGAAAGTATAAAATGCTTATAATTGAGCTTAATCTGTATATCATTCAAGGTATTCGACTTAGGAATTTCGAGATCCTTTAAATGCAAAAACCGCATTGAGAAGTCCATATCTCAATGCGGCAATTTTGGATTTTATTATTTTAAGAATGGCATTGGGTTAACTCCACCGCGATAACTCCATTGGCCGTGATGAACTTCAAAGTGCAGGTGGCTTCCGTGAGAATCGCCAGTATTACCCATTAAACCTAATTGTTGACCTGAGCTGACATGTTGTCCTGGAGATACACTCCTTTGTGACATATGCGCGTATACTGTTGTCAAATTGAGTTGAGGGTGATAGACATAAACAACATTCCCATAACTTGGTGAAAAATGCGAAATGGATACAACACCAGCCGCCGAGGCATATATAGGTGTACCTGTTGAATTGGCGATATCAATACCTAAATGGTATCCATATTGGGGTCTTCCACCATAACCAGAAGATAATCTTCCTGCCGCCGGCCAATTCAATACTCCATTTTTATTTCCATTACCCAAGCTGGATCCTTGTGATGAGGAGCCTTGGCTTGACGAAGTAGTATTAGAGTCTTGTGAACTTGATTGTTGTTGTTGTTCGCGTGCTCGTCTCGCTTCTTCTTCAGCCTTTTGTTTAGCAATCCTTGCTTCCTCTTCAGCAATTCTTGCCTTTTCAGCACTAATCGCTTTTTGAACGATAGCTGCTTGAGCCTTCAATATCTCGTCTTGTTCTTCCAAAGACATTTTTTCACTTTCAATATGTTTCTTTTGTGCTGCTAATTCTTTCGAGATTTGTGCCTTTTTATCATTTTGATTTTTAAGATCTGCTTTAAGGTTTTCTAGTTCTTGCAGCATTGCATTTAAACTAGCAAGCTCTGTTTCTACTTTTTTCTGATTTTCTTCAAGCTTAGCTTGGTCTGCTTTTTGCTCTTCAATGATTTGCTTATCGGCATTTACAAGAGTTGAAACAACAGAAATCCGGTCAATAAAGTCACCAAAACTCTCAGCACCTAGAAGCACGTCGATAAGCTTAACGGATCCACCATTCTGTTGAATATTTCTCGCACGCTCAAGAAGTAACTCATTTCTTTTTTCAATACGAATCTTTAAATCATTTATTTCTTTCTTTAGTCTCTCTATCTCCGCTTTTGTATCTTCAATTTGCTTTTGCTTTTCTGTGATTTTATTGTCGGTATCCGCAATTTGCTGCTCAAGCTTCTTCATTTCAGCTTCTAGCTCACTTTGCCGATCACCGATTTCTATTATTTTATTCTCTTTTTCTTCTATGGACTGATTAACATTAGAACGTTTATTTATGATATCGGACTGCTGATTTTGTAAATCATCTAGGCTGGCAGCCGATACGCCATGTACTGAAGTGAAAATGCCACCAAACCCTAATGTTGCTGCCAATGTAATTGAAAGTACCGAACGTCTTTTCAAAAAATAGTTCCCCTTTCTCCCTCTTGCATTCACTCTCTCTATTAGAGCTGTTATACAATGGTAATAGTTTCACACTTTCAAGAATCGTCTTACGGAGATGAAGCTTCCCCATCCGCCAATAATAATTCCGATTAGGAGCATGAGTAAGCTCACTTGATAAACAAATGGTGAAAAATCCAGTGGTTGAACCACTTGTCGTGGAATTCTCATCGCCATAAAGTCATAGGCATAATGATAACCTGTCGCAACAACTCCGATTGGAATAATGGAACCTAGAATTCCTAGCCAAATTCCTTCAAAAAGAAATGGCCAACGAATAAACCAATTTGTCGCTCCTACTAGTTTCATAATTTCAATTTCACGTCGTCTAGCAAAAATCGTAATTTTTATCGTATTAGAAATTAAAAACATTGCCGTAAACAATAGCCCAATAATAAGGACTAGGCCAATATTTCGACTTGTTTTTAAAACTTTAAACAGCTTATCAACCTTCTTTTCACCGTACTCGGCAGAATCCACAAATTCCATCTTACGAATTTGCGCTGCAACGATTGGTGTGTCCGTAGGCTTTTTCGTTTTAACGATAAATA
Source organism: Bacillus sp. IITD106 (assembly GCF_019459225.1). Lineage (GTDB taxonomy): Bacteria > Bacillota > Bacilli > Bacillales > Bacillaceae_C > Lederbergia. Next base: position 55,748 of record NZ_JAIAZY010000013.1, read on the forward strand.
CATCGTGGAGGGGATTTTCCTGTTCTTCAATAAAGTTCCATTCTTTACCCATCGTTTGAATTAAATGATTGAGTTCATCTTCCTTCGAAGAAAATTTTACAGATTCTACCAAATCAAGTTTTTCAAGATTTTGTTTTAATTTTTCTTCATCTTCTTTAGATGCTGTAAGCGAAACATGAGTTCTGATTTCCACATCTTTTTCAAGATCAGTAGCAAATTTATTCATATTCATCAAAATGACGAAGAAAACCCCTACTAACAATAAAGTAACGGTAACAGCACTTGCTGAGGCAAACGTCATCCAGCCATTTCGGCGGAGACTTTTGAAGCTTTCTCTTAGATGCCGCCTGAGGGTTCTAGCTTTCATATCCGTATTCCCCCCGCTGTTCATCGCGGACAATTCTTCCGCTTTCTATTGCAACGACTCTATGTTTAATTGTGTTTACAATCTCTTTATTATGAGTAGCCATAATGATCGTTGTGCCCTTCATGTTGATTTCCTTTAATAGATTCATAATCTCCCATGAAGTATCCGGATCTAAGTTACCAGTAGGCTCGTCCGCAATAACAAGTTTTGGATTATTGACGATTGATCTCGCAATTGAGACGCGTTGCTGCTCTCCACCAGAAAGCTCTGTTGGAAGCATACGAACTTTGTGCTTTAATCCAACCATTGTTAAAACGTCCATCACTCTTTTTCTAATATCTTTAGGACGCTGTTCTATAACTTCAAGAGCAAAGGCAACATTTTCAAACACCGTAAGCGTTGGAAGCAGCTTAAAATCCTGGAATACAACACCTATATTTCTACGCAAAAATGGGACTTGTCGATTTTTAAGCTTCGTTAAATCGATCCCATTTACAATTATTTTTCCCGATGTAGGCTTTTCTTCCCTATAGATCATCTTGATAAAGGTAGATTTTCCCGCACCACTTGGGCCAACGACATATATAAATTCACCTTGGTTAATGCGGATGTTCAATCCATTAGCGGCAACAATGCCATTAGAATATCTTTTTATTACATCCTGCATTTCAATCATATTATCACCCGGTTCCTAAACCACCTTGTCCAATAGCCATTTTGTCCTAAATATGGAAACTGTCAAAACCTAAAAAAAAGATGGTCTATATTTGTTGTTATTCTGTTTTCTCGCAAAATCTTATGTATGCGAAAAAAGCTGCTGCGTTCTGTCGCTTGCTGGCGAAAATTGAACCCAAACCTATTATAACATCAGATATTAATATGTTAAGGGATAATTATATTACAGTTTCATTTCAAATTTATCGACTTTCTACAAAACTTTACCAAATATATAGTTTTATGTTACTGGGTAATAAGTTCTATCACGCTCTATGAGTTGATTTACTGAACAATAAACTCAGCAAAATAAAAAGCAAAACATGACTAATTTTTCATGCTTTGCTTTTTACTCGTCTTCATTTTCATTTATGACCTCAATTGGAATTTCTGTAAAATCTTCATATTCGTACGAAGATTCCTCGTTACTCGAAGATTCTTCTTCGCTGCTGCTGGATGCTTCCCCTGCTTCCTCTTTTCCAAACTCTTTTTTCATCCCTTTAAATTCCTTCATATCTTCTTTTATCTGGTCCGATAGTTCTTTCGGCATAACTTCTCTGCCATATATTGCACCAATGTTAAGAGCGCCACTTAAATCTTTAATTCCCAATTGAGCGAAGTTATTATTTTGCTCATATTTATCTAAATAAAATTTGTCTATATTAATCTCTTTAATGACCATCGGTTGCTGCCCGTGCTTCTCTTCATTTGTTTTAGTTTCTTGCTCTTGCAATCTGGAAAGCTGATCTTCGATTGCTTCCATTCGGTTAGTGATTTCTATGTGTGATTGTTGAATCTGCAGAACATTTTTTTCTAGTTCCCGGATCTGTTTGTCCAAATGTTCGACTGCTTTAACAAATGGAGAAACTTTTTTTATGATGGTTCTCTCAATGAGTGAAGCATCTTCACGATGATTGTTTTTGGTTTTTTCCTTCCGAACTGTTTTTTTCTCTGGAACTTTTGGAGAAGCTGCATCTTTTAATTTTAACAAAGGAGAAATTTCTTCTTCCAACGCCAAGAGCCTTTTTATATGCACTTCAAGTGCGTTTAATTTTTTCTGTTTTTTCTCCAGCTCGGCGATTTTTTCTAATATCATTTCATGATTTTGTTTTTGGTTGAATAATCCTTTTATAGGCATTTGTAATCCTCACGATTTTTATTTTTTGCTAAAAAGAAAGGAGGAACATGTAGGTTTTATCCATTACCAGCGCTGAATAACGGAAAATAAGTAAGAACATCGGAAGAAGGTTTTGGTGAGTTCCACAGGTGTATTGTTGAAGATTTGGATTGGTGGGACAGAAAAACTAATCGATTGATACCCTTTCTTCCTGAAAATATTTTCGCTTGTAAGATAATGTTAAAAGCCCGTTATGAAGCTTAGCTTTTATTTGATTGGAATACGTGGGCTCCGGCAATTCAACAATTCTCTGAAACTGGCCTTCATATCTTTCTTGCTGGACAATATGGCCAAAAATGACCGGAGTTGATGTTCCTTTTAATAAGAGCTTGTTTCCCGAAACGGAAATGTGAATGTTTTCTTTTTCGTAACCGGCTAGTTCCGCTATGACAGTCACTTCCGTGTCCGTCATATAAATATCGACATTCGGAAAAGTCGTGTTCTGTGTGTTCTGTTGGGGAGGGACTGTTTTTTCAGATGTAGAAGGATCAGCACCCATCGTATCGTTCATAAATTGGCCAAAGGAGGATTGATTCATCATACTACTCCAAAAATCACCCGACTGGTATTTTTGCGCGAATTCCATCCATTGCTTTAATTGTTCGAAATCCATGGGTTATCCCTCCTTTTTAAAATCATAAAATCAAGTATTTTGAATATAGTTCGTTAAGAGGAGGTGGACTCCATTGTCTAGTGCTATTAACATTAATATTTATATAATTAAAATTAATTCCTTTGAAAATGCCTCTGCAGTGAATATAGGTCAAAACTTATTGGCCGATTGGAATAATTACGACAAGAAAACACAAGGCTTCGGGCAAAATTTGGGGGATGATTGTGGGTTTATTGGCACTAAGAGCGCCGTCGATGATCGGGATCTTATCGATAGTCCAGCTTCTTTTCAAAAATTACCCATACTAAGGTAGTAGATGGAGAAGTGCTCGTGATTCAAGGGAACTCGATGGAGCGTGGAGCAACATTAGGTCGTGAACCTAGTTACAACTAAAAAGCCAGCCGTGCCAATGGAATGACAAAGTATAGAAGGAAAAAAGGATGCGATGGTTAACCGCATCCTTTTTAACATTATTTTTTCTCTGATAGCCAAGTAGCTACTTTTTCAGCGTCATCGCCTTTAATGATGTTTGGAGGCATAGCTCCTTTACCTTCTTGAATAGTTTTTAAAATTTCATCCTTAGAAAGCTCTGAACCGATGTGATCCAATGGTGGACCATTACGCCCTTCAAGATTATCTCCATGACAATTAATACAGTTTTTCTGTACAATCGTTTCTGCATCATTTGTGGCCGTTGCCCCGCCATTATTGTTATTATTATTCGCATTATTTCCGCCGCCACAAGCAGCAAGGCCCAAAGCCAACGTAATTCCCATAAATAATCCAATTACTTTTTTCTTCAAGATTCATACTCCTTTCCATGCCTAACTAATTTTAGTATACCAACAATAGAATTTTTTAAAACAAATTGAGCCCTACACAAACATAGCCATTACTGGAAAAATATTCAGCAAACCCATATGTAGTAAGGTTTTGCGCATTTGTTGCTAATGTGTGAATTGTTGTGTGGTATAAAAATTAAATGCTGCAAAGGAGATCCTAATGGTAGGTACAGCATGAAATCCTTCCGTTTTGGAAGCAATTGTATAAGTCCTAATGAGATTCGTTTCATATGAATAACTATTGAGCAATGAGTGAGTTACTATAGGATTCTCTCCAATTCGTACAACAATTTTGATAAATGAGCCTGTTCTTGTACGATTCCATCGTATTCGTACAACATTTACGACAGATGAGCGAGTTCTTGGGCGATTCCGTCGCATTCGTACAACATTTACGACAAGTGAGCCTGTTCTTGTACGATACCGCCGTATTCGCACAACAATTACGACAGATGAGCGCGTTCTTGTACGATTCCGCCGTATTCGTACAACAGTTACGACAAACGAGCCTGTTCTTGTACGATTCCGCCGTATTCGCACAACAATTACGACAGATGAGCGCGTTCTTGGGCGATTCCGCCGTATTCGTACTACAATTACGACAGATGAGCGCGTTCTTGGGCGATTCCGTCGCATTCGTACAACAGTTACGACAAACGAGCCTGTTCTTGTACGATTCCACCGTATTCGTACAACAATTACGACAGATGAGCGCGTTCTTGTACGATTCCGCCGTATTCGCACAAGAATTACGGCAGATGAGCGCGTTCTTGTACGATTCCGCCGTATTCGCACAACAATTACGACAGATGAGCGCGTTCTTGTACGATTCCGCCATATTCGCACAACAATTACGACAGATGAGCCTGTTCTTGTACGATTCCGCCGTATTCGCACAACAATTACGACAGATGAGCCCGTTCTTGTACGATTCCGCCGTATTCGTACTACAATTACGACAGATGAGCGCGTTCTTGTACGATTCCGCCGTATTCGTACTACAATTACGACAGATGAGCGAGTTCTTGTACGATTCCGTCGCATTCGTACAACATTTCGACAAGTGAGCCTTTTCTTGTACGATTTCCTCTCATTCGAATAACAATTGTAATAAGTTCTGGATTTGAGCAAGAATTGAAGCCGAATGGAATTTGATTCCTTAGCATAGACTAGAGACTTAGTTTACTGTTCCTTTTCAAAGTAAGAAGATTTTCCTTTCCCTTTAAGGATAAAATTATTCAGTAACACTTCACGAATTGTTCCCTTTGATTTTATACCATCACACCATTCAAAAATGCTCCTTGTTGTGATTTTTCGTTCTGGAAAGAGAAACGTGAATTCATCAACACTCCTTAAAATTGCTGAAGTCATATTTTCTATTGTGCCACAATTTTTACATAAGAAAACAAGCCTCTTGCTATCCAAATTAAATGAATAACAATTAGCGCAGACAACCCCTTTTCGTAGTTCTTCATAGCTATAATTCGGTAATTCCGGCATGACATTTTTATGAAGGGAAAGTAGTTTTTTGGCAAGTCGCATATGGTATTCATTTGTTTTTGCTGGGATTTTATTGAGCTTTTCGAAAAAGCGGTTTAATTGGTTTGGAAAAATGATGGGTAGATTTCGTGGGGCGTTATATAAGTGGAAAGCAGGATTAACGAAAACGACAGAAGATTCAATGGGGGTGTTGTTATGGCCTTGGTCCTGAAGCAAGCGGCGTAAAAGAGATTCGGTTCTTTCTAACTGATGTACAGGATTCTGGATTGAGCTGCCGTTAATGTAATTCCATTTATCACCTTCTATATAATAATCTCCTTCATAATTTTTCACTTCAAACAGCAATAGGAGGTTTTTACAGATTACCAGAGAGTCAATTTGAAATTCACTGTTATTACTTTCTAGCTGTAAATCATTGAGGATGAGCCATTCCTTTAAAAGACCATCCACTCTTTCATTAAAGAGCACCTCCCCAGCATAACCTTTTTCAAGTCTGTTAAGTTGCTCCTTGTCCTCACCCGTTAACACTTTTCTACTGTTTAACATCCTATATCCTTTGAGCTCATTACTTTCAACTAACGCTTTGATTTTCATTTTCCACATCCTTTAAAAGTCATTTTCTTTATTGTAGCAAGTCTACGCCAATAATAAAAGCAGCCGAACTATACGGCTGCTTCCCCACATTATATTCTCGAGCGCAAATAGGCATTGATAAAAATATCAATATCCCCGTCTGTTACAGCATGAACGTTTCCAACCTCCGTATTCGTACGGTGGTCTTTCACCATGGAATATGGGTGGAAAACATAAGATCGGATTTGGCTTCCCCAGCCAATTTCCTTTTGGACGCCGCGAATTTCGGCTAGTTCCCTCTCTTTTTGTTCCAATTCAAGCTGATACAATTTGGCTTTTAACATATTCATCGCTTTTTCACGGTTTTTAATTTGCGATCTTTCATTTTGACATGTTACTACAGTACCGGTAGGAATATGTGTAATCCGAACAGCAGAGTCGGTTGTATTAACGTGCTGACCACCAGCTCCACTAGAACGGTACGTATCAATTTTCAGATCCTCAGAACGAATATCAATTTCAATATCATCAGTGAACTCAGGCATGACTTCGCATGAAACGAAGGAAGTGTGTCTGCGGCCAGATGAATCGAAAGGAGAAATTCGAACGAGGCGGTGAACCCCTTTTTCTGCCTTCAAATAACCGTAAGCATTATGCCCTTTAATTAATAACGTGACACTTTTAATTCCCGCTTCGTCCCCAGGAAGATAATCAAGTGTTTCTACTTTAAAACCTTTCTTCTCTGCCCAGCGCGTATACATACGAAGAAGAATGGAGCCCCAATCTTGTGATTCTGTTCCACCTGCGCCGGGGTGAAGCTCAAGAATGGCATTATTTTTATCATAAGGCTCACTTAGTAAAAGCTGCAGTTCAAAATCGTTTAAACGTCCGATTAACTCTTGCAACTCGGATTCCAGTTCTTTTTCTAATTCTGGGTCATTTTCCTCTTTCACGAGCTCGTGAGTCAGTTCAAGATTTTCTTGCACCTCAAGTAATTCTTTATACTCACCAACGAGATCTTTTAAACTATTCGCCTCGTTGATGACGGTTTGAGCCGCTTGCTGGTCATCCCAAAAGCCCGGTTCCAGCATTCTTTCATCTAGCTCTGCTATTCTTGTCTCTTTTTCATCTAAGTCAAAGAGACCCCCTGAATTCAGCTAGTCGATTAGCCGTTTTTTCTAGTTCCGTTCTTACTTCAAACAATTCCATTTACAACCACCTCAAAATTTCGGATTTCTTGCTGTTTAATAGTTGACTTACAAAATAGAGGTTCGTCGCCCCAAAATATTACTTTTCGGTCGACGAACATTTTTATCTAAAAGATTTAAGCCAATCTTCCATGACAATGCTTATATTTCTTCCCGCTTCCACATGGGCACGGTGCATTGCGTCCGATGCTTTCCTCTTTACGGACGGGCTTTCTTTTTACTTCTCCGCCTTCTTCTTTCGGATTCACAGCTTGACCTTTTGCGACTTCTTCACGCTGCAAGTTATTGCGAATCTCCGCTTTCATGACGTACTTCGCAGTATCTTCCTCGATCGCCATAACCATACTTTCGAACATCGCAAACCCTTCAGCTTGGTATTCTCTAAGTGGATCAATTTGACCGTAAGCGCGTAGATGAATACCTTGTCTAAGCTGTTCCATTGCATCAATATGGTCAATCCACTTAGAATCAACAGAACGGAGTAAAATAACCTTTTCAAATTCGCGCATTTGCTCTGGCGTTAAAAATTCTTCTTTTTGATCGTAGCGAATTTTTACTTTATCAAAAATAATGTCAACCATTTCTTCCGGATCTTTTCGTCTCAAATCTTCCGCAGTAATATCGCCTTCAGGTAGCAAATTGGCATTTACATAGTCAATGATTCCTTGCAAGTTCCACTGCTCTTCTTCTTCGTTTGAAGGAGTATGCGCAGAAACCGCACGCTCAATGACTGAAACAATCATTTTTTCTACAATATCGCGTAGATTTTCTGATTCCATAACATCATTTCGCTGTTGATAAATAATTTCACGTTGTTGACGTAACACATCATCGTATTGTAAAAGCTGTTTCCGAGCATCAAAGTTATTACCTTCAACACGCTTCTGAGCAGATTCGACCGCTTTGGATACCATTCTGCTTTGAATTGGCTGGGAATCGTCCATACCAAGTCTTTGCATCATATTTTTCATATTATCCGATCCAAATCTTCTCATTAATTCGTCTTCCATAGACAAATAAAATTGAGTAACACCTGGATCGCCTTGACGTCCAGAACGTCCTCTTAACTGATTATCAATCCTTCGTGATTCATGACGCTCTGTTCCTATAACCGCCAATCCACCTAATTCTTTTACGCCTTCACCGAGTTTAATATCGGTACCACGACCAGCCATATTCGTTGCAATCGTGACAGCGCCAGCTTGCCCAGCTTCCATAATGATTTCCGCTTCCCGACCGTGATTTTTAGCATTTAAAACATTATGCTTAACACCCTTCTTTTGTAAAAGAGAAGATATCAACTCTGATGTTTCAATTGCGACGGTACCGACAAGCACAGGTTGACCGTTTCTATGACGTTCTGCAATATCTTCAACGACTGCACGGAATTTACCGTCCATTGATGCATAAATTAAATCAGGGCGGTCGTCCCTCGTAATCGGTTTATTCGTAGGAATCGCAATAACGCGCATATTATAAATGTTACGGAATTCTTCTTCTTCCGTTTTAGCAGTACCAGTCATACCGGCAAGTTTTTCATACATCCGGAAATAGTTCTGGAATGTGATGGTCGCCATCGTCATCGATTCATTTTGAATCTCAACGCCTTCTTTCGCTTCAATTGCTTGATGGAGCCCGTCACTAAAACGACGTCCCTTCATAAGGCGGCCGGTAAATTGGTCAACAATCACGATTTCGCCATCTTGGACGACATAATCTACATCACGATGCATACTTGCATGTGCTTTTAAAGCTTGGTTAATATGATGATTTAACGTTACGTGAGAAATATCGAATAGATTATCGATTTTAAAAGCGCGTTCAGCTTTATTAATTCCTTCCTCTGTAAGCTGAACACCTTTCGTTTTTTCATCATACGTATAATCTTCATCTTTTTTCAGCATGTTGACGAATGAATTAGCTTGAATATACAATTGTGTTGATTTTTGAGCTGTTCCTGAAATAATTAACGGCGTCCGCGCTTCGTCAATCAAAATGGAGTCTACCTCGTCAATAACCGCGTAGTGAAGCGGTCGTTGAACCCTTTGCTCCGCATAAAGCACCATATTATCACGCAGATAGTCGAAGCCAAATTCATTGTTCGTACCATATGTGATATCAGCCGCATATGCTTCTTGTTTTTCTTCTTTGGACATACTGTTTAAATTGAGCCCAACAGTCAGTCCTAAAAATTGATATAATTCTCCCATTTCAGTTGCGTCACGGTTCGCTAAATATTCGTTCACTGTAACGACGTGAACCCCTTTTCCAGTAAGCGCATTTAAATAAACAGGCATTGTGGCAGTAAGGGTTTTACCTTCACCCGTTTTCATTTCTGCGATATTACCTTCGTGAAGAGCGGCTCCCCCCATGAGCTGAACTGGGTAAGGATAAAGACCCAACACACGACGTGCACCTTCACGGACAACCGCGAACGCCTCTACTAAAAGACTATCGAGCGATTCCCCTTTTTGATATCTCTCCTTAAATTCCACTGTTTTTTCGCGTAATGCATCATCCGATTTATTTTCCATTTCTGATGCTAACGCTTGGATATTATTAGCCAATTTCTCTAGACGCTTTAATTCCTTTGTATTTGCATCAAATAATTTATTTAAAAAAGCAACCATATATAGAACGCTCCCTTACGTATAAAATTCGGGCAAAAATAATGATAGGATACGTTTCACAAACCTAGCCTAAAATAACTACTCCTGACTACTAATCTTATCACTATCGGCTTTTCATGACAACATTTCAGGGGGACTGTCCCCATGGGGACAGTCCCCAAAGGGACAGGTTCAATATTTTCTATAGGAAAATAGCTCCATAGACAAGTGCCCCCGCAATGACATAGGCAGGATGGATTTTCCACTTTTCTAGCAGAAAAAAGCTAGCGATTCCTAAAATGATTGTGTGGATATATCCTGAACCTTCTGCTGAGACTGAGCTAACGAAAAAATTGACTGTCATGATGCCGAGAAGGACTGCAATAGCCGGTCTGACGAGTTGTGTCATTTTTTTCACTTGTGGTGAATGTTTATATTTTAATAAAATTCCGAGCATCGCAATCATCAAAATCATCGACGGAGCAACCGTTGCAAATAAAGCAACTGCAGCTCCGAGCACTCCTGCTTGTTGATAGCCAATGTATCCCGCCATCTTTGTCGCAATCGGACCAGGCAAAGCATTTCCAAGTGCGAGCATTTCACTAAATTCATGAACCGTCAGCCAACCGTACCTATCCACAACTTCATTTTCAATTAAAGGAATCGAAGACGGTCCCCCTCCATAACCAAGAATTCCTGGAATGAAAAAAGCAAGAAAGATGTGCCAGTAAATCATGATTGGCCCCCCTTCGCTTGCTTATCCTTCTTTTTACTGCCTAAAACTAAGGCGGCAATAAGAAGAACAGCAATCAATATACCTGGGTGAATATGGAGAAATTCTAAAGCAATTACGCTAACGAGAATAAGGATTACGCCCCAAAGCCAACCAAGTGATTTCTTCGATTTTACGGCAAAATCCCAAGCTAAAACGCCGAGCATCACACCAGCTACAGGCAACACTGCTTTAGACATGCCTGCCACCCAAGGCTTATCCTTATGCGCCGCTAGCAGTGTTAAAAATAAAATCATCAGGATAACGGTAGGAACTGCTGTTGCGAATAATGCGTTCATCATTCCCCAAAATCCGCCCACTCTCCAGCCAATATACCCTGCCATTTTTGTATTAATCGGTCCAGGCAATGCATTGGCGAGCGCTAAAACATCTGAAAACTCTTCATCATTCATCCATTTATACACGAGGACAACTTCTCTGTGAACGAGAGGAATGGCTGATGGTCCTCCTCCAAATCCAAGAATCCCCGATCGAAAAAAAGCTATGAATATATCTTTTTGTTTCATTAAGTAAAACCGCCTTTGTATGAAGCACTTCGTAAAGAACCTAATCCCGATAGTTCGGAACATATGTCATATACCCTTTAATGGATGGAATCATCCTATTAGCAAACATCAATCCTATTAAAAAGGTGTCAGCCTTTTTTAGGTTAAAAATGGATTCATTTTGAATAAGTATCCATTTACTCTTGGATAAGTAAGTTTTACTATCAAATATGCGACCCTTACTCGCAGAAAAATGCATTTTTCTCTCTAATAAGTCTGTCAAAGAAAACACCTTCCCAAAAAACATCCACCTCACCAAGCCGCAATCGATCCATCCGTTCGTGACTCAGTTCCGCCCATTAAAACGCCTGTTTCGTTATTTCTCCAAATCGCTTGACCACGGCCGAAGCTTCCTCCATCAACAGCTAATTGGACTTGATGACCTTTTCGCGCCAATGCCTGTGCAATATGAAGTGGGAAATTCGGCTCTAGGATCACTTTTTTTCCTTCTGTCCATTGCCAGCGCGGTGCGTCCAGTGCAGCTTGTGGGTTTAAATGGAAATCTATTGTATTTGAAACGACTTGGAAATGACCTTGCGGCTGCATAAATCCACCCATCACTCCAAAAGGTCCGACTGGTTCGCCGTCTTTTGTTAAAAAGCCAGGAATAATTGTGTTATAGCATCTCTTCCCAGGTTGCAATGCATTCGGATGGTTTTCATCCAATGAAAAATCATGGCCGCGATTTTGTAAGGCAATCCCGGTATCAGGCACGACTATTCCAGATCCAAATCCCATATAGTTGCTTTGAATGAAAGAAACCATATTGCCATCGCTATCGGCTGTTGCTAAATAAACAGTTCCCCCTTTCGGCAGTTCAATCGCAGTTGGCTCAATGGCCTCCGTCCCAATCTCTTGTCTGCGCTTTTCCGCATATTCCTCAGACAATAAATGTTCGAAGTTGATTGGCATATGGGCAGGTTCTGTTATAAACGCTTTGCCATCCATAAATGCTAGCTTCATTGCTTCTATTTGTTTATGATACGTTTCGACACTGTCTTTTTCGATAAAATTAAAGCCTTTTGCTATATTTAGAGCCATAAGAGTGATAATTCCTTGCCCATTCGGAGGAACTTCCCACACATCATAGCCACGATAATTGACAGAAACAGGCTCTACCCATTCTGCCTGATACGAAGATAAGTCTTCCATAGAAAGAAAACCACCATGCTTACGTACAAAGGAAGTCATTTTCTCGGCAAGTTCTCCTTTGTAAAAACTTTCCGCATTCGTATTGGCGATCGACCGTAATGTTACTGCATGACCAGGTGAACGCCATACTTCGCCAATTTCAGGTGCTCTCCCCTTTGGTGCAAACGTATCAAACCATGGCTTAAATTCTTCTTTCGTAGAAAACAAATCCAAAAATCGATTATATGCAAGCTTCCAGTACTTCCCTAGGACTGGTGTTAATGGAAACCCTTTTTCAGCATACTGAATAGCCGATTCCAGTGTTTCATTTAAAGATCGTTTTCCAAACTTTTCAGAAAGCTCTGCCCAAGCAGATGGGACTCCAGGCACGGTAATGGGGATCACTCCATGGGCTGGCATTTTTTCATAACCTAGTGATTTAATTTTTTCCAAACTTATCGATTGTGGAGAGGGTCCGCTTGCATTTAACCCGTGAAGCTTCCCATTAATCCATACGAGTGCAAATGCATCTCCGCCGATTCCGTTTGAAGTGGGTTCGACGACCGTAAGTGCTGCTGCCGTGGCAATTGCAGCATCAATCGCATTGCCGCCTTTTTTCAAAATATCCAAACCAGCTTGAGCTGCTAATGGCTGTGATGTCGCCACCATTCCATTTTTTGCAAAAACAGTCGTTCGTTGTGATGTATATGGTTGATATAAATGATCTATATTCATGCTATAAATGCCTTCTTTCTTTTTTATCGACACAAACTTAATTTTACTATGTAAAGATACAATAGAAAAGGAAATAAGGATAAAAGCAATCGCCTTTATCCTTATTTTTAAAATATTCACTTTTACCAAACTGCGATACTGCCATCAGCCCTTGGTTCCGTTCCACCAGAAAGGATTCCGGTTTCTGGATCTCTGCAAATGATTTGGCCTCTGCCGAACATTCCTGAATCGACTGCCCGTTGAACGATATGTCCCTTTCTTACTAATGCTTTTGCAATATGATCTGGGAATTGCGGCTCAACTTCAATCGTTTTTTCCTTAATCCATCTCCACCTTGGCGCATCCAATGCGGCTTGCGGATTCAACACGAAATCAACCAAGTTCATAACAACCTGAACATGCGCCTGCGGCTGAATCATTCCACACATTACGCCAAAAGGTCCAACTGGCTCTTTTCCTTTCGTAATGAAACCAGGAATAATCGTATGAAATGTTTTCTTTCCGCCTTCTAATGCATTATGGTGAGTTGGATCCAATGAAAATCCGCTGCCTCTATTTTGTAAGCAAATCCCTGTCCCTGGAACAACGACACCAGAACCGAAATCTCCTGCATGACTTTGTATAAAGGAAACCATATTCCCTTCTCCGTCAGCAGTTGCCAGATAAACCGTACCTCCTGGGACTGGTTCTCCTGCTTCAGGAAGGATTGCTTGCTCATTAATAAGAGCACGCCTAACCGCAGCATATTGTTCAGAAAGCAGTTCTTTTTCCGTCACTTTCATACTTTTCGGATCGGTTATATATTTTAATCCATCCATATACGCCAATTTTACCGCTTCAATTTGTTTATGGTATGCATCGACGGAATCCTTCGCGGCGAAATCAAAATCTTTCAAAATCTGCAAAGCCATTAAGGCGACTATCCCTTGTCCATTCGGAGGAATTTCCCATATGTCGTAGCCTCTATAATTAACACTGATGGGCTGCACCCATTCAGGTTCATACGCTGCAAGATCTTCCTTCGTTAAAAATCCATTGTACTTTGCCACACATTGAGCAATCTTTTCCGCAAGTTCCCCGCGATAAAAAGCTTCGCCATCCGTTTCAGCAATCGCCTCTAATGTACGAGCGTGATCTGGAGATTTCCAGATCTCACCGATTTCAGGAGCCCTTCCATTCGGTGCATACACATGAAACCATTCCTCAAATTCCTCTCCTTTGAATTGCTCAGTATACTCATGAAAGCGAATATCCCAAAATTTTCCGATTTCCGACGATACAGGAAAACCGTCGCGCGCATACTCGATGGCAGGCTTAAGAACTTCTTTTAAAGGAAGTTTTCCAAAGCGCTTCGATAAGGCTACCCACGAAGAAGGCGTCCCTGGAACAGTAATGGGCAAAACTCCAATACCAGGCATATGATCATGTCCAAGCTCTTTTACCTTATCAATGGAAATGCTTTTTGGAGCAGGTCCACTTGCATTTAGTCCGTGCAATTCTCCCTTCGTCCATACAAGCACAAAAGAATCGCCGCCAATACTTGTAGAATTCGGTTCTACAACCGTTAAACAAGCTGCCGTAGCTATTGCAGCATCAATCGCATTTCCCCCTTGCTGCATCACTCTCAAACCTGCTTGAGCCGCTAGCGGTTGAGCTGTGGCCACCATCCCCTTCTGACCATGAACCGTCATTCTTTGTGAAGAGTAAGGATAATATTGATGATCTGTTTTCATTTAAAATTCTCCCTAGTAAAATTTTTTCTATTTTTCATACCCCAGCTTTATTAACACGTGCTAGCATCCCTTCTTCTTTCATCTTTGTAAGCCCTTACGAATAATATTAATTTAACTGTTTCAATATTTCCACAAAAATTTTCCATATAAAAGCACGCGGCCTTTACAACCGCGTGCTTATTTTAAGCTTGATTAGTTTGTTTCGATTAACCCATATTTGCCGTCTTTTCTACGGTAAACGATGTTCGTTCCATTAGTTTCGGCATCCGTGTAGATGAAAAAGCTGTGACCAAGCATGTTCATTTGAAGAACCGCTTCCTCGCTGTCCATTGGTTTAAGGTCAAAGCGTTTTGTACGGACGATGGTCATTTCATCATCATCTTCTTCAAAAGTTGCCGCTCCGTTAACACTCGTATTGAAAAATTCATTCATATTTCCTTTTTCACGGAATTTACGGTTTACTTTCGTTTTATGCTTACGAATTTGTCTTTCAAGTTTATCGACAATTAAATCTATCGCTGCATACATATCAATATTTACTTCTTCCGCACGAAGCGTTAATTGCGGAATTGGAATGGTAATTTCCACTTTAGATTTTTTATCAGGATTCACTTTTAAGTTTACATGCACATTTGCTTCAGGAGTTTCATTAAAGTAACGCTCAAGTTTTCCAACTTTCTTTTCTACATGATCACGTATTGCCTCTGTGACCTCGATGTTTTCACCACGAATTTGGAAGTTTAGCATATATAACTCCTCCTTTTTAAATGCTATGTATATATACTTCTATTTACAACTTAAAAATCCTGCCTGTTTTGAATAATTTTTTTGTCGAAAACGTGAAATTTGACGATTTTTTTTATTTCCTTTTATCGTAAAAAATCCCGTCCAATTGTTCCGTTGCGGCATAAGGATTGGCGTATCTTTCGGCAGACAGCTTTCTTCGCTCCAAACCATTCATATCTCGTTGAATATCCATCTTGATTTTTTTTAAATGATTCGTCATTTCCTGATCTAATGCAATCAGTTTTTTCCCATTGATCTGTTCTTCAGAAGAAAATGGCTTTTTTATTCTAGATACCCATTCTGAACGCTCGTCTAACAAACGCTCAACATCACGGATGACCTCATCGCGATTCGCTGAAGTTGATTTAGCCAGTTCTATGATTTCCTCTGTGATTTCCACACATTTTTCGACAGCGTTCATCAAACCCCACTGCCTCCAACAGCATGCTGCAATTGTCGATTCATTTGAATCGCTTGCTTCCACGTATCACGGAACTCCGTAATAAGTTCTTCAACCTCTTGAAGGATGTTTACATCATTATGGATATTTGCTTCGATTAGACGGCGATTTGCATAGTCATAAAGAGCCATCATATTTTTAGAAATATCCATATCCATATTCAAGGTCACCATTAATTCAGTAATGATATTTTGTGCCTTCTGGATATTCGTATT
This sequence comes from Bacillus sp. IITD106, assembly GCF_019459225.1. Taxonomy (GTDB): domain Bacteria; phylum Bacillota; class Bacilli; order Bacillales; family Bacillaceae_C; genus Lederbergia. The sequence continues at coordinate 71,749 of NZ_JAIAZY010000013.1, forward strand.
TTTTACTTCAATGTCCTTTGATTCAATAGCAATTTTCGCCAAATTAATAAATTTTAAACAACCGTTGTAAAGCATTAATGTAAGTTCACCAGGTGATGCAGTCGTAACGGCATTTGTACGATAAGCCTGGTACGGATTAGCGCTTGCCATTTCATTCACTCCTTGTTGTTAAGGACTTATCTCTAACTATTATCTCATAAAACTTCTTTAAAAGCCGCCGAATTGCTGCCATAAATAATTGGATTGTTCGTTGGCTCGTTGAATCGCTTTTTCCATTGCCGTAAATTGTCGCCAGTAGCGTTCCTCCGTCAATTTCAATCTTGTTTCAAAATTATCAATGCTCTTATCAACACTCAATAATTCACGACCAATCGTAAACTGTTGATTCGTTGAAGTGGCACGTCCTGCTTTTTCCTGCAGCTTTTTCATAGTGGCATCGACAGTGTCATACAGTCTATGCACAACACCTCGGTCAGATGTCGTTCCATCGCCGCGGAATAAATTTTCAACAGATTGCGGATCATTCTCAAGGGCTTCTTTCAGCTTTGCCTCATCGATTTCCAGTTTTCCGCCTTCCATATAATTGGCGGTCGTTTTAATACCAATACTCGCAAGCTGTTTAAATAAGCCATTCGTTTCAATCACACTAGACATATCTAAGCGCATAGTAGATAGAACGCTGGAAAGAATCGGATCACCCTTCAGCAAACCACTTCTAGCCATCTCTTCCCATTTTTCCTGTTGCTTCTCAGACAATTCTTCCTTCTCATCATCCGTTAATGGTTTATAACTACGGTATCGATTCTCATTTAACTTGCCGTTGATATCCGCGATTAATTCATTATATTGAGTGACAAAAGCTTTAATATTTTCAAGCACTTGATTCGAGTCATTTCCAACTGCGATGGAGATTGGTTGGCCACCAGCAGTTGAATCAAAAGTTTGTTTAAGGGTAAAAGTAACACCGCTCATTTCGAAGGTGTTGGAAGACCTTTCCGTTTCTAATCCATTAATGGTAAACTTAGCGTTTTGTCCACCTGATTCTTTAGTATTTTCAAAGTTTAATGTCTTTAACAAGAAATCTCCAACAAGTTGAATTTCATCTCCGTTTTGGTTAAAGTCACCTGTTTCTTTTCTAGTTAAGCTCACTTGATTAGCAAAAGAATCATAATACATTGTAACACCAGCGGAAGATTCATTAACTTTACGGATAACACTATTTAGCGTGTCATTCCCTGTCATAAAGATTGTTTCATGAATTTCCCCTTTTGAGGTATGGGTATTGATTCCAAATGAAGAATAATTTTGAGTAAAAGTTGCTATTATTTCAGTATCTTTTGGAATGCCTTCTTTTCCATCTTCCTCAAATCCCTTAAAGGTAATGGAACCAGTAGAGAGGTTAACATTTCCAATGCTCTCTGGCCCATCACCACTTATTCTTTTCAATTCTCCTGTATCATCGATTTCGTAAGTTCCAATGCCACTAAGTTCCAACGTTAAAGATGATATTGATCCTTTGCCAAGATTCCATCCAGTTAATGGATCATCGCCTTCAACAGTAATTTTTTGAGTTTTATTTTCCAAAACATATTCTGCTTTTATGACAGTATTCTTAGCTAATTTTGAGCCGAAAATAAGTTTCCCATCTGTTGTAACTACTACTTCCCCTTCTTTTACCTCATCATTTCCCCCAAGGTCCCTTACTTCCGCCTTAATTGCTTTACCATTTACCTTAATGTTAATGCTGCTACCTACTTCTAGGGTGGCTCCATCAAGTTTTAATGGATCTATATTTTCGGGATCTGTAACATTAATAGTTTCAGTCTCAATAACACCTTTTTTCCAAGTAGAAAAAACATTTGGCTGACTGATCAAGCTCTTTGTGGGGTCAATTTTAGCATCCCCGTCTGATAGCTTCCCACCAATTCTAACCGCCGCACTCGCCAACTGCTTCACCTGAGAAATCGAATACGAAGCCTGCGAAGCCCCACTCGTCACCGTCGCAGAAACATAGGCATCATTCGAAGATGTTACCGTTCTTGCACGGTAGTTCGGTGTTAATTTCATATTTGCTAGCTTGTCCCGAAATGACAACAGTTTAGTGTTGAGGGCACGGAAGTCGTCGCGCTGCCATTCGAGGATTTGCTTTTTTTGTTTTAGTTTGTCAAGTGGCATACGTTCTGCGCGCATTAAGTCTTTGACCATTTTTTCGATGTCCATACCACTTGCAAGACCTGCAATTCTCATCTAATATACCTCCATTTCACAGCTGTTTAGATTTTTTTATCAACCATAAGTCCTAAATATTCGGTCATGGCTGCAAAAATATCGAGCATTCTTTTCGCTGGAATTTCTTTTACAACTTCTTGTGATACTTCATCAACAATTGTCACGTAGTATTCGTTCAGTTTATCGTGGTACTGAAACTTTAAGTGAGTGTTTGGCGAAGCCTTCAAAAAGTCGTTCATGCTGTTGACCACTTTTTCTACTTGTTCGATTGGATAAGCAATAGGTGTCTGATCAATCTCTTGTGATTGTCCTTGGACAACACTCGCTCCATCTACCTTGCTTACTACAGGTTCTTTAATTGCTAGATTTACTGATAAACCTCCTCCAACCTGTCCTACCATCCTTCTTCTCCCCTTCGCACCAGTTTGAACATAATCTAGTTTTAATATCGGCAAAGATTACCAATTGTTTAACTTACCTTAAAAACTCTCGAGCATTATGTTTATATATTATGTATTTTTGCAGACCTTTTGCATTTTCTAGTGCACGTTCCGCAGAGGATTTAGCTTTTTCATGGCGTCCACTTTCCCTTTCAAGTGCTGCCTTCAATTCATATTTCATCCATACGATTTCCATTTTGCCTACAATCTCTTCTGCTTTGCTAAAATCCCCTTCATTAATCGCAATAATACCTTCATAATAATATTGGTATGGAAGAGGTTTGATATCATTTACATACTTTTTCATTTCTGTATAATCTTTTTTATATAGAGAATAAATGGTTTTAAAAATGGCTTGATGGTGCGGCTTTTTATACTTTTCCAACACCTTTTCCATTGAATCGGAAACGAGTTTATCATCTTCATTTGCAATACCATAATACAAAGCGATAAGAGGTTGTTTTAAATTCTTCTGCATAAATCGTTCTATTTTGTTCACATCTTGTGAAAAATACATATAGTACAGTTGTGGTGTGAAAATAAATAAAAAAGTAAATATAAACGTAATAGCAAACACAATTGGCAAAGCTATATCAAGCGCTGTAAGGGAACCTATCAATACGATTGCAATAATCAATGAAATGAAGAATGTTTTTTTCAAGTTAATCCCTCTTTTTTTAAAAATAATGTTTTATTTTAGCCGAATCGGGAAAATGTTTAATACAACTCCATATTTCACTTTTCCATCAAAGGAGTGGTTATTATGAAGTACGAAATTGGTGGTTGCAAAGTGGTTCGTGGAGTGGAGACCCCCTAAAGGGTCACGGAGACTGGTAATGTAGCCAGTCTCCTTTCTATTTAATAGACAAGTGCCCATTTAGTTGTCCATACTGCTCCAAACCTTTATAGCCCGCATATGATACAAGTGAAGCAAACCAAATATATAAATAGGAGGATGCCACGTGAATCATTACGATCATATGCATGGATATGAACATATACCAATGGAACACGATGAAAGAAGAATCCGTCCCTTTGGATTTGGAAGACCTTTTGGGTTCGGCCGTCCTTTTGGATTCGGTCGCCCATTTGGATTCGGTCGTCCATTCGGTTTTGGATTTAGACCATTTGGATTTGGAGGATTTGGATTTCCACTTGGATTCGTTGGTGGCCTTGCCGCCGGTTCTTTACTAGCTGGGCCATACGGTTATGGATATCCGTATCCATATCCATATTACCCTTACCCGTATTACTGGTGATTAACAAAAAAAGGCTCGTTTTTTCACTCGACATTTCCCGGGAAATGTCGAGTGTTCGTTTATTCCACAAGAAATAGGGAATAAGAAGATATGAGAAATCTACTTAAAAGGAGAATGCCATTTATGAAAAATAAAGCACTATTTACAACACTTGCACTCGGCGCCGCTTATCTACTTCGAAATGAAAAATCCCGAAACAAACTAAAAAATCAATTTAAAAATATGGGTTCCAAAACTAAGTAGAATCTCTAACAAAAATGCCCCTCAACAGGGGCTTTTTGTATTAATGTAATGGGAATCTTCCTTGTTCGTAATTATTCAGCCAAGTTTGAAGCTCTTCTATAGGCATAGGCCTTGAAAAATAAAAGCCTTGCAATTGTGGGCAACCCAATTTTTTAAGCGTCTTCCACTGTTCAATCGTTTCAACGCCTTCACTGACTACATTCAATTTCAGTAAGTTCGCGAGGTCGATAATCGTTTTGGCGATTCCTTTGCTCACTTCATTATTCGCAATATCCCGTATAAATTGACGATCAATCTTAATTTCCTGAATTGGGAAATGCTGCAAATAGTGAAACGCGGAAAATCCGGTTCCAAAATCATCGATGCTTACTGAAAAACCAAGTTGCTGCAATTCCGAAATTCTATTTTTGACTCTATCGAAATCCTCCATTGCTACATTCTCGGTAATTTCAATAACGAGTTGGCGTGGATTAATTTCGTATTGGTCGAGACAATTTTTCAAACATTGATTTAATCTTGAGTGTAAAAAATGTCTTGGGGATATATTTATTGAAAGTGTATAGTCTTGTTCCCCATTTCCTTTCCACTTTTCAAGCTGGATAAAGGCCTGTTCAATCACCCATTCATCTAGGGCGATAATGAGTCCTGTCGATTCGGCAAGTCCAATAAAATTGAGTGGAGGGATGAGCCCTTTTTCTGGATGATTCCAGCGAATGAGCGCTTCAAAACCAATAATTTCACCTGTAAAACTGTTAATTTTAGGCTGATAAAAAAGCTCGAATTCATTTAAATCAAGCCCTTTTCTCAAGTTCATTTCGGCAAGGAGATCATCTTCAATAACATTAATCATATCTTCAGTAAATCTCGCTTGAACTGATCTTGCGTGCTTTTTCTTTGCAGAATTTAAAGCAACTTGCGCCATTTGAATACATTTATTTGCATCTTGACCATGATCAGGAAAAATACTAATTCCATAACTATGTGTAACATATACGTCCTGACCTTGAATAAACATAGGCGCATGAAGTTTATTGGCAATTTCCTCCATGCTTACACATTTAACTTCACCTTCTGAATTCGCTGGTAAGAATAAAGCAAAATGACCAAATCCAATTCTAGAGACAAGCCCTTTTGATTGAATGGATTCTTGAAGACGTTTTGCCGTAGTCATTAAGACTTCGTCGCCACTGCTATAACCTAGCACGTCTTGAATACTATCAAACTGGTCAAGCTGCAAATAAACCATCAATCTCTTTTCCCCGGGTTTTAATGATTTCATCTTTTCATTTACTTCTTCTAGAAAAGCATGGTGATTAGAAAGCCCCGTCAACGGGTCAACGTAAGCAAGCTCCAGCATTTTACCTTCTACTTCAATCCTATTTAGCCGTTCGAATATGAAACTGACCATATCCGCCAGCATGCCTGCTATAGTTTGGTTTAACTCAGACCACGTTTTCTGCGAAAAAGATTCACAGCATAGCACTCCGCCGATACCATTACTAAGTATCAAAGGAACATCTAATAGGGATTTAACCCCACCCATTTCCTGGAAATATCCACTTAAATCCTTTACACGCAAATCCGTTTCTGTGTCTGTAACCGCTAATGATCTACTTTTTACAATTTCATCAAAATAAATAGGCATTTGCTCAGCATGCATTTCCACACCTAAAAGATGTCTATGCGATTTCCTATCATATAAATTCCGGCATGTTAAAATGGTTTGATCCTCATTAAAAATCCAAATACCTACTCGATCACAGTCAATTAAAAGTGAAATCGTTTCACATATTTCTCTGAGCATCGATTGGATTTCTGCCTTAGAAATCGTTTTGGACTTTGCTAATTCAAACAGTCTTTGTTGTAGATCCCTTAACATTTTTTCCATTTCTACTGCTTCAAAAAACCCTTTTTCAACATGCGGTAAAAGGATAAAAAGGATTTCGTTTTTAGAAAGAGAGGTAGATGTCACTTCAAAAGTCGTATCACCAACCAATATTTCCAACCCTTTTCCACTGTCAAACTCCTTTTTTAAAAGCTCAGAAGAAATAGACGAATAATATTCCTCAAAAAGGTGATTTGGATCATGAATGGGCGAAAATGATTGTTTTTCTTTATTAAAAAGCAGTATACAGGGAGCATGATGCAGTTCCATTGAAACACGTCCTTGTGTTAAAAATATACTTGCATTGTATTTATCGGCAGAAAAAAGAAGAATTGTAGAGATAAATGTTATTTTTCATAAAGAAAAGAATCGCCCTTCTAAGAGAGCGATTCTTTCAGCAACTAAGCATTTTGTCCGGCATGTATATTCGGTGTTTTCTTCGTTCTATTATCTTTTCGATGTTGAATAGCTTGTTTTACTGCTGGGATTAGGAATCGATCCACGCCGTAGTATGTTGCACCTCTCCAAGCAATCAAGAGTACGAATGCTGCTAGTAACAATGTTGGATTTGTAGCTATTGTTCCGGCCCAGAGGAAGTTGAGATTCATAATTCCTGCTGCGATGAGTGCTGGGATTGTTAATGCGCCTACTATCAATCCAATTCCGACTAATACTTCACCCCATGCAATTAAAAAGTTGAATAATTTTACATTTGGAAGAGCAACATTTTCTAGAAACGTTGCGTACCAGCCTTGAACAATCGGTGCCTCTCCTCCCGCTTTTGCAATTGCCCCGTGTAAAAATCCGGTTGCATCAAATCCACCGAATGCTTTGTGCCAGCCTGCCTGCAGCCACTGTACCCCGAGCCATATTCTTAACGCGGCCCATATGATGCCAATGACTCGCTCATCAAATAATTTTTTCATTTTCCTCACTCCATTTATTTGATAAAGAGCATTTTGTGAAATCATTCACATACAAGTTTAAAAAAATTTATAATTGCTAAATGTTTGATGTGAATGAGTTTGTGAATTATTTCACTATCTCTTTTCACTTATAATATACTATGGATATTCTTATAATGCAACGGACATTTCCAATCTTTCAAAAATTTGACATAATTGGGTGCAAGCTTCTTTTTAAAAAAGAGATAAAAACGATGTATAAATAAATGGATGCCATGCTTGTTTATGCTATACTACTTCTTATAAGGAGGCGATTTAAGAAGATGTCAGACAAGAAGGTTCGCTGGGGAATAATAAGTACAGCAAGTATTGGTAAGCGTTCTGTCATACCTGGAATTCAAGAATCAGAACGAAACGAAGTTGTTGCAGTAGCAAGCAGATCGTTGGAAAACGCTAAAAGTTTTGCTCATGAATTGGGGATTGCTAAAGCGTACGGAAGCTATGAAGAATTATTAAACGATCCTGAAATTGATGCCGTTTACATCCCGCTGCCGAATCATTTACATAAGGAATGGACGATTAAAGCTGCTGAAGCAGGAAAACATATTTTATGCGAAAAACCGATTGCACTAGATGAAGCTGAAGCAAAAGAAATGGTAGAAGCATGTGAAAAAGCTGGCGTTGTTCTTGCCGAAGCTTTCATGTATCGCCACCAAAAAAGATATGAAGATATTAAAAAACGGATTAAAAATGGTGAAATCGGTGAAATTCGCGGAATTCACGGAGTTTTTTCATTTAATAATGCAGGCGATTACAACAATATCCGCTACAAAAAAGAATGGGGCGGAGGATCTATTTATGATGTGGGTTGCTACCCGATTAGTGCCGCTCGGTGGATTTTGGAGGAAGAGCCGCAAGCCGTTACAACTCATGCCTTTTTCTCGCCTGAACATGATCATGTCGATATGATGGCATCAGGGCTAATGGAGTTTTCCAATGGAGTCGCTTTGACATTTGATTGCGCGATGTGGGCTGAGTTCCGAAATGAGCTGGAAATTCTCGGTTCTGACGGAAGAATCGTATTGAAAGCTGCCTTCCTTGGCGACCAATCCTATGAAATTATTAAAGGTGGGAAAACTGAAACAGTTCCGGATGATAATATCAATTCCTATAAACTACAAGCAGATAGTTTTGCAGAAAGTGTGCTTGATAGAAAGCCAGTAAAGTTCCCATTCGACGACATTCTAAAAAATATGCGAGCAGTAAAAGCAGCTTTAGAATCAGCTGAAAAAGGAGAAAGAATTATTTTAAATTAAAGGGGTTGGACGTTTATGAAAAGTATTCGCGTTAAAGGTGTAGATAAGGACATATCAAGCCTTGTAATGGGTTCCGATTATTTTACACCAGAAAAAATGGAGCTTGTTACAGATGTTTTAAACAATTATTTGGAAATTGGCGGTAATACGATTGACACAGCCTTCATTTATTATGGTGGTAAAAGTGAAGAAGCAATCGGTATTTGGATGGAAGAAAACAAACGCCGCGATGATGTCATCATTTTAACGAAAGGTGCTCATCCAAATCATGAGGGACCTCGTGTCAGCAAACAAGCAATTGACGAGGAACTAAAAATTAGCTTAGAAAGACTTCGTACTGACCATGTTGAATTATATGCTCTACACCGCGACAATCCAGAAGTACCAGTCGGCGAAATTTTGGAAACATTAAACGCACATGTGGAAGCTGGACGCATCGGAGCTTTCGGCGGGTCGAACTGGTCATTTGAAAGACTTCAAGAAGCAAACGACTATGCGGAAAAGCACGGTCTTGTCGGATTTTCTTTCAGCAGTCCAAACTTAAGTCTTGCAAAAGCGCAAGAACCATATTGGGCTGGATGTGTTTCGGTTGATGATCCAATGCTCTCATGGCATGAAGGAAATAATATGCCGTTATTTTCATGGTCATCCCAAGCGCGTGGATTCTTCACAGGAAGATTTACTCCTGAAGATCGCTCCAACGAAGATTTAGTGCGCGTATTTTATAACGATGACAATTGGGAGCGTTACCGTCGCGCTGAACAGCTTGCAAAGGAAAAAGGCGTTGAAACCATTCAAATCAGCTTAGCATACGTGTTAAACCAAAGCTTCCCAACAGCTGCCATCATTGGACCACAAAATAAACAAGAAATGGTATCCTGTAGACAAGCAGCTGATATTAAATTAACTGAAGATGAAATAAAGTGGCTTGATCTTCGAACTAGATAAGAACAAATGCGCAAGGCGCCCGTTCAGCGACGTACAAACTTTTTAAGCTTCTGACGAGATAAAGGAAACACGGCGAGGAACGAGCCTGGCCTCCTTATCGTAGGAAGAAGCTGAAAGTTTGCTAGTCGCTGGGCGCCTGGAGCTAGAAGGAACCTATCTTAAAAAGTTATCCACAATTTTTCAAACTTATAATTTCCTGGCTAAGCAATGTAAAAGCCCCGGTGAGATTCGCTTCTCACCGAGGCTTCCACTGAACATCAATCATATTCCATTTGCCATTTTCATTGTAGGATAACACCTCTATATTCCCGATTACATCCGCATGGACGGCGCCACTCACCTGCCGATAGCTTTTTAAACCATATCCTTCCTTTCCTTTTACTTTCACAATATTGAAGATAGCAATAGGATCAATCAATAGCTCGGTTGGCTCATTTAATACACCATTTTTTTGATAAAGACCTAACCTAATATAATCCTCTTTACGACTGGAAAGGTCTAATTGAATTGGACTTTTCATTCCTAGAATCGCCAGAACTGCCTTGAAGTTATTTTGAAAAGAACTTTCGATAGAGAGCGGCTCTGGCAATGGTATTTCATCAAGCTTACCATCTTTTACAGTATGGAGTGCATAATTATAAAGTCCTCCACTCCCCCCTGTCGCGCTCGAAAAGAGAATGTCATCTACACCATCGTGGTTTAAATCAGCAAATTCGAGCTTTGGCTCAAATCCAGCTTCATAGTTGATTTGGACCTTACTAAATCCCTTACCCTCAATTTCTGCCCAAACTTCATGATAGTAGTCTTTATGATCTTTGAGTGGATGGCCGAACACCGTAATCTTTTCAGGTTGGCCATCACCTGTCACATCATGATGATACTCCAAAACCGTCTTCGGATTTTTTGCAGCAAAAACTGGAGAGATATGAGAAAAAGTAAACAATAAGACCATCGATACCATCACCATACAATATCTTTTCATTGCATCATCTCCAACTATCATTTTCTATTTACTTTTTCACTTTCATTCCAGAATTATGTAATAAGGGAGGTGAGTCCCTTTGTTAATATTTGTATAAAAATGTAGAATAATGCAGAAAAATGTTATATACTTTAGTACTGTATACAAAGTCTCATATTTATTCATATTGAAAAAGGCAAACTATTTGAAAGAATAGGACGCAAAGCTAAGGGTCTAAGGCTTATAGGAAAAATATCCTACTCGCTATGATCGCCTGGTTACCAAATGATATTTTCTTATATTAAACGTCTTAATATAAGTATCTTTTGGCTATTCTTTTTATGGAATAGCTAATTTTTTTAGGAGAGTGAGTAATTTGTCAACATCTATTGAACAGAGAAATAAAACGGTTAGGGACTTATTAAATGGCACTTTCACGTCATTTAAAAACGTCGTTCCTATCCAACATGATATAAAAAAGCCACAATTATTAGGAAAATCACTGCATCTTGAATATGGGGTTCTAATTGGAATTACAGGAGACATTAAAGGGAATTTAATCTTATCCTCCACCCCTAGCGTTTTCAGCTCAATCAGCGAGGTCATGTTTGGGATGTCATTGGAAGGAGATATGCTCGCATCATTTAGTGGCGAGCTGGGGAATATGATTGCTGGCTGCCTTTCGACCATTATTGTCGAAAATGGAATCAGAACCGATATTACATCTCCGACCATTATGAAGGGAAATACGACATTATCTGGATATGAAAAGGCGATTCAGCTGACAATTACTTTGGTGGGTATTGGAGAAATGGATATATATTTATTATTAGATTGAAGAAAAAAGCTGTCGTGATGGACAGCTTTTTCTCTTAAAATTTCGGCATCTCGGCTAAAAATCGTTTTAATTGTTCCACTTGCGGCAGCTTCTTCACTTCAATGACTTTTATATGGAGTTGCTCTAATAATGAATGAAGCAAGTACCTTGTTTCGCTTGTCATCCACACCTCTCTTGGAACGGCTTCAAGCTGATGAAATAATTGAAGCAATATCGATTGGGCATTTTTCTCAGGATTTTTCCCTTGCAATATTTCTTGAAAAATAATAAGTTCGCTGCGTTGATCAATCGCAACCGCCATCATTGGAAAATAAGGACGTTCCCCTTCTTCTTCCTGAATTGGCATATCCACCCTGAAAAAGTCAATTTCGATTGGATTATTATACTTTTTATACTTAGATACTCTTAATACATCTAGTTCTGAAACGAGAAGTGGAAGGTCCTCGGTTGCTTCCAAGTCACCAACGAGGTTTTCCAGAGAAATCAACCCAGTGTTCCATCCTGTCTTTTGCTCAAAAATTCTTCCAATGATATCCTTTTCTTCCATAAAAAACGAAATATAGAGCTCCTCTTCCTCTACCTCTTTTAATAAAAGAAGTGCCTGTTCGATAGCCACGAGCAATAATCGAGCTTCCTCTTCGTCAATCAGCCACGGGTACATGCCCGGCATATAGCTGCGGAACATTGGCCACTGCTTTTTACCTCTGAACGACATCCCCGCTTCTTTAATGATTTGATAATCTTCTTTTTCTAATTCATCCCGATCCGATAAAGATAGTAATAGGCTTCTCTGATGCAAAAGGATATCAAAATAGGCAGTGTTATCTTCCATTGTACGGAACAAGGATTTGAGCCCCTCATCTCCAATATAAACAGCCATGCCATACTCTTCTCCACCTGCACCTAGAATACTGCAGAAAAGTGGTTCGCCTGTTAAAGGATCAATGACGACAAAGATTTCATCATCATCTAACTTTTCCCACGGTTTTGCTTTATTGAACTCCCTTGCTTTTTCTAGTAATGCGTTCCAATCAAAGCTAGGTTGTCGGGACGGTGTTTCTTCCGTTCCATGTAATAACTCATTAATTTCTTTAGTTAAAATGTTCGAATCGATTTCTTCTATCTCAGCTTCACCTGATAAATACAATCCTCTACTATCTTCTTCAGGTGCCGGACCCACAGCTTTTAGACAGTATGGATATTCCTTACCCTTTACGGGAACAAGGATTTTTTCAAGTACAATCTCATGCCTCCAATCATCACCAAAATCATATGTATAAATAACTCTATCTTTTTCTTTGATAAACCAATCGGACAGTTTTTCATGGTGTTCGTCAAAAACTTCATTCCAGGACAATTCAAATTCTTCACTCGGATTTCCAATTTCAACTTGTTCTACTTTTTTACCATTCTTGCGCTTGATTTCGAAACTATGTAAATGATAATCATACCAGTTAAAAGCAACTTGAAGAATTTTATGTAGTTCATAGAACGTCATGTCGCTTTCAACGAGCAATCTTCGCCAAATCGGTTTATTCATATCTAGCAACTGGACCTTAAATTGAAAAATCATCAACTCACCCCTTAGATTTAATACTTTTAGTGTAAAACAAGTCTCCAATTAATGCTAATATATATTTAACGGATGTGAGTGGATGGTGATTTATGTGGGGTATGTACAAGAATTAAGGAAAGTAATTGGAAAAAGACCAGTAATCTTAGTCGGCTCTGTCGTAATTGTGATAAATGATGAAAATAAAGTGCTTTTGCAGCAACGAAGCTATCCCTATGGGGTATGGGGATTGCCTGGCGGACTGATGGAGCTCACGGAATCGACAGAGGATTGCGCGCGGCGAGAAGTTTTAGAAGAGACAGGTTTGATAATCGGTAAGTTGGAATTAGTCTCCGTTTCTTCTGGTCCACAAAACTTTGTAAGAGCAGAGAACGGGGACGAATTTTATGTAGTAACGATCGTTTATGTGACGAAGGATATTTCTGGCGGCTCTTTGAGAGTGGACGGCGATGAATCTTTAAATCTTGAGTATTTTGATTTGTCGAACCTCCCGGATGACATGGTAGGGAGTCATCGGAAGGCGATTGGTGATTATTTTATAAAGATGTCGTTATAGCCCTTGAGTTAAGGTGATACCGTCTATTTTTTAATCGTTACTCATAGTTACTTGAGTCTTTTGGATTCAGTTATAAGGTTCCTTCTCTATTTTGTAGTTGATCCATTCTACTAAATGTTTTGAAAAACTATTAGACCATTTGAAGTTCCTATTGACGACCTTATCAGACGTTTTGCGACTGCTATTATAAGATTTGAAGACTCTATTAGCCGATTCGATGATCCTATTAGCTGATTTACAATTCTATTAGCTGAATCGTCGACCCTATTAGCCAATTTACAATTCTATTAGCTGATTCGACGACTCTATTAGCCAATTTACAATTCTATTAGCTGATTCGACGACTCTATTAGCTGATTTTTTTATTGCACGACTTCGCAACGTTCAACATAATATATCAATTTCAACATACATTCCTAAAACGGCTTCAAAATCATTAACGCTATAATCACTAAAAAAATGACGCTTGCGATATTTTCATAGAAAACAAGTTTCTTTCCTTCCCGAATATATTCCTCGGGAATCTCTTCACCTTCGTGAGCTTCAATCTTTGCTTTAAGTGGTTTGGAAATGGGTGATAGCACAATTGGTCCCATCGCGAGCGCTAATAAAAAAAGCAACAGACTTACAACGTACCAGCCCGTGCGAAATAAGCTTGTATTAATCGCGCCCATCAACAATCCTGAAACAAGCAAAGATGTTCCGCCAATCATAACAAAAATATGGATGCGGTTTTTAATTTTGTATGCAAGCCTTAACTCATTGATTGTTCTCGCTGATTTTCCAATATGGCTTAACACAAATCCTGGACCCATCCCTAAAATTGCGGAAAATATATGTATAACCACTAAAATTTTATAAAAAATAGCCACGTACCAGTCCCTCATTTCATTAGGAAGAGGATGATTCTCTTAATCATCCTCTTCGGAATTCACCATAATCCCAGCCACTTGTGTGAGCCTGCTAAAAAACATCTCACCTGCAGGATGTTCACTTAGCCCGACTTCATCAAACGCTTCCTTCATACAACGAAGCCAGCTGTTCGCGCGGCTGGGCGTTATTTTAAAAGGAAGATGTCGATGTCTCATCGCAGGCGGACCGTATTCCATGCTGTAAAGTGCAGGGCCGCCTAAAAACTGAGTCAAAAACTTCCTTTGCTTTTCCATAATTATATGCATATCCCCTTCAAAAAGCGGGCTAATATTCGGATCAGCATATACCCGAGGGTAAAATGCATTGACTAACTCCTCTATTTTATCTCCACCGATATCATCGTAAAGCGTTTGTAATCGAGGCTCCTTCACTTTTTTACCTCCCTATGTGTCTTTCTTTCATTATATAGTATAAATCAAAAATCATGATGTGAGATACATCACAGTGAAGGAATTTACAAGTAATTTACATTTTATTTCTTTTTACTACTAGCGCTAGCGCTTCCTATCCCGGCACCTAGCGCTACTCCTATGGCAATTCCTAACGCAATATTATCAAATGCCACACCTAAACCCGCCCCAATGGCAATACCGATCGAAATCCACCAAGTAAAGTCGTTTTTGGATTTGTTGTTATTGCCCATAAAATCACGCTCCAGAAATTTGTATACGGCCTTATTTACGATTTGTTTCCATAAAAGTTTCAAAAAACTTAGAAATACAAGGTTAATTAACCAACCAGCAACAAAGATTTTCTTTTATCTGCGCAGGATAAATACTATTAAATATTCGCCTTTTAGACTAAAATTAAAAGAAAAGTAACCTGAAATGAATATTGCTATTTCCCAATCAGTTAATGGAAGGAGTTTCTATTATGGATCCATTGAAAGATATTCGTTGGAGGCAGAGATTTGAAAACTTCGAGAAGTCATATAAACTTTTGGAGAAATACGCCAAAGTAGAATTTAAATCGGAAATTGAGAAAGCCGGTATTATACAGTTTTTTAAAATGACATTTGAATTAGCTTGGAAAGTCCAAAAGGATTATTTAGAATCAGAGGGATTTAACGTAAAAAGCCCAAGGGAAACAATAAAGCAAGCTTTCCAAATTGGGTTAATTGAAAATGGACATGAATGGATGGATGCCCTTTCTAAAAGGAACTTAACTACTCATACTTACGATGAGGCATTTGCTGATAAATTTGTCAAAGAGATTCAACAAGAATTCTATCCTATTTTCAAATCTCTATATGAAAAGTTATCAAAGGAATGATAAATATGTTCGGTTTATTAGAACGTGATATGGACTATATAATAAAAGCGTTAATAAATTTGGACGAAGTTGAACGTGCTTATTTTTGGAAGCCGTGCTATGGGGAATTATAAAAATGGTTCTGATGTAGATATTGCCATAATAGGCGAGAACGTTTCCCATCATACAATTTCAAATTTGGACATGAAGTTGAATGAGGAATATCCTCTACCTTATTTTTTTGATATTCTCCATTATAATGAAATAAATAACAAGGAACTACTGAACCATATTGATACAATGGGAAAGGAATTGTATCAAAAAGGTAAAAAGGTAGAAATAAATTAACACATTGCTTAATTCATACACAAAGTTTCACCTTGCAATTCTACTTAACCATTGTGCTAACAGGTATATTGAAATAGCTAATTCAATATTTATCGAAAAGGGGCTGTTCACAGTAAACAGGCCCTTTTTCAATCTATCAAATGGATACCGCGCTACAAATTATGTAAAAATCTAAAATCTTTTCAATCCCTCAATCGTTGATTTTATATCGATTAAACCAGCGTCATTCATGACGATATAATCCAACTTTTCAGTAACCGTCATCGTTTTACCACTTCCAGTATGTGCTGGTTTCTGCAAAGAAAAACCTTCCTTATCGGATCTCAATAAAATTTCCTTCATCGTTCGCTCTCGAAGTTCCCGTCTATTCTCTCCCTCTTTTGCAACAACTTTCACACAAAGTTTATTCTCTTCTAATTGGAAATAATATCGCTTATTTTCCTCTTTCCCCCACCAAAATCCCCAAAATCCTCCTCTTGGATTGGAGACATAACCCCAATCACCAGTAATTTCCTTTTGTAATTCTTGATAAAATCCTTGCCAAGCAAACGCATCCCACTCTGAAACAGGAGTACTCCAAAATGCTGAAACTTGCAGTTCTATTGATTGCAAATGTCGTAAGTAATCAACAAAAATGGAGTTTTGGACATCTTTCCCTTTCTCCATAATGTTCAACATCATTTTTCGTGTGAATGGGAAATATCCTGCTGATTCCACAGATCGATAATGACTTTGATCGGCAATTTTAAAATAAATCGGCAGTTGAATGAGATTAGGATAATCCTTGCTCACAGCTTCACGATAGCGAACAAGCTGGTTAGAATGATTTTTCGTATAGGTCTTATCTTCAATTAAAATAGCGTACTCATTATTGATAATCGCCAGCACATCAAGCGATTTAAACTGCTTTAAGATTTTGATTGAATGAATAGGTGGTGCGCTTAATTGGTGAGCAGAAAAAATCGTTGATACAAAATCAACCGCGACATTATATAATGCTTTATCATGATCACGATATCCTTTTTGACTCCAGGAAAGAAGCCAACACAAAAAAGCATCTTGAGAAAGTTCACTTGTTGCAAATCGAAATAAATTTGGTGGCGTAAGATAGGCTGATTCACTATCGCGTGCTTTTTCAAGCAATAACATAACATCATGATTCCCAGTATAATCCTCCCAATAACCACGTGCAAGAATGGATTGGACATGCATTGACGGCCAGATGACAGAATCACGAAGTTCCAAAATCCTCCCTTGTTCATTTGGATAAAGTAACAACAGCCTATCGTCACCTTGCTGGGCAATAATTTTAGGCACTGGTTCAATCCGCTTTATATACCCACAATTTTTCTCACATACATAAGCAGAAAAAGCATTCACCTCAACACCACCATCTTGTCTTTCTTTTAAAATTTCGGAGGCATCCTCCATTAATCTAGCGCCACAGTTTGGGCAATTCTTTAGGGTCATATGCCGTCACCTTCTTATTAATTTTTGATATAAACGGTTAGGGAGTGGAAAAAGAGCATAAAAAAAAGTGAAAATTATTAAGATGATCGAAGCTCATATACTTAGTTTCTATATCGGATATAAATATTGGTTGTTAAGAAGCGTATTCGTTATTCTGTAATTTTGTAGTAAAAGTGCTTCATTTTCCTTCAATATTGCTTGCCTGGTAATTTTATTAGTCAGTGTATCTTTTCCCCATATTGGGTATATACTATATTACAAAGTTTCATTTGTTTCGTTTCTTTCTTTAGTTTCGCGGCAAATTACTGTACAATAGGAGGTGAAGGGAGTGGATGAAAAAATGGGAACTGAAATGGCATCTAAGTATTTGTCTAAAAATCAAGCTATTGGAGATAAAATAAGCGAAAAAGCTAAACATTATGTAGATCTTTTTTTCCAATCCATGGAACTAGATAAAATGAAAGATATGGCTTATATGGAACTGGAAGAAAATGAAAAAGAAGAAGTGGAGAGACTTATAATAAAAGCCTTCGAATCCAGTCTACCTGCCTATCTACCTGTATCGGAGGTATCACAAATTCTCGGAGTATCAACACAAATGGTCAGGAGATATTGCTCGGAAGGAAAAATCAAGGCAAAACAGCGCCTTGGAGAAACAGGCCAATGGCTAATACCCACTGAACAGTTTATATCTAAGCCGGAATTTACAAAGTATCTTAAGCGGAAAGAAATAAATAGGGAAAAATCAATTAGAGCGGCAGAAATAATACTGCAAATGATTGATGAAGATGAAGAGGATAGATAATTGAGGAAAATAATTGCTGATAAGAGATATGTACTAATTTGGTAACCAGCAATATAAAAGATTATATGCTGTATCCTTTACTCTTTGAATTTGAGGATCAGAAATTATTTGACCTAATTACGGAGGATTTTGTATTAATAGATCAAATATCCCACGAAATTATTACAAACGACGAAGAATTTAAAGCAATAAAAGATGAACTGGATAGGATATTTAATTAATCGTAAATAAATATACAAGCCTTTTTTCTAAGCCCTTCAATGCTTACCCAACTTTTTTATCAAAA
Organism: Bacillus sp. IITD106; assembly: GCF_019459225.1. Taxonomy (GTDB): domain Bacteria; phylum Bacillota; class Bacilli; order Bacillales; family Bacillaceae_C; genus Lederbergia. The sequence continues at coordinate 89,995 of NZ_JAIAZY010000013.1, forward strand.
ATAAACCACCTAAAGAGATGGTTTATTTGATATTTTAATAACGGAGCGAACCCTAAAATATAATCATGATAGATGAGTGGATTATTTAATCGCAATATTTCCGGAAGCCGTCTTTACATGAACCTTATAGGTCCCTTTACCAGCTGTTCCTTCCATCCCATTTTCATCTTGCTTGCTAGTCACGCCTAACGGTACAGAAATGACTTGATTTCCGCTTGCCGTTTTTACTTTTAAATCGATGTCCGGCTTGTCAGTGTTCAGAAGCATTTCAACATTTCCACTTAGTGAGTTTACCTCGACATCACTATGAAAATTGGCAAAATTGATCATGACATTCCCGCTTTTGGATTTAACCTCTAGGTTATTTGTTTGTAGTCCTTCAGAGGTAATATGGCCTGAACTTCCGTTAACAAATATTTTCCCTGAAAAATCTTCTGGAATGGAAACTTGAAATTTCTCATTTAAGTTAACTTTTGGCCCAATATGGAACCATTTTTGCTTCACTTTTAAAACAATCTCGTTATTATTTTTATTAACTTCAACATCACGATTACCGTAATAGGTTTCTAATTTTGTATCTTCAGTACTTGTGAGATGTACATTAGTGCTTCCATTATTTATATAGATTGTATCAATTCCGTCAAGATCAACCAATTCATATCCTTTTCCATCAGAATTACAACCTGAAACGAACAGAATAAGGGATATAAATAATAAATAATATAACTTTTTCAATCTATGTTCCTCCTATCATTCGCTCATATCACGCATTTATCAAAATAATTACACCTGCAATGCCCATAATCCATGACAACGTTGATCCGGAATTTTTTTCAATCGTCAACCTTAATCTTTCCAAGGGTCCCTGTAGCCAATTTCTAAACAGAGTATGCATTCCCATCAGGATAAGAGGGGGCAGAATCATAATGAAATTGTAACTTGCAAGAATTGGCATCCATTGTATAGGAGTTAATTTAGCTGCCGTCATTATCCCAACTGCAGCAAAATAGGGCAATGCTGTTCCAACTTCAAGCAATCCAGTTGTAAAACCAAGCATAACCATGGCTGACATGCTTTTTGATTTGGGTTTCCTTGGTTTAGAAGAGGGCTTCGTTGGCACGAAAAAACTTCCAATCAATAATCCTAAACCGATAAAGGTCATAAATTGACTTAATAACGCATTTCCGCTAAAACCGGAAAACCTCTGAAGGATAGTATCTAAACCTAACATCAAAAATACACCGACAGCAAAATAAAAAGAGGCAACTGTTAATAGATAGACAAACAATCTTCTCGTTAATCGTTCTCTTTCCGTAAGCAGCATATACACAGTAACACCTAGAGTTGTTGGACTTAATGTATCCAATAAGGCTAATACGCCTACAGGGATCAGTATTTCTAAGCTCATCTAGCTCCCTCCTTGTGGGGCTTGTTATGGCTTTGATATATGTTTGACGCTTCTTCTAAAAAGGCCAAAAGGTCCGGCTCAATTGGATACAACCCCGCGTCTTCTGATTTATTTGGCGACTTTCTTATATCCCAAAACTTATTGAGAAAAATATCATTATGCTCTCCAAAGGTTTCTTCCATCTTTTCATTCATGCGTCTAACAATCCGTTGAATACGAGGAGATCCTGGCCCTTCTGCTTTATGCTGTTTTAATTGTCCGATCAGGGCGACCCACTCCAGCGAATCGGGATCTCCACTGTTTATATTCGGGAGCAAGTGAAATAGCTCTTTCTCTTTTTCTTGAAACACTTCATTACGGTACCTTTCCCGCTTATCTTTATTCTTTTGATACAGTTGAATTAGTTTTTGAATTTTCATTAAATCAACATAACCATCCATCAACATGACGTTTAAAAGTCCTCGTAATGTGGATTCAATCTCCGATAATTTTTCTTTTTCTTGTAAAACATACTTTAACTGGCTCTGTAAACATTCAGTCCAATCCCAATTTCTGCTTGAGAGCATGTCCCTAATTTCTTGCAGGCTGAAGCCTAATGTTTTTAAAAACTGGATCTCCTGTAATTTTTGTAATTCCAATTCTCCATACATTCTATGTCCGCCTTCTGTCTTACCAGCTGGAGGAAGCAAGCCAATATGGTCATAATGGCGCAATGTCCTTACAGTAATACCCGTCTTTTTCGTTACCTCTTTAATGGAAATCAACTATAACACCAACCTTATTAATCGCTGTATGTATAGTATACAAAATGACGTTACGTCACTTTCAAGCATTATATTTATTTTCTTTTGTGAAAGGTGAATGGAGAGGGTTACATTTTTAATAATGCAAAATATCAATTACAATTTATATATATAACCCCGGAGACATTCTTTTCGTCTTAAGAAAACTCTGTTTACTGGAATCGTAAAAAAGTCATGGAATGCCTTGTGCTTCCGTGACCTTTTTATGATCCCTTATCGAAGAGTGTCAAATTTTTGTTAAAATAATATTCGCCTTTTCGAATAGTTTTAGTACTTCATCTCGAACTCTTTCATATTGATCGCGTTTCAACTTCAATTCCTCCTTACATTATCTTACTTTTTCACCTTTGTTTAAAAAATTTCCATAACCCTTTTAACGTCCTTTTTTATAGCTTCCTTTGCAACAACAGTAATATCGTGATAGAAAACATTTTTATTGTTACAAATATAGTCTTTCACAGCATCAGCGGCAATTTTGGCCAACACAACTTGTATATAAGTGATTTACGGTTTGTAGCCAAAGTGATTCAACTTCCTGATCTTGCACACAACCTATATATAAAACAGCAGCTAAACGTTTTTGTCAAAGATTGTTTTTAGAACTCGAAAAGGGAGAAGCTGAGATCTTATTGCTCATTTTCCAAATTTATTGATTCGCAGTGAGCAATAGACCCTCAAATATTAAGTTTCCCTAACTTTTAAAATACTTCTAAAATATGTTGAAAATATTTTTTAAAAGTGTATATTGTAAATATGGGGGGGTGATAATAGTTTGGCAAGAAAACCATTTACCACTACGATTGATGAAAACTTACAAAAGGCGTTTAAGAATGCTTGCACCGAAAAAGGAGATAAGATGAACGAAGTACTTGAAGCATTTATGCAAGGGTATATTGATGGAGATTTCGTTATTGTAAAAAAGGTCAAATTCAAAGTGGAAAAAGAAAAATAAAAAGGGAATCCGCCAACCCCACCAGGTCACTACGGATTCCCCATAACAATTCACCCTCCGAAGAGGATGCTCCTTTATTATACGAAGAGTTTTCCCATTTCGGCAAGGGTTATCGAGGAGGAAAAGTAAATGAATGAAAAAAATGTAATCCACAAAGCTTTTACGGATGTTGTCTTTGTTGAACGAGTCCACCAAGAAGCATACAAGAAATGTTTGGAGGATACGGAATATCAGTTGGCCACTGAGGATGCGGCTCGACTTTTGAGACAATTAAAAGAAACCCTTTCCAATAACGAGCAGAAAAAACTTCTAGATGAATTAGAATCAACAGGGGATAGAATGTACTCACCTTTTCTTGAATACTGTTATTGTCAAGGTATAGAAGATAGCGAGATGATCCATAATCAACTAAAGAAATATGGAATTTCTATAGTAAGGGAAGACTTAGAATATAATTATATATCGGAAGCGACTACTAATGATGCTTTCGATATTGTTCAATAAATCATTTTGTAAAATTCATTAACTCCCAAAAACTTGAAAAGCTTATAGATTCAGAGTTACAAGTTGAATCTATAAGCTTTTACTTTTATAAACTTCTTATTGACAAGGTTATAAAATTTTATTGATTTTAAAAGACATACTCATTTTGGGTATCCTTAAAAATGAGGAGTAGTTAAAACATATTGATATGACTGGGTATGATCTTCATAAAAAGAGGAACATATATACCCACTTATATCGATTTCCTCGTAAGTAAATGATACAATGTAATAAGCAGCTGCATGAGCAGATGGGCGGTTGGCACTCCCTTGAGAGAGGGGGTGTTAATATATGGTGACATACGATGCAATAAATATGCTCTTTCAATTTGGTATATTTCTTGCAACTTTAGCATCAGTTGTTATCACAATCATTGTAATGTTCACACAAAAAAGAAAGTAACCGCCCACTTCTCAGCCAAAGAATCCAGGTGGTTACTCTTTTTTAAATAAAACATCTTTTTTCATTTGGCCAACCGTCCAAGCGGTATGCAGCTGCCCCGACAGAGTATAACCATACTCTGTCTTTTTTATTATATACATATTATAAAGAATTATGTAATGCATTGCAATCATTGCAATGTTTAA
>NZ_JAIAZY010000130.1 GCF_019459225.1 Bacillus sp. IITD106
TATATTTATCGGCATTAAGACGATTTGTAAAAGCTAATGAATCAAAAACAAATAATATGTATCTCTAATAGAAATATTGTTGTAGTAAATGAGGTCAACTGTAGTATAAAAACAGGATAGAAATAGCAGATAATACTACTGCTTTCCTATCATTCTTTTTTACATAAAATGTGTGACATTATATAAAACCATCTATGTACAAATAAATTTAAGCATTTTCTTGACTTTTAATAAAAGAAAAAAGTGCGTTTTTTACTAGAAAGAAAACCTCTAATCATGTTATAAAGTTAGTGAATTAGCATATCTTTACTTAGGAAGGATTCCAAATGTTGAAAAAATAATAATATTAGGTAGTTGATTAATAAATGCAAAGCATAACGATGGATAAGTTTCAAAAGAAGGATTTTAATGATTACTTTAAATTGATATCTGATAAACGAGTGATGGCTCAAATTACTGAAAGGGCGATTCCACTTGAAGAGGCTAAGGTTAATTTTA
>NZ_JAIAZY010000131.1 GCF_019459225.1 Bacillus sp. IITD106
CGACATGACGCGATCGCCAGTTGTCATTTTTAACATGTGGAATCCTCCTCCCCTTTTCTTACCATAAGCTGCTTCCCGCTCTTCTTGATAAGAAGTTAGCTAATGTGAGCAAGCCTACGCTGATGATGGCTTTAAATAGTCCGACAGCGGTTGCATAGGAAAATAATGAATGTTGAATACCACGTCGGTAAACGTACGTATCCAAAACATCAGATACATCCCTTACAACTGGGTTAGAGCCTAAAAGGAGAATGTCCTCAAAACCAGCATTCAATAAGTTCCCAATTGCCAAAATCATGAAAATCAAGATAACTGGCAAAATGGAAGGAATGGTAATTAAATAAATTTGTTTGAATCTACTTGCTCCGTCTAGCGCCGCTGCTTCATAAAGCTGCTGATCGACCCCTGCAATAGCGGCCAAGTAAACGATCGATCCAAACCCGATTTCTTTCCAGACATTCGTCGTAACTAAAATT
>NZ_JAIAZY010000132.1 GCF_019459225.1 Bacillus sp. IITD106
TGACATGACGCGATCGCCAGTTGTCATTTTTAACATGTGGAATCCTCCCCTTTTTTTACCATAAGCTGCTTCCCGCTCTTCTTGATAAGAAGTTAGCCAATGTGAGCAAGCCTACGCTGATGATGGCTTTAAAAAGTCCGACAGCGGTTGCATAGGAAAATAGTGAGTGCTGAATACCTCTACGATATACATACGTATCCAAGACGTCCGCTACATCCCTTACAACTGGGTTAGAACCTAAAAGGAGAATGTCCTCAAAACCAGCGTTCAATAGGTTTCCAATTGCCAAAATCATGAAAATCAAAATAACTGGCAAAATGGAAGGAATGGTAATTAAATAAATTTGCTTGAACCTGCTTGCACCGTCAAGGGCTGCGGCTTCATAAAGCTGCTGATCGACCCCTGCAATAGCAGCCAAGTAAACAATCGATCCAAACCCGATTTCTTTCCATACATTCGTCGTAACTAAGATG
>NZ_JAIAZY010000133.1 GCF_019459225.1 Bacillus sp. IITD106
GTTCTACATGTTCTTGACCATAAGGAAAGACAAGATTCGGTATTTCAATGGCCATGCCGTTTGGCGTTGTAAAGTGAAGGCTTTTCGTTTCGGGTTCATAGGAAAAGACAAAATTCCCATACTTCGCATCTTTCCTGCCACTGATGGTCATTTGATTATAACGGGCTTGCGACCAATCTTCCCGCCAAAGAGCGTGATCATCCTGGTACTTCGGAAGGGTATGCTGTCCCTTGAATAGCTTTTTGGTGCCAAAAATCGCGCTTCTTTGTTTCTTTTTCAAAGACATAATTTGCTTTTGCAATCGATCCAAGCGAAACTGCAAACGTCCGAGTCGACCATTGAGCTCACGTATCTGGACATCTAGATATTGATGTTCGAATTGATAGGCGTGTTCATAGAGATCCGTTTTATTTTTATATTCCACGACAAAAAAGCGTCCTTTTTGCTGTTCCCT
>NZ_JAIAZY010000134.1 GCF_019459225.1 Bacillus sp. IITD106
AGTTGGGCACTCTAAGGTGACTGCCGGTGACAAACCGGAGGAAGGTGGGGATGACGTCAAATCATCATGCCCCTTATGACCTGGGCTACACACGTGCTACAATGGATGGTACAAAGGGCAGCAAAACCGCGAGGTCGAGCCAATCCCATAAAACCATTCTCAGTTCGGATTGCAGGCTGCAACTCGCCTGCATGAAGCCGGAATCGCTAGTAATCGCGGATCAGCATGCCGCGGTGAATACGTTCCCGGGCCTTGTACACACCGCCCGTCACACCACGAGAGTTTGTAACACCCGAAGTCGGTGGGGTAACCGTTTGGAGCCAGCCGCCGAAGGTGGGACAGATGATTGGGGTGAAGTCGTAACAAGGTAGCCGTATCGGAAGGTGCGGCTGGATCACCTCCTTTCTAAGGAA
>NZ_JAIAZY010000135.1 GCF_019459225.1 Bacillus sp. IITD106
GGCACCTCGATGTCGGCTCATCGCATCCTGGGGCTGTAGTCGGTCCCAAGGGTTGGGCTGTTCGCCCATTAAAGCGGTACGCGAGCTGGGTTCAGAACGTCGTGAGACAGTTCGGTCCCTATCCGTCGCGGGCGCAGGAAATTTGAGAGGAGCTGTCCTTAGTACGAGAGGACCGGGATGGACGCACCGCTGGTGTACCAGTTGTCTTGCCAAAGGCATCGCTGGGTAGCTATGTGCGGACGGGATAAGTGCTGAAAGCATCTAAGCATGAAGCCCCCCTCAAGATGAGATTTCCCATCGCGCAAGCGAGTAAGATCCCTGAAAGATGATCAGGTTGATAGGTCCGGTGTGGAAGTGTGGCGACACATGGAGCTGACGGATACTAATCGATCGAGGACTTAATCAA
>NZ_JAIAZY010000136.1 GCF_019459225.1 Bacillus sp. IITD106
TTATAAAGCGGAAGCGCCTGTTCATCGACGTACAAACTGCAGGGGCCAAGACTTGCGATAAAGGAAACACGATAAGCCGCAAGGCGAATTGATGTTGACTTATCGTAGGGAAAAGACCCGGAAGTTGGCTAGTCGATAGGCGCTGGAGCTAGATTGCGAAATCGTTTCGGTTTGCTTTCTCTATTATTTGGTTTTGAGGGAATGAAAGATTTCTCTTGAAAAATACATAAAACATATTATAATAAAATATGTCGATTATGAATTGTCTGGTGGCGATGGCGAAGAGGTCACACCCGTTCCCATCCCGAACACGGAAGTTAAGCTCTTCAGCGCCGATGGTAGTAAGGGGCCTCCCCTTGCAAGAGCAGGACGCTGCCAGGCAGAC
>NZ_JAIAZY010000137.1 GCF_019459225.1 Bacillus sp. IITD106
TTGTAAAATTGTGATAAGCGGCGCATTTCTGCGTCAGCTTTCTCGTTCTGTCATGTCACGTACGTCTGTACGCTCATTCCTTCTCTCGGGCGCTTCCTTGAACTGCTTGCTTCTCCCAATTTTACTATAGAAGAAAAATAGGCAGTTCTATTAGCTTGTCTTAGAATTAAATGGTGACCCCTACGGGATTCGAACCCGTGTTACCGCCGTGAAAGGGCGGTGTCTTAACCGCTTGACCAAGGGGCCATTATATTATTCTGATTGGAAGCTTCCAACCGGGCTTGAACCGGTGACCTCATCCTTACCATGGATGCACTCTACCAACTGAGCTATGGAAGC
>NZ_JAIAZY010000138.1 GCF_019459225.1 Bacillus sp. IITD106
CCTTGCCATCAGACTTGATCCTGGATTTTGATTCCACCATTGAAACGGTTTATGGAAATCAGGAACAGGCAAAAGTGGGGCCAAATCCTTATAAACCAGGCCGTAAAAGCTATCATCCTGTACTGGTGTATGAAGGAAAAACGGGATTATGCCTTAATGGAACTCTCCGACCCGGCAATAGCCATACCGCTGAAAATGTCATTGAGTTCGCAAAAGAAACGTTAAAATTGCTTTCGTCGATACATACAGTACGATATGTACGTTTTGACAAAGGTTTCGCAGGAGATGACTTTTACGCCTTCTGGGAGAATAAAAAGATAGATTACGTCGG
>NZ_JAIAZY010000139.1 GCF_019459225.1 Bacillus sp. IITD106
ATAGGAGCTCCGAAGCCAGGAAGTAAGATAAGAAAGATCAGTGATCCATAACTTGTAAATAATAGGCCAATCATTATTTACAATCGTGAGGACACTTCCCGAATAGTGCTTCCTTAATTGTTCTAAAACGAAGTTTTGATAATCTTCATGTGCAATAATTGCTGGTTTCAACTTTAACACCTCAATTGCAGTTAGTAAGGAAATAAATCCCTTCACCGGCGATTATTGGGGTGATTTTGAAATGTCAAGTGTTTTCGACAAAAATGGCAACAAAATTTCATATGTATGAATTATGCACTACAGGATATGATCCGCAGCCTTACC